>CAYTTV010000007.1:0-10066 GCA_964440915.1 uncultured Roseivirgaceae bacterium
TAAACCACCATCCGACACTCCCCAAAAACGCTAGTACGATAATGATAAAGGAAATGGCCATCATTCTATTCCCCATCACAAAGGATTGGGGCTCGAATGTAAAGGTTATCGCATGCTGGCCTTGGGGAATTTCCAAAGCTCTAAGCACATAGTTGGCGCGCAGGATTTCTGCTTCCTGGCCATCTATGGTCGCTTCCCAACCTTCTGGATAGTAAATCTCAGAAAATATAGCTAATCCATCTCCTGACACATCTGCCTTATAAACCATCTTGTTAGGTTGATACGCCTCAAGGGTGATCGTTCCCTGAGCAAATTCCGTTTGGTTGACATCAAATTTTGAGGCATCTATCACAGCGGTGCGCCCTGAGTGCAACTTACATGTTTCGGCAATTTCTTCATCAGGACTGTTTACTTTCACCACATTCTCTACAAACCAAGCATTGCCATGAGCTGCTGCATTTTCAATTACACTTTCGGCCTCGCTACCTGCCAATAGGTATTTTGTATTGAGCATGTTCAACACGCCATAACTTTCAAAGTTGGGGCTTCCGGATTGAAAATCCTGAATGAGTCTTCCGATCTCAGGATTGATGCACCGGTCGATCAGGTCTTGGTATCGCCGCATCTTGGCACCGTGGTAGCCCCCTATGGATTTGTGGAAATAGGAGGTTCGAGCATCGTTCCATGGATTCTGTAGATTGAGTACCCGATAATGTGCGGCTTGATCTGCCAATATGCGCTGGTCCGCAGGGGTGGCTTCAAAGAAAGCATTTCTCGTAGGCCGTACATAGTTGTCATCCGTCAAATATCTTTTATCAACCGCCCAAAGGTCTATCAGCACCAGGAGTCCAACACCAAAAACTGTAAGGTTAACACCTAACTTTCCTTTCAAATAAAACCAGATCAGGCCTGCAGCAAGTCCGATGAAAATAAAAGAACGTATGGCATCACCACGCATCATAGCTTCTCTGTCTGCTTTCAGGGCATTGAGGTACCATGAAGGATAACCCGCCAATTGAGCATCCACTGCTCCATTAAAACTAAACATACCGGCAAAAAGGAAAAACAGGAGAGAAAGACCACCTGTAACCCCAAAGGATATCAAAAGCCTCTTTTGCGCCTTTGTATTAAAACCATTTCTCAGTAGCCTTTCTAAGCCCAAGAAGCCTAGCAACGGCATGCAAAGCAGGGCAATGTTTAATGCCATTGTCACAGCCCTGAACTTGTTGTAGCCAGGGAAATAATCGAACATAAAGTAGTTGAAAGTCTCGAAGTTCTTTCCCCAACTGAGCATAATGGAAAGCACCACCGCACTTACGAGCCAATACACATATTTCTTTTCGGCAAAGCATATCCCCAGCACAAACAAGAATATGACGACTGCTCCGGCATAAACAGGCCCTGCCGTCATAGGTTGATCGCCCCAATAGGTAGGGGCGCTTTCAGTAGCTTGCTGTACCTGCGCTGGAGGAATATTATTACGGGATAGCGCTTCTCCTAAATTGGAATTTACTCCGACATTTTCCTGTGTTGCTCCTCCGTAAAAGCTCGGAATGAGCAATGTCATGGTCTCTCCAATGCCATTGCTCCATTGAAATGCATAGTCGCGGTCCAATCCACTGCCTGACTCTGCTCCCTGCTGAAGCGTCAACTCCGATTTTCCTCTAATGGAATATCCACTGTATTCTAAGGTGGTCAATATTCTTCCAGCATTGGCACCCAGAGCCAATATCACCGCACCGACCAAAATCAATATAGTCCCAAAGAATTGCTTTAGGGTCTTTTCTTTATAGGCATTATAAAGCATGACAGCACCGTAAATCAGCACTATCAGCAATAAATAATACGTTATCTGCAAATGGTTTACATTCAATTGCAGTGCCATGGCTAGGGCAGTAAGGGAGAAGCCTAGAAACCTATACTGCCTGAAGGCAAGATGTATTCCAGCCAAGATCAGCGGCATATACGCTATCGCAATCACCTTGGCATTGTGGCCAGCCTCCAAACTGATGAGCGTAAACGAGGTAAAGGCAAAAGCAATGGCACCGCCAATGGCCAAGTAAGGGCGTACACCAAATGTAAGCAGGAGAATATAAAAGCTGACCAACGCAATAAAAATAGCACTGACGGGATGTGGGAGCCACAAGCTGTACAATTGATGAACAATGGCTATGCCGTCCCCACTAAAATGCACGTTAACCAGGTAACCTGGCATGCCGCTGAACATCGAGTTGGTCCAAAGTCCTTCTTCACCGGTTTCAGCACGAAAGTCCAACAATTCCTGCGCACCACCACGCCACTGCATAATGTCGTGTTGCCGTATTTCTTTGTTTTCTAGAAAAACAGGATGAAAAAAAACAACAGTCAATGATAAAAAAACAATCACCGCCACTAAATGCGGCAAAACATGCGCTCTAAAATTGATTCGGTTCATACAGCTCCCTTTTAAACTTTACTGCAAGATAAAAATGATTTAAACAAAATCTGACTTTTACTCCTAATTGAGCATTCAAACCTCATTTATAAAATGTTTGTGAAAAAGCCTGATAATCTTTTTTGCCCAATATTAACCTGTTCCACACTCCAGCTATAAACCCAGCACCATATCCTGACAATTGAATAAAACTTGCAATAACAGACAGTAAAGCTATTATCAATTGTTTCGTTTTTATGAGCGCATCTATCAATAGCAGTAAGGACAAAAACAAAATTGGGGACAGAAATAGGAGATTGATAAATGATAAGAGAAACAGCACAGCTGCTCCGGCAAGGAAAACAGATGGTAAAAAATGCACGATCTTCAAACTGTCAGGATGAAGCTTGTATAAGTTTATTCTCGCAATTCCTGAATTATATACTTGTTTGAAGAACTTTCTAAAATCTGTCCTTCTTTTGTGGTATACATAGGCGGCTTCTATAAGCTGTACAGAAAGCCCAGCTTCAAAGATCCGAATGCTTAGATCGATATCTTCTCCAAATCGCATGGGTGAAAATCCCCCTGTTTTGTCGAATGCCGCTTTTGAAATGCCCATATTAAAGCTTCTAGGGTGAAACTTCTCCATAGACTTCTGTTGTCCTCTTATCCCACCCGTTGTAAGAAAAGAGGTCATGGCATAATTAATGGCCTTTTGGGCAGATGTAAAAGAGGCATCGGCACGGTCAGGCCCGCCAAAGGCATCGGTATAATTTTCGGTCAACTTTTTTCGTACTGTGTCGATATACCCGGGAGGGATTTCACAGTCAGAATCAAAAAAAATAAAATAGTTGCCCTTTGCTTTTCTTGCGCCAAAGTTTCTGGAAATCCCTGGACCAGAATTTTCCTTACAATAGTAAACCAAGTCAAGCTGCTGGCGATAAATTGTTGCAATTTCCTTACAGTCGATGTCTGACCCATCTTCTACAACCACCACCTCAAATGCAGAATCCGTTTGTTTTGTGAGGCTATATAAAAGGGCAGCAACCTCTTCCGGGCGATTGTATACGGGTATAATAATGGAAATATCTATCATATGCTGAAGGACAACAGGGGACTGACCAAGGCAAAATAAATCAATAAATAATTAGATCACAAATGCCTTTACAACGCATTGGAAGACGGGTGGATAACTTGTACGCTCACCTTCCAGAAATGGGATTTGATGCTCGCGTTTTCTTAGGTTAACAGCCCTACCCTATACCTTCTCCAGCTCCACCTCCATATCTTTCACAGCGGCTTTGCACTGCTGGTCTATCTCGCTGGCCAATTTCTCAATCACTTCCTTATCGCTAGCAGGGTTAAGAAGCAATTGCCTGATCTTTTCTATGTTGTCATTGAGTACATGAAGCTCTAATATTTTCAATGAAGAAGAAAGTCTATGGCTCAAGAAACCGACATGATCAACATCTCTGTTATCAATGCTATTCAAAAACTCTACGTTGAAGTTCTGTAGTTCTGCCTGAATCTTTTCCAAGAGTTCGAGATAAAAAGGTTTATCGCCAAAAGCGAACTCCATTACTCTCTCAAAAGCTATCCTTTCCCCAAACCCATTACTCAAACCATGCTTACCTTCATCTTTTGCTATAATCTGACCCAAATGTTTGCCTAAGGTTTGATAGAGAATTTCTGGAGAGAAAGGCTTACTGATATAATCGCTCATGCCAGAAGCGGCTACTTTTTTGCGCACTTCGGACATCGTAGAGGCAGTAAGGGCGATGACAGGCACCTCTGTAAAATAAGGGTCAGCCATTGCCCTGATTCGCCTAGTGGCCTCGTAGCCATCCATCTCCGGCATTTGAAGATCCATTAGAACGAGGTCGTATTTTTTCGATTTTATTTTTTCTAGAGCAGCAAGGCCGTTCCGGGCCACGTCCACTTCAATGCCCTTTTTCTTTAGGAATTGAATGGCCACCATTTGGTTCACTTCATTGTCTTCTGCCAATAAGACTTTGGCACCTTCCATATCATAGGATTCAGGCTGAAGCAAAACACGGTCATTATCTTGATAGTCTGCAGCAACCTTTCTCAGCATCAGACTCACTTCAAACTTCGAACCTTTCCCAACCTTACTTTCAACAGCAATAGTGCCGCCATGCATTTCTACCAACTTTTTTGAAATTGCTAGACCTAAACCTGTTCCTCCATACTGGCGGGAAGTGTTGGTACTCGCTTGCGCAAAGCTGTCGAAAATATGGCTCAACTTTTCTTGAGGTATGCCTATTCCGGTATCTGTTATGGCAAATTTTGTCTGTATGTGAGTAGCCGTTTGGCTCACTACTTGCACCGACAAGATAACGCCTCCGATGTCTGTAAACTTAATCGCATTGCTGAGCAAGTTGGTGATGATCTGGTTGAGGCGAATAGGGTCACCTTTCACATTACTTGGCAACATGGGATCCATTTCCACAACAAGGTCAATGCCTTTTTCCGTGGCTTTAAATTCCAACATTGCCAGTAAGCGGTCCATCATCTCTCGGATATTGTATTCGATTTCCTCAAGCTCCACCTTCTCAGATTCTATTTTGGAGAAGTCGAGGATGTCATTGATCAAGGCTAAAAGATTATTGGCAGAGTATTGGAGCGTCTGTAGATTTTTTACCTGTTCCTTTTTAGGGTCTTGGTCTAGCAGCAAATGTGAGATACCAATAACGGCATTCAATGGCGTCCTTATCTCGTGGCTCATCGTTGAAACAAACTGCGCCTTGGCCTTTGTAGCATCTTCTGCTTTCTCTTTCGCTACTACCAACTCCCTTTCAAAGGTTCTTCTATCAATAGCTGCCCCTATCCACTGCCCAATTAGCTGCACAAAGTCGCGGTCGGCTTGAGAAAATGGCTCTACCCGTTTAGCATTTGAAAAGAAGCTAAGCGTTCCGTATTTATTGCCCTCCTTCCATATAGTAACACCTATATAAGATGCGACATCGCCAAAGAAGCCATGTGAGAGGTTAGACCATTCAGAAGACGATAGGTCATCTATTGCCAAAATACCCTGTTCAGAATAGGTAATATTGCATATTGTCTGATCAAGCGGGTAGAGCTTGGTATTTAATTGAAGCAAATTCTTAGGATCACAGTATTCTCTGATCAGGTAATTATTGCCCGATATCTTGCCCAACAAGCCGCAATCCATGTTCAAGGCCAAAGTTGCCTTATCGATTACCTTCCTAATCCGATCACTAATATCTCCAATCAAATCAGATGTAATCTGATAGATTTCACTCATTCGCTGTTGCTGCCTGAAAGCCAACTCTTCGGTTTCTTTTCGAGAGGTGATAATCTCAGACATTGCGATGACTCCCCCAATTTCATTGCGATAGTTATACCATGGACGCATTTCCCACTTCAACCACTCTACCTTACCATTAGAAAAGAGTATTTTGTCCTCTTCTTTTTTCACGATTTCCCCCATCAAGCATCTGTCAAACACTTTTCGCCAATTATGCGAAGTTTTAGGGATAATGCCTGTATGCTTTTGAAGCGTTTCATTATTGTCGATGTCGTAGTCTTGACACCATTTATTGGTTGCCACTACATACTGCATTTTTTTGTCGAACATGGCTATGGCTGCCGGAGTATTTTCCACGAAAGCTTTTAGCTCACTTTGCTTTTTATAAAGGAGCTCTTCGTAGTTTATTTTCTCAGAGATGTCCTGAAGCGTGCCCCCGATTTTGTATACCCTGCCGTTCGTTTTATACGCCTTCCCTACTGTCCGCACCCATTGTATTTGCTTCTTTTTGTTGTAAAACGAAAGTTCCATGTCCCAGCTTTTCCCGTATTCCAAGGTTTGACCCAGCTCCCTCTCGATCATCTTCCTGGAAGTGGAGGCAAACATTTTCAGCACTTCCTGAAAACCCATACTGGTATCTTTGGCAATGCCAAAGATATTGGCCACCTCTTCTGTAGCGTATATTTTATCTCTATCCAAGTAATACTCCCAAGCACCCACTGCTGCCAAGTGCTGCATTTCTTCTAGCATCTTAGACAGTCGCTTCCGCTTAGTTATGTCTTTTGAAGTGGCCAACAACTGCACCGCATTTCCTTCTTTATCATATATGTATTTGAAGAATGTTTCAAACCATACATAATGTCCATTTTTATGCTTAATCCTATAATGATACTTGTCATACCCACTTTCACCCTTATGGAGTTTCAATGGCAATTGCTCTACATCTTCAACGGCAAAAAGCTGAAATGGCGTCTTATAGAGCATCTCTTCGGGTTCATAACCTAGGATATTTCTTACACTGGGAGAAACATATGTGTAAATCAAGCCTGAGGAAAAAATGGCTATAATATCGAGCGAGTTTTCTGCTATAAGCCTATATCTTTTTTCACTTTCCATCAAAGCCGGTATTTGCCGGTTCTTGATATGTTGGCTGTGATATTGCAGCAAAGCTTTGGTAATACTTTTCTTTAGCAATCGGGGGCTTACTTCTTGAATAGTAATATAATCGTCAGTACCATGTGTATAATAGACTTTCTCCCGGAGGGTATCTTCTTCCTCAGCGATAACAATAAGGGGCTCGAGCTTTTTCCCTTTCTCATTGTACAAAAGCTTCGAATCAACAACTTCGGTCGTAACATCATCACAAATAATGTAAACCACTGGAAATGAACTATTCTCAACATCCTGGTGATGTGGAAGCCCTTCCCTTATAGCCTGAGCCGAAAAACCTGCTTCATATAGTTGCTGACATAGAAGTTGTTTCAAGCCTTTATCGAAGCCCAAAAGGCATATATCAGCAGTTACACCTTCACACATACTATTCACTTAATTTCATTAAATCGTGTCTATCCAATCGGAATTTTAAAATTAAACTAATATTATAAATTATTTTAAAATTTTAATATACGAATATTACATGGCATTGAATTTATGAACTTTTGCTTTTCTGTTTTTAGGTCGATTCAGCTGCGCCACAAAATGTTTCCTTCCTAAAATATCTAGGTTTAATCTAGGCTTAAAAAACTTCCTCATAACAAAATCATATCTTTTAAAGTTTATTGAACAATGCAAGTTTGATCATGAATTTTTTTATTTCTCACTATAAACACTTTTATCATGAATAGCATACTATGGTTAATTGCCGTAATTCTCATTATCGCTTGGGCGATTGGTTTTTTTGCCTACAGTGCGGGTGGTCTCATCCATATCTTATTGGTAATCGCCATAATAGCGGTTGTTTGGAGATTAATTACTGGACGAAGCGTCTAATCTTTTTTAATACATGTTCAACTAAAACTTATAATCATGGGAGGCTTATTATATTTAATTGCTATTATCTTAATCATTGGATGGGCAGTTGGTTTTTTTGCGTATAGTGCAGGTGGCTTGATCCATATTTTATTGGTCATTGCTGTTATCGCTATACTATTGAGGTTAATACGAGGGGCTTAAACCAAATTTGAAGCATTATCTGAAAGCCTAAAATAGGGTATATCGTTGCCGACAAAAAGGCTTAAAACAACCTTCAAAAGTAAGACATCAAAAAAATAAGCGTCAGAAGATGCTTATTTTTTTGCTCGTTTGTGCGAGTCAATGTGATTTGGAAAGAAACAGCTTCTGCATAAAGATTCTTTAAGAGCACTAAAAATGAAAGTCCAAACGCCAGGATTTATAAAAATAGCAAAAGATGTATGGGTACGATTTCTTGAAGACAATCCCATGCTCTACGCTGCCAGCATTGCTTTTTATACGATCTTTTCCTTGCCTGCTACTTTGTTAATTATTGTAGCCGTAGCAGGCCGCTTCTTTGCACGGGAAGCTGTCACCGGAGAACTTTATCAACAAATAAGGGATTTTGTGGGCTCTAAGAGTGCTTTAGAAATACAGCGCATCATAGAAAATGCCAACCAATCTTCTTCGGGCACTATTGCCACCATTGTGGGGGTAGCCACGCTGCTATTCAGTGCCACTACCGTGTTTGTATCCATTCAGAATGCGCTCAACGCCATATGGAAAGTTAAGCCTCAGCCGCAACGAGGATATGTCAAGTTCATTATTGATAGGCTTTTATCGTTTGCCTTGGTCATTACGCTAGGTTTCCTCATGATGGTTTCGCTCTTACTCGATACAATTTTGGCACTCTTCAAGGACTTTCTTACAACCGTTTTTTCTGGAGTGGCTTACTATGTGGTGGAGACGATCAATTTCTCCATTTCATTTTTAGTCATTTCCTTTATATTTGCCATGATTTTGAAATTCTTGCCAGATGCCAAAACCAAATGGAGCGACGTAAGGCTGGGCGCTATTGTTACCACTGTCTTATTTATATTAGGAAAGTTTCTCATCAGGCTATACTTGAATAACAGTAATTTTGAAAGCACCTACGGGGCGGCAGGATCCTTTGTAGTAATCCTTATCTGGGTTTATTATTCCGCCATAATTCTCTTATTAGGGGCGGAAATCACTTTAGCATATGCCAAATTCAAAGGAAGGGCCATTTTGCCGTCTAAGAATGCCATAAAAATTGAGATGAAGGAGGTGGAAACCCTTAAGGGGGCAACATAAGTAAAAACAGGAACGTATATTGCTTAACCAAAACCTAAATATTGATGCAACGCTATATTTAACATTAATACCTGATTATCGTCCATGTTTCATACACCACTATCATTGAAGAACGCATTTGTATTCGGTTGTCTCATACTCCTAGGCATGGTAGGCTGTGAAAGTTCGGACAGGGACAAACTTCAGTTTTTCTTAAAAGGCAACGTACAGTTACGTTCTGGAGAATACCAAGAAGCAATCAGGTACTATAGCGAAGCTTTGAAGATAGATCCACAATTTGCTGAGGGCTACAATAATACGGGCATAGCCTATTATGAACTTGGTCAATTTACCCAGGCGGTCGACAATTACAATAAAGCCATACTTTATAAGCCTAACTTTACGGACGCATACTACAATCGGTCCAACACGTTCTATCAGTTACGCAATTTCAAACGCGCCTTAGATGACCTTGAAATTGTCCAGAAAGACTATCCTGATTCTGCCTATGTCTATTTTAGCCTAGGATTGGTCCATACAAAGTTGAAGGATTATAATGTGGCCATCGAAAATTTTACTAAATCGATCGACCTGGATTCGCTCCATTACGAAGCCTATATCAACCGCGGCACTGTCCGGTACTATCAACGAGACTATGAAAGTGCCGAAGCGGATCTGAAAAAAGCTTTGGAAATCAATCCAGAGGAAGCAAACGGCTACAACGCCCTAAGCTTATTGTATGCCGATAAAAAACAATACATAAAATCGCTCGATGCTATCAACAAGGCATTGGCTATCGACCCTAATGATCCTTATTTTTTGAACAACAGGGGATATGTATATATTAAAATCGGCAAGCTGGACAATGCCAAAAAGGATATCAACCTGAGCTTGAAGCAAGACCCTTCCAATGCCTGGGCTTACCGTAACAAGGGACTATTGTATCTGGCCGTAAACGATTATGCTTCGGCCATCTCCTTCCTAGAGCAGGCCGTAGTACTGGATGCCAGTGTGGACCAATTGTTTTTTTTCCTAGGCCAGGCCTACCATTTGAGTGGCCAACAGTACAAAGCTTGTGAAGCTTGGAAAAGATCGGCCAG
>CAYTTV010000007.1:10166-29232 GCA_964440915.1 uncultured Roseivirgaceae bacterium
TGGGTGATTTTGAGGCAAAATACACGTCATCGTAAGGATCGTATATCAGGCTATCGTAGGTGAGTGGAATGGTATTGACACCGTTTGCTGTAAGGAGGCCATATTTATTTCCCCGCTGGATGCGCACATAGCCATTATCCAGATCGACCACTTCGTCGTATCGGGGCCTGATGCGCAGATTGCCATTTTGGTCGGCCAACCCCTGTCGCTCTTCTTTGATCAAGATAAATTTGCCCGAGGGTACTCTGTACAAACTGTCATACTCAATTTTGAGGACTTCGTCTCCCCGCCTTCCCACAAGCCCATACAGGCCCTTCTGCCCTACAATGGCACATCCGTTTTCAAAAGCTGTGGCCTCGTCGTAACGGGGCTGCACAAATAATCGCTCGATGTTATCTATATAACCCCATTTCCCCATCAGCTTGACTGCTGCCATATTTTCATGAAAGGTCCCAATGGCCTCGTAGCGGTTGGCAATCCGCAGGTCGCCATTGGTGTCGATAAAGCCAAATTTATGATCGATTTTTACCCCGATAAACTGGTCGCCCATTGGATACATGGCCTGAATAGGGGTTTTAAAATCAACTTTTACCTTGCCGGTTTTTGTTACAAAACCCCATTGCAATCCTTTTCTAAAAAGATAGACTGAGTCGTTTTGCAAGTCTGAAATTTCATCATAGACTGTGATCAAAAGCCTTTTCCCATCAGGAGTTATAAGCCCGTATTGACCCTTTTCATTTTTTTCTACAAAGCCGTAGCTCAAAGGAATGAAGTCGTGCTGCGTGGAAAACAATTCGCCCTGGGAAACGCTGACCAGGCCACTTTCTGTTTGGGAGCGAAAGACATATACATCATCGACAAGGTGCTGTAAGCGATCTTGACGCGGCCGGATGACCCACTCGCCACTCCGATTGATGACCCCATCGGAGCCCATATAATGAGCAATTGCCCTGCCGTTGACAAATGGCTGGACAGCATCGTATTGATTGGGGATGCTTCTTTCGCCTTTGTAGTTTAAGAAACCCCAACTGCTGTTTTCTAAAAATGAAAAATATCCTTGGTTGCCTATATTAAGGGCATCGCAATTTCTTTTGAAAAGCAATTCTCCGCTATACTGAAGTGCGTGCCACTCATTTTTATGGTCCTCATTTTTTACTAGTCCTACCAAATAATCTTCTCCCAAGATCAAGCTGTCGTACGATATGGGTACAGCCATGCCGCCTCCCGCATTGATGACCCCATATTTATTGTCTTTCTTTACAAGTGCATATTGGTCCTGAAATGGAAATATCTGCCATTCCCTTAGTGCGGAGATTAAGTTTCCTTGGGCATCTGCAAGTCCTTCTTTTTTGCCTTGCCTAACTTTGAGTAGGTTTTTGGCGATAGGCGCTATGGTGTCATAATTCACCTTGCTGATAAAATTATTGTCGCCATCCAAGATCGACCACTCCCGAAATGGCAGGCCACTGATAGAATTATCTTTGTTGATTTTTATTTTTTGGTAGAGGGCAGGAACTACTACATTGCCCCGCCCATTGGCTACTCCGAGCATACCGTTTTGCTCAATGATATTGAGGTTGTGTTCGGCTATGTAGTGTGGAGCAGACTCGTAGATAATTTGCCCAAAGCCAACAAGAGGGAAGTACAGGAAAAGTACGGTAAATATGATTAGAAAAGACGTGTTCTTTTTTTGCTTCCAAAAAAGCATAATTTGCGTTGAGGTTATGATGTGATAATTTGAATGCCTAGGCTCTGTACTAAAGCTTAACGTAAGCATGAATCAATCTGATATAAGGAGGATTTATAAAATAACAAGGGCAGCTTATTTTTTTACCTTCTTTGTACTTTTCTCCAAGTCGAACAGGTCATTAAGCAGATCAATCAAATTTTCGGCATCGCCCCTTTGACAGGCAGCTTTTAATTGAAGCACGGGCAGCTTTATGACCTTCTGCATTATCCCTTTCGTGATTTTATCTACTTTTTTCGATTCGGAAGGGTTCAACACTTTCAGGTACCGGGCTATTTCCTCTTGCCTTATTTCTTCCAAAGCGCTTTTAAGCTTCTGAATAGTAGGAGAAACAATCATTTCCTTGGACCAGTTCTTGAAGTCCGCAATAGATTCCTCGACAATTGCCTCTACAGATGGTATGGCAGCCATACGATTTGCCAAAGCCTCGGTGGTTTTGTGTCGGATATCATCTATATTATATAGCAGCACACCAGGCACATCCTCTATCTCTGGTGCAATGCTCCTGGGCATGGAAAGATCCACAAAAACCTTGTGCGTGAATATAGCAGCATCGTTCAAATGCGCTTTTGTGATAAGATGCTGGCCAAAATTTACAGAAGACACAATAATGTCATAGGTATGTACTTCCTTTAAGGCTTGCTCAAAAGGAATGGCTTCAAAACCACAGGTCTCCGCCATTGCCTTTGCTTTGCTAAAAGTCCGATTGGTGAGGTGCACACCCTTCTGTATATGAGAAGCAATATTTTTGGTGACGTCTTTGCCTATTTCTCCCAGTCCGCATAGCAGTATTTTTGCGTCCTTATTCTCTTCGGCAAATGAAACTACTGTTTCGGTAGCAGCAAATGAAACCGAGGCTGCTCCGTCACGGAAGGCTGTCTCCTGAACGATTTTTTTATTGGTAAAGAAGGCTGAATGGAGCAATCTGTGCAAAAAAGGCCCTGCCAAGTCGGCATCAACTGACCACTGATAGGCTTTCTTGACCTGGTGCGTGATCTGCATGTCGCCAATCACCTGCGATTCGAGCCCAACAGCCACACGGAAAAGGTGTGTTACCGCCTTGTCGTGCTTGGTGATGTTTTCATAATAGGAGGAGTAGTCAACTTTATTATCCAGACCTTTCTGTAATCCTATTAATTTGATGATCTCGCTGCTCCGTTCTGTTAGAGACGAATAATATACTTCTGTTCTGTTGCATGTTGACAGCACCAAAACATCATGGAAGTCCATAAACTCTTTGAAATAAGAAAGAAGTCTTCGGCATTCTTCTTCATTCAAAGCTACCTGCTCTCTTACTTCTACAGATGCGCTCTTGTGAGATAAACTAACTGCTTTAAAATTTCTATACATGAGCTTACTTTTCCAACTGCAAAATTAGTCTCTTCATGTGAAATATGAAATGGTATCTTATAGGGAATTGTTATTTAGAACCAATACAAATTACGGATTGCGTACGATTGGATAACACTACCACCCTCAACAACAAACCGAAGCAATAAAGTTCACGGTTATGGAATTAATGTTGCTCTTAAACAATTCCGTGTCCGATTATATGGAAAGCAAGCAACGAGCCTGTTGATACTTCGCAAAAAGCTCCATACTACGTGCTCCTTGAATAAGGATTATCCAGAAAATGGATTTACACACAACCGCACCAGTGTAAATGTTGTCTCTGCTAATCCTTATCACAAATTATTATTGCATTGGAAAGATAAGATTATTAATTTCCGCTCTTGTATGCGATATTTTATGCAATCTATGGACCAAATTTAACTGTTAAAAGCATACTCAAGTACTGAATTAGAGGTTGCAACCTGAGTTTGAGAGATTGCCTTTATTTGTCCAATATTAAAATCTATAAGACAAACTACCTATCGGAATGAGCAAAAGAAGCGATCAATGGGGAACGAGAGTAGGTTTGATTCTAGCTATGGCAGGAAATGCTGTAGGTTTAGGTAATTTTTTAAGGTTTCCTGTGCAAGCAGTGCAAAATGGTGGAGGTGCTTTCATCATTCCTTATCTTGTTTGTTTTTTTATCATGGGTATCCCACTCTTGTGGATCGAATGGACAATGGGAAGATACGGGGGCCGTTTTGGCTACCATTCCACGCCCTTTATCCTCGACAACATGACCCGACTTAAGTTCTGGAAATATTTTGGGGTATTCGGAATTTTTACCAATGTGGCTGTAGCAGCCTACTATTGCTACATCGAATCATGGACTATGTCCTACATCTACCATTCTCTTATGCAGACTTTTGCAGGAATGGATCAAAATGCAGTAGCTTCCTTCTTTAACGACTACATCACGATTGGCACTACTACCACGGGTATCCCATATGAAGCTGTTGTTTTTTATATACTTTGTCTAGCATTGAACACCTATGTTTTATCTAAGGGATTAAGCGGTGGCATAGAGCTAGTAGCCAAAGTGGGCATGCCTATATTGTTGATATTTGGTGCTTTCTTGGCCATTAAAGGTGTCACTTTAGGCACTTCAGGAGCATCCGATGGCTGTACCGATTGTGACACGGCCTTAGCACTTAATTTTTTGTGGACACCGCAGTTTGATTCTCTTCTGAATCCAAAAGTGTGGTTGGCGGCAGCAGGACAGATTTTCTTTACCTTATCGGTGGGCATGGGAACAGTGCATTGCTATGCTTCATACGTCAGTTCCAAAGATGATATTGCTTTAAACGCCATGTCTGCCGGCTGGATGAACGAATTCACCGAAATAGTTTTAGGTGCGTCAATTGTTGTTCCGATCGCTGTTGGATACCTAGGCCTGGATTGGGTAGTAGAGAATATTGGATTTTCGGTAGCTTTTCAGGTGATGCCCTATCTTTTTGGACAATGGGGCCCTGCCTTGTCCACTATAGCAGGGGTAGCGTGGTTTGGCGTACTCTTCTTTGCGGCAGTGACGTCCTCTCTTGCCATGGGCACACCATGGGTAGGATTCATGAGGGACGAGTTTAACTTCTCTCTAAGAAAAGCAGCGCTTTCATTTGGGGGCCTTGTTTTCCTTATGGGAATGCCCACTGTGTTGTTTTTCCAAAAAGGGGTCTTTGATGAATATGACTATTGGGCAGGGACAGTGTCTTTGGTTGTTTTTGCATTGGCAGAAACCATTATTTTCTCGTACCGGTTTGGTATAGACAAAGGATGGGCGGAATTGAACAAAGGGGCGGACATGAAGATACCGCTCATTTATAAACCAATTATTAAATATGTTACGCCATTGATGTTGCTGGTGGTCTTTTTAAGCGCATTGGTGACTCCATTGAATAATGATTGGAAAGCAGCGCTTAAAGGAGATTGGAAGCTGGACCCATCTAGCATTATCGGAAAAATTAAAAATGCCGATGTCATTGCCAACAGGGCTTATTTTGCTGGTTATTTTGAATCGGAAGTAGAGGGCGTTGTATTGAATGTATCGACGACAGAGGAAGGCATAAAAACAATTGTGATTGGCCAGGGCAATAACAATGAAAACGTATTGGATGAATCGAACAGTCAAGATATTGAAATAAAGAAAACTTACAGTTTCGATGCTAAGAAGGAGGTAACTGTAAAAGAAGGCGACAAAATAGCTTTTATGGACCCTATTGCCAAAGGCAGCTTCATCAATGATATTTTCTATATCGACATGGCCCGACTGCTGCTTTTGTCTTTATTCTTATTTATCTGTTATTTGGTGTTTTTAGCCACCAAAAGACGGGAGAAAATTAGCCAACAAAACACATGACAACAGCAGCATTTATCATGATGGTCACAGTTCAGCTAGGGGTAACATGGGCTACTCTCTATTTTTTTATAAAAGTACTAAAAGCCCCTAAGAAGAAAGAGCCGGATTCATATGTAAACAATGAAGAGGATTAACTCCTGCTAAAGCCAAGTTGGGCAACAGGCCGCTTGAATCCTCTTACAACAGCTATGGTTAAGATTAAGAAAATAAAGTCCTGGTTGAGAAACTCTTTTGGTTTTTCTAAAGCAGAAACCGATGGTTTTATTGTACTACTCTTAATCATAATATTGGTGCTTATGGCACCTTTTATCTATAAAGCCATCAACACCTCTACCTATACGATGTCTGCCAGTGACAAAGTCATATTGGACAGCCTTGCCCATCAAATTAGCTTAAGAAAAGAGCGGCCAAAAGCCTCTCCTAAAACCCCCGATATTCCTATCAAATCGTTTGCTTTCAACCCGAATGAAGCCACCTTGGAAAACTTTGTAGCATTGGGGCTGCCCAAATACATAGCGCAGAGAATTCTCAATTACAGACAAGCCGGCGGCAACTTTGCCACTAAAGCAGATTTTCAGAAAATCTACGGCCTTTCGCAGGAAGACTTTGACAGATTATATGAACATATACAATTGCCCGAAAAAGCTCCGCGCACAGACAGCAAAAACAAACCCGAGTCCTTAACGTTTACAAAAACGGATCATAACAAAAGCATGCCGAAAGAGGCTAAAAAAACACCTCTGAAAATAGATATCAATGTAAGCGACACTACTGATTTAAAAAAACTGTATGGAATCGGACCGGTGCTAGCGGAAAGGATTATTAAATACCGAGCGCTTTTGGGAGGCTTTACTTCTTTAGCCCAGCTTGAAGAGGTGTATGGTTTAAAAGAGGAAACCTTGCAAGAACTTTATGACAATGTTTTTATTGACAGCACCTCTATGACCATTAAGGTAGCCGTTAATGAAGCTGATGCAAAAACTATGGCAGCACATCCTTATATTTCCCCATCGCTTGCGCGGGCAATCGCCGCCTACCGCAAGCAGCATGGTCCTTTTTCTACACCCGAAGCATTGCTTAATATCCATATTCTTGACTCTGCTACGTTTATTAAATTAAAGCCATATATTGGATTATAGCAGTATGTAATATTTATAGGATATCTATGCCGGCATGCTCAGATATTTTTTCTAATTTTTCGCTTTCCTATGCAACAGATACTTCAATCTTATCTTAGAAGGCTTACCAACCTTACAGGCAACAACCGCTCCCTATTGCTTTTAAAGCTTATAGGAGATCAGTTCATTGACTTGCATGATTTTGAGTATGCCAACAAAAAACCATCGTTTTCAATTATTGAGCAGCTCATAGCTCAAAAGTCGAGGATCTGTTTGACAAAGTCTTTCGACAGCCGCGACCGGGACGTAAATACTCTAAGCCAAAAACTTAAAAAACTACAGCGAACAGAACGATTCATCTTTGAAGAAAGAGGGGCGAAAGATTTGTATGTAGGTTGGCCCTTTGTCCGTGGCAAATTTTCTGACGGCACACTGGTCAGCTGCCCTTTAATTTTCTTTCCTGTAGAACTGGCAGAAGAAAACAATGAGTGGGTGCTGCGCCTTCGAGAAGACGTTTATATGTCTCTTAACAAAAGCTTTTTGTTGGCCTATGCCTACTATAATAAAGTAAAGGTAGAGGAAAGTCTCATTGAAAAGGTTTTTGACGATTTCGATAAAGATAGCCGTATCTTCAGGACAGCCCTATACCAGCTTTTTAAGGAAAGTCCCGTTGAGATCAACTTCAATCAAGAAAATTTTATTGATAAGCTCGAGTCTTTTACCACTTTCACAAAAAAAGAAGCCGTTGAAAAAGAAAAGGAAGGAGAGCTTAAACTCTTCCCAGAAGCCGTCTTAGGCATTTTCCCTCAAGCGGGGTCCTATTTAGTGCCAGACTATCTCACGCTCCTGGAAAACGGCAACTTTGAGGATATAGAGCAATTCTTTGAGTCCAGATCACAAGAAGAGGACAAAAAGGCTGTAAGGCTACAACCAGACCAAAACAATTTCTTACAAAAGGTAAAGGAAGAACAAGTCTTTACCCCTTTTAAAATGGATGCCTCCCAAGAAAACGCTTTGAAAGCTGTAAAGCGAGGCAACTCAGTTGTGGTGCACGGCCCTCCTGGCACCGGAAAGTCCCAACTGATCTGTAACCTTATTTCCGACTTTATTGCCAGAGGAAAGCGTGTGTTGGTCGTTTGCCAAAAAAGGGCAGCCTTGGACGTCGTTTATAAAAGGATGAAAGACCATGAAGCACAAGAGTTTATTGCCCTGGTCCATGACTTCAAAAATGACCGTACCAGTATATTTAAGCAAATTGCTAATCAGATAGAAAGGCTTTATGAGTACAAGCTGAAAAACAACAGCTTGGACGCCATACAGATGGAACGAAAGTTTCAACATGCCAGCCGTAAGATAGATCAGATCACTGAAACACTTGAAGAGCTTAAATATGCTCTATTTGACCAATCGGAATGTGGGCTCTCCATCAAAGAGCTCTATTTAACTTCTGACCTCAATGCGCCCTCTATCAATCTAAAGCACGAGTACAGGCACTTCCATTTTGATAATCTGGAAGGTTTTATCTCCAAATTCAAATATTACCTTTTATATAGTGCGAGATTTCAAGCCCCTAAATACCCATGGAAAAACCGGGTGTCTTTTAAGGGGCACACCATTACAGACTTCCAAAATATCCAAGACATCCTAAAGCAGATCCCTGCTTACCTAGAAAGGTTATCCAAGAAGACACGTGAGATCGTGCAGGGGGGAATGGACTTTGTAAACTGTGAAGAGTTTCTCGCTAACGAAGACAAAATCCTGGAATTCAATGTACTCCTATCAAATGATACGGTCTATGAATATTTCAGCTTCATGCAAGAAACTGCCGAGAAGCACATGGACCAACTGTGGCTTTCAAATATGGAGCGAGTCCTGCTGGATTGCTTCAAAGGAGAAGGGCCAGAAGTCAGCCTAGCAACAGAAGACCTCGGAGAATTTCAAGAGGTCTTGCAAGAGGTGCTAGAAGCTAGGCGCAACTTCTTCAAATGGGCCTGGTGGCGATATTTCTCCCGTAAGCGGTATATTTTCAGGCGGGTAATGCAAGCAAACAAACTTAAGCTGAACAAGAAAGGCCTAAGCATCTTGATCCAAAAAGTAGACAATCGACTTAATCTTGAGCATAATATTTCAAAGCTTAAAAATGTAAGGTGGCTTAAAGACGTGCCCAGTTCCTATAACAAAATCGATTACCAGACGTGGTTTTACCAACAAAAGAAAGCACTCTTGGCCTCCCTTATATTCAATACCGTCCGCGGTTTGAAAGAACATTTTACCATTCATGCGATTTCTAATACTGGCCTGGCCAACAAAGTTGAAAGGATGCTGCATGTGGCAAAGGAGATCCCTCTTAAAAAACAAGAATGGCTTTCCTATTTGTCGCCCACTCAGCTATATGCCATTATCGAAGATGACTCTTATGCAGACACACTATCTCAAACTTTAAACGATGATTTTGAAGACCTTTCCGATTTCGACTCGCTTCAAGACAAGCTAGAACCGTTCGAAGGCAAGCTCATCGAAAAAATCTTGGATGAAGTAAAAACATCCAACATAGAGCTCGCAGAGCAATTGTTGCAAAACAGCTTGAGATTGGCTTGGATTGAACATATTGAAATAAAATATCCAGTGCTTAGAACCGTCACATCCTTAAAGTTTAGAGAGCTTGAGAAAGAACTCCAAGGATGTGTAAAAGACAAATTGGACGTCAGCAAAGAAATTCTGCTGCTCAAAACAAGGGAGCGTACTTATCATGATGTGGAGTTTAACCGCCTCAACAATATGGTTACCTACCGTGACTTGCAGCATCAGGCAACGAAGAAAAAAAGAATATGGCCGATAAGGAAACTTGTAAGCGAGTTTGAAGAAGAGCTATTCAACTTAGTACCATGTTGGTTGGCTTCACCAGAGTCTGTTTCTGCTATTTTCCCCATGAAGCAGCTTTTTGACCTGGTTATATTCGACGAAGCCTCTCAATGTTTTGCGGAGAGAGGCATTCCCGCCATGTACCGAGGCAGACAGATCGTCATTACCGGTGACGACAAGCAGCTCAGCCCGAACGACCTATATCAAATCAGGTGGGAAGAAGAAGCGGACGGGCAAGACCTTGCTTTAGAAGCCGACTCGCTACTCGACCTGGGCCTACAACATCTTATGCAGGTGCAGTTGCAAGAGCATTATAGAAGCAAATCTTTAAGTCTGATCGACTTCTCGAACCGGCATTTCTATAACAATACACTCAAGCTGTTGCCAGACCACTTCGACATCAACAACGATGAACCGGCAATCTCCTACATCCGAGTAGAGGGGACTTGGGAAAACAATGCCAATAAAACGGAAGCGGAAGCAGTCATAAAGCTAATAAAAGAGCTCGCCTACCAAAAACCCGGCAAAACTGTCGGCGTCGTCACTTTCAATATCGCACAGCAAAACGAGATCACAGACTTTGTGGATCAGGAACAAACAAAGGGAACCACGCTTTGGCCTGAGGATCTATTCGTAAAAAATATCGAAAATATTCAAGGCGATGAAAGAGACATCATCATTTTTTCAACGGCTTATGGGCCAGATGTAAAAGGCAAAATATCGATGAACTTCGGATCGCTCAACATGCCCAAAGGCGCCAACAGGTTGAACGTGGCGATTACCCGCGCCAAAGAAAAAATCTATATCGTCAGCAGTATATGGCCAGATGAATTAAAGGTAGAGTCGAGCAAAAATGACGGGCCTAAACTTCTCAAGCAATACCTGCAATTTGCCTTAGAGGTGTCCCAAGGAAAATACGTGCCAAAAGCACGAGAAAAAGGTGGCTATAATGGCACTTGGTACCTAAAAGATAAAATATCGGCTGTCATTACCAAAAACCACAAGCAGTTTCAGGTAACACACGAGCTGCCCTTTGCAGACATTACCATAAAACAAAACGATCGCTATCAAGGCCTGCTCATGACCGACGACCAACTGTACCACCAGGCCATCTCCATCAAAGACCCGCACGTGTACACACCATTTATTCTCCATCACAAAAAGTGGAAGTTCAAAGGGTTTTTCAGCAGAGAGTATTGGCGCAATCGCGAACTGGTAGAAGAGCAACTTCTGAGGTTCATGTCACAGATAGACAGCAGCAACGAAGACTAGCGAAACGTTCTCGTACCAATTTGTGTGTGAAGGACCATTTTGCTATCCCAACTATATATCGGTTTTCATTTTCCGATTTTTTGGGCGTCCGGGCGGGCCATCGGCACTCGCCTGCCACCCACAAAGCCATTTCGGGCTCAAACAAAGCCTCTGTCCCTGACGCAGCGGGACCTCATACTCTGGAAAATTAATAGACATTTAGCAGTAGAAAGACCTGCCAGAAAAATAACACCTAGACCCTAAATTGCAGGCAAACAACAATTTGCCAATCGAAAATAGCCAATAACAAACAATTGGCATAGCTCGCCGGAGTTTTATTGGCTACAAAAAATAAACTGGAAAAAGACTTTACTCAACTGAGCCGAATTAAGGCTCATTCTTTTAATCTTTGGTACTTTCTTCCATTACACCAATACCTACAGATAGCAGCTCGGGAATGGTATCACGGCGCATATACTGTTGCAACACCAAGGTATATTGACCTGTATCAGGAAAGTGGTATCCCGACATGGCCTTATATTCATGGCTAAAAATATCACCTAGTCCTTTGCCAAAAGGCTTCCCCGACTTAGCGTCGAACAGCTGGATATTATTCAACTGTTGTGTCAGACTTTGCCCATCGGCATCTTTTAAATCGCTCAGGATGTATAGGTTTTGATAAGGGTAGGAAAGCGTGTTCCTAACATTCAGATAGACGTCATAAGCAGGTGATGGATCTGTGACCTCAAAAGTAAAGCTAACAGTACTATCAGCAATCCATATCCGTTTATCGAGATCTGCATTTTTTTCATATAGGCTGTTTCGACCACAAGCTGATAGGGCCACCACAGCCATTAGGAAAACCATATGGGAAAAGAGCAATTGGTAAGTTCTCTTTTTCAATCTCGTATTATTACACATAAATTTATGATGACAGATTTATATTAGCAGTCTATATTGACTATTCTTTAGTTAAACCTATTAAGATTCCACGCTTTTTTCCTAAACAGAGGCCAACCGAACAGGCTCAACCAATATCATATCAAGCATTACCCTCTCTTGGTTTATTTCCTGTGTTTTTTCTGAATTTCCCTCTTTTTTTGGATTTGCTCTTTCTTTTACCGTCTTTCGATTTACTCGCATACTTCTTATCCATCCTCTCCAGATCGTTATTCAAAGAAGTATTTTGCTCACTCACAGCCAAGGCATTCTCCTGAAGAGAAACCGGTCTTACCCCTTTGTCATTCAAGGCCATTATCTCTGTTACTCGGGCCACATCCACGGGATACCAAGAACTTTCCTTGTCATAGCCAAACCACATTATTTTCCTAAAAATATCGGTCTTTTGAAGTTTAGCTTCTCCTTTTTCTGTCAGTAGGGGCTTATCGATGGTAGGAATTTCTTGCAGCGCTTCCATATAGGTTTCCAGCTCATAGTTCAAGCAACATTTGAGCCTTCCACATTGGCCTGAAAGCTTGCTAGGATTAAGGGATAAATTCTGGTAGCGGGCTGCAGTAGTAGAAACACTTTTAAAATCCGACAGCCAAGTTGCACAGCAAAGCTCCCTTCCACAAGAGCCTATACCTCCTAAGCGCCCTGCTTCTTGCCGCAAGCTAATCTGACGCATCTCCACTCTTATCTTAAACTCCCCCGCAAGCATTTTGATCAGCTCACGAAAATCCACTCGATCATCTGCTGAATAGTAGAAGGTAGCCTTTGTATTGTCTGCCTGAAACTCTACATCTGAAAGTTTCATGTTCAGCTTGATATCATTGATGATCTGTCGTGTCCTAAAAAGGGTAGGCAATTCCCTTTTCTTCACTTCTTCATATTTTTCGTTATCCTTTTGGGTAGCTATCCTATAAATGCTCTTGATTTCGTCGTCGTTCTTGATTTTTTTCTTTTGCATTTGCAAGCGCACAAGCTCACCCTGCAAAGACACGTGTCCCATATGGTGCCCATTAGGCACATCTACGACTACGGCGTCTCCAGTGGTCAAGTCCAAGTCGTTCACATTTCTGTAAAACTCTTTCCTTCCCCCCTTAAACCTCACTTCTACAATATCAAAGGCGTCTACTCCTGGAAGTCCCATATTAGACAACCAGTCAAAAACATTCATTTTGTTGCACCCGCCCGTGTTACAGGCTCCATTATTATTACAACCGGCTACCTGGCCATCAGCCCCTACGGTGCCGCACGATTTACATCCCGACATGCATTCAGATTTATATTGCTATTGCTTCTTTTTTTTGGGAAAGGTCGAAGCGTAAGTTTTCTTTCCCAAGCAGTGTAAAGACAAATTATACTTGAGCCATCAAATCTTGGCCAATATCCTTTCTAAAATTCTTTCCCTCCCATACAATATTGTCTACCCCTTTATAAGCTTGTTCCATGGCTTTGTTCATTGATGTACCCATGCCTGTTACAGCAATTACACGTCCACCATTGGTCACTACTGCCTCCCCTTCCGTGACTGTTCCAGCATGGAATACCAAGGCTTCTTTTACATTATCTATTCCGGATATCCGTTTGCCTTTTTTATAAGCTCCTGGATACCCAGCAGACACCAATACTACTGTAGCGGCAAATTCATCACTCACTTCCAAAGTTTCTTCTTCCAAAGTGCCGTTGCCCGCTGCATATAGCAGTGCTGCCAAATCTGATTTTATCCTAGGCACAACAGCCTCTGTTTCTGGATCGCCCATCCGCACATTATATTCGATCACATAGGGCTCTCCATTCACATTCATTAGCCCGATAAAGATAAACCCACAATAGGAGATGCCTTCTGATTGCAGACCATTAATAGTGGGCTTTACAACCTTCTCCTCTACCTTACTCATAAAAGCAGCATCTGCGAAGTGTACGGGTGAAATAGCACCCATACCTCCTGTATTAGGACCAGTATCGCCTTCGCCTATCCTTTTATAATCTTTTGCTTCAGGAAGTATCTTATAATGTTTTCCGTCCGTTAGCACAAATACCGATAACTCTATTCCTGACAGAAATTGTTCAATCACTACTTTTTGGCTGGCCTCCCCAAATTTCTGGTTCAGTAGCATATCCTTTAAAACCAGTACCGCCTCTTCTCTGTCTTCGGTAATAATTACGCCCTTTCCAGCTGCCAAGCCGTCTGCTTTCAGCACAAAGGGAGGCGTAGATTGTCCTAAATAGGCTATGCCTTCTTGCAGGGTAGCTTCGGTAAAAGTAGCGGAAGCGGCTGTAGGAATATTATGTTTCTTCATAAATTTCTTGGAGAAATCTTTGCTACCTTCTAAAGCTGCCCCTTCTTTCCCAGGCCCAACGATCCTTACGTGCTTTAAAGCGGGCTGGCCTTCCATATAATTTCTAATCCCCTTTACCAACGGATCCTCAGGGCCTACAACGAGTAAATGGATGTCCTTGTCTAATACTGCCTTTCCGATTGACTCAAAGTCATCTACAGGAATAGCCAAGTTCTCCGCGATCTTGCTTGTTCCTGCATTTCCAGGAGCCACATATAAGCGTTCACATTGCTGACTTTGCTTCAACTTCCATACAAGGGCGTGCTCTCTACCTCCCGACCCTATTACCAATATATTCATTTGCATTGTTTCTTTATTGTTGAGAAGAAAAGCAAACCATGATTTATCTTCTCTATCTTAATTTATATGCTAGTTAGCGACTTCCGACAAGAATTTTATCCTCATCAGTCTTAGTTCATCTTCTGAATATTCCTCTCCATCTAATTCATTTAACGCTTCTTGAATATTGTCAGAGTCTGCATTCATGAAATAATCATAGATATCTTCTTGCTTCTCCTCGTCCATGATTTGGTCAATATAGTAATCTAGGTTCAATTTGGTGCCAGAATAACATATGTGTTCTATTTCGCTCAGCAACTCCCCTATTGTCAGATCCTTTGCTTCTGCAATTTCTTCCAAGTCGATTTTGCGGTCGATCTGCTGTATGATAAATATTTTTATTTTGGACTTGTTGACCGCCGACTTTACCACTACCTCTGCAGCAGTGGTGATGTCATTCTCTTCTACATAATCGGAAATAGCCTGAATGAAAGGGGCTCCAAACTTCAACACTTTGCCCATTCCGACCCCATTGACTTGCGCCAGTTCCTCTTTAGTAGTAGGATATACCGTGGCCATTTCTTCCAAGGATGGATCTTGAAAAACAACATACGGCGGTAGGCCTTTCTGTTTGGCTGTTTTTTTCCTGAGAGACTTTAGTATCTCAAACAGGTTCTTATCATATGCTTTTTCTGCTGTATTTTCTCTTTCAATTGTTGCTGCCTCCACCGCATTTTCAAAGTCATGATTTTTTGAAAGCACAACACTTTCGGGATTTTGGAGGAATGCCTTTCCTTTTTTGGTCAGCTTCAATACGCCTATGTTATCGATATCCTTTTCCAGATAATCCATGATCAAGGCTTGCCGAACTACGGAGTTCCATAATGACTCCGAATCGTCCTTGCCCTTACCAAAGGTTTTCATCTCATTATGAGCATAACTTTTTACATATTGATTCTCAACCCCTCTTATAACATTGGTGATATGGTTTATATCAAACCGTTCTCCTGTCTCTTCAATTGATTGAAGTACGGTGTTCACATATTCTTTTCCTTCAAATTTCTCTTTGGGCTTTAGACAGTTGTCACAAAAGCCACAATCTTTCTCAAAGTGTTCGCCGAAATAATGCAACAGTTGCTTTCTCCTGCACACGGAAGATTCTGCATAAGCTGCCATCTCTTGAAGCAATACCTTGGCATTGTCACGTTCCGTAACTGGCTTGTCCTTATTGAACTTCTCTAGCTTTATTATATCATTGTAACTGTAAAACATTAAACAATTGCCTTCTAGGCCATCTCTGCCACCACGTCCGGTTTCCTGATAATACCCTTCCAGTGATTTGGGTGTATCATAATGGATGACAAACCGTACATCAGGTTTATCGATCCCCATGCCAAAAGCAATCGTCGCCACAATCACGTCCACCTCCTCATTGAGGAAGTCATCTTGGTTTTTCATCCTTACCTGGCTTTCCAAACCAGCATGATAAGGGGCGGCTTTTATATCATTGACGTTCAGAAGTTCGGCTATCTCTTGTACTTTTTTTCGGCTGAGGCAATATATGATCCCAGATTTCCCTAAGTTGGCCTTTATAAACTTTATGAGCTGTTTCTTGGTCTGATGTTTCGGCCTTACCTCATAATAGAGATTCTTTCTATTGAAAGAGGATTTGAAGACATCCGCAGTTTCCATTTGCAAGTTCTTTTGGATGTCGAGTTGCACCTTGGGCGTAGCCGTGGCCGTAAGGGCAATGATGGGCAAATCGCCAATTTGGGCAATGATGGATTTTATCCTTCGATATTCAGGCCTAAAATCGTGTCCCCATTCGGAAATACAATGTGCTTCATCGATGGCAACAAATGAAACATTGGCCTTTTTTAAGAATACAACATTCTCCTCCTTTGTCAAAGATTCCGGAGCCACATACAGCAGCTTTACTTCTCCGTCCAGGGTCTGCTTCTTTACCTTGTTCATTTCTGCTTTGGTGAGCGAAGAATTCAAAAACTGTGCATTCACACCTATCGCAGTCAATTGATCAACCTGATTTTTCATCAGTGCGATCAAAGGTGAAATAACAATAGCAGTGCCTTCTTGCATCACGGCCGGCAACTGATAACAGAGCGACTTACCTGCTCCGGTGGGCATAATAACAAACGTGTTCTTCCCAGCCATTATATTTTGAATAATAGCTTCCTGGCTTCCTCTGAACTGCCCGTACCCAAAAACTTCTTTCAGCTTATCCTTTACCTGATCTACCTTATCTACGTACATTTTAATTTAATAATATAAACACCATAAAAGCTCTTCTCTTGACACGATCCAAGCAAACTTTATTGTCGCAGACTTCGTTTGGTCATTTGAATTATTATATTTTGATTTGTGTATCTTTGTTCAAATTTAATGAATAACCGTTTTATAATTTGAATTTAGCGAAAAATATTCAACAAATAGCCCGGGAAGTCCTTTTAAGTGAAGCCAAGGCTATTGAAAAGATTGCTGGCCTCATTAACAACAAGTTTGAAGCCTGTGTGCACGAAATCCTAAAGACAAAAGGAAGAGTAGTCATCACAGGAGTTGGCAAAAGCGCTATTATCGC
Organism: uncultured Roseivirgaceae bacterium; assembly: GCA_964440915.1. Classification (GTDB taxonomy): domain Bacteria; phylum Bacteroidota; class Bacteroidia; order Cytophagales; family Cyclobacteriaceae; genus CAMPJM01. Next base: position 27,049 of record CAYTTV010000007.1, read on the forward strand.
ACACAAGATCGTCGCTACCCTCAATTCAACCGGCACCCCTTCACTTTTTATGCATGCTGCCGACGCCATACACGGAGACTTGGGTATGGTGCAAAGTGACGACATTGTAATTTGCATTTCAAAAAGCGGCAACACTCCCGAAGTAAAAGTGCTCGTGCCGTTACTAAAACGTAGAGGGTCAAAGTTAATTGCCTTGGTGAGCAACACGGAATCATACCTGGCAAAACAGGCCGATCATATCCTGAATGCCACTATAGACCAAGAGGCCTGCCCGAACAATCTCGCCCCTACTACCAGCACCACAGCCCATATGGCATTAGGAGACGCTCTGGCTATCTGCCTGTTGGAAAGCCGAGGTTTTACCAGTAGCGATTTTGCATTGTACCATCCGGGAGGGGCTTTAGGAAAGCAATTGTATCTCAAAGTAGCCGACATATATCCGAACAACGCCCTGCCAAAGGTAATGGGGGATACTTCTATAAAAGAAACCATTTTGGAAATTTCTAAGAAACGGCTAGGTGCTGCTGCCGTTGTGGACAGCACTGATAAACTATTAGGTATCGTAACTGATGGTGACCTTCGAAGAATGATGGAAAATTTTGACGATATTAGTGGCTTAGCAGCCAAGGATGTCATGAGCAAATTACCCAAAACAGTAGATGCGGGAGAGTTTGCCATAAAGGCCTTGAACATCATGCAGAACAACAACATTGCTCAACTCATTGTGACCCAAGAAGGGAAAGTAGTAGGCTTTGTGCACCTTCATGACTTACTAAAAGAAGGGATTGTATAATTCAATATGTGTCCTAAAAGGAAAAAGGAAGTTTAATCGACATAATTAAATATATTCAACACTATCATGCAAAACAAAGACGTATATGTAGTGATTATGGCAGGAGGGATAGGCAGTAGGTTTTGGCCATATAGTCGAAATCGCCATCCCAAGCAATTTTTGGATATCCTGGGGGTTGGCTCATCACTTTTGCAGATGACCTACCAACGATTTGCAAAAATATGCCCCATTGAGAATATTTATATTGTGACTAATTCAGACTATGAGGATCTGGTAAAAGAACAACTTCCCGATATTAATGACGAGCAGCTCTTATTAGAACCCCAACGAAGAAATACTGCGCCATGCATTGCCCTCTCTTCTTATAAGATCCTCCAAAAGAATCCGGACGCAAAAATTATCGTTTCTCCATCCGACCACGCCATCTTTAATGATGACTTGTTCCATAGCTCTTTAAATGACGCTTTGGTAGCGGTAGAAGATGGCGACAAATTGGTTACGATTGGCATAAAGCCTCATAGGCCAGAAACAGGCTATGGCTATATCCAATATCATCCAGACGAACAAACGGCTATTAAAAAGGTGAAGACCTTTACAGAAAAGCCCCAGTTAGACCTTGCCCAGAAATTTTTTGAAAGTGGTGAATTTGTGTGGAATTCAGGCATTTTCATATGGCACGTAAAAGCTATCACAAAAGCGTTTGAAGAATATTTGCCCGAGGTATCAGAAGTTTTCCAAGAAGGTCAGAAGCATTTTTTCACTCCGAAGGAAACGCCTTTTATCAAAAACGCTTATTCTCAGTGCAAAAACATCTCTATCGATTATGCCATAATGGAGAAAGCGACCAACGTATATGTCGTGTTGGGCAATTTCGGCTGGTCAGATCTAGGCTCCTGGGGTTCGCTATTTGAGATGCGTGAAAAAGATGAAGACAGTAATGTGATAGAAGCCAATGCGATCACATATGATTCACACAATTGCATTATAAAGGGAGAGAATGACAAGCTCATCGTCGTGCAAGACCTACATGGGTACCTCGTAGCAGATTGCGACAACGTACTTTTGATATGCAGAAAAGACAATGAGGAGAAATTCAGGGACTTTGTAAATGACGTAAAATCTAAAAAAGGGCCAGAGTATCTTTAAGTATTCATGAGATTCTTTATCTCATGAATACAGATTAAAATAAATATTTAATTCTACAATTAGAGCGGTGAATTCTAGGACTCAGTGATAGGTTATTACTTCTTAAGCCTCTTTTCCCATTTTTGGGAGTGTTGATTTGTATTAAATACAGCTATCACATTTATATTCTTTTCTTCAACAATATATAAAATTAAATATGGAAAAGTAGGTACTAAATAAGCCCTGACTTTTTCATATAACGAAAA
>CAYTTV010000007.1:29332-85153 GCA_964440915.1 uncultured Roseivirgaceae bacterium
CTTGCTTAGCAGCATCAAGTGCATTTAAAAACTTTTCCCCTAATCCTACCTTTTGTTTTTCATACCACAGGTAAGATTCATAAATATTTGATTCGGTTTCATCAGATAAACATAACTATAGGGAATTCTTTGCACGATTTCTTATCCTTTTAGGGGCCATCTACATATTAAGTGATCTCTGCCTAATACCTTCAAAGATTACCACAGCAGCAGCCACAGACACATTAAGCGATTCTATGTTGCCTTGCAGCGGTATTTTTGCTGTATTACTTGCCAGCTTCAGATATTCAGGGGAAATTCCATCTTCCTCTGATCCCATCAAAATAGCGGTAGGCTGATCAAAAGGAATATCGTAAATCAATTGGTCTGATTTTTCGGTACAAGCCACAACTTGGATGCCACTATCTTTAAGATAGCGTATGGTGTCCTTCAGGTTGTTTTCCCTGCATACAGGAATGAAATTCAATGCCCCAGCGGATGTCTTCATTGCATCGCTATTGATTTGGGCGCCGCCTTTGGCAGGGATCACCAAAGCGTCCATGCCAGCGCACTCGGCAGATCGTGCCACTGCACCAAAATTGCGAACATCGGTAACGCGGTCCAGAATAAGCAAAAAAGGCACCTTGCCCTGCTGAAAACACTGTGTAATAATATTGTCAAGTGATGCATAAGTCACCGCTGACAAAAAGCAAATAGCTCCTTGATGATTTTTCCGGGTTACGCGGTTAAGCTTTTCCACAGGCACCAAAGTGTACGGAATGTTATATTCTGCGGCCAGCTTTGTCAACTCTAACATGAGCTCATTGGAAAGGCCTCTTTGTAGCAACAGCTTGTCAATTTCTTTGCCTGCCTTAATAGCCTCCATCACAGCCCTTGTCCCAAAGACAATCTCTTTGGGATCAACAGTGGATTTCGGTGATTTATTATAATGATTGCTTCTTACAACCCTTTGATTCCTTTTCTCCATAATTCTACATTGCCGAACCAAAAGCTCTCATAGCTTTTGCTCCTTAAAAGCTCAAAATGCCTGTCTGTGAAAATATTCTTAACTCTCACAAAGGTAAACTTAACCCTTGATATCCCATCATTTTTTTTATATATCCATTGCTCTTCTTCCCCATTAAAATATACTTCATCGGGAATGCCGTACAGGGCATATATCATTCCTTGATCGGTTTTCCATCCATCTTTATAGGTAGTAAATACAGCATTAGCAAGTTCTATTTGGTCGTAATAACGCTTGATCATCATTTTGGCCCTAGAAGGAGTCTTCATCAGTTCTAGCCAATACTTGTCCAAGGCCTTTTTCAGGTCCGTAGCTTTCGACAACTTACTCATCTCACTTCTGGTACTAATATAAATCAGAGGCTCAATAAGCTCCTCAACTCTTCTGTATTTAGGGTAATAATCAGGGACAGCCATATAGGCAATCCCTCGAAGTGTAGCGGTATCTTCTTGAATAAAATGCAAAGCCTCATTAGACATGGTCCAATATCTATTGGCTGGAATAGCAAAAGCAGCGTCTATTGTGAGCGTTTGATCTACTTCCTCTGCCTTTGTGGCCATAGGTGGCAAAGCTGGACTAAAGTTGTGATTATATTGATAGCAATAAAATGCGACAGAATCACCCGCTCCAAATGAGTTGACAAGTCGATAAGAATTGCCAACAGGAACATATGAATCGAAAACAGGAATGTTTCTAGTCCTTTCCATTAATACTAGATTAGGAGCTAAAAAGTCGCTTTCCAAGGGAATATCAAAGAGATAGGTAACTTCATTGTATTTTATATGGAGGAGCAGCAAATTTAATCCTGGCCCTCGCTTCAAAGGAAGCATTAAGTAATAGGTTTCATTATCCTGAACCAAAAGGTATTCAGCAGCATTCAAAGAATCCAGAACCCGGGAGGACTTGCTATCATAAAACTCCTGCAAACTGTACATTAACTGATAGTCTTCGAGCAGGTTCCCTACAGCCACATCAATTTTAAGATATAGATGGATGCTGTCTTTAGAAGCGGCTAACCTATACTGAGAATGGACAAGCGCATTGGGATCATATTTATAAGCCGTATTGATCTGAGGAAAATTGGTATTAGCCAAGGTTTGTCCAGCAATGAATATTAAGCCTATGGCAAAAAAGATACCAGCGCACCCCCGTATTAAACGAGGCCCTATAACACGGGTCATATACCTACACTGGAAAAAGGAATGCATATTTATTAATTGAGTATATTTTAATCAACCTAGTATTCCATATAATACATAGAAAAAACCATCAGGTTTTGAATTTAAAAATTAATTTTGTCTTTATGGCAACTTATACAACAGAAATCGCTTCGGATAAAATAATTTCAGACAATCCTATCCATCAACGATTGCTCAAAGCATATTACGTCGCACAGCCTTATATAAGTGGTCAACTCTTGGAAGTTGGTTGTGGAGAAGGAAGAGGCATAGAACTCTTGTCGCCTTTATGTGAGCAATACATGGCCATAGATAAAATTACAGATGTGATTGAAAGATTGAGCCAATCGTATAAAAACGTCACCTTTCGTCAAGCAATTGTGCCGCCATTTGAGGGAATTGCCAGCAATACATTTGATGTGGTAGTAAGCTTCCAAGTAATTGAGCACATAAAAGATGATGTGCATTTTCTAAAAGAAATCTTTAGGGTATTAAAGCCAGGGGGAAAAGCATTGATCACCACTCCTAATATCAAAAAGACCTTGACACGAAACCCTTGGCATATTAGAGAATATGAGGCATCGGAGCTAACAAAATTAGCGAGCTCTATTTTTTCTAAGGTGGAATCGAAAGGTATCACAGGCAATGAAAAAATAATGCAATACTACGACATGAATAAGCGATCGGTAGAGAAGATTACGCGCTTCGATATTTTTAACCTTCAATACCGCCTTCCAGCAAGCATATTAAGAATTCCGTATGATATCCTGAACCGAATAAATAGGAATTCCCTGAAAAAAAGTGACAATAAACTTGTATTGGACATCACCCACGAAGATTACCTCATCTCAGACGATCCGGACAATAGCCTAGATTTATTTTATGTCCTTCATAAAAAACAGGGTTGAACATCAACCCTGTTTCCCTGAAAGTCTATTGTGAAGGCTTGAGCGAGATCATTCTTTCGCATTCATAGAAGCCACATCTTTAAAACTGCGATGCAGCCCCATAATGCCGCATAAACAGCTCCTCGTACCTTATAGCAGCGTCGTTCTGTCCCGTCTGCTTCATTATTCTAATAAGGCCATTCAATATGTAAAGATTGGTTTGCACTTCATATCCCATGCCATTGCCAGGTTGGGTATAATACTGCAATTCCTCATCTGCCCTATCAGCCATTTTGTTGGCGACCTCCATGGCCATTTCTGTCTCTCCTACTGCGAGTAAATGACTTACCGTTTCTGGGATAGTATAATCGAACGGAACAGCGGCATCTGGCATCAGCGATAAGTTTCTCAACACCACTTCTTTTGCCCTCTCGGTATCGCCCTCTTCCAAAAGTGCGGCCGTAAGGCTGTTGAAATAAGCCCTATGATTGGTCACTGCTTTTCGATAATCCAGGTTATAGTTCACTTTTGGATTATCCAGCTCCCTAAAGAAGAAGTTATTCATCATGTGGTTGTACATGATTTTTGTATCTACCAGCTCTCCCATATTTGGATTTGGATTGCGCACTGGCAAAATCCTAAAGGTAGCGCCCTCTTGCACTGCATAAGGCTTGAAATCGATATTTACATTCTGCAAGGAAGTATTGTTGAAATAGATAGGTCGCTCCCAATTATTAGCAGCCAAGAGATCTAAAATCATCAGGTCGTTTTTATAGATAGCCCTGCCTTTCAAATCAAGCATCATCTGCTCCTGCAACAGGTCTTCCATACTATCTGGAATGATACCCATATCCAGCACCTTTTCTGTATCGATATTCAGGAATACAGACTTTGAAGGGATGGTGTTGATAAAGCCTCTCGTAGAAGTAGGCACTTGAATGGCTTGATGCCCTTGCCGAATGAGCTCCATGTATTGGCTCAAATTGATTGCCCCTGTGATATTTGGATTTTCCATCACTGGCACGTAATCATTAGGCCCTCCTTGACGGTAAAGATCTTTGGTAAGTGAGAACGGCAAAGGTTCAGACTCATAGGTTTGCCTCAACAGTTGGTCAATGTACCATTCTGTATTGAGGTAGGTTAAGACAATCACTCTGACATCTGTACGGAAACCTTCTACCTCTTGGGCATACCACAGCGGGAAAGTATCGTTATCTCCTCCTGTGAATAAAATAGCATTAGGTTCGCAGGAGTTCAATAGGTTCTTTGCCTGATCTACAGAAAAGTACCTATTAGACCTGTCGTGATCATCCCAGCCCTCTGCTGCCATAATACCCGGTACCACCAAGCAAATGGCTGTACTTACGATAGCTGTGGTTTTTTGATTTTTTATCCATTTCGAAAGCAGCTCATAAACTGCCATTACACCAAAACCTATCCAAATCGCAAAGGCATAGAACGACCCAACATAGATATAGTCTCGCTCCCGAGGTTCCACAGGAGGAGAGTTGAGGTAGAGAATCAGTGCGATACCAGTAAGGAAAAAGAGCATGGCCACCACTGAAAACCCTAGCTGATCTCGCTTAAATTGATAAAAAAGTCCAGCCAAGCCTAAGATAAGCGGCAGCATAAAGAAGTTGTTTCTGGCCTTGTTATTGGCTAGCACTTCGGGCACGTCTTTTCCAGCATCAAGAGGCGAAAGCCAACCTGCATCTTGAATATCACTTTCCCTCCCAGCAAAATTCCACATAAAATAGCGCATATACATCTTCCCTAGTTGGTGCGTAAAGAGGAAATATAGGTTATCACCAAAATTAGGTTCTTCTCCCTGTTTCAGTCCAAGAATACTTCGATATGCAGCGGCATGGTCAGTACTGTAAATTCTAGGAAAAATAGTTGTTTTGGCAGGATCATATACATATTGCAATCTCCTATCCACTGCTTCGTACTTGTCTTCACCTCTGGCATATATTGTTTGTCCTTCCTTTTGGTCAATGACTTCGGCAGTAAAATATTGTCCTTTCAACAACGGGCGAGAACCATACTGCTCCCTTTTCAAGTAGGATACCACACTGATAATATTTTCAGGATCATTCTGGTCAATAGGCGGGTCATAACTTGACCTTATAACAATGACCGAATAAGAGGCATAACCGATCAAAACAAATGCAAGACTGAGCAAAGCAGTATTCAACAACGTCTTGCCATGCTTTTGGGAATAATAAATCCCATAAACCAAAGCTCCTATCAACAGTGCAGAAAAGAAAATGATTCCGGACCCAAAAGGCAATCCCAACCCATTTACAAAATATATCTCAATGGAACCAGCAAGGCTTGGCAGCCCTGGAATGATTCCTGCCATAATCACCATGATAATAAAGCCGCTTATTAACATCGTAGCCAATAAACCCCAAGTAGTTACCTTATGATTTTTGTAATAATACACCAACCCTAGCGCTGGTATAGTTACTAAGTTCAAGAGATGGACACCGATGGACAAACCCATCATATAAGCAATGAGTATGAGCCATTTATTGCCCATGCTTTCATTTTCAACCAACTCCCACTTTAATATAGCCCAAAAAACAAAAGCGGTAAAGAAAGAGGACATGGCATAGACTTCCGCCTCAACTGCTGAAAACCAAAAAGAATCAGAAAAAGTATAGGCAAGAGCCCCTATAGCGCTGCTGCCTAATAGCAAATAAGCTTGCGAGACTGAAATGGTGCTTGCGGTAACTTTCAGCATCTTTCTGCCCAATAAGGATATGGACCAAAAAAGAAACAGTATGGAGAAGCTACTGCACAGAACACTAGAGATATTAATCCAGTAGGCCACCTGACTGACATCTCCCATAGCAAGAAAAGAAAACATTCGATTGATGAGCAGGAACGTCGGCGCACCAGGAGGATGAGGTACTTGTAATTTATATGAAGCTGCTATGAACTCCCCACAATCCCAAAAACTTGCTGTAGGCTCTACCGTAAGCCAATATACCAAAGTGGCTATGCCAAAAACCAGCCAACCAGTTATTGTATTGATCCTCTTAAAATTATGCATGCTAATGATTTAGTTGAGTTGCTGATTTCAAAACTATGCAATTTCATTATAATATAATTAATTATTTAGGCTTTTATTGCCCAATGGCTCATCAACGCTGTAAAAATGGTATGATTGGAAGCCATTAATATATAGAAACTATCTCTTTGATCCCTTCAATTTCACCAACTTGCCACCTCATCATATAATTACCTGGAGGTATATTCAATGCTTCTGCTCGCAATACATATCGGTAATTCCCTTCGGTTTGCCGTTCTCTAAAGATAACAATTCTTTTATTGCCGTCTAAAGTGTACAGTACAAGGGTTACAAGCACTTCCTCCTGCAATGTGTACGTCAGTATATTTCCTGGAGAAAGACTGTATTGGAGGTCACGCGCACTGGGCTTTATCTTAATTTCTCCAAGGTCTATCGTAGCAAAGTTGCAACCAGCGGCATCATTCACAACCAAGCAAAGATGCGACGGCTGTACAATGGCCGGTGTCTGCAAATTAACCTGGCCACCATTTCCAGGAAGGGCGTTCCCAATCAGCCTATCGTTAAGAAGAAGTTGATATCTAAGGTCTGGACTGCTCGTTTCAATCTGGACAGCAACTCGCTCGCCCGAAAGAACATGTTCAGAACTCACAGTATAAGATAAAGTATCTACATTAGGGCCTTGCATAGGCACAAAAGAGGCGATATTATTTTTGATCGTACTGCTACAGGCATTATAGGTACGCAAATGATAGTTGGCAATTGTATCAATAGGGGCTGTAAGCAATGTTAATGTATCGCCATTCCCTATTTTTGGGGCTCCTATCATCAATTCCCCAAGCATAAGTTGGTAGTACACATCTATGTCGGAAGCAGGTATCCTCACCACCCCGATATCGCCTCGACAGACAGTGTCAGCGAGTACCACCACTTGTGTGGTCTCAGCTTGGGCTTTAGGAAGGACTTTTAGCGTAAATGTATTGTTAAGCTGCCAGTATTGTTCAGTAATGGGGTCAAGTATAGCAACAGCGAACCTCCGCTGCCGGACAGCAATATCCATCAAATTGGTAGTAATGTAGATCGTACTACCATTACCAATGGAAGTGTATATTGTTCCATCATACAGATCGGTAAGAAGATACACATAGCCCGGTTTTGTGTGATTCAATACAATAGTAGCCACCTCGCCCTCACATACAGGCGGCGGCGTTTCAATAAAGTTATCACGAATCACCTCAACAGCATACCTTTTAAAGACGTTGCAACCATTGTCCGTGACAATGTTCACGCTATAGGTCGTGCTTGAATCTGGCACAACCGCTATCTGTTGCGTGGTATCGCCTGTACTCCACCAATATGCGATGCCTCCCGAGGCAGATAGTGCTAAGGTATCCCCTCTTAGAACAACCGAATCCGAGACTTCAAAACTTGTATTCAAAGTCTTAATATGAGTTTTGAAGAAGTGGTAATTCAACCGCATTTTGTAAAGCTGTTTTGCAGTAAAAGAATTGCGGCACCGTTGTCGGCTGTAGGACATATAGTTGCGCACGGGCGGCGTATAGGCTGTGTTAAAAACATCTGTGACGAATCCGGTAAACTCGCAAGCATCAGAGATTAAAGCAGCACTCAGGCCAGGATCTGCGGGAGTATCGCAGATGAGGTCACCTGCCTCGCTACAATTGGCCCCACTTACGAGTTCTGAACCAAACTGCACTTCATGGGTATGATAAAGTCCAAAGAAATGTCCTAATTCATGTATCAAGGTAGTGCCTTGAGGTACGCAAGCGTTTGCCATGAAAACATTATCGAGATTCTTTGTGGGGTAGTAGGTATAACCACAGATCCGCCCTTCTTTGGCTGAACTGATCTGATTGACGAAGTAAATATTGATGGTATTCTCAATATCATACGTAATCAGCCTTGCTTCATCAAATTTGGTAAGGTTATAGAACTTGTTGTCGTCAATATAATTGAAAGTGCAGACCTCAAAGGCCATACCAGCTAGAGAAAACGCTTCAGTTAAGCGCTCCACTTCTCTTAGAACAATTTCTTCACTTATACCCCCCGATCCATTAGATCGACGGACTATATGTGCAGTAATGGACATGATGACAGGCTGCTGCAACACAGAATCAGGTGGAATGTCAAATTCATCGTCAGATGTTTCGTAAGACACCTGCTCAATATTCAGCTCTGTATCGCAATACACCACGATTACTTCCTTTTGTCCCAAGAAGACTAAACCTATTATAAATATGCGCCCAATAAATTTTTTCAAAATCAATTTTATGGTATCATCTGGCAAAACTCACTTTCCTTCTTTGTTGGCAGCATTGAGGATATTGAACAAATCCTCCGACAGCAGCATCGCAGCATTCCAGGTAGCAACATACTCAAGGCCTTGGGCAACCGTATGATCACGAGAATGATTCATAATAGCTTTCGTGCCTCGAATAGCCAATGGAGATTTCTTGGCAATAATCGAAGCTGTTTCTTTCGCCAATATCATAGCACCATCCCTGTCGACAGACACCTTGTTGACAAGTCCTATCCTTTCAGCCTCATTGGCCTCAATATTTTTGCCTGTAAAAGCCATTTCTCGAACGATGCCTTCTGGAACAATCTTGGGCAGACGCTGCAAAGACCCAAGATCTGCCACCATGCCCATATCAATCTCCTTTATTGAGAAAAACGCATCTTGTGAGGCATACCGTATATCACAGGCAGCAATAATATCTAAACCTGCCCCTACGCAGGCTCCATGCGTAACCGCAATGACCGGTTTAATACAACTTTCTATTGCATTGATAGGTGCTTGGAGCGACAGGATAAGCTCCCTAAGTTTTTCTCTCGTTCGACCAGGACAGTTATCGGCTATACTTGATTGTATGGTTGCCAGAAATTTCAGGTCTATGCCCGCGCAAAAATGCTTGCCCGCTCCAGATAGTATGATTGCATAAATACCGTCGTCCTTTTTTAATCTATCAAAAACAATCTCTAGCTCTTTCCAGGCTTCTTTGTCCAAAGCATTGGCTTTATGAGATTGGTCCAGTTCAACTTCTGCTATATTATTTTCTTTGCGCAATTTTAAGGTTGAATACTCCATTCCTAAATATTTTAATGTCCCAAGAGAAAGGAAATGCTACATCTCATATGTATGAATTGTAATTTCGGTCACATTACCGGCTGAGCATGATTTATCAAACACATACTTGAATAGATTGTTAAAGCCGATGTAATCCGTTAAAAATACGAATAAATAAACCTTATCTTTCAACATGTACGAGCATTTGCCCATTTTAATAAATGGACTATAACTAAAACATTCCCACATGGCTTTTCAATATGATGCAGTAGTAATCGGCTCCGGGCCTAATGGCCTTGCTGCGGCAATAACCATGCAGCAGCAGGGGTTAAAAGTATTGATAATGGAAGCCAAGCCTACCATTGGAGGGGGCATGCGCACCGCTGAACTGACCATTCCTGGCTACAAGCATGACATCTGCTCTGCCGTGCATCCATTAGGGGTAAATTCTCCCTTTTTCAAATCCCTGCCGCTTGAAGCGTTTGATCTTGAGTGGATCTACCCTACTGCAGCCCTAGCACATCCATTCGATGATGACACAGCCGCCATGCTTTACCCTTCATTGAAAGATACTGCCACCACCTTAGGAGAAGATGCTGATAAATACCTCAACCTGATGACATCGCTGGTTGAAGACTGGAATACTATAGCTCCGAGCCTGCTAGGGCCACTTACTATTCCTTCAGAAATGGTTAAGACTGTTCGATTTGGTCTACAGGCAATAAAATCCGCCCAGCAATTTGTCAAAACTTTTAAAGGCTATAAGGCCAAGGCTTTTTTTGGCGGCTTAGCTGCCCACTCTATGTTGGCGCTAGATAAACAGATTTCCGCTTCATTTGGCTTAGTGCTGGGTGCACTTGGACATGTTGCCAATTGGCCTTTCCCGAAAGGAGGATCTCAAGGACTAGCTGATGCCCTGGCAGCCTACTTTCAATCAATTGGCGGCACTATACAAACCGATGCGCACATCCGAGGACTGAAGCAAATCCCTAATGCCAAGGTGCTGCTATTTGACTTAAGCCCAAAACAGCTACTGGAAATAGTGCGAGAGCAATTCCCTTCTGGATATGTAAAGCGAATGGAGAAATACCGATACGGCATGGGCGTTTTCAAGATAGACTGGGCATTGAGTGCCCCTATTCCGTTTGCCGCTTCCGAATGCCTTCAAGCTGGGGTAGTCCATATAGGAGGATCATATCCAGAAATAGCCGCATCTGAAAAAAGCGTATCTCAACACAAAATACATAGCAAACCTTTTGTATTGTTAGCTCAACCCAGCCTTTTTGATCATACAAGAGCTCCTAAAGGCAACCATACGGCCTGGGCCTACTGCCACGTTCCCCATGGCGCTACAACGGACATGACAGAAGCTATCGAACAACAGATCACCCGCTTCGCCCCTGATTTTAAAGATGTCATATTGGCGAAACACACAATGAACACAGTTGATATGCAATATTATAATCCCAACTATATTGGCGGAGACATCAACGGGGGCGTGCAAGATATTTGGCAGCATTTTTCAAGACCTATTTTGCGGTGGTCGCCTTACACTACGCCCATTCCAAACATCTATCTATGCTCGGCATCAACCCCTCCGGGAGGGGGTGTGCATGGCATGTGTGGATTCCATGCAGCCAAAAAAGCCCTTTCCGATCATTTTGACATCACGGTTAAATTGTAGCGGTTTTTGCTTGGCGAAAACAGGCAACCAAGAGACAGGTTCTATATACTTCCTAGCTTTCATTTCACAAACATTTTATTGGGCGTCCGGGCGGGCCATCGGAACTCGCCTGCCCCGCTCAAAAACCCATTTCGGGCTCAAACAAAGCCTCTGTCCCTGACGCAATGGAAAGCCTAGATTACTCAGTTCATCATCATTCGATTGGGATCTCACCAATCGCTTTCATTAGCTTATTTGTTTCTGCTAAGGCCACTATGATCTTTTGATAATGCAATATATCGTCAGTACTTAATTTCTGGCCTTTTCGATTTTTGAGCCATTGTTGGGCAGGTGGGTAATCGCCCATGTAAAACTCCCAGGCAGCCAAAGGTACTTTATCAAAATATTGTTGCTCATTGATCCAAATCCGGCCATGCTGATTTTCAATATCGTTTAGTTCCCAGCGGTCTTTTCCTAAGCTAGGAGTTACGCTGTTGCTGCCACCAATAGGATATGTGGTGATGTACTTGGAAGCTGTGGACGATTCAAGCCGATGTATCCTCCGGATTTTGCCCCCCAGCTTTATTAGCTTCCAAAAGGTGTTCTGATCATTTGGATAAGGCATTTGCGGAAAATCTACTTTCAAAAATTCCTTATACTTTTGTCGGTATACTGGAGAGTGGAATACGGCATAGACATAATCCAAAAAATCAATGGATGCAAAAGTAGTTTTAGGGATTTCCATTTCAAACCCTTCTCTAAGTTCAGAGCTTTGAGCATAACATACAGGAGAAGCCCGTTCCTCCAGGTCGCCCTCTGGATTAGAAGTAAATCTCAATCTTAAATGGTCAGCCAAAGGTTGATAGAATTCCTTCAGTGTATTAAAAGAACCTTTAGACAAGTTCGAAGGATCTGATTCCTCCATTAAGGTGAGCAAAGAAGGGTAAGGCGTTTGATCGATGTGGGCGATAAAATGCTCTGCAATTATTTTATATGAAATGACCGATTGAAAATAGTTTTGAAAACCCATGATACCAGCAAACTATACAATTTCCTATGTCCCTCTTGTAGTGTTGGGTTTTAAATGTACATAATTTTTACAGAAAGTTCTCAAACCCATTATGCTACAAAAGTAAAAAGGGCCGCAATTTTCACCGCGGCCCTTTTTACTTATAACTAAAACTTCCTTCTTAGAATTTTGGACCAGGGAAATAAGCTGTATCGCCCAGTTCTTCTTCAATTCTAATCAATTGGTTGTATTTTGCCATCCTATCAGAACGAGAGGCAGAACCAGTTTTTATTTGTCCAGTGTTCAAGGCCACTGCCAAATCAGCAATTGTACTGTCCTCAGTTTCTCCTGAACGGTGAGACATAACGCTCTTGTAAGAGTTTCTGCTAGCCAAGTTTACAGCATCTATGGTTTCGCTAAGAGTGCCAATCTGATTTACCTTTATCAAAATAGAGTTAGCGATGTTATTCTCAATTCCTTTTGACAAACGCTTAACATTGGTCACAAATAGATCATCACCGACCAACTGCACCTTATCACCGATTGTTTTTGTTAACAAATTCCAGCCATCCCAATCATCTTCTTGCATACCGTCTTCAATAGAAATGATTGGATATTTCTCTACCCATTCTTTCCAGTAGCCTACCATATCAGCAGATGTCAATTTATCTCCTGTAGACTTTTTGAAGTGGTACAGCTTAGTTTCTGCATCATAAAACTCAGAGCTAGCGGCATCCATGGCGATAAACATATCTTCACCAGGTTTGTAGCCTGCTTTCTCGATAGCCTGTAGCACTATTTCAATGGCCTCATGGTTTGATGTTATGTTAGGCGCAAAACCACCTTCATCGCCCACATTTGTAGACAATCCTTTGCTTTTCAATACAGATTTCAAGTGATGGAAAACTTCTGTTCCCATGCGAAGTGCATGAGAAAAAGACTCCGCTTTCACTGGCATTACCATAAACTCCTGAAAATCGATTGAATTATCAGCATGGCTTCCACCATTGAGGATATTCATCATAGGCACAGGCAATGTATTGGCACTCACCCCTCCGATATATCGGTATAGGGACTGTCCTGCTTCTTTTGCAGCAGCTTTAGCCACCGCCAAAGAAACGCCCAGAATTGCGTTTGCCCCAAGTTTAGATTTATTGTCAGTACCGTCAAGTTCGATCATCACCTTGTCTATAAGGCTCTGTTCGAATACGGGATAGCCTACAATTTCAGCAGCAATAACATCGTTTACATTTTTCACTGCATTTAGTACACCTTTCCCCATATAGACAGCTTTGTCATCATCTCTCAACTCAACAGCTTCGTGCATACCTGTAGAGGCTCCTGAAGGCACTGAAGCACGGCCCATAAAACCATCATCGGTAACCACATCAACTTCTACGGTAGGATTTCCTCTCGAATCAAGGATTTGACGTGCATGGATACTTTCAATTAAACTCATTTTTCTTTCGTTTTATTTTTTATAAAAATACAATTTACTTATTAAAAAGGGCGATAAAATCATCAAATAGGTATCTGGAATCATGAGGTCCAGGAGATGATTCGGGGTGATATTGTACAGAGAAGGCTTTCTTGTTCTTGACCTTTATTCCCTCTATTGTACCATCATTTAAATTCATATGCGTTGCTTCTACAGATGCAGATTCTTTAATCTCTTCTGCCTTGGCACCAAAACCATGATTTTGGGAGGTAATTTCACTTTTGCCAGTCTTAATATTTTTTACTGGATGGTTCAGCCCTCTATGGCCATGGTGCAACTTGTAAGTACCTATACCATTGGCCAGGGCCAACAATTGATGCCCCAAGCATATACCAAACATAGGTTTGTCTACTTCAAGGATTTTCTTTATAGTCTCCACCGCATAAGTAGTGGCAGCAGGGTCGCCAGGACCATTGGAAATGAAATACCCTTCGGGTTGCCAAGCTTCCATCTCCTCAAATGTAGTTTTGGCAGGAAACACCTTCAATTGACATCCCTTCTCAGCCAAGTTTTCTAACATACTCCTTTTGATGCCCAAGTCCAAAACTGCCACCTTTCTGCCAGATCCATTGCCATATAAATAAGACTCCTTAGTACTTACTTCGGAAGAAAGCTCAAGCCCCGCCATAGAGGGAACTTTTGAAAGTTCATTTTTCAATGCATCTAACTCCAATATTTCAGAAGAGATTATGGCATTCATTGCTCCTTTGTCCCTGATATACTTAACAAGCTTCCTTGTGTCAATTCCTCCAATGCCTACTACATTGTTTTTAGCTAAATAGTCCTGCAATGATTGGGTTGCAGTATGCCTACTATAACTTTCCGAAAAATAATTAACCACCAAGCCATTGATCTTTACACCATTAGACTCCTCTTCTTCATCCAGCACCCCGTAATTTCCAACATGTGAAGTTGTATTTACAAGAATTTGTCCGTAAAAAGAAGGGTCGGTATAAACCTCTTGATAGCCAGTCATACCTGTGCTAAAGCATATCTCACCTCCAGTTGTGCCTATTTTTCCTATAGCATACCCTTTGAAATAGGTACCGTCTTCCAGTAGTAAGATTGCTTCTTTTTTATTGATGTATTCCATGTATGTATTAAGTAATCAGTTCGGTGCAAATATCGAATGTTAAGATCAATTATTATAAGGGCTTGCCTATTTTATTTGCCTCTGGGGTCCCGATTGCTCCAATATCCTTTCCACCTATAAGTACTCTCTTAAAAACGTTTTGTTCTAATATTATAGTCGAACCAACAATGATATATTGAATACTTTAATGGTATAGAATATACAAGCAGAACTCAGTATTCGTTAACAGGCAAAAAAAAAGGACTAAACATGTGTCTAATCCTTTTTTCTATGTAATCCTTAGAAACACAATTATTTCTCAGTATCTTCTTTTGGTTCATCTGTGCCTTCTGCACCTTCTTTATCTTGCTCTTCAGATTTAGGAGCTTCCGATTGTTCTGGTGCTACTTCAGCCTTTACTTCTGGTGCTTCAGTTTCCACCTCTTCTACTACAGTCTCTGCTTCAGCTGCTTTAGTTTCTGTTTCTGTAGCTTTTGCTACAGGTTCTTGCGTTGCTTTGCTACTGCTACCACGTCTACTTCTTCTAGTCTTAGTTTTAGCAGGTGTAGATTCTCCCAACAATGTTTCATTAAAGTCTACCAATTCAATAATGCACATATCTGCATTATCACCCAATCGGTTCTCTAATTTAATAATCCTAGTGTATCCACCTGGTCTGTGGCTGATCTTCTCAGCAACTTCATCAAACAAGGTCTTTACTGAGTACTTGTTTTGAAGATAGGAGAAAACCATTCTACGAGAATGTGTTGTGTCTTGCTTTGATTTTGTAAGCAATGGTTCAACATACTTTCTCAACTCCTTTGCCTTGGCCAGGGTGGTAGAAATTCTTTTATGCAATATCAAAGAAGAAGCCATGTTTGACAACATTGCACTCCTATGAGAAGCCGTTCTGCTTAAATGGTTAAATTTTTTACCGTGTCTCATTGTTGTTATTCTTCATCAAGTTTGTACTTAGACAAATCCATGCCAAAGCTAAGGTTCTTTTCTACGATTAACTGCTCCAATTCAGCAAGTGACTTCTTTCCAAAGTTCCTGAACTTCATCATGTCAGAAACTTCTAATCGAGCCAAATCACCCAAAGTTCTTACGTCAGCAGCTTTCAAACAATTATATGCCCTTACTGAAAGATCAAGGTCGTTAAGCGGAGTTTTAAGAAGCTTTCTCATATGAAGCATTTCTTCATCCACTGCCTCAGGCTCACCAGGTTCTGAAGTTTCTAAGAACATGGTTTGATCAGAGAACAACATAAAGTGCTGTATTAAAATATTGGCTGCTCCTTTCAAGGCAGACTCTGGGTGGATTGAACCATCCGTTTCAATATCTAATATCAACTTTTCATAGTCAGTCTTTTGTTCAACCCTAGTGTTTTCAACACTGTATTTCACATTCTTAATAGGAGTGAAGATCGCATCTATTGGAATAAAGCCAAAAACTTGCTCTGCGGGTCTATTTTCTTCTGCGGGCACATAGCCTCTTCCTTTTTCAACGGTTAGCTCAATCTCAAACTCTACAGAGCTGTCCAGATGGCATATTACGTGATCAGGATTTAAAATCTCAAAAGAAGATGTGGCCTTAGATATATCACCGGCTTTAAATTCGGTTTGATTTTTAACTGACACAGTTATCTTGCCATCTATTTCTTCACTTACCTTCTTAAAACGAACCATTTTCAGGTTCAAGATAATTTCAGATACATCTTCTACAACACCTTCTATAGTAGAGAACTCATGAAGAACACTTGGGATCTTGATCCCTGTAATTGCGTATCCCTCTAATGAGGCCAACAAAATCCTTCTTAACGCATTACCAATTGTAACCCCGTATCCTTTTTCAAGTGGCTTGAAAGTAAAAAGACCATGGAAATCATCCGCCTTTTCCATTACCACCTTTTCGGGCATTTGAAATGCTAATATTGACATATTAATAGATTAATTTTAATAAATTTCAAAAAATTACTTAGAGTACAACTCGACAATCAGTTGCTCTTGGATATTCTCAGGAATTTCATCTCTCTGTGGAACATTCAAAAACTTCCCGACCATCTCTTTGTCATCCCATTCGATCCAAGAAAAACGCTTGCCTCCTTTTGATGCAAGGCTCTCGGTTATAACTTCTAAAGATTTGGAACGCTCTCTCACACCAACGATGTCACCTTGTCTCAAGGTATACGAAGGGATATTCACTATCTCTCCATTTACAGTGATGTGCTTATGCAATACAAGTTGACGTGCACCTCTTCTAGTTTTGGCTACTCCTAATCTGTATACAGTATTATCCAATCTTGCTTCAAGCATTTGTAGCAATACCTCGCCTGTAATCCCTCCTCTTCGAGTAGCTTTGTCAAAGATATTGGCAAATTGCTTTTCCAATACACCATAGGTATATTTTGCCTTTTGCTTTTCCATTAGCTGAATTGCGTATTCAGATTGTTTTTTCCTCCTACCTCTACCATGTTGGCCTGGAGGATAATTCTTCTTTTGTACCGCTTTACTTGGTCCAAAGATAGGATCATTGAATCTTCTTGCAATTTTAGCTTTAGGGCCTATATATCTAGCCATATTATTTTTTGGAATTATGAATTTTTAATTTGGATTTGCACTTTAGGCCAATGATAATACCAAAGTTATAACCCAATATATATTATTTAACTTTTAAACTCTTCTCCTTTTAGGAGGACGGCATCCATTATGTGGCAAAGGTGTAACATCCTTAATTACGGTAACTTCTATGCCTGAATTTTGGATAGTTCTTATGGCAGATTCCCTTCCTGCACCTGGACCCTTTACGAATACTTCTACTTTTCTCAATCCTAATTCATAAGCAACTTGAGCACAGCTTGAAGCTGCCATTTGAGCTGCATAAGGCGTATTCTTTTTAGAACCCTTAAAGCCCATTTTCCCAGCAGACCCCCAAGAAATAACCTGTCCGGAATTATTAGTAATAGAAATAATAATATTATTAAAAGAGGCTTTAATATGCGCTTGACCAACAGATTCTACTGTGACCACTCTTTTTTTAGCTTTGTCTTTTCTCTTCTGAGCCATATTTTTAAAAGATTTAAAGTTAGAGCTTAGAAGTATGTGTTAGTGTTACAAAAACATACTTCTAGACTCAGCACTTTATTTATTTAGTAGCTTTTTTCTTGTTAGCAACTGTCTTACGTTTTCCTTTCCTTGTTCTGGCGTTATTCTTTGTCTTCTGCCCTCTAACTGGAAGCCCTCGTCTGTGTCTAAGACCTCTGTAGCATCCAATATCCATCAAACGTTTAATGCTAAGTTGAACCTGTGATTTTAAAACACCCTCAACTTTAAAGTCTTCACTTATAATTGAACGAATAGCATTGGATTCATCATCACTCCACTCGCCAACCTTTTTGTTTATATCCACGCCCGCTCTTTTCAATATCTCTTGGGCTGAGCTACGTCCGATCCCAAAAATATAAGTAAGCCCTATTTCGCCTCTTTTATTATCGGGAATGTCTACACCTGAAATTCTAGCCATAATTAACCTTGTCTTTGTTTGAATCTTGGGTTCTTCTTGTTGATAACGTATAACTTTCCGTTTCTACGGATAATTTTACAGTCAGCACTTCTCTTTTTTACTGATGCTCTAACCTTCATGATTTTTCAAATTTATTATATTAACGAAAGTGCTCCGTACTTTCATGAATTTACTTGTATCGATAAACTATTCTGCCCTTACTAAGATCATATGGAGACATTTCCAATTTAACCTTATCGCCAGGCAATATCTTTATATAATTCATCCGCATCTTTCCAGAAATATGCGCAATAAGCTGATGTCCATTCTCAAGTTCCACTCGGAACATTGCGTTAGACAAAGCCTCTACTATAGTTCCGTCTTGCTCAATAGATGATTGTTTTGCCATTCTAAAATTTAAATACTTCTTCTATATATTTATGTGTTGTAAGAACTTCAGTTTTACCATTTATAATGGCTACTGTATGTTCATAATGTGCTGAAGGCTTCCTGTCTGCCGTTCGTATCGTCCACCCATCTGCTTCTTGCACAACATTTCTCACTCCTAAATTCACCATTGGTTCAATAGCGATGACCAATCCATTCTTAAGTAAAGCTCCTTTGCCTCGTTTTCCATAGTTAGGTACTTCAGGTGATTCATGTAGGTTTTTACCTAAGCCATGTCCCACAAGTTCCCTTACTATCGAGTAACCAAAAGACTCTACATGCTGTTGAATTGAAAACCCTATATCTCCTATTCTATTTCCTAAAACAGCCTTCTCAATACCTATATAAAGCGACTCTTTTGTCACTTTCAACAAATTAAGGACTTCTTTGCTTACTTCCCCAACTGGATAGGTGTAAGCGCAATCGCTATGAAATCCCTTATAATACACGCCTCCATCTATAGAGATTATGTCGCCTTCCTTTAATTCATAATCGCTAGGAAATCCGTGTACTACATTTTCATTAACAGATACACATAGTGAGGCTGGAAATCCATTAAAACCCTTAAAGGAAGGTTTACCTCCATGATCAAGAATAAAACGTTCAGCTTCTTTATCTAGCGTTTTAGTTTGTATTCCTGGCTTAATCATTGAAGCAACAAGGCCATGTGCACGAGACAAAATCTCTCCACTTTCCCTTATCTTTTCAATGTCTTCTTCAGTTTTATAATAAATCATTCAACTTCTAAGCAACAGCAATATTCTGTGACCTACCTTTTACCCGTCCAGACTTCATCATCCCCTCATAGTGCCTCATCAATAGGTAGCTTTCAATCTGCTGTAATGTGTCTAAAATAACACCAACCATAATGAGTAGCGAAGTTCCACCATAAAATTGGGCAAACTCACGCGTCACTCCGAAAATGCTCGCAATAGCTGGCAATATTGCTACGATAGCTAAAAATATAGAACCAGGCAGCGTAATTTTGGTCAGAATATTATCTATGAATTCTGAAGTTTGTCTTCCAGGTTTGATGCCTGGTATAAAACCACCATTCCTTTTCATATCGTCTGCTATCTGATTCGGATTTACCGTAATAGCAGTATAGAAGAAGGTAAATACAATAACCAAAATACCGAATACAACATTGTATTGCCATGTCGTGAAATCGGAAAATGTAGCACCAATATAAGCCGCAGTATCACTGGAATCTTGCCAAAGCCCTGCAAGCATTGCTGGTAAAAACATCAGTGACTGAGCAAATATGATAGGCATTACGCCAGAAGCGTTTATCTTTAAAGGAATATATTGCCTCTGCCCTCCATATACTTTATTCCCTACTACTTGTTTAGCATATTGAACCGGTATCCTTCTTACGGCCTGTGTCAACATAACAACCGCCATGACCACAAAGAACAATACTACTATCTCAATAATAAACAACAAAGCACCACTCATGCCTTTTGAAGCTGCTTCAAATATAATAGACTGTGGAAAGCGGCTAATGATACCAATCATGATTAACATGGAAATACCGTTACCAATTCCTTTATCTGTAATACGCTCTCCTAACCACATACAAAACATTGTACCAGAGGTGAGGATTATAACTGCTGAAATCGTAAAGAATGTCCTGTCTATTAATATTGCTTCGGCAGGTATCGTAGTGGTAAGATAGGCGGATCCTTGCGCCAATGTAATTAAAATGGTCAAGACCCTTGTAATCTGATTAATCTTATTCCTACCCGACTCGCCTTCTTTCTGCAACTTTTGGAAGTACGGAACCGCAATCGTCAACAATTGCACAACAATTGAGGCAGAGATATATGGCATAATACCTAAACCAAAAATGGAGGCATTGCTAAATGCACCTCCTAGGAAAGTATCTAATAATCCAAATATCCCTTGAGCTTCATTTAATTTGGAAGGGTCTATACCCGGTAATACTACAAAAGATCCTAGTCTGAAAATAACCAAAAACCCTAAGGTATTGAGTATCCTTATCCTAAGATCTTCAATAGAAAATATATTCCTTATTGTAGTGAAGAATTTTTTCATAATTTAAAGCACGGTTGTTTTCCCGCCTAACTTTTCAATTGCCTGTTGAGCAGAAGAAGAAAAAGCATGTGCAGATACATCCACTTTAGTTTTCAGTTCTCCCCTACCTAATATCTTAACCAAATCTTTCTTAGCAGCCAACCCGTGTTCCACCAACAAATTAAAATCAACAACTTCCGCATTTGTTAGTTCTACTAATTCCTGTAGCGTATCCAAATTAATAGCTTTCAGTTCGATTCTATTGGGGCTAACAAATCCAAATTTAGGCACACGGCGTTGAAGTGGCATTTGTCCACCTTCAAATCCCAATTTGCTTTTATATCCAGACCTAGATTTTGCACCTTTATGGCCTCTTGTAGAGGTTCCACCTCTGCCAGAACCAGTTCCGCGACCTATTCTTTTTCTATTCTTTACAGAGCCAGAGGCAGGTTTTATAGTATTTAATCTCATTTTTGAAGCTAATTTGTTACGATAGAAGCCCTAGTCTTCCTTTGTAATCACACATATTTTAAAATGAAAACCCTAAAGACTTTCATTACATAAATCTTAAACTGTTGCAACAGAAACAAGATGGCTAACTTTTCTTACCATACCTGCTATTTGAGGCGTATTCTCGACCTCAACCGTTCTGTTGATTTTGCCTAAACCTAAAGCTTGAATTGTCAACTTTTGGTTTTTTGGTCTTCTTATAGTACTCCTTACTTGTGTTATTCTGATCTTGGCCATCTTCCTATCCGTTAAAAACTTTAGACAATGATATACCTCTTTGAGCTGCCACTGCATGTGCATCTCTCATATTGTGCAAAGCATCAAAAGTTGCTTTAACAACGTTATGCGGATTTGATGAACCTTTTGACTTTGCCAAAACATCTGTAATTCCTGCACTTTCAAGTACAGCCCTTACGGAGCCGCCAGAAAGTACACCAGTACCTTTTGCAGCAGGCTTAAGCAGAACATAACCACCACTATATTTTCCTTCGGCAGAGTGAGGCACTGTTCCATTAATGATAGGCACCTTTACCAAATTCTTTTTAGCGTCGTCTATGCCTTTAGTAATAGCGTCAGTAACTTCGTTAGCCTTTCCCAATCCATATCCTACTACACCGTTACCATCTCCAACAACAACAATGGCGGAAAAACTGAACCTTCGTCCACCCTTAACTACTTTCGCTACTCTTTTTATAGCAACAACTCGTTCTTTAAGTTCGATGTCGCTTGTCTTTACTGATCTTGAACTACCTTGAGACATAATATGATTTTTATCTGCCTGTTCTATTGGTAAAAGTACTTTCTATACTTTATATAATAGAATAAATTAAAATTTTAACCCTGCTTCTCTTGCTCCTTCTGCCAAAGCTTTGATTCTGCCATGGTATAAGTAACCATTCCTATCAAACACAACCTGATCAATACCACTTTGAGTAGCCTTTTCACCAAGCTTTGTTCCTACAACCTTGGCCAGTTCTATGTCAATATTGCTCTTATCGCTCACTTCAGAGCTGGCAATAGAAACCAACGTGTGCCCCTTAGTATCGTCGATCAATTGAGCATAAATAGCCCTATTGCTTCTATACACTGAAAGTCTGGGCTTCTCAGCAGTACCACTGATCTTACGACGGATACTCTTCTTAATTCTGAACTTTCTATCTTGCTTATTCTTAGACATCTTATATTAATTATTTAGCAGCAGTTTTACCAGCCTTACGTCTTACAACTTCGCCTACAAAACGAATACCCTTGCCTTTATAAGGCTCTACTTTTCTGTATGACCTAATCTTGGCCGCTACTTGCCCTATAAGCTGTTTATCGATTCCTTCTAAAGTAACTATTGGGTTTTTCCCTTTTGCGGTTTCAGCCTTTACACTGATCTCTTTAGGGATGCCCATAAATATATTATGTGAATAGCCTAAGTTTAGCTCAAGAATATTGTCTTGCGCAGTTGCCCTGTATCCAACACCTACTAGCTCAAGTTCTTTCTTATAGCCGTTAGTTACCCCTTCGATCATATTATTGATCAATGTCCTATACAATCCATGGAGAGATTTGTGCCTTTTTTGTTCGGTAGGACGTTTCAATACAATTTCGCCCTCTTCTATTGCTAGTTCTATATCAGGATTAACTTCCTGAGCAAGTGTACCTTTAGGTCCTTTTACTGTAACCAAGTTGTCTGTAGAAATATCTACAGTTACTCCGGAGGGAAGGCTGATGGGTTTTTTACCTATTCTAGACATTTTCTTTCCTCAATTAATAAACGTGACATAATACTTCACCCCCAATATTCATATTCTTTGCTTCCTTATCAGTGATAACACCTTTAGAAGTAGAAAGAATTGCAATACCTAAGCCATTTAGTACACGGGGCATTTGCTCCGCATTGGTATATTTTCTCAAGCCAGGCTTACTGATACGCTCTAGGTGAACGATGGCAGAAGCTTTGGTTTCAGGATTATATTTTAGTGCAATTTTTATAATTCCTTGCACGTTAACATCATCTATAAACTTATAATTTTGAATATAGCCTTTGTCGTATAGTACCTTGGTGATTTCCTTCTTTATATTGGACGCAGGGATGTCTACCACTCGATGATTGGCTTTAATCGCATTCCTGAGCCTGGTCAAATAATCAGCTATTGGATCCGTCATGGTTTCTCAATCTATTTAATCTTTACACACCGCAAATCGGCCTGCAAAAATACAGAACATTTTATATAAAAAAAACAAAAAGAAAATAATTTACCAACTAGCTTTCGTAATGCCAGGTATTTTCCCAAAAGATGCCATTTCTCTGAACGTCACCCTAGAAATACCAAACTTCCTCATATAGCCCCTAGGCCTACCCGTTAGTTTGCATCTGTTGTGCAATCTAACTCTCGAAGAGTTTCTTGGTAATTTATCAAGACCTTCGTAGTCACCAGCTGCCTTTAATTCTTTTCTCTTAGCAGCATACTTTTCTACAAGCCTTTCTCTCTTTCTTTCTCTTGCTTTTATAGCTTCTCTTGCCATAATTATTTATTTTTTTTGTTTGTAAAAGGCAAACCTAATGCCTTCAACAGTTCATAACTTTCTTCGTCGGTTGGGGCATCGGTCACAAATGTGATATCCATTCCACTTATCCGATTAATCTTATCTATACTGATTTCAGGGAAAATAATTTGCTCCTTTACTCCGAGCGTATAATTTCCTCTTCCGTCAAAACCTTTGTCACTAATCCCTCTAAAATCACGCACCCTAGGCAGAGCGATTGTTATCAATCTGTCGATAAACTCGTACATCCTGTTACCCCTAAGTGTTACTTTTGCGCCGATCGGCATCCCTTCTCTAAGTTTGAAGTTAGATACAGAAGTTTTAGCAATAGTAGCCACAGCTTTCTGACCTGTAATGGTAGATAGTTCCTCCACACCAATATCAACAAGCTTTTTATCGGAAACCGCAGCTCCAATACCCTTATTGATCGTGACTTTTGTCACTTTTGGCACCTGCATAACAGATTTGTATTCAAACTTTTCTTTCAATGCAGGAACAATCTCCTGTTGATATTTATCTTTTAATCTCGGATTTGCCATCTTATATAAAATCTCCTGTTTTTTTAGAATACCGCTGAAGCTTATTCTTATCATTGAGTTTTCTACCTATTCTGGTCGCTTCTCCTGTAGCAGGATCTACTACCATCAAGTTGCTAACATGAATGGGAGCTTCTATTTTATCAATCCCTCCATTAGGGTTAGCTGCAGAAGGCTTTCTATGCTTAGTCACCAAGTTGATGCCCCCTACTATCGCTTTTTGTTTGGTTGTTATTACTTCCAAGACCTCTCCGGTTTTTCCCCTAGAGTTCCCAGAAAGTACCTTCACCGTGTCTCCCTTCTTGATATGAAGTTTAACTTTCTTATTAGATGCTTTCTCCATTATTATAAAACTTCAGGTGCCAATGACACAATTTTCATAAACTGCTTTTCTCTGAGCTCACGAGCAACAGGACCGAAAATCCTTGTGCCTCTTGGCTCATTGTTATTATTTAAAAGAACAGCCGCATTGTCTTCAAAACGAATGTACGAGCCATCTTTCCTTCGAATCTCCTTTTTTGTTCTTACAATAACTGCCTTTGAAACAGTACCTTTTTTAAGACTACTGGATGAAAGAGCGGATTTTACGGTAACAACAATTTTATCACCTATAGAAGCATATCTTTTACCAGTACCTCCCAAAACTCGGATACACAACACTTCCTTTGCACCACTGTTATCCGCAACGTTTAATCTAGACTCTTGCTGTATCATGATTATTTAGCTCTTTCAATAATTTCAATTAATCTCCAACGCTTGTTTTTGCTTAATGGACGACTCTCCATAATTTTTACGGTATCTCCTATGCCACATTCGTTTTTCTCGTCATGTGCCATAAACTTAGTAGTCTTACCAATAAACTTCCCGTACATTGGGTGTTTCACCCTTCTTTGGACAGCAACAGTAATTGTACTGTTCATTTTGTTGCTGACAACTTTTCCGATTCTTTCTTTTCTGAGATTTCTGGGCTCCATTTCTTTACTTATTTTGAAAGTTCCTTGGCACGAATAGCCGTTTTAAGTCTAGCCACTTGCTTTTTTGACTCCTGAATTTTCATAGGATTTTCTATAGGAGTTATGGCGTGAGCAAACCTCAACTTTTGAAGTGTTTCCGTCTCTATGGATAACCTTTCGTTAAGCTCTTCAACGCTTAGGCCTGATATTTCTGAGTTTTTCATCTGAGCATTAAATTTAAACCAAAGCTATTATAAAGTAAGTTTTGGTGTATATAGTATCTTCTATGCCACGTAGTCTCTACGTACCACAAATTTTGTCTTAATCGGCAGCTTTTGTGCAGCTAAACGCAAAGACTCTTGGGCGACATCCATGTTAATACCTGTAGATTCAAAAAGAATTGTTCCTGGTCTAACTACCGCTACCCAATACTCTGGGGCTCCTTTACCTTTACCCATCCTTACCTCAGCAGGTTTCTTTGTAATGGGCTTGTCTGGAAATATTCTTATCCAAACCTGTCCTTCTCTTTTCATAGCTCTGGTCATGGCAATACGGGCAGCCTCGATTTGACGACTAGTAATCCATCCAGGCTCCAAAGCCTTTATTCCAAAGGATCCGAATGCTAAGGTATGCCCTCTTTGAGCTATGCCTCTTACCCTTCCTTTCTGCTTTTTTCTAAACTTGGTTCTTTTCGGCTGTAACATCTTGTGTTCTATTTATCCTTTTAGGTCTTTATTTCGAATCTATATTCCCAAACCTAAAACCTTTGTTTTAAAATTTTACGATTATTCAGATCGAAACCTTGATTCGTAAACCTAAAATCTATTGTCTTTTCCTTCTTCTAGGTCCGCCTTGATTGTCATTTCGGTCATTCCTGTCATTCCTATCCCCTCTCTTTCTTCTTCCTCCAGGACCACCAGGAGCATTGCTACCAGGACCTCCGCCAGAAATTCCAGCATTAGGTGAAAGATCTTGCTTACCAAACAGTTCGCCTTTGAAAATCCATACCTTAATTCCAATTTTACCGTATACTGTATCTGCTTCAGAAACAGCATAATCAATGTCAGCCCTTAAAGTATGCAATGGAATTCTTCCTTCCTTATATTGTTCGGTACGTGCCATATCAGCACCTCCAAGACGGCCTGAAACTTTTACTTTAATACCTTGTGCACCAACCCTAATGGCTGAAGATATAGCTTGCTTCATTGCCCGTCGGTATGAAATTCTCGCTTGCAATTGCTGAGCAATAGACTCTCCTACCAACCTAGCATCTATTTCAGGACGTTTAATCTCAAAGATATTGATCTGAACATCTTTACCGGTAAGCTTTTTCAATTCTTCCTTAATCTTATCTACCTCAGCTCCACCTTTACCGATCACTACTCCAGGACGTGCAGTATGAATGGTAAGGGTAATCCGTTTCAATGTTCTTTCTATAACTACCTTTGCGATACCCCCTTTAGGAATCCTAACATCTATATACTTCCTTATTTTATGGTCTTCTACTAGTTTATCAGAAAAGGTCTTGCCCCCAAACCAGCTAGAGTCCCAACCTTTTGTGATGCCTAATCTAAATCCAACAGGGTTAACTTTTTGTCCCATTATTTTTCTTTATTATCTGAATTCTGAGTATTCTCTTGAACAGTGCCTAAATCTTCTACAGAGGCTTTGCTAGCAATCACCATAGTCACATGATTGGACCTCTTTCTGATACGATGCGCTCTACCTTGAGGTGCAGGCCTTAATCTCTTAAGCATCCTTCCTCCATCTACAAAGATTTCTTTAACAAACAAATCAGCATCTTCCAAACGAACATCCTGATTTTTGGATTGCCAGTTTGCAATAGCGGAGAGCAACAACTTCTCTAACTTTATAGCCCCGTTCTTAGGCTCGAACTTTAGTATACCTAATGCTTTGCTAACTTTTTGACCTCTTATAAGATCTGCAACTAACCTCATCTTACGAGGAGAGGTGGGAACGTTTCTTAATTTTGCAACAGCTTCCATAATATTATCTTTTGCCTTTGTCTTTTTTAGCAATATGCCCTCTGAAGTTTCTAGTTGGGGAGAATTCTCCTAACTTATGTCCTACCATGTTCTCTGTAACATACACTGGAATAAACTTATTGCCATTGTGTACAGCAAAGGTATGCCCAACAAAATCAGGGGAGATCATAGATCTGCGGGACCAAGTTTTGATAACCGACTTTTTGCCGGAACCATCCATGGTGTCTACTTTTTTCTCCAGTCTAAAATCTATATAAGGTCCTTTTTTTAACGAACGTCCCATATTATTTCTTCTTACCGATTATAAAATTATTAGAGTATTTCTTAGGTGTCCTGGTCTTATATCCTTTTGCCAACAATCCCTTTCTAGATCTTGGATGTCCACCAGAAGCTCTTCCTTCACCACCTCCCATTGGGTGATCTACTGGGTTCATTACTACACCTCTTACTCTCGGTCTTCTACCTAACCAACGTTTCCTACCGGCTTTACCCAAGTTAACGTTCATGTGGTCGGCATTAGAAACAGAGCCAACAGTTGCCATGCAAACAGAAAGCACCAACCTCATTTCGCCAGATGGCAATTTAATAGTAGCATACTTCCCTTCGCGGGCCAAAAGCTGTGCGTAAGCACCAGCACTTCTCGCCATTGCTCCACCTTTGCCAGGCTTTAGTTCAATATTGTGAACAATCGTACCTAGCGGTATCTCGGCGAGCGGCAAAGCATTACCAACTTCTGGTGCAACACCACTTCCTGATACAACCTCTTGTCCAACTTGAATTCCTTCAGGCGCAATAATATAAGCTTTTGCTCCGTCGGCATAGTATACCAAAGCAATACGAGCAGTTCTAATGGGATCGTACTCTACGCTTTTTACGGTTGCAGGGATATCAAACTTATCTCTTTTGAAATCTATGATACGCATCCTTTGCTTATGACCACCACCCATATAGCGCATGGTCATCCTACCAGAATTGTTTCTTCCCCCTGACTTCTTAATTGGGGCTAATAGCGACTTCTCAGGTCTATTAGTGGTGATTTCGGTAAAAGCTGGAGCAACTCTGAATCGTTGTCCTGGTGTAACCGGTCTTAATTTCTTAACTCCCATCTTAGATATTTATAAAATTGAACTACAAACAATGTTTATAATCCAGTATTTCACATTCTTATATGTTGCTGTAAAAATCGATAACTTCTCCATCCGCAACCTTTACTATCGCTTTCTTAAAGGAAGGAGTCCTTCCAACGATAACTTTAGATTTAGTATGGCGATTTTTTTTCTTGCCTTGATAAATCATGGTATTAACGCGCTCGACGATAACACCATAGGTTTTTTCAATAGCCTTCTTTATCTCTATCTTATTTGCTTTTCGGTCTACTACAAAGCCATACACCCCTTTTTCATTAAGGTTAGAAACTTTCTCTGTAACCAATGGTCTCTTTAAAACGCTCATCTCTTATTTCAATAAGTTTTCTATCTTTTCTAATGCGCCTTCGCTTAACAACAAATTATCTGCATGTAGCAAATCATAAGTGTTCAATTGGTTGGCAGTTGTAACTTTTGCAGATTTGATGTTTCTAGCAGACAAAAGGATATTCGAATTTGAATCCGCTAAAACCAATAAGGTTTTCTTATCACTTAAAGACAGGCTAGACAAGAACTTCAAATATTCCTTTGTCTTAGGGGCATCGAAGGAAAAATCCTCCAAAATAGCAATGCTGTTTTCTTTTGCCTTATATGAAAGTGCAGACTTTCTAGCCAGAACCTTCGTCTTTTTATTTAGCTTGAAGCCATAATCTCTAGGCTTAGGACCAAAAGCTCTTCCTCCTCCTCTGAAAACAGGGGACTTAATGCTGCCTGCTCTGGCAGTTCCTGTACCCTTCTGCTTTTTGATCTTCTTAGTTGATCCAGAAACTTCTGCTCTTTCTTTTGCTTTGTGGGTGCCTTGACGTTGGTTAGCCAAATATTGCTTTACATCTAAATAGATGACGTGATCGTTAGGTTCGATATTATAAATATCATCAGAAAGATTTACTTTTCTTCCTGTATCTTCCCCATTAGACTTTAATACTGTAATTTCCATGGATTACTTCTCTAAAATTACTATTGAATTTTTTGCTCCGGGAACAGAGCCACTGACTACTACCAAGTTCTTTTCGGGTAAGATCTTAACCACCTCAAGGTTCATCGCTTTCACTCTATTGCCACCCATTCTTCCTGCCATTCTAGTGCCTTTAAACACCCTGGCTGGAAATGAACATGCACCAATTGCACCTGGCGCTCGCAGCCTATTGTGCTGACCGTGTGTAGCTCCTCCTACTCCAGCAAATCCATGACGCTTTACCACACCTTGAAAACCTTTACCTTTAGACTTGCCGATAACATCTAAAAAATCACCTTCTTTAAATATATCTTCAATTTTTATGGTATTGCCCAAGTCGGCCTTAACATTCTCCTCGGCCTCAAAATCTCTAAACTCAACAACCTTCCTTTTTGGAGTTGTATTAGCTCTAGAAAAATGCCCTTTTAATGATTTAGGAGTATTCTTTTCTTTCCTTTCTCCAAAACCCAACTGCACGGCATTGTAACCATCTGTTTCCACAGATTTCACCTGTGTTACTACACAGGGACCAGCTTCTATAACTGTGCATGCGACGCTACGTCCATCGGCACTATAGACACTAGTCATTCCAATTTTCTTTCCGATTATACCAGACATTCCTTCTTTATTGTTTATATTATGCGTTTTTGAGGATATTCATATGCTTTCCTCACAAAGGACTGCAAAGTTAGCAAAATATTACTAGTTCCCAAAAACTTACAACCATTTTTTATGATTAATTCAAGGCAATAAAAAAGAACCAATAAGTGCGTTATTGGTTCTTTCTATTCCGTTTGACTTAAGATCAAACCTTGATTTCTACATCAACTCCACTAGGCAATTCAAGCTTCATCAATGCATCCACAGTCTTGGTGCTATTAGAATAAATATCTACCAATCTTTTGTATGTGCAAAGTTGAAATTGCTCTCTGGCTTTTTTGTTGACGTGAGGCGATCTCAAAACTGTAAAGATCTCCTTTTCTGTTGGCAAGGGTATTGGACCACTCACTACAGCACCTGTCGTTTTTACAGCCCTAACGATCTTCTCAGAGGATTTATCCACAAGATTGTGATCGTATGACTTAAGTTTAATTCTTATTTTCTGATTCATGCGTCTAAATATTATTCCGTTATTAACCTCAGCCGAGGCAAAAATGATTTTACCTTACTGGTTCTCCTTTTACCTTGGCAATGATGGTTTCCGAAAGATTGCTAGGAACCGGGTCATAATGTGAGAAAGTAAGGGATGCAGACGCTCTACCAGAAGTAATTGTCCTAAGAGCCGTTACATATCCAAACAATTCCGACAATGGCACATCTGCTTTTACAAGTTGTGCGCCTCCCTTAGTATCCATGCCTTTCATTATGCCTCGACGTTTATTAAGGTCTCCTGTTACAGGACCTGTATATTCATCAGGTGTTGTTACTTCAACAGCCATAATAGGCTCTAGAATAATAGGAGCAGCTTTCTTAGCAGCTTCTTTGTAACCAATTCTTGCAGCAAGTTCAAATGACAATGAGTCAGAGTCTACATCGTGGAAAGATCCGTGGAATAATCGCACATACATAGATTCAACAGGATATCCTGCCAAAGGTCCATTTTTCATGGCTCCTTCAAACCCTTTTTGAATAGCAGGTATAAATTCTTTTGGAATTACACCCCCTACAATTTTATTGTCAAATAGTAATCCAGGCTTATCGTCTTCCCTTGGTCCAAGTTCAAATACGATGTCAGCAAATTTACCTTTACCACCGCTTTGTTTCTTGTAAACCTCCTTGTGTTCCACACTTTTTGTAATAGCCTCTTTATAAGCTACCTGTGGAGCACCTTGGTTGATTTCGACTTTAAACTCACGCTTCAATCGCTCAATGATAATCTCAAGGTGAAGTTCTCCCATTCCTCGAAGAATAGTCTGTCCTGTCTCTTGATCAGTTTGCACTTGTAGCGTTGGATCTTCTTCTACCAATTTTGATATGGCAACACCTAATTTATCTACGTCTGCTTGAGTTTTAGGCTCAATAGCATATCCAATTACTGGTTCAGGGAAAGTGATGGCTTCAAGCACAATTTTGTGCTTCTCATCCACAAGTGTATCTCCTGTTTTGATATCTTTAAAGCCAACTCCAGCAGCAATATCGCCAGCATCAACAAAGTCGATCGGATTCTGCTTGTTGGAGTGCATTTGCATCAAACGAGATATTCTTTCTCTTTTGTCTGTTCTCGTGTTATATACATAAGAACCAGAATCTAAGTGTCCTGAATAAACCCTGAAAAAGCAAAGTCTACCTACGAATGGGTCGGTGGCAATTTTAAAGGCCAAAGCCGCAAACGGCTCACTTGCATCGGGATTCCTCAGTTCTTCCTTCTCCGTATCTGGGTTGGTGCCTTTGATAGCAGGCAGATCCATTGGTGATGGCAAGTAAGCGATAACAGCATCTAGCAAAGCTTGAACACCTTTATTCTTGAAAGCTGAACCACAAAGTACTGGTGAGAATGATAGGTCAATAACTGCCTTTCTAATGGCAGCCATCATCTCTTCTTTTGTAATAGAGTCTGGGTCTTCAAAAAACTTCTCTAGCAACGCATCGTCATACTCAGCAACACTTTCTACCAAGTTTTGCCTCCACTCCTGAATGGTTTCTTTAAGGTCTTCTGGAATATCAATGACCTTATGGGTCATTCCCAAGTCTTCCTCATTCCAAACGATCGCTTCGTTGGTAATAAGGTCAACAACGCCTTTGAAAGTCTCTTCGCTTCCGATAGGAATTTGCAAAGGCACTGGGTTTGCACCTAGTTTCTCTTTTATTTCTTTTACCGCCGCAAAGAAATCTGCACCGGCTCTGTCCATCTTATTGACAAAGCATATTCTTGGCACGCGATACTTATCGGCTTGACGCCAAACAGTCTCTGATTGAGGCTCTACACCCGATACAGCACAAAACAGTGCAACAGCACCGTCAAGAACGCGCAAAGAGCGCTCTACTTCTACCGTAAAGTCAACGTGACCTGGTGTATCAATAAGGTTAATTTTGTATTCTTTGGTACTTGCATCTGGCTGCCCTTGATGCGTAGGGTATTTCCAAAATGTAGTGGTAGCAGCAGAAGTAATCGTAATACCTCTTTCCTGCTCTTGTTCCATCCAGTCCATAGTGGCTCCACCTTCGTGAGTTTCGCCTAGCTTATGGGTAAGTCCGGTATAAAATAGTATACGTTCTGATGTAGTTGTTTTTCCAGCATCAATGTGGGCCATGATGCCTATATTTCTAAGATATCTTAAGTCTCTTTTAGCCATCGATCAATTTAGAATCTAAAATGTGAAAATGCTTTATTTGCTTCGGCCATCCTATGGGTGTCATCCTTCTTTTTGATAGCAGCTCCTTCACCCTTGGCAGCGGCAATGATTTCACCGGCCAAACGTTCCTTCATAGTTTTTTCGCCTCTTGATCGGGAGTAGGTGATCATCCATTTGATCCCCAGTGAGCTTTTTCGATCTGGCCTTACTTCCAAAGGCACTTGGAAAGTTGCCCCCCCTACCCTGCGGCTCTTCACCTCGACAGAAGGCATGATATTATTCAACGCCTTTTTCCAAGTTTCAAGACCATTCTCGCTTGTTCTCTTTTCTACTAAATCAATAGCGTCATAGAAAATTGAATAAGCAATACTCTTCTTTCCATCTACCATAAGATAGTTCACGAACTTTGTAACCAAAGTATCTTGAAACTTAGGATCCGGAAGAATATATCTCTTCTTTGGTTTAGATTTTCTCATTAGTTGTTGTGTTATATATTATTTTTTGGGACGTTTAGCGCCGTATTTTGACCTACGCTGCAATCTACCATTTACACCAGCAGTGTCAAGTGCACCACGGACAATATGATATCTTACGCCGGGAAGATCTTTCACCCTTCCACCTCTTATCAACACAATAGAGTGCTCTTGAAGGTTGTGGCCTTCTCCTGGGATGTAAGCGTTTACTTCTTTACCATTTGTAAGCCTAACTCTCGCCACTTTCCTCATAGCAGAGTTGGGTTTTTTTGGGGTAGTGGTATACACTCTAGTACATACACCTCTTCGTTGCGGACAAGAGTCCAAAGCAGGCGACTTGGAGCTGTATGCCAAGGTTTTTCTACCCTTTCTTACTAATTGTTGTATAGTAGGCATTTATTATTGATTTATTTTTTCCTTACCTAATAAAATTTTCGGACTGCAAAGGTACTAAAAGACTTTTATTAAACAAATTTTTTAATTCACTTTACAGCAGGCTGATTAATCAATTTCTCTTATATAAGACTTGACCAATCATCCTATTCAGATCCGTTTTCTATGTGATTACAATATCTAAGCTTCTCCCACGGCACCCCCAAAATTTATGGGGAACTTTGGGGCTTCCTCATTCTGTTTGATTGGCCCAAAAGTTTCCTCATATTTTCTTATGTTTTCCTTCAATGCACTCAAAAGCCGCTTCGCATGCTCTGGAGTAATCACTAAACGAGACTTGACTTTAGCCTTGGGAACACCGGGCATTAAACGAATAAAATCAATCACAAACTCGCTATTAGAGTGAGCGATCATGGCCAAATTGGCATAGATACCCTCTGCAATCTCTTCAGACAACTCTATGTTGATCTGATTCTGTTGTTGTTTGTTTTTACTGTCTTCTGCCATGGCCTATTAGTTGTCCTCCTGTAGTTCCTTCTTTTTGTTAAATTGCTCTTTCGCTGCTACAAGGTTGTCATACTCTTCCTGAGAACCTACGATCAAGTTGCCGTACTCTCTCCTTCCAGTACCTGCTGGGATCAAGTGACCTACGATCACATTCTCTTTGAGTCCCATCAGATAATCTGCTTTCCCTCTTATAGAAGCCTCACTCAACACTTTGGTGGTTTCTTGGAATGAAGCAGCAGAAATAAAGCTCTCTGTACCTAGAGAAGCCTGGGTTATCCCTTGAAGCGTTGGCCTTGAAACCGCCGCTTCGGCATCTCTTACTTCGACAATTTTCATGTCTTTACGCTTCAAGCTAGAGTTTTCATCTCTTAACCTTCTAGCAGTAATGATCATCCCTGGTTTCAGATTTTCAGAATCGCCTGCTTCTACTACGACTTTTTTGTCCAGTATGCCGTCGTTCTCTTCTCTGAACACGAATTTATCAACAACTTGTCCTGGAAGAAAGCTTGTATCGCCAGCATCAATGATCTCAACCTTCTGCATCATCTGACTTACTATAGTCTCAATATGCTTATCGTTGATTTTCACCCCTTGCAAACGGTATACATCTTGAATCTCGTTCACTAAATACTCCTGTACTGCTGTAGGTCCTTTAATAGAAAGGATGTCAGCTGGGGTAATGGCCCCATCAGAAAGTGGATAGCCAGCCTTCACGAAGTCGTTGTCCTGTACCAAGATATGCTTGGACAAGGAAACCAAATAACGCTTCTTCACGCCATCTTTAGATTCAATATAGATTTCTCTATTACCTCTCTTGATTCCACCATAGGTTACAACGCCGTCAATCTCACTTACAACTGCTGGGTTGGAAGGGTTACGTGCTTCAAACAATTCAGTAACTCTTGGAAGACCACCTGTAATGTCTCGGGATTTACCCATTGAGCGCGGTATCTTCGCCAACACCTGACCGGATTTCACTGCACTGCCATTATCAACAGCCAAGTGAGCCCCTACAGGAATGTTGTAAGTTTTAATGTCGCCTTTTTTAGAGGTTACCGAAATAGCAGGGTTTTTAGTCTTGTCTTTAGTATCAACAATTACCTTTTCTCGGTGACCTGTCTGCTCATCAGAAACTTCACGGAATGTTACACCTTCTTCTATAGATTCAAAGTCGATGGTTCCATCAAATTCAGAAATGATAACAGCGTTATAGGGATCCCACAAGCAAAGCACATCGCCTTTCGACACCATATCGCCTTCTTTCACTTTTAAGAAAGCACCATATGGTACGTGGTTGCTCATCAAGGTTTTATTAGTCTTCTTATCCACTATCTTTATCTCACCAGAACGGCCCATTACCACATCGACCTTTTCTCCATCGTTATTGATAGTTTTTACCGTCCTCAATTCTTCGAACTGGATCTCGCCTTCAGCTTTGGCTTTTACCATCGCTTCTACCGCAATGTTGGAGGCAGTACCACCCACGTGGAAGGTTCTCAACGTAAGCTGAGTACCTGGCTCCCCAATAGATTGTGCTGCAATTACACCAACGGCTTCGCCTCTTTGCACCAGCTTACCACTGGCCAAGTTGCGACCGTAGCATTTGCCACAAATCCCTTGCTTGGTTTCACAAGTTAAGACAGATCTAATCTCTACCTCTTCTACATTGGCATCGTCTATCTTTTGTGCAATGTCCTCTGTTATTTCTTCACCAGAAGCGATTATAAGCTCATCAGTTTGAGGGTTGTAGATATCATGCACTGATACCCTACCCAAAATCCTTTCAGATAGCAGCTCAATTACCTCATCGTTTTCTTTCAAAGAGGTAACTACCAATCCTCGCAACGATCCGCAATCCTCCTCATTTACCACTACGTCCTGCGCTACATCCACCAGTCTCCTAGTCAAGTAACCAGCGTCCGCTGTTTTCAAGGCAGTATCTGCAAGACCTTTACGAGCACCGTGGGTAGAAATAAAGTATTCGATTACATCAAGTCCTTCTCTAAAGTTAGAAAGAATTGGGTTTTCAATAATCTCTCCTACTGATCCCTGAAGGTTCTTTTGTGGCTTAGCCATCAATCCCCTCATTCCTCCAAGCTGCCTGATTTGTTCTCTAGAACCTCTGGCTCCAGAGTGCATCATCATATAAATAGAGTTAAACCCTTGTTTATCTTCCTCCAATTGCTTCATCAAAGTGTTGGTCAACTGAGAGTTAATCCTAGTCCAGATATCGATTACTTGATTATAGCGCTCGTTGTCTGTGATAAGCCCCATGAGGTAGTTGTTCCATACAGCATCTACTTCTTCTTTGGCTTGTTCTACTAGTTGTGCTTTCTCTACCGGAACCATCACGTCGTTTAGTCCCATAGACAACCCACCTTTGTAAGCAGATTGGAATCCTAGATCTTTGATATCATCCAAGAAATGGGCTGTTCTGGCCATTCCTGATATCTTGAAGATGAGGGAAATAATTTGCTGAAGCTTTTTCTTCGTAAGCAATTCGTTTACAAACCCTACTTCCTCTGGAACGTATTGGTTGAATATTACCCTTCCGGCAACTGTTTCAATTAACTTTGTCTCCAGTTCCCCATGCTCATTTCTGACTTTTGTCTTAACTT
Source organism: uncultured Roseivirgaceae bacterium (assembly GCA_964440915.1). Lineage (GTDB taxonomy): Bacteria > Bacteroidota > Bacteroidia > Cytophagales > Cyclobacteriaceae > CAMPJM01. The sequence continues at coordinate 65,674 of CAYTTV010000007.1, forward strand.
TTATATGCGCATGTTTAGAAAGTTTTCCTTCGTTGATGGCTACTATAACTTCTTCCTCGCCATAAAACACCATCCCTTCTCCAATTACAGGCTCTTCTTTGGTGCTATTTCTTCCTTTCGTCACATAATACAACCCTAGTACCATGTCTTGAGATGGCACAGTGATTGGAGCCCCGTTTGCAGGGTTAAGAATATTGTGAGAAGAAAGCATCAATAAAGAAGCTTCCAAAATGGCTTCGTGTCCTAACGGAACGTGAACGGCCATTTGGTCACCATCAAAGTCAGCGTTGAAGGCTGTACATACCAATGGGTGCAACTGAATCGCCTTTCCTTCAATAAGTTTGGGTTGGAAAGCCTGGATACCTAGTCTGTGCAATGTAGGAGCACGGTTCAACAATACAGGGTGTCCTTTAAGTACATTCTCTAAAATATCCCAAACTACTGGATCTTTTCTGTCTACTATCTTTTTAGCCGATTTTACCGTCTTTACAATCCCTCTCTCGATCAGTTTTCTGATGATAAACGGCTTGAATAGCTCGGCAGCCATATCTTTAGGCAGACCACACTCATGCAGCTTTAGCTCAGGCCCTACTACGATTACAGATCGGCCAGAATAGTCAACCCTTTTACCGAGTAGGTTTTGACGGAAACGTCCTTGCTTACCTTTGAGCATATCACTCAAAGACTTTAGCGCTCTATTTCCATCAGACCGCACTGCATTTACTTTTCTTGAGTTATCAAAAAGTGAATCTACAGCCTCTTGAAGCATCCTTTTCTCATTACGTAGGATAACCTCAGGTGCCTTAATATCAATTAATCTTTTAAGTCTATTGTTTCGAATGATCACCCTTCTATAAAGATCATTCAGGTCGGAAGTAGCGAATCTACCACCATCCAATGGCACAAGGGGTCGCAACTCAGGTGGAATAACAGGGACCATCTTGATGATCATCCACTCGGGCCTGTTTTCAATACGAGTTCTCGAATCCCTGAACGCTTCTACCACCTTCAGCCTTTTAAGCGCCTCTGCCTTCCTTTGCTGTGAAGTATCAGTGGCGGCTTGGTGTCTTAAGCTATATGAAAGATCGTCAAGGTCAATCCTAGACAAAATCATCTCAAGAGCCTCAGCACCCATCTTTGCGATAAACTTGTTGGGATCATTATCATCCAGCATCTGGTTTTCTCTAGGAAGCTTATCTATAATATCTAGATACTCATCTTCGGTAAGGAAGTCCAGTTCACTAATGCCATCCTCGGCTTTCACTCCGGGCTGAATTACAGCATAGCGTTCGTAATATATAATTTGATCTAGTTTTTTAGTAGGTAAACCTAGCAAATAGCCGATCTTGTTAGGCAATGAACGGAAATACCAAATGTGTGCCACTGGCACTACTAATTCGATATGGCCCATTCTTTCTCTTCTAACTTTCTTTTCTGTCACTTCCACACCACATCGGTCGCATATAATGCCTTTGTATCTGATGCGCTTATATTTACCACAATGACATTCCCAATCTTTCACCGGACCAAAGATCCTTTCGCAAAAAAGACCTCCCATTTCTGGCTTGTAAGTCCTATAGTTTATAGTCTCTGGCTGTGTTACTTCGCCATGAGAGCCTTCCAAGATGGATTCAGGAGAAGCTAAACTTATAGTAACTTTTGAGAAGTCATTATTTAATTTTTTATTTTTTCTGAATGCCATTTTTATTGATTCTAATGGATAGATGTATAATTAATCAACTTCGTGCTATTGGGGCCCTTAAGAGCCCCAATGCTAATTTACTCAAGGGTAATTTCAAGCGCCAATCCTCTTAACTCATGCACCAAAACATTAAAGGATTCCGGAATATTGGGTTTAGTCATATTCTCTCCTTTCACGATGGCCTCATAGGCTTTGGCTCTACCGATAACGTCATCCGACTTGATGGTCAAGATTTCTTGTAACACATGCGACGCACCGAATGCTTCAAGTGCCCAAACTTCCATCTCACCGAATCGCTGTCCACCAAACTGTGCTTTACCACCCAATGGCTGTTGCGTAATGAGAGAGTATGGCCCTATAGACCTGGCGTGCATCTTATCATCTACCAAGTGACCAAGTTTCAGCATGTATATAACCCCTACAGTAACAGGTTGATCGAATTTGTCGCCAGTAAGGCCATCATACAAATAGGATCTTCCATAATCTGGCAATTTCGCTTCTTTTAGCTCATTTGCCACCTGCTCCATAGATGCTCCATCAAAAATTGGAGTAGCATATTTTTTGCCCATCTTGAGACCGGCCCATCCTAGTACAGTCTCATAGATTTGTCCCAGGTTCATCCTTGAAGGTACGCCAAGAGGGTTCAATACGATATCTACTGGCGTTCCGTCTTCTAGGAAAGGCATATCTTCCTCTCTTACGATTCTAGCCACAACACCTTTGTTACCATGGCGGCCAGCCATCTTGTCCCCGACCTTTAGTTTCCGCTTCTTAGCAACATATACTTTTGCCAATTGAACGATTCCTGCAGGCAATTCATCCCCTACTTCCAAAGTAAATCGCTCTCTCTTGAACTCGCCAGAGATAGCGTTTCGCTTCTTGTTGTAGTTCTTCACCATTTCCACAAGCAACTGGTTGATTCTAGTGTCATCAACCCAATTGTCTAGAATAAGGTCCGAAATAAGATTTACTTCTTCAGGAACATTATAGGTGCTCTCGTCTCTGTATATATTCTTTTCTGGGAAAATGTTCTGCTCAATATTTTTATGATTGAACTTCACACCTTTAGAAATTATCTCGTCACCGAACTTGTGTTTTACGCCCAAACTGGTTTTTCCATCCAGCAATTCGACCAATTTATTGATCATTTGAGCCCGCACACCTTTCAGTTCTTTACCGTATTTAGTTTTAAGAATCTCAACCTCTTTCTTAGATTTTGCTCTTAAGTCCTTGTCCTTTTTAGGTCTGGAGAATAGCTTGGTATCTATTACAACACCTCTTAGAGAAGGTGATGCTTTTAATGAAGCATCCTTTACATCACCTGCTTTGTCTCCAAATATGGCACGAAGAAGTTTTTCTTCCGGCGTTGGATCTGTTTCTCCTTTAGGAGTAATTTTTCCTATCAGGATATCACCTTCTTTCACTTCTGCGCCTACCCTGATGATACCATGTTCGTCCAGGTTCTTAACTGCCTCCTCACTTACGTTAGGAATTTCAGAAGTAAGTTCTTCTTCACCTCTCTTCGTGTCCCTCACCTCGAGTTCAAACTCTTCAACGTGGATAGAAGTAAAGATGTCATCTCTTACCACCTTTTCGGAAATAACAATAGCATCCTCAAAGTTGTATCCTTGCCAAGGCATGAATGCGACCATCAAGTTTCTACCCAATGCCAGTTCTCCCTTCTCAGTAGCATAGCCTTCACAAAGCGGCTCACCCTTCTTCACCTTTTGTCCTTTGCTTACAATAGGGCGAAGATTTATACAAGTATCCTGATTGGTTCTCCTAAACTTGATCAGGTTATAAGTAATCTGTTCTTCATCAAAGCTGACCAACTTCTGATCTTCGTTGAGGTCATAGCGCATTACAATTTTATTGGCATCGACAAAGTCAACAATACCATCTTGTTCTGCCACTACCAATGTTCTGGAATCTAAGGCAACCCTTCCTTCAAGCCCGGTGCCTACGATAGGTGCTTCCGGACGTAAAAGCGGAACCGCTTGGCGCTGCATGTTAGATCCCATCAAAGCTCTGTTCGCATCATCATGCTCCAAAAATGGAATCAATGAAGCTGCCACCGAAACAATCTGATTTGGAGCAATATCCATATAGGTAACCTGCGCTGGCTCTACAACAGGGAAGTCACCCTCAAATCTCGCTTTCACCCTATCGTTTTCATAGTTTCCTTTGTCATCGATAGGTGCGTTGGCTTGAGCAATATTGTGTGAATCCTCTTCCTCAGCCGTCAGGTAAATCACCTCGCCACTCATGTTGACGACGCCTTCTGTAACAGTCCTATAAGGTGTTTCGATAAATCCCATATGGTTGATTTTTGCATGCACACAAAGTGATGAAATCAATCCAATATTGGGTCCTTCAGGGGTTTCAATAGTACATAGTCTACCGTAGTGCGTGTAGTGAACGTCTCGCACCTCGAACCCAGCTCGTTCTCTGGAAAGTCCACCAGGCCCTAATGCAGACATTCTTCGCTTATGCGTAATCTCTGCCAATGGATTGGTTTGATCCATGAACTGAGAAAGCTGGTTAGTACCAAAGAAAGAGTTGATCACCGATGATAGTGTCCTGGCGTTAATCAGATCTACAGGCTTGAACTCTTCGTTATCTCTAACGTTCATCCTTTCTTTGATGGTTCTCGCCATCCTCGAAAGTCCTACGCCAAACTGGCTATACAATTGTTCACCTACCGTTCTTACTCTTCTATTGCTCAAATGGTCAATATCATCTACTACCGCTTTGGAGTTGATCAGCCCGATCAAATACTTTACGATATTGATGATATCTTCGGTTGTAAGTACTTTGGTATCCACACTGATATCAAGGCCAAGCTTTTTGTTGATCCTGTACCTTCCAACTTCTCCTAAGTCATATCGCTTGTCACTAAAGAACAAGCTTTGTATGATATCCCTTGCAGTTTGCTCATCGGGAGCTTCCGTATTTCTAAGCTGTCGATAAATCTGCTCTACAGCTTCCTTCTCTGAGTTTGAATTATCCTTTTGAAGGGTATTATATATGATGGTATAATCCGTAATATTCACATCCTCACGATGCAGAATAATAGATTTTGAACCAGATTCAACTATTAATTCAATATCTTCCTCACGTACGATGGAGTCTCTTTCCATCAGCACCTCATTTCTGTCGATAGAAACCACCTCGCCTGTATCTTCATCCACGAAATCTTCTGTCCAAGTGCGAAGTACTCTAGCGGCCAGTTTTCGCCCGACCACTTTTTTGAGGGCAGTTTTATTCGCTGCAACTTCTTCTGAAAGCTCAAAAAGGTCGAGGATATCTTTATCTGTGCCATAGCCTATGGCTCTCAAAAGGGTAGTTACTGGAAATTTCTTCTTCCTATCAATATAGGCATACATGACATTATTGACGTCAGTAGCGAATTCTATCCATGACCCTTTGAAAGGTATGATCCTAGCAGAGTATAATTTTGTACCATTGGTATGCTTGCTTTGAGCAAAGAACACCCCTGGCGATCTATGTAATTGAGAGACGATCACTCTTTCGGCTCCGTTAATTACAAAGGAGCCTTTGGTCGTCATATAAGGGATATTTCCAAGAAATACCTCTTGCTCTATAGTTTCAAAGTCTTCGTTGTCCTCATCGTTGCAAGACAACCTCAATTTTGCCTTTAGTGGAACAGAGTATGTCAAGCCCCTGTCGATACACTCGTCAACAGAATATTTTGGAGGATCAACAAGATAATCTATAAATTCAAGTACAAAGTTTTCCCTGGAATCTGATATTGGGAAGTTCTCAGAAAAAACCTTGAACAAACCTTCCTGACTTCTTTTTTCTGCTGGGGTTTCCAGTTGGAAAAAGTCCATAAAAGACTGCAACTGGATATCCAAGAAATCAGGATAGTCAATAACCCTTTTTATAGATGAGAAGTTAATTCGATTAGAATGCTTATTATTAACCAAGGCTTTTTTTATTTTATTTTGAAATTATTCGTGTTGGAAACAACACCTATTTGTTCATTGTGTATTTGCTACCAAGCTAAAATTATTTAATTTACTAACCCTAAAACATGGGTTGAAGTTTCATTTAATGGAAGTGGGTAAAATACATGTACAAACAGGAAAAGACCTGACGTTTGCCAGGCCTAATTCTAAAGGCTCCATTTATGGAAAATGGTCAAGCTGCTTACTTTAATTCTACTTCAGCACCAGCTTCTTCTAGTTCTTTCTTAAGCGCCTCAGCTTCGTCTTTAGCTACACCTTCTTTCAATGCTTTTGGTGCACTGTCAACCAATTCTTTAGACTCTTTCAATCCTAATCCGGTAAGTTCTTTTACCTTCTTCACAACTGCTAACTTAGCGCTTCCAGCTGATTTCAGGATTACGTCAAAAGAAGACTTTTCTTCTACAGCGGCTCCACCAGCTTCGCCACCACCAGCAACCATAACTGGAGCTGCAGCAGCAGGCTCGATGCCATATTCATCTTTTAAGATAGTCGCCAACTCATTAACTTCCTTCACAGTCAAGTTTACTAATTGTTCTGCGAATGCTTTTAAATCTGCCATTTTACTTTGATTTTTGAAATTGAATTTTAAAATTGATTAAACCGAGCTGTCTCGTTCTGATAAGGTTTTGACAATACCAGCCAATTTGTTCTTGCCACTTTGAAGTGCGCCAATAACATTGTTGGCCGGAGATTGAAGCATGGAGATCACCATTCCTATAAGTTCCTCCTTGGACTTAAGCGTACTTAAGAAATCCAAGTGTTCTTCACCTATAAAGAGATCGGAGTCGATGGAAGCACCCTTTAATTTTGGTTTATCTCCTCCCTTATCTTTTTTTCTGTACTCTTTTATCAGTTTGCCAGGAGCGTTTCCTGCCTCACCAAATAGAATGCCAGAAAATCCTTTTAATACTTGATCATTGAACTCCGAATAATCTGTTTCTGATTTTTCAAGTGCTTTTTTGATCAAAGTATTCTTTACTACTTTATATTCAATGCCCTTATCGTAACACATTCTCCTAAAGGCATTGGTTTGAGCAACGGACATACCCGCAGCATCAGTGATATAGAAATAGGTTGTATTGGCAAATTTTTCAGCCAGGTTTTCTATAATTATTTCCTTTTCTTCCTTAGTCATGATTATGTTCCTGCTATAGTACTTTTATCGATAGAAATACCCGCGCTCATAGTGCTGGACAAACTTATACTTCTAAAATAAGTTCCTTTGGCCGAGCTTGGTTTCAATTTGGCAAGTGCCTGTATTACTTCCATGGCATTCTCTTGAATTTTTTCAGGAGAGAACGAGACCTTACCGATACTTGTGTGAATTATTCCTGTTTTGTCAACTTTAAAGTCGATTTTACCAGCTTTTACTTCTTGGACGGCCTTGCCTACATCCATAGTAACTGTACCTGACTTAGGGTTTGGCATTAGACCTCTTGGTCCCAATACCCTTCCCAAACGACCAACTTTGGCCATTACAGCAGGCATGGTTATGATCACATCGATATCTGTCCAACCTTCTTCTATCTTCTTGATATAATCATCAAGGCCCACGTAGTCGGCACCTGCATCTTTCGCTTCTTGCGCTTTGTCTTCAGTAACCAGTGCTAGCACTTTCACTTCTTTTCCTACACCATGAGGCAAGGCTACAACGCCGCGCACCATTTGATCTGCTTTTCTAGGATCTACGCCTAAACGTACGTCCAAGTCAACAGAAGCATCAAATTTGGTCGTCGTGATTTCTTTGACTATTTTGGAAGCTTCTTGCAATGAATAACTAAGATCAAGATCGTACTTGCTCAGTGCTTCCTTTCTTTTTTTTGTTAACTTCGCCATTGTTTAATTTCGTTTAAAGCTGATTAATTGTGTAAAAACATCTGTACGTCAGCTTAAAATTAATTGTCCCAGGGAGATTTTCCGGTAACCCTAATTCCCATGCTTCTTGCAGTACCCGCTACCATTCTCATAGCTGCTTCTACTTCAAAAGCATTAAGGTCAGGCATTTTGGTTTCTGCTATTTGCTTCACTTGATCCCAGCTTACAGCACCAACTTTTATACGGTTGGGCTCAGCAGAAGCCTTCTTGATTTTGGTAGCTTCGACCAAAAGCACTGGGGTAGGTGGAGTTTTAACAACAAAATCGAAAGATTTATCTGTGTAAATAGTAATCAACACAGGCAAAATTACGCCTTGCTTTTCTTGGGTCCTGGCATTAAACTGCTTACAGAACTCCATAATGTTAAGCCCCTTACTACCTAAGGCAGGTCCTACTGGAGGAGAGGGATTAGCAGCTCCTCCTTTTATCTGCAATTTCAGATAACCACTTATTTCTTTAGCCATTTTGCTACTCTTGTTTTTCTACTTGCATATAATTCAATTCGACAGGCGTGTTTCGACCGAAGATCTTAACCATAACGTTAAGCTTCTTACGTTCTTCAAACACCTCTTCAACAGTTCCGGTAAAACCACTAAAGGGTCCGTCCATTACCTTTACGGACTCTCCAACTATAAATGGTGTGTCGAGCTTTTCTTCAAACTCATCAGTCTCATCTACCTTCCCTAAAATCCTGTTAATCTCTGACTGTCGCAATGGAACGGGAGTTTTGGAAGCTCCCCCGTCGTTTGATCCTAAAAAGCCAATTACTCCTGGGATACTTGTTACCGTATGGTGTGCTTCTCCGTGGGTAAGGTCAGCAGACACAATGACATAGCCTGGAAAAAAATTTCTTTCCCTCACGCGTTTCTTGCCATTGCGCATTTCGTAAACCTTCTCGGAGGGGATCAGCACCTGAGGGATGAAATCTTGCAGGTTTTGCCTACCGATCTCAGTCTCCAAATAGGATTTGATCTTTTTTTCCTGACCGCTTACAACTCTAACAACATACCACTTTAGCTCACTCATCAAAAAGTCTTTTTAAATAACTTCCTAAAAAGCAGAATAAAACCAATCCATAGATTCTTTAAAAACCAAATCTATGAGTCCGATTACTAATGCAAAAATTAACGATGCCACCAATACTAAGATAGAACTGTTCTGCAGTTCACTGTACTTAGGCCATGAAACTTTATTGCGCATTTCATCGATGGACTCTTTTATAAAAATTGAGATTTTCAACATCTGCTTTATACTATTTTTTCTATTGCACGGGTGGAGAGACTCGAACTCCCAGCCAATGGTTTTGGAGACCACTACTCTACCAATTGAGCTACACCCGTTTATCCACTACACCGCCCAAAAGGGTGTGCAAAGTTACTATAATAATTATAAAAAACAAACACGTTTCTGTTAATACAGAAACGCGTTTGTACTTATTGTTTACATGGACAAAGCTAATGAACCCTTAAGCGTATTTATTGAACAAATAAGTTTCAGTGCCATGGCATTATCCAATGCAATTATGATTGCTTAATCTAATATTTCAGTTACCTGACCAGCGCCTACAGTACGGCCACCTTCACGAATCGCAAAGCGAAGACCTTTTTCCATGGCTACTTTATTGATCAATTCAACTTCAATAGTGATGTTGTCACCAGGCATAACCATTTCAACACCTTCTGGCAATTTGATCTCGCCAGTCACGTCAGTTGTTCTTAGATAGAACTGAGGACGATATCTGTTGAAGAATGGAGTATGACGGCCACCTTCTTCTTTTGAAAGAACGTAAACTTCAGCTTTGAATTTTGAGTGAGGTGTTACGCTACCTGGTTTACAGATAACCATTCCTCTTTTGATTTGAGTCTTCTCAATACCTCTCAACAATAGACCTACGTTGTCTCCAGCCTCGCCTCTGTCAAGAATCTTTCTGAACATCTCAACACCAGTTACTGTAGATTTCAAGTTTTCGGCACCCATGCCAAGAATGTCTACACTCTCGCCACTGTTAACGATACCTCTCTCAATTCTACCAGTAGCTACCGTACCACGACCTGTGATAGAGAATACGTCTTCAACTGGCATCAAGAAATCTTTATCAGTGATACGTGGAGGTAGAGGAATATGCTCATCCACCGCGTCCATCAATTCCATGATTTTGTCTACCCACTGTGGTTCGCCATTCAAGCCACCCAAAGCAGAACCTTGAACTACAGGAATGTTGTCGCCATCGAAATCGTAGAAGCTTAATAGATCTCTGATCTCCATCTCAACAAGCTCAAGAAGTTCAGGATCATCTACCAAGTCAACTTTGTTCATGAATACTACTAGGGCAGGAACACCTACCTGACGAGCCAACAATATGTGCTCTCTTGTTTGAGGCATAGGGCCGTCAGTCGCAGCTACCACCAAGATAGCACCGTCCATCTGAGCAGCACCTGTTACCATGTTCTTTACATAGTCGGCGTGACCAGGACAGTCTACGTGTGCATAGTGTCTCTTTTCTGTAGTATACTCTACGTGTGAAGTATTGATGGTGATACCTCTTTCTTTTTCTTCAGGGGCATTATCAATAGAATCATAGTTTCTCAACTCAGATAACCCTTTACTTGCCAATACTGTGGTGATTGCGGCAGTTAGAGTTGTTTTGCCGTGGTCAACGTGACCAATTGTACCGATATTGACGTGCGGTTTGGAACGGTCAAAGGTTGCTTTAGCCATATTTGAAAATTCTAAGTTTAGTGAATTATTATTTTAATTTATTGTATTCTAAGTTACGCAATTTAGCGATGATCGAATCAGGGGCTTTTCATCATCTATAGAGCCAATGATGGGATTTGAACCCATGACCCCTTCCTTACCAAGGAAGTACTCTACCCCTGAGCTACATCGGCTTTATTATCTTCATTGGCCGCTAGCCATCTAGCAGTTAGCTTTAGAATTCTTCTAAGACCAACTGCTCTTTAATCGAGCGGGAGACGAGGCTCGAACCCGCGACCTACAGCTTGGAAGGCTGTCGCTCTACCAACTGAGCTACTCCCGCATTATATTCAATATGGATTGTAATCATCGAAGGACTTACGACCATTTTGCAAATCGTGAACAATAAACCCTATCGCGAACTACCAGTGGGGGGAGTAGGATTCGAACCTACGAAGACATAAGTCAACGGAGTTACAGTCCGTCCCAGTTGGCCGCTTTGGTATCCCCCCATTCCTTTTAGATTCTTTAAAAGAACGCTCCCTTCACTGCTACAAACTTACGTTTGATTTTGGTTAAGAGAGTGCAAAATTATACTCTTTTTTATTATATTCAAATATTAAACAAAAAAAGATATTTTTTTTTCGAATGCTTTCTTTAATTTTCTGATTCCCAATACTGAAGCACTTTTTTAAAAATTTGAATACAGCTCCTTTAACCTTTCGTCTTGTTCTTCCTTTTTCACCTTTTCAATGATCGCTCGAATACCTTCCGTTTCTTCCAAAAGAAGAAGCCCTTGAAATGCAGCCAACCTAATGTAGAATGTAGCGTGCGTAGTGGCATACTCCTCTAATATTTTTGCCCCTTCTTGTTGAACGGGTCCTGTTGCCTGCATGAGATATTGTCCGAAATATTGTAACAAGTAATATAAGTCTGCTCTTGTCGATATCTTAATCTTTTCTGCAAACCAATCAAATTTCCCCTCTATGTCATTTGATACGAAATAATCTGCCAAAGGAATCATCACATTTGCATTATTGACCTCTATATACTTGGCAAAGCGCTCCTCCTTGTCAGTCGCACTAGTTTGTGCATAACCATAAATACCAGCTCCGACTACGGCATAAGAGGCGTCTTCCATGCCCTTTTCAAACTGGCCCATAAAACTGTCTGCGCCAAAAGTTGTAAGCGTAGCTAAAGCATCAGCCCTTACCAAAGACTTGGGGTCGCTCGTGCTCATTTCTGCAATTTGAGCTACTATTGCCTCACGCTCTTCGCCTGCATATCCATCAAATGCCGCTATTGCTTCCTGCCTAATTCCCCAAAAGGGATCAGACAATGCTTCTTTCAAGACTTCCAGTGCAATCTTATTCTCTATATGAGGTGCTAGGCCTGTTACTGCTTCGTATCTCAATAGAAACTTGTCAGTATGCCTATATTGGAAAGCCAGGGTCTCAATATCCTTTTCATAATAGATCTCTCCGAGCAATTGCTTTTCAGCATCAAAAACCACTAAAGACGGCACTTGCGGCACTTCAAATTCAAACACCTCATTGGCCTGCTCTATGTTGACAGCAAACCTTTCCTTCGTGCTGCCATAGTAGATGTCTACATATAAAGGCAACCTGTAAAGTGGTGTAGTACCCAAGTCCTGCATTTGATCCACCGTAAGAGTCAAATGCCCATTTTCAAAATTCTGGGTTACTGCCAATTGCGGATGTCCTGATGCAAGAAACCACTGATTAAAGAACCAGTTCAAATCTTCGCCTGTCACTTTCTCGAATGCTAACCTTAAATTATGCACTTCAACATCAGCATACTCATTGGCCTTAAGATAGTGCGACAACGAAGCAAAGAAGGCATCGTCTCCAACGTATTTCCTTAACATATGCAAAATCCTCCCTCCTTTGGCGTAGGAGTGGTTATCGAACATGTCTTCCTTGTTCTCATAATAAAACCGGATAAGGTCTACCTGTTTGTTCTTGGCTTCTTCCAGATAGTCTTCCAGCTCAATCATGGCTTCGTAATCTGCTTCATCGAGACCGTATTTATGTTCCGTCCACAAGTACTCACTATAGTTGGCAAAGGCTTCATTGAGGGGGATATTGGACCAAGACTCACAAGTGACCAAATTGCCAAACCAATGGTGAAAAAGTTCATGAGCGATGATACCATCCCAATGCTTGTCCAACAATTCTCTATCGGTCACCTGTACAGCCTCCATAAAAGTAGAAGCAGTCGTGTTTTCCATGGCACCTGACACAAATTCTCTTACTATTACCTGTGCATATTTGCTCCATGGATATTTATAGTCAAGCTTTTTTGAGAAAAAGCCCAACATTTCTGGCGTATGGCCAAAAATATCCTTGGCATACTGTTCATATTTCGGTTCGACGTAATAAGACACCTCTATGTCTTCCCATGAATCCCTTACAACTGCATATTCACCTATGGCCATCATAAACAAATAAGGAGCATGAGGCTTATCCATTTTCCAATAATCTGTTTTTGTACCATCTTCATTCAGTTGAGAATATATCATATCACCATTAGACAGGGTGGTAAATTTCTCATCCACTGTAATGTACATTTCTTGGGTGGTACGCTGATTAGGAGCATCAATTGTAGGGAACCAACCGGAGTTAGACTCAGGCTCGCCCTGTGTCCATATCTGTTGTGGCATATCAGAGTTGCTGCCATCGGCGTTGATAAAGTAAAGCCCGCGGTCGGAGGTGATGGCCCTACTTCCTCCAGTTTCCCGTTCATATGGTTTGGCTGTATAGACGATCTCTACTTGAATTTTTTCATCTCTGGTATAGTCTCTTCCTAACATTATCTCCAAGGCCAGACCGTCATACTCATATTGCAGTGGTTGCTTCTGCTCGCTGCTTAAAAGCGAAATATCGAGGATATCAAAACCTTTGGCATCCAACACCAATGTAGATTGCGGGTAAAAGTAGGGTGCGAGCTCCAGTGTGGCAATGCCATGTAAATGCTTTTTCTCCCAATCGAAGCTCACTTCCAACTTAGTGTGGATCAGTGCAAAGAACTTTGTTTCTTCAGCACGGTATATCCCCTCCCAAATGGGTTGTTCCGATACTATAGGCGATTCTATTTGTATGGTATCACTGACTTGAGCAGCTTCTTGATATGCTTGGTCCGAATGATTTGCTACCTGACAGGAGGTGAAGACCAATAAGATCAGACCTAGATAATGAGATAGAATTGAAACTTTACGCATTAATTTCTACTTTTAGAAGCCGAACAGAGGATCATGATATATTTGAACCAATTATATTATATATTTTGCCAATCTTTCCTTTAAGATTTTCTAAAAAAATAAAATTGGAACAGGCAATCTTCAATTAATGATCAAATATTGTCAATTTTTTACGGATTTTAAATCTTATTTATCTTTCTTAACAGCATTTTATGTTAAAAGCAACTGTCAACCGTCACAAATCATTTACAATCAGCGAAGAAGGTGAGCGTCTCAAACTTGATGACATTGACATGGATTGGGACATATCCCATAACGGAAGGCTTTTTCATATTATATACAAGCATCGATCCTATACAGCAGAACTTCTCTCTTCAGACTTTGTTAGCAAAAAAATTAACATAAAAATCAACGGAAGACGGTATGAGGTAGACATAAAAGACAAAATGGATCTCTTGCTGGATAAGCTCGGAATGGCCCAAGTCATTTCTTCAGCGGTAAAGAACATAACAGCTCCTATGCCTGGCCTTATCCTGCAGCTCCACGTGAATGAAGGCGACGAAGTAAAAAAAGGAGATGCTATCATGGTATTGGAGGCAATGAAGATGGAAAACACTTTGAAATCGCCGGGCGATGGGACCGTAAAAAGCATTTTAGTGAAGGCCGGCGACAGCGTTGAAAAAAATCAAGTTTTAATTGATTTTAAAAATAGCATTTAGCCTGCTATATTTGCCACGTGAAAAACTGCCAAAAAACGAAACAATGAAATATAAGCGCATTCTTTTAAAGCTAAGTGGAGAGGCCCTGATGGGAGACAAACAGTACGGGATAGACCCTCAAAGGCTTGAGCAATACTCCAAGGAGATCAAAAAGGTAAAGGACCTTGGCGTGGAAGTCGCCATAGTGATTGGTGGAGGCAATATCTTTAGAGGAGTTCAAGCAGAAAGTTCGGGAATAGACCGTGTGCAAGGCGACTACATGGGCATGTTGGCCACCGTCATCAACGCCATGGCTTTGCAGAGCGCTTTAGAAAAGACAGGACTTTATACGCGCCTGCTTTCAGGCATAAAAATGGAGCAGGTGTGCGAGCCCTTTATTCGGAGGAGGGCCATGCGACATCTTGAAAAAGGCCGAGTAGTGATATTCGGAGCAGGTATCGGAAACCCCTACTTTACTACAGACTCTACTGCCAGCCTCAGGGCAATTGAAATTGAAGCTGACATAGTCTTAAAAGGCACTAGAGTAGATGGTGTTTATTCGGCAGACCCAGAAAAAGATCCTAATGCCACAAGATTCTCCAATATTTCATTTTCGGAAGTTTATGAAAAGGGCTTGAATGTAATGGATCTTACTGCTTTTACCCTGTGCCAGGAAAACAATTTGCCCATAATTGTATTTGACATGAATAAGCCTGGCAACTTATTGGACCTTGTGCAGGGTGAGGAAGTAGGCACATTAATCAATTGAGATAAAAGGCTGAAGTATCAAGATTGGATGAATTAAAACACAAAACCAACAACCTTTACCATAATGGAAGAAGAAATACAATTATATCTGAATGAAGCGAAAGATTTGATGAACAAAGCTGTGCAGCACTGTTCTGGAGAGTTCGTGAAGATCCGTGCTGGAAAAGCTATGCCCAACATGGTTGACGGCATCATGGTCGACTATTATGGCAACCCTACTCCTATCGCACAAGTAGCCTCCATTAACACACCGGATGCTCGAACGCTCGTAATCAAACCTTGGGAGAAGAAGCTTATAGGAGAAATTGAAAAAGCCATTATTAACAGTGATTTGGGGCTAAACCCACAGAACGACGGCGAGTTGGTCCGGTTGAACATCCCTCCACTTACTGAAGAAAGAAGGAAGAGCCTGATGAAGCAGGTAAGGGCAGAAGCAGAGAATGGCAAAATCAGCATCAGAAATATCCGAAAAGAATCAAACGAATCGTTGAGAAAGCTGCAGAAAGAAGGTGCTTCGGAAGACAATATCAAAAGGGCAGAGGAACAGGTGCAAATCCTGACCAGCCAATATACCGAAATGGTAGATGAGCTTGTAACAAAGAAGGAGTCAGAAATAATGACAATCTAATCGATCTCCTGCATAGAGGATAGGTTCAGGTTTTCATTTATGTCCATCTGTGATAAGATTCAGGTAGCCTCGGCACATGCTAGGCTACCTTTTTTATGTTCAGCTTTTAGCCCTTCTAAGGTATCTTCTTCTAGAGGACGAAAGATGTTTCTAAAACACAAGCGGCTTGTAGGCACTATAAATAAAGCTTCTTGAAGGCTATATGCTCTGCTACTTTGGGTGGCACGATGTACTGTATCGATTTCCCTTCCTTGATCTGTTTCCGAATATAAGTAGCAGAAATATCCAATAAGGGAGCACTAATCACCTTCACATTGGGATGGGCCTTGATCTCTTCAGGCATTATAGAATGCGGTCTTGGGTATACGATCAATCCATAGTGGTCCAGAATCGCCTTGTAATTCTTCCATTTATGAAAGTTCTTTAAGTTATCGCCTCCTATGATCAGCTTGAAGTTGTATTTCGGATGTCTTTCGCTTAAATATGTGAGCGTATCAATGGTATAGCTGGGCCGTGTCATGTGAAATTCAATATCGGAAGCGCGCAGATTAAGGTTATCTTCAATGGCCAGCTCTACCATATCGATCCTATCGAATTCATGCAAAAGGCTCTTGCTGCTTTTGAAGGGATTAAGGGGCGACACGACAAACCATACCTGTTCAATGTCCTTAAGCTCTGCCACAGTATTGGCAATGATCAAATGACCGATATGGATAGGGTTAAAAGAACCAAAAAACAGCCCGATGTTCATTATAAATAAAAGATGTTAGACATGAGACAACAGACATGAGACAACAGATAACAGATAACAGATAACAGATCTTCCAATTATCCCTTTCTATTCACCACGAAGCTACTGCTGGATAAACTCGTCTACAAGTCGTTGGGCTTCTTTGAGTGACTCTTCAAGATCGTTGTTCACCAAAGTCACATCAAACTTATTTTCAAACTGCATTTCAAATTTAGCCTTGAACAGCCGTTGGGAGATGCTGGATGGCGTATCTGTGTTGCGGTCATTAAGCCTCCCTTCCAGTGCTTCTATACTGGGCACTTTCACGAAAATGGCCAATGCCCTGTCTTTAAAATATTGCTTTAGGTTGAGCCCTCCTTTTACGTCAACATCGAATATCACGTGTTTCCCTTCTGCCCAGATACGTTCTATTTCTGTTTTAAGCGTCCCATAGAAGTTTCCGGCATACACCTCTTCCCATTCTATGAACTCATTGTTATCAATCTTAACTTTAAATTCATCGGGTGAAAGGAAGTAATAGTCCTTTCCATTTTCCTCTTTTCTCCCGCGCTTGTCGCGTGTACAGGCCGAAATTGAGAATCCTAGGTTGGGATTGTTTTGTAAAAGATGCTTAACGATGGTTGTTTTTCCAGATCCGGAAGGGGCAGAAAATATAAGGGCTTTTCCTTGATGCATGAACTTGGTTATACTGTTTCTTTAATCTTTAACTTTATGGTATTTACCAAGTCCTGAGGGACAGGCTTTCTTTCGATTTTGGTTTGTATGATTTCTTTAATCGCCATTTCTAAATTATAGCATTCATAGCATGGCATACACCTTTGGATATGTTGCCGGAAGTACTTAGACTCTTCCTCGCTTGCTTCTCCGTCAAGTAGGAGATGGAGCACTTCCATACATTTCTCAGGATCCCTACATCCTTGCTCATCTGCACTTTCAGTACGCTTCAGTGTTTTTCTAAGCCATTTGGTAAACATGGTTGCCATATTACAACATTTTTTTATTTATACCCCATTGATTCTGCATAAGACTGTAATTTTTCTTTCAACAAATTGCGTGCTCTGTGCAGCCGTGAACGGACCGTCCCAATTGGAATATCCAGTATCTTAGCCATCTCCTCGTATGTAAATCCCTCTAAATCACATAGTATAATGACGGTTCTGAAATCAACGGCCAAGGAATTTAAAGCGTTTGAAATCTCGTCGCCTATCATGTGCTGGACTGTTTCCACACGCAGGTCTGTCGTTGCCGAAATCTCAGTATCTTCCGAATTATAAAAAGTCTCTACCTCCTGATAATCTACCTTGGAAGGCTCCTTGCTCCGTTTACGAAAATCGTTTATGAAGCTGTTTTTTAATATTCGAAACAACCACGCTTTTGCGTTAGTTCCTTGCTCAAAGGAATTAATAAACCTAAATGCTTTCAAGTAAGTTTCTTGCACCAAGTCCTTTGCATCGTCTTCGTCAAAGGCAAGTCTATATGCAAAATTATACATAGAATCGATGTGCGGCAAAAACTCTTTGTCGAAGATTCTCCCTTTCTCTAATTCTGTATAAGTTTGTCTCAAATTTTCTGACATATTTGAATGGTCATTTTACACGTATGATTTTCCGTCGGTGCATAAAAAAAGGACTAGGCAAAAAAAATCGGAAATTTTATTATTTAACTCCTCTTTTTACATAATGTTGCACTAATAGGAAAAGAGACCATGTTTATTTAATTGCATAGTGCTGTTTGTCGTATTTGTTCGAATATAGTATGTTTTTATTTAAAATAATATCCAGGCTTCCCTTTTCGGTGCTATATACTTTAGCCGACATCTTATACGTACTCCTATTCCACGTGATTGCATATAGAAAAAAGGTGGTTTTTGAGAACTTAAGGAAGTCCTTTCCTGAAAAAACACCAATAGAAATCAGGTCTATTGCGAAGGGTTTTTATAAGAACCTGATCGATGTTATACTGGAAACCGTAAAGCTTTTGACAATTTCTGAAGAGGAGCTTCGGAAGAGAGTGGCCATGGACAATCCAGAAACCATCATGCAGTTCCGTGCGCAAAACCGCCCAGTCGTGGTCCTCACTTCACACCAGTGCAACTGGGAGTGGCTGCTTGTCTCATGCTCCTTACAGTTAGACTACCCTGTGGATGCTGTTTATCTCCGCTTAAACAATTCCTTTTCTAACAACTTGATGCTTTCTATAAGAAGCAGATTTGGCGCAAACATGATCGAAAAGAATGAGCTCTTCAAATCGCTGATCTCCAGAAAAGAGATCGCCAGAATAATTGCCATGATTGGAGACCAGGCCCCTCGCCATGATGCCAATGTGCTATGGACTGATTTTTTAAATCAAGAAACCAACTTTTTCACGGGAGGGGAAAGGATTGCCGCAAAAATGAACTTGCCCGTCGTATACGTGGAAATGAGGAGGCGAAAAAGAGGGCACTATGCCATTACCTTTGAAGTATTATCTGAATTTCCTGCACAAGACCCTAAAAATGCAATTATGGAGAAATTTGTGCGTGCGATGGAAAAAACCATCCGCCGATATCCTGCTGATTGGCTCTGGTCGCACAAAAGATGGAAATATGCACATAAAAGCCCTCGAACGAACGCTGACACACTGACTTAGCCATTCTGCTACTGAACTGGTGCGCTGACACTTTCTGACGCTTCATTAACTTTTAAAACATATTGTCCGTACCCCGAGTTATTTTTTCCATAACCAAAGGAATACAATGATGACCAGAGAAGAGGAATTGCTGCATTTGAACAATATAGCGACAGAAATAGACGAGATTAATAGTTATATAGAAGGCATGGATTATGAAGATTTCACAGGCTCGGAAGATGCGCGACTCGCAGTGCATCGCAGCCTTAAAAATCTAGGGCAGGCTGCTGAAATGCTAAAAAGCGAGGACGATTGGCAAAGGCGCTATCCCGATCTGGACCTTGATGTAATAGCGCAGCTTCAAAACGCAACTTTTGAAGCACCTCTCGAACTCGATCAGCACGGGATTTGGGGCATTGTGAGTCAAGACCTACAACGGATAAAAGAAAGCGTCTACACTACACAAGAACAATTGGAAAGGCTTGAAGAAGAAGACAATGATCTGAAAGGGTTTGAATAGATACGACAAAAGCAAGCAATTG
>CAYTTV010000008.1:0-24872 GCA_964440915.1 uncultured Roseivirgaceae bacterium
GTGGTTGGTGTGCCACACAACCACGGAAAGAGATTCAGTTTGAAAAAACAAGATGTATTCCATGGGAATAGATAAATAGACGGTTAACTGCCCTCATGATCTCTAATTGACGTTAAGACCCATGGATTGAAAATGTTTTTATTGCCTAATATACTATTCCGAATAGGTACTCTTACTAAGTGTATTAAATTGGTCTACGATATATACAAGATCCTCATGAGTCTTAAAGGTGTCAATAAATTCGATTAATTGAGGAAACTCTTGGGTTAATTCTTTAAGTCTTTTTTTTCTATTTGCGAATAGCCTAAAGGTTATTGGTTCTTCATTTTCCAAACAAAAGTGATCAATAATCACAATAGAACCATCATAACGGTTTTGTAAATATTGTTTATACCAACTCAGTCTCCCTTCAACAATTCTTTCAAACAATAGCCCTTTATCTGGAAAATTAGGAATGACTTTATCTGAAACGAATATTCTCTGTTTTTCTTTAAAATCAACAAATTCAAGATAGTAAATCTTTTTAGTTGGTATCTTTATAAATCCATCATCTTTTGCCAGCCATGTTCTTCTATGAAAACTCAGTTCATTTATAAGTTTTCTATTAAATAAATTTAACCATACTTTAACTTCCCCTTTTATGGTGTCATTATTATTTAAAACCAATGTAGCGGCAACTTTTGATGTTTGGGAAAAAGCAGCGTGAGCAGAAAGCATTACAATGAAAATGATCACTATTGTACGTAAGGACATTTGCTTGTCGTTCAATCTTTTAGATGAACAAAACTAAGAAATTAAACTTTACTTCAAAATTGACCATCGCCCACTAACCTTCCTTCTTGCCCATACTGAAGAACATCTTTGAAATGGGGATGAACATGAAGCCTGCAAACGCAAACAAAATAAACGAAACCCTGAGGTTAAAGGCATGGGCGAGGTACCCAATGAGGGGAGGGCCTATGAGCATTCCGACCATTCCATAGGTGCCAATAATGGATATGGCCATTCCTGCCGAGTATTTCGTAGAGGCACCTGCCAAGGTGAAGGTCATGGGAATGACTGCGGCGGTACCGAAGCCTACTAGAGAAAAGCCAATCATTGCAGGCCAAAAGTAGGGGAAGAGGATGGCGAGGCCAATGCCCGTCACAATCAATACGGCACTCATCACATAGGTTCGGCGCATGCCAATTCGGTCGATTATCCTGTCTGAGAAGAATCGGGAAAGCGCCATAAAGGTCATGAATATAAGATAGCCAGAAGTGAATATGTCCAAACCGATTACTTCTTGAAAATAGATGCCGCTCCAATCGAACATGCCGCCTTCACAGATAGAAGCAAAGAATACCAGAAGTCCCAAATACAAAATATACGGGTCGGGCTTGCCGAGCTTGAGCTTATTGCCGGAGGTGGCCCTATCATCGCGCAATAAGTATTGATAAGCATAAGCGGTAGCAGCAATGGTCAGCGCAGATACCGTCATCAAATGAGGCACCATCTCAACATTCAACGAAACCATGAGTGTTGTAAATCCCACCCCCACGATTCCGCCTGTGCTCCAAAGTCCATGAAACGAACCGTTGATCTTCTTGGCAAACTGCTTTTGGAGGGTGATGGCCTGAGTGTTCATGGCAATGTTAAAGATGCGCATGCTGAAGGCGAAAAGAAATATGGCTATAATGAGCATCACAGTGTTTTGGGCAAAGCCAATAAGCGATAGACATATGCCGTGTACTAGAAAGCCTATAACAATAGGAATACGGCTGTCAAATCGGGTGATGAGCCAACCGGATATGGGCAGGCCTAACAAGGAGCTTATCGGCATGGTTAGCAGAATTGAGCCTAATTCTGCCTCATTAAAGCCAAAATCGGTCTTAATGGTGGGGATTCGCGACGCCCAACTAGCAAAACAAAATCCTGAAAGGAAGAAGAATAGGCTTAAAAAAAAGCGCTGTTTGTTTTTGATGTTCATATCTCACATAAAAAGAGTGCAAATATCCGCACTTGTACGCATCTTCCAAACCGCTTTAGGTTGGGTAAACATAAAAGTGGAAGTGCAATCGTTGGAAAAGAGAGAAAGGAAAATAAATAATTTCAAAAAAGATCAATCCCGTTTTTTCACTCCTCTAATAGCTTTTTCTCGCCATGGGTCCTCAGGCCATGCATGCTTGGGATATCGCCTCTTCAGCTCCTTCTTAACTTCATAATAGGTGTTGTCCCAAAAGCTCCGAAGATCTGATGTGACTTGTACAGGTTTATAGCCAGGAGATAACAAGTGAAGTAATACAGGTGTTTTGCCGTCATTCACTACTGGCGTGTCTGCTAAGCCAAAGATCTCTTGAAGCCTTACTGCCAAGATAGGCGCCGCACCATTTTGCTGATATTGGAGTTTTATAAGTGATCCGCTAGGCACAGCTATTTTTTCAGGAGCCAATCGGTCAAGGACGGTTTGCTTATCGCTATCCAGATGATAATGTAATATTGCTTTAAGGTTGAGTTTCTTCAGGTCTTCGGGTTTTTTAATTTGGGACAAATAAGGGCCCAACCATTCTTTATTGGTGAGCAAGAGGGTAGGTGTGCTTACGTCTGGCCAACCTTCTTGTGGTCGCCATTTGCGCAAACTCAGCACCCGCAATTGCCACTGCTCAAACTCTTCGTTAAAGGGCAAAAGCACTTCGCCTTCTGTTTTTATAGCATTGGAGATGGCACTTGCAAGGTGGCGCTCGTCTGGAGATGGCAGGGGCTTCGACTGTAAGACGATGCTTCCTATCCTCAATTCTCTAGAAGCGATAAGGCCGCCTTTTCTTGTATCCCATGTGATCACCTCCTGCTGTTTTACCAATGGTGCCAAGTCTTTTGGGTTTAAGGGTGAAGCCAAGAATATCTTTCCCAATCCTTCCCTTGCATCCACATGGGCAATGGCCAACCATGGTTCATCCGCAAGATCGTCCCGGTGTCCAACCATAGCATATTTGCCATTGGCTAGCTGGAATTGCGCATTATTCCCTGGTCGGGCATGGGCAATCCGTTCAGGGTAAGCGTGAGCCAGCAACACACCCGTTTCATAAGGATCTATGGCACTATTGTCTGCTTTTATATTAAAAAGCCTGCGATAAGAGGCTGCAATTTTTTCTATCCTGCCCATCCTTCCACCACTGCCGTCGTTGGCCCTAAAGCGACGAAGTGCTTCTATCCTTACATTAAGATCAATCCCAGTATCCTTGGGCATGGGGTCGCGTTCTTCCAATAAAGCTGCGATGTCCGTAGCCAAGAGCAGGTGATGACTCTCCTCTGCTTTTATGAGCATATGCGCAATGCGCGGGTGGCAAGGGAGCGCATGTATCCTCTTTCCATGTTCCGTTATGCGGCCATTTTCTAAAGCACTGAGCTGATTGAGGGTCTCTGTTGCATGAGCCAATGCTCCCTTAGGCGGTGGTGTGAGCCAGGTCATTTGACCAACATCCGTAATGCCCCACTCGGCCATGTCTAATACCAGGGCTGCCAAATCGGCCTCAAGAATTTCAGGAGTCCTGTGCTCTGCCAAGCGCTCTTGGGTTGCCTTAGACCACATCCGATAGCAAATCCCAGGTCCAAGTCTTCCTGCCCGACCTGCTCGCTGGTCCGCCGAATCCCGTGAAATCTGTACTGTCTCAAGCCGGGACAAACCAGATTTGGGATCGAATTTGGATACCCGTCCAAATCCTGAGTCCACTACAATGTTAATGCCTTCGATGGTAAGGCTGGTTTCAGCAATAGAGGTTGCCAATACCACTTTTCTTCTGCCTTGACGGTCGGGCATAATAGCACTTTGCTGTTTGGCAGGTGGCAGTTGTCCATACAATGGATGGATCATGAAAGAGGGCAGTTCCTTTTTTAATATCGCCTCGCATTTCTTGATTTCTGCTTGGCCAGGCAAAAATACCAATACGTCGCCTTTGTTCTCCCTCACGGCCCGTATAATTGTTTTAGCTGCCATTTCTGGTAGCATCATCTCGTGCTGTTCGCCAGTATAGATAACCTCCACCGGATATTGCTTCCCTTGGCTTTCCACGACGGGTGCTTGAAGTGTTTGAGAAAGCAGTGGCATATTCAAAGTGGCCGACATGACCATGATTCTTAAATCCGGCCTTAGTACTTGTTGGGCTTCCCGGCACAAAGCCATGCTTATGTCAGCATGGATGCTGCGCTCGTGAAACTCATCGAAAATCACCATGCCGACGTCTTCCAATGCATTGTCACTGTGGATCATGCGCGTCAAGATCCCTTCTGTGAGTACCTCTATTCTAGTGTCACTGCTTACTACGCTCTCAAATCGGATACGGTAGCCTATCGTCTGGCCTAAGGGCTCTCCAAGCAGTGCTGCCATTCGAGCTGCAATGGTTTTTGCTGCTAAGCGCCGAGGTTCCAGCATCAGTATTTTCTTCCCCGCCAACCATGGAGCAGTATATAGGGCCAAAGGCAGCAAAGTGCTTTTGCCAGCACCCGGAGGCGCACCTACAATCACTGTATTCTGAGTGTTCAAGAATCCACGCAGTTGTGGGATTATCTCCGAAACAGGAAGATCGATATGAAAAGGGTCGAATGCCAAAGGAGGTTCTTTTTAATGTAAAGCCACAAAATTAAAGAATCTTTTGCTATCGAGAGCCTCATTTAAGGAATAGATGTGGCGCGAGACTGTCAGGAGATCGTGCCACCCGGCACGGATATATAACGGCAAGCCATGACGAAATGACTCTTTCTAATGAATGCTCCAATGTCATTTTTACTAACCTTGTCGCTTCGTAATAGTGGATTGTTTTTTTTACAAAAAACCATAAAATAAGGAATGATATTGAGAACATAATATCTTGTTAAGAGTTAGCATAATAAGGAATAATGAAGGTTATGTCCAAATAAATAGTTGAACTTTTAAACATCGAACACATGGCTGATATCAACATAGAAAAAAGGAATAAGCCTGTATGGCCATGGATCATTGGTGTCTTGGCCATAATAGGGATTGTATGGTGGGCAGTGGAAAGCACAGAAAATCTAGGGACGGAAGGGACAACAGTAGTAAATCCCATAGTGCCTGGAGTGGGCGTGTCATCCGATGCCGATCTATTTGAGGAAGCATCCAGCTTGAGAAGAACAGAGACAGCGTTCGTCTCCTATATAAGGAACTATGACAACCGGGATAAGATCGGCGACGACCCTGAAGTGACTGGAGAAGCTTTGATTAAGCTTTCCGATGCGTTGCGTGATCTGGTGAATGAAGATGACCTAAAGGCAGAGCTTGATAAGATAGAAGAGGAAGGGAGACAGATCAAGGAGAACCATGGGCTCATGGACAATGCGGATAAGCTGAGTTCTACCTTTGCTTCTGCTGCGGACATAATGGTTAGGATTCAGCAAAGAGAGTACCCCAATGCTGAAAATGAGGTGAATGAGGTAAGCGTTGCTGCACAGCAAGTGAACACAGACGAAGATTTATTTGCGCAAAGGACCGAAGTTGCCTCTTTCTTTAATGAAGCGGCAGAAGCCATTCAGAAAATGGAAAACAGTAATAATGACGACAACGAATAGGTATTAAAATAAAAAACCATGGCAAGAGAAAAACAAAAGCATCTGTTCAGAATGGAGGAACTCGATGATTATAAGGTTGCTGACAATGAACCTGATGTAAGAGGTTGGGATATCGTAGATTATCAAAAAGAAAAGATAGGGGTGGTAAAGGAATTAATTGTAGATATCGATAAAGAGAAAGTACGCTACCTGGATGTGGTGGCTACTCCTGACCTTTCATTAAGTGGGGGTGACAGACATTTTATAATACCCATAGGCGTAGCACAGGTAGATGAAAACGAAAACAGGGTAATTGTACGGGAAATTGATAAAACTACGTTGATGTCCATCCCTAATTACACTGGCAGCGCTGTGACCAGAGATTATGAATTCGATGTAGTAGAGAGGTTGCGAGGAGATAGAACCAATATATTTGAGGATAGGTTTTATGACAATGAGTTTTACAACGAAGAAAACTTTTTTGTCCACAAACCCGATATAAAATAATTAATTAATTGTTTCATCTTCTACTAAAAGACCCTCTATCACAATGCGATGTTCATCTTCGACCTTCATAAAAAAGACACTTGGTCTTTTTATGCCATAGTCTGTGATGTTGATGGGCCAAAAGGTGTAAAATAAAATCCCTTCGGCGGTAGGTTTAAGATCGACGGTTACTTCCAAAGGATGTTCCATGCCATGGATGGAAAATGTTCCCTTTACCAATATTTTTTGATTTTCCTCCTGCGCTATATCAAAACCCTTGTCAATTTTTCCTGAAAAAGCGGCATAAGGAAACTCGGTCGTTTCCAATACCTTATACATATCCTTGTCTCTGGAACCATTGCCCGTCTTGATACTTTCTAGTGGAATCCTGAAATCGACCTCTCTACTATCAAGGTTCAGTGTTCCTTCTAGGGAATCGGACGATCCTGTATATGAAGCTATCGAAGTTTTGCCATTTACTGTAGCCGTAGCATCTTGTGCCGTCAGTACTTGCGCCTCAATTTTCAACGAAATCCATATCAGACCGATAAGTAAAAGATATTTCTTCATGGTTGAGCATTAAATTTTAACATGCAAAATACAATTTTTATTAAGCCTTTCAACAAACCCCTATAAAAAAAGTCGCTTGCGATCTGCTGCAACCTCAATTATGCACCCCTTCCTTTTTTGGCGTCCTAGGTCTTGCTATAGATGAATTAATTCTCTACACTAGTCGACTTAAATATATAAAAGACATTTCTTGCCTTTTTATTACAAAGTAATGGTTTTAAGCCACTTCAGTTTATTGCTAATGCTATACGTACTTAATTAGATTTTTATAATCCAATCTAATATGCGTCTAGTTAAATTTCTGCTGTTTTGTATCATTCTTATTCACTGCTTTCCCGCCGTAGCTCAAAACTGGGATAAAAGAGAAAGAAGAATAGAAGCGCTTTTAGAGGACGGCAATTATAGGAAGGCAGAAAGAAAGGCGCGAAATCTGGGTAAAAAGGCCAATAAAAAGTGGGGTGCTAATCACAGGTACTTGCCTTTTGTAGCAATGGTGAAGGCTGAAAATGCTTTGCAAGTAGGGGATTGGCCTACTTTTGAAATCCAAATAGCCGATATGGTCAAGCTCAGCCAGGAGATACTGGGAGACACTGCTATAGAACATGCCCGGTACTTATTTCACGCCGCTAGTCTGTGGGCAGAGGCAGGATATAAACAAAAAGCATTCGACTATTTACAGGAATCCAAGGATACATATGGTGAAAATATTGACGATGATATTCGGATAAGCATCATTGGTTTAGAAGCTCAGCTTTTAATTGAAATGGGTCGGTATTCCAATGCCCAACAATTGGTGCGAGAAGCGTACGACTTTATGCATGCTTATGGCAATTCAAAGGGAGGCACTAAAAAAGAACACAGAAAACAGTATCAGAAGTTTGCAGGCTTTGTTATCCTGGCCGCTAGGGCTTCATTAGAGAGAGGCAATATCGACCAAGCTGATTCTTTATTAAGGCAGCATGAGCGCACATTTAAAAAGCAACTAGGGAAAAATACCTGGGAAAAAGTTGATTATACTACCCTAAGGGCACGGATTTATGAGAACTCCAATAATGCTAAAGAGGCGAAGAAGTTATATCAGGAAGCGTACGTTCTTAGCCTTAAAAAGAGACGGATTGAGGACAAACGTATCCTCCCGTATCGGAAGGCTGAAATAGCGGCCTTTTACAGGTTGGGCACTGCTAAAGAAGGTGCAAAGGCCACAAAGGCATTTTCGGAGTTAGCTAAAAAGGCGCATAAACGAAACAGCTACCATCGCCTCACAGCTACATTTATGGAGGCGCAGAGGTCCTTTAATGAAGGGAAAGACCGAGACGCTGAGAAAAAATTGGAAGTTGTTTTGGAAAGCAACCCTAATTTACCAGAAGTGCACCCTTTACGGTTGATGGCTTATGGGCTTTTATATCAACTTCAGCTCAAACAAAATAAATACCACGAAGGACTGGCAAATCTGGAGCAGCAAGTAAAACTTGTAGGTGATTTGTATGGCGAAACGGGATCGCTATATCATCTGAAAGTCATGGCCAGGGCAGCTCATCTCTTGGAGCATACCGATGAGCTGCAACCGATAGCAGTAGTCATCGATTCAAGTTATAAAGCATTTTTAGAAGACGAGCTTTTGCCTCAGCACAGTAACTATGTAAAGCTCCGAAATCAATTGGTGCAATACTACAGCACCACAGACAATTATGAACTTGCGCTGCAAACCCTAGAGCAAGCAATGGAAGCCTCAAAGACGAAGGCCAACAATGGGCATGTATATGGTCAGCAATTAGTGCGCTTTGCAGATCTGCTCTTTCGAATGGGTAGGTTGGAGGAAAGTGCCAAGACTTTAGAGGCAGCGGAAAAGATATTGGATCCTTTAAAGCAACGTGCGGAAAATGTGTCGAGCTATGCTGAGGTCCTATTCCAGAAAGCCAGGATGCTAGGGCTTCAAGGAGAGTATGGCGGGGCTGAAAAGGGGCTAAGTGCTGCGACAAGGTACCTTAGAAGACAAAAAGCCGACAAGAACTATGAGAATATTGCTTTGTCGGAACTGTTGGCTGAAGTGTATATTAATACCGGACAGTATGCTGAAGCAGAACGGTTACTGAAAAGTGCTATTGTCTCTTCGGAAAAGAAATACGGAAAGAATAATAGGAAAACATTGGACGCCCGATTGGCATGGGGAAGATTGAAGCTGCTTCAAGGGGATTATCCTGGAGCAATCGAGATGGCCGCCTTGGTAGAAGAAAGGTCGTCTGCAATATTCTCCAAAAACTCTCTTAAACATGCCGCATCGCTTTTGTTAAGGGCCGAAACAAGCAGTTATTTGGGTGACCATAAGCAAGCAGCTAGCGATATGAACAGGGCACTTCAGCTATATATAGCCATTTTAGGAGAAAGACATTTTGAAGTGGCGCAAGTGTATGCTCGTTTGGCCATGGTGCTATTCAATGACAATAGCGCTAATCCGCAAGCCGCACAGTACTTGCAGCAAGCCACGAATATCATTGCTGACAGGTTGGGCACCGAAAACCCCACCTATGCTCAAGTACTCACTTATGCCGCCTATCTCAATATAGCAGCAGGAAAGTATCAAGCAGCTTTTGACAACCTAGAAACAGCAGAGGGAATATGGGTAAAAAGAGTGGGGAAGAAGAACAATGTGAATGCTGCAACGATAAATGTACTGTTGGGGGATGTACACTATAATCTATACAATTACAGAAAAGCCAGGCAGCATTATCAGAAATCTGCCCGACTTTTCGAAAGGTATTTCAACGATAGCCATCCTGACTATGTAAAAGTTTTGGCTAAGACCAGCAGGTTGGAATACATGGAAGGCAATGAGAAAAGAGCCATTGTTTTAATGGAAACCGTGATGGCACATTATGACCGTTACATTCAGGCGTTCTTCCCCATATTGAGTGAGCGGGAAAAAACGCGATTCTGGAACTCCATCAAAGAAGATTATGAACTTTATAATGCGCTGATAATTAGAAATATTGACAACCAGAACGACAAAGCCGTCGCCAAGCTATATGACAATGCGCTAAATACAAAAGCACTCTTGCTGAATACGTCGATCCGGCAACGGCAAAACATCCTCAACAGTGACGACGAGCAATTGATCGTAGATTTTAATGATTGGGTATCCAGCAAGGAAGCATTATCCTCTGTGATGGGACTAAGCGTACAAGAGTTGACCGACCAGGGAGTGAACCAAGATTCGCTCATACAATTAATTAATGGCCTGGAGAGGAGTCTAAGTCAACGGTCTGAACTTTTTGGAGGGTTAGCAGAACGCCAACAAATTGTATGGCAAGATGTTAAAAATGCCTTGAAGCCACACGAGGTTGCCGTAGAGATGATCCGATTCAGACATTTTGATCATACTTTTACGGATTCTGTTATCTATGCCGCCCTTGTTTTGAGAAATGAAACAAGGCAGGACAAGCCAGAAATCATTGTGTTGGGAGAAGGTGACGCACTGGAGAAAAAATACTTCAATAATTACCGAAATAGCATCGTATATGGCATAGAAGATGAAATATCGTATCTCCAATACTGGAAGCCAATAGAAGATAAAATCGGAAAGGTGGCTACAATCTATTTTTCTCCCGAAGGAGTGTATAACCAGATCAATCTAGAAGCCATCCCTTATCCAGATGGACGCTATATCATGGATAATTTCAATATCATCCTCATAGGGAATACAAAGGACCTGCACCTAAAAAAGGTAAGGCCCATACCACTAGGACCTCGTAACGATCAAGCCATACTTTATGGTGACCCTCAGTTTTATGTAGATGCCTCCAATGTAAGCAGCAGGCATGCGATAACCCAACTGCCAGGGACACACATGGAGGTAGAAGAAGTGGCTGAGTTATTCGAAATGCAGGGCTGGAAAACCAGTGTTTTTCTCACATCTGCCGCAAAAGAAGGACAAGTGAAATCTATGGTCAATCCGAGAGTTTTTCACATAGCGACCCATGGTTTTTATGATCCTACACCTAAGCAGAGGAGTAACCATGCCTATTTGGATACCCAGACAGAAGACAACCCCCTGTTGCGATCCGGGCTCATGCTTAAAGGCGCAGGCGATATAATTGCTCAGGCCACAAACAATTATAATGTTGAAAATGGCATATTGACAGCATATGAAGCGATGAACCTTAACTTGAGCCAGACCGACTTGGTGGTGCTGAGTGCATGTGAAACAGGCTTAGGCGACATCAGTATGGGAGAGGGGGTAAATGGTTTGCAAAATGCTTTTCTTGTAGCTGGTGCCAAAGTGTTGATCATGAGCTTGTTCAAAGTAGACGACGATGTCACCAGAATCCTCATGACCAATTTTTATAAACATTGGCTGGAGACGAATGACATCCGCGGCTCCTTTACAGCAGCGCGCAACATCGTGCGAAACAAATACCCAGATCCGATTTACTGGGGTGCTTTTGTGGTTTTTGGACTGGAGTAGGGGAGTGTCTTTTGGGTGTTTAGGAGAAATAATGCTTCAGCCTAATCGCTCAGGTTTTTTCTGGAGGTTTAAATAGATAGTATGTCGAACAACCTTTTGCGATAGGGAAGGAGCAGTTTTGAACACTAGTATTTTTACCTTTCACTAATGCTACCTTGCAAATGATTACGCTTGGTAATTAATATTTTATACAATAGCAGCAGAGGCTACCAAATTATTTTGGTAGCCTCTGCTGAATATAGATTTTCGAGTGATTTTTAAAGAAAATCGTCTTCTATTTTGTTGAACGGATATAAGATACACTTCCCTTTTTGCCATCCTCACCTTCTCCCCATTCGGTAAAAGTCAGGGTAAGGTAAATGTCCTCTTCTACCAACCATACTCCTAGCTTTTTTCCCACCAAAAGGGACATCTTTGTGCCACCTATTGATCCATTCTCTGTCTCAATATAAAAGTCATCGATGATATTTGTTACATTATTCTCCGGGGTAATGGTTCTTATAATAGACCCAATGTTGTGAAGGCTGTAAAAATGTGTTGGATCACCTAGTGTCCCGTATAAGTTAAAGTTTTCGTTCCAATGATTATCCTCTATGCCGGTATTGTCTAAAATTGCCCAGCGTACGCCCTGATTTCCACCTGATGCTTCAAATAGACCTTCCTCGTGTTCATCCCAAAAATCTTCATTTAATTCATCAGAAGTTGCGTCCCTGCTAAGGTTGTCCAGCCACCATTTATAGTTATATAAGTGCCTGTTTGTTTGTCTAGTAAAAATGACTTTTTCAGTCAGGATGTCCTGGTTTTCGGGGAGTGTCCAATCTGCGCCTCCGGGTTTAGTAAATGTAAATGGCTCACCTGTCCATATTGTGGTTTCATGTTGCCCATCACAATTGCTGTCTATGCCATCATTGGGCAAGTCCTCAGCTCCAGGATGTATTGATGCGTCATTGTCATTACAGTCTTCATTGTTCCCTACGTAACCTTCAGGCTGGGAACAAATTGGTGCGCTCTTCGAATCATTTGAGTCGCCGAAGCCATCTCCGTCAGCATCCCTGTACCAAGTTATTGTCTCATCTGGAGAAACCAAGGCATCGGTGTCGTCGCAGTCAGAGTTGTCTAGAACATATCCTTCTGGCTGCGAACAATGAACCTTTGAATCATTAGGATCTCCATAGCCATCTCCATCCGCATCCTTATACCATGTTTGCTCAACGCATTTTTCATCGTCTTTTTTACAGGAAATTAAACCCAGAGAAATGATTAATGAGGAATAAAAGATTACTCTCAGACTTTTACTATTGATTTGTTTTTGCATAAAATAAAGTTAGATATAGATTGTTATCTTTAAACTGTGCGAAACTATGAAGAAGTCCAAGAACAATTTGAGAGAAGTGTGATTTGCTGCATCAATGTAATGTTATATCCATATGACGTAAAAACGAGAATTGTTTTCTAAGAAGGTTTCTGGTATTCAGAATCGTATGTAAATGGATGCCTAAGTAGTATCTGAATTTTTTTTACCAAAATATAATTAAATCATATAAATATTGACTTTAGGTAAATTATCTCGTGATGAAGAGAATGAGTGTGTCTTTATGAAAGGCATTTGGGCTATTTCATTTGGAACATCTGTTTTTCAAAATGGTCCATTTTACCGTTTTTAGAAAAGTTCACGTCATTTACTGCTTATCTTATTTATAATAGTCATTTATACGAATGAATCTTCCAAAAATAGCATACCCGAGCGTAAAATTGATGGATGTGCCTTTCATGCTTTCATAGTTAGCAGATGTGGCATAAACTTTTACCCTTATCTTCTGGTCTACCCGTTCTCTGAAGGGTGCACCGTAGGATGGGGTTAATCTTATCCTTTTTTGGAACTTGAAGTCGTAATTCAATCCATAGATCAATCCATAATTTACAATTCTATGGTCCTCATATGCTTCGCCCTCCTTCTCAGCTACACTAAATTCTAATATACCAAGTCCCACAAAAGGAGTTATCTTATGTTTTGCGTTTTCAACAACCGTTTGGCCGATACTCAAATCTATAATAGCAACATTTGACCTCAAGTCTTTGGGCCAGAGCAACTCCTCTTCGACATAATCCTTTTTTGTTCGATTTCCGGCGAGGGTTGCATTTAAAAATAGCAGGGTGTTTTTATAGGCAAAATCAAAACCAAATATAAAATTGAACGTCGGCGTAAAGTACTCGGAAATTGTTCCTGTGAACAGACCTGTTCCAAAACCAAAATGAAGGCCATAACCAAAATTTTTATCCGATGTACCAGGGATTACCTCAAGAGGGTGGACTTCCAATAGCTGTGCTACTCTTTCATGCCAATAATCCAATGCATCCTTGTCAAATCCCATTTGGGTGTCATTTTGAAATCGCTTAATTTCATAGTAGCAATCTTGGCGAACCGTTCTGAATTTCTCTTCAGCTAGGTACAAACCGTCAATCCTATGCAATTGAACTTGTAATTCTCTTCTGTAAAGTTCTTGAATATCGAAGATTACCTGGTTGTATTTTAGAAGCTGGTTGGACATACTGAACTCCTTTACCCAAGAAGCATTTGGGTTAATGTAGTTTCTGGTCACAAAAGTAAATAAGACTGTATCTCCAAATCGTTTTTTAATTGTCTCATAACTTAAATGCGAGTTGATTTCTGAAGCATTTGGGCTTGTGGCAAATGGCTTGCCCTTGAAATCACTCCATGTAAGCCTTCCTTCTTCCCACAACCGTGTATTGGATTGCCCATAACTAAGTAGAGAAGAGAAGAGTAAAACTGTCAATAGAAATTTCTTCATTTTGCTTTCTTGATTATTGGTTATAGTAGGTCTTACTTCTTGTATATATCCTTCAAATCATTTTCAAATAAGGTATAAGGGTCTCTGTAGAATTCTAAGAAATCGGGAATGCTGCTGTGGCCAGGAAAGGGCGCATAATAGTGGGTAGGACTGCGTATGTCGTTGCGCCAAACCAATACATAGGTCATTTCTATATCGTGTTGCTGTAGAACTTTTAAAAGAGTTCCGGTCCACCAGGTCGGATTGGGGATCGATTCGAGCCCAGTTTCTGTGAAAGCTGCCAGTTTCCCCGCCTTTTTTGAATAGTCCGATACGATTTTTAATTTGAGGGCGGCTTTCTCTACATCATAATGTCCGTCCCTGCCCATATCGCCATAGTTGTCCATTCCTACCATATCTACCCACTCGTCGCCAGGGTAGCGCTCTAGAAACGCCTCTTCTGTCATGAACTTATTGTCTGGAGAGAAGGCGTAAATCAAATTGTGCACATCGAGGCTGTCCCTGAGGTAAGATACCGTAAAACGCCACAGCGTGATATATTCTTCACGTGAGCAGTGGGCCTTTCCCCACCAGAACCAATCACCGTCCATTTCATGAAAAGGCCTGAAGATTAATGGCACAAGCTTTCCGTCGTCTCCTATGACAGAATGTGCCCATTCACCTATCCCGTTCAATATTGCTTTATATTGAGCATGCGCCAAGCCTCCAGGTATAATGTATTTTGCCGCAGGAAGCGACACACCTTCTTTCCAGTAAAAACTGCCTTCTGAAACGGGGTTGGAAAAATGCCAAGCCACAGTGGTGACTCCCCCTCTATTGTAGGTATCAACCACGTTTTTCCTTAGTGCTTCCTTCTCTCTTTCAATCTCTTCATCAGGTCTTCCCGAAAGCCCCATCAGATCCACACCAATGACCGCAGGATGTGATCCCGTCACCGATTTTACATCCGACCGTCCTTCTTCGCCTTGCCAGCCATGTCCGTATTCGGTAGCGTGCTGATGGCCAAAAAGAACATGGTGCTTCGCTAGTTTGCCCAGATTATAATACAAGTTCTTGGTTTCCGTAGTCGCCTGCGGATCAATCAGCTCTCGGGTTTGAGCATAAGTTGGGGCCGCAAGCAAGTGTGTGAACAAACAGAGTACAATAAATTTTTTCATAAGGTGATTTTGATGTAGTAGAAAGCGCATAGCGGGTGTTCTCCTTCATTAAACTTCTTGGCCAAAAGTCAACAGGTTATTGTCCGGGTCGAGCACAGAAAATTCCTTTTGCCCCCATGATTTTGTTTCTAATGGTCCCTGCGGATGTATGGCTACATGATTATCCAAAAACATACGGTAAAGCTTGTCGATATCCGTTGTCCTGATATACACCTGGCCATAGTTTGTTTGAGGGTCAAGTGCTTGGAACTCGAAAAAGTGGATTTGAATATCGTCTTTTTGAACCATTAGGTAACCTTCATAATCTTTAGCTCCAAAAAGCTGAAACCCCAATTTATTGACGTAATAATCTTTTGTTGCCGCCTTGTCTCTCATGGGTAACTTGGGGCATATGGCTGTTAGCATATCTTATGGTTGAGTTGTAGTAGCGATCTGCAAGAAACAGTATGTTTAATAATTGTCATTCAATCCTATTCGCAATGCCCGTCAAAGGGG
Organism: uncultured Roseivirgaceae bacterium; assembly: GCA_964440915.1. Taxonomy (GTDB): domain Bacteria; phylum Bacteroidota; class Bacteroidia; order Cytophagales; family Cyclobacteriaceae; genus CAMPJM01. The sequence continues at coordinate 15,522 of CAYTTV010000008.1, forward strand.
TTAGTTAGAATATTAAATTATACGCGATCAACCTCTCAGGATTTTTTCCATCTGCCTTCCTTTTGCTAGTTCGTCCACAAGCTTATCAAGGTACCTTACTTGCTTGGTTAAAGGATTATCTAAGTCTTCAATCCTGTAGCCGCAGATTACGCCCGTAATCAATGGAGCATTGGGGTTCAGTTTCGCCCTTTCAAAAAAAGTCTCGAAAGTGACCTTCTCATCGATAAGATTTTGTATTTCTTCATCGCCAAAGCCCGTCAACCAGTTGATTACTTGGTGCAGCTCTTCTTTTGTCCTTCCCTTGCGTTCAACTTTTGTCACATAGTGGGGATAAACTGAGGCAAAGGTCATTCTCGCAATGCGTTCGTGATGTTCGGGTGTAGCCTGCATCGTTCTTGAATTTAATCCGGTCTAACAGGAATCTAATTTAAGAAAATTAATCGTTCTTGCTAGCAAATAACGATTCAATGGCTATTCTAGTGAGTCCTGGTTGCAAACAAGGACTAGTAGGGGTGGGGGATTTTATATGAAATTGGTGTGACGATGGTGGAGTGGGGAAGTGGCTTAGGGATTAGATAGTTATTAAACTCGATCCTGTCGAAATAAGATCATAATCTTTGTCATTGTGCAATAATGGAACGCTATGAGTTATAGCAAAGTAAGCAATCAAACAATCGTTGCTTTTCCTTATCGTTATTCCTTTTTTTTGTAAGCTTCTATACAAATTTGCAGCCCCAATAGCTGCCCCTACCGGATCAATTTCTAGCATTGTGTAACTTAGTAGTATGCTTTTAACCCTTCTGTATTCAACGTCTGTCCTTATTCCTTGCAGTAACTCTTGTAAGATGATGGGACATATTAAAACTGGAAAGTCATGGGAAAGGTGATTGTATAAATAATCTGTTCGGTGATCTATTTCTCCTTTAAGATAATCTATCCAAACTGACGTATCCACCAATATTGGTTTACTCATGCTTTCCTCATTTCCTCAAGGTTACCATCCCAGTCGATCTTACCTCGGATGTTCAACATATCTTTTCTTTGTAAGGCTTTGACATATTGTTCTAAAGCTTTTTCTATCACTTCCCTTTTAGTTTTTATATTGCTCAGCTTTTGCGCCTTTTTCATTAGTTTATCGTCTATCTCAACATTTGTTCTCATGATCTGCACATTTTTAAATGCTTCTATACACAATAATAAACAATTTTATACACATTAAAAGTTCTATTGCATTCTTTAATACCTAAAGAATGGCTTTCTCTTGAGGAGACGTATGAGATGCATAGTTTAAGAAAATGAAATAAAAAGAGCGATACTGTAGTAGTTCCTGTTCCCTTTACAGACAACAAAACATTTAAAAGAAGGCCGGGACTTATGGTCTCTGAAGAGTATCTGTTTTTTAATTTTGGCCTGTATAAATTTTAGGGCTAATCGATATGCTGTATGGCAGATAGGGGGTGAAGGAGATGCTAGGAAAGAAGAGATCTTTTGTTTTTCCCAATATTGCTACTTCCTCCAATCTTTCAAACTTATTTTAAATTATCTATCTTAGATGTACTTTAGCGATTTGCAATACTATGAGAATCCTGACTATATCTTTCCTTTTGCTTCTACTGGTTGGGCTTAGCTTATCTTCTTGTCATGAAAGGCGCCAAGATAAACATTACGTAATCGGTTTTTCCCAATGTACAGCGGGCGATGCGTGGCGAAAAGCAATGCATGAAGAAATGAAACGGGAGCTTTCTTTTCATCCGAACCTGGAATTGATTATAAAAGATGCTCAAAACAGCAATGATAAACAAGTTGGCCATATTAAAGAGTTCATAGAACAAGAAGTGGACTTGTTGATTGTTTCACCAAATGAAGCCGAACCTATTACTCCTGTGGTTGAAAAGGCTTTTGAAAAAGGCATTCCTGTGATTGTAGTGGACAGAAGGACAAGCTCCTCTTTATATACCGCTTATGTTGGTGCCAATAATTATGAAATAGGAAAGCTGGCTGGCGATTATGTTGCGAAACTACTGAATGGTGAAGGAAGAATAATAGAAGTTTGGGGTTTGAGAGGGTCTTCTCCTGCTGTGGATCGGCACAATGGTTTTAAAGATGCCATTGCGAATTATAGGGCTATTCAAACTATAACAAGTGTGAACGGGGAGTGGGAAAAGGAGGTGGCTGAAATAAGATTCTCTGAAGCCTATGATGAAAACGATAGTATTGATTTGGTATTTGCACTCTTCAAGAAACCAGCTTTTCTAATATTGCTTTTCCGCTGCTTCTTATTATTGCCTTCGGCATGAGGGGTGGGTTTTGGTGCTGTCCATAAGATCAAGTGTATTGACCATATCTTTTTATTTGCGATATAGCTTCTTTAGCTTGATCTTTCAAATTGGCACTATTAAACCGAAATGACTGGCACAAAACGAAACGAATTAGCCAATTAGTGGCTGGCATTTAGTATTCTTCTTCGTCAACATTTTACAATTCTTCTATACAAAGTCAAAGCCGGAATACCTTTGACTGTTATTTCTAAGATAAGATGAATTGTCTTCCCTGAAGCCTCAGAAGGTAAAAGTGCGCACAAATGCCCAGCCATACGCAGCAGCGGTAGGGATAGAGCGGAAAGCCCGCAGCGAGGTGGCCTTGTGAGTGGCCGGACTTGGAGCGATAGCCCGGGCACCGCCCAAATTTTCTTTTCGATTGCATTAAAAAATGCCCGCAGGAATGCACATCTTACCAAAAAATATGTTACTATCAAAGATCATAGCAATTAAATCATGGCCAGAGGCAAAATATTCTACTTCATTACCTTATTTGTTATAGGGCTTATATTCTATATCGTATGGGATTCTCTTACGCAACCGGGCATTGGTGACTTGAAGGGTAGGTACGAGGAGGTGGCGTTTTATAGAAACGAAAACAATACGGGACCGATCGTCAGGATCTATGCGGTGACGGTGAGCGACACCATTTGGGATGAGATGGAACAATATGGTGCCTTTATGCCGCACTCAAAGTATGGCAATACGAAAGTGTATTTTTTCCATCGGCAGGATGATTACCCACAGGAAGTATTTCCGGGGGAGGAAAATTTCGATCTCCACTATAAGGATGAATGCTTGGCGGTATATGAAAAGGATGCCATGGGAAAGGTGTCTTTTCGTGTATTGGACTAAGGGTGTGATTTATGGCTTAGGATAAAAATAAGTGAGTTTTTAAGTTTATATTTAAGGATGTAAATGGCTTTCATCTGAGAAATGGATATGCGCTACTGGGCCTTTCTTCTGTTGTTTTTCTCGGTGCTCTCGTGCCTGCAAGCCCAATCCGTAAGGCTAGAGGGAGTGGTGCAGGATGAGGATGGGGAGCTGCTGCCTTTTGCCAATATAATGGTGGTGCCCGACAGTGTGATCGTGCCTGCCGATTCCTTAGGCCGCTTTGCAATGGAGCTATTGCCTGGTCCGAAGGAAATGGTGATAAGTTATGCAGGGCAACCGGTACTGATTGCTTCTCTCTCTGTTCATAGCGATACAGCCGTTGTTTTCAATGTACATGAGCAACTCAGGGCGCTTGATGAGGTGGCTATTAGGGCCAATCGGTACGGTTCGGAAGGGCTTGTGCAATCTACGCGCACGGGCACTACCATGCTCACAGGGGCTGATCTCAGCGTTATTCCATCGATAGGCGGTGAGGCAGACGTGCTGAAGACCTTTCAGCTGCTGCCGGGAATGGTACGTGGCATGGACGGCAGCACGGATATATTTGTGAGGGGAGGGGCGGCAGATCAGAACTTGGTATTGTTGGATGGCGCACCTGTGTATAACCCAAGCCATTTGTTTGGCTTTTTATCGGTTTTCAATTCGGATATTATCGATAAAGCTGAAGTGATCAGCGGGGGATTTCCGGCGCACTTAGGAGGGAGGCTGTCCTCGGTACTCGACATTGGTTCTAAGAATCATATCGCTTCTAAAACCAGCGTATTGGGCAGTGTTGGATTATTGGCCTCCCGGCTGTACATAGAGCAACCGTTGGTAAAAGATAAGGCGAGTGTTTGGTTGGCGGGTCGGCGTACCTATGTCGATTATCTTGCAAAGGCGATTGGTGAAGAGATTCCTTACTTTTTTTATGATTTCAATGGGAAGGTTACTTTTAGAGTGAGCGATAAAGACATGGTCTCCTTTAGTCATTACAATGGTAGGGATGTTTTTGATATGTATCGTGACCGTAATGATGATGGCAGAGGTGTGGCGACGAGTTTCATGTCGGGCAATGCCAGCCAGTCGTTGCAGTGGACAAGGCGATATAATAGGGACTGGGAGAGCCAAGTCAATCTTTTCCGGTCGTCGTTTCGCTACAATGTCGAAAATGCCTTTGCCAAAAATGAGCTTACTGCTTATTCGGATATTGAAGATATAGGGGCAAAGCTCATTTTAAATAAATATGCTCATACTGGGAGGTTTACCACTGGACTGGAGTGGGTAAGGCATCGCTTAAATCCTAATGTAGTCAATACCAGTGGCTATGTTTATGGCCTTCCTGAGAAAAGCACTACCCCTCAAAAAACACTTCACGAAGGGGCTGTATTTGCTGAATACGATTGGGAGCTATCGGCTAGATTTTTGTTGAATGCAGGCTTACGAGCGGCGTGGGCAGCTGTAGATGATCAGGCGTTTTTTGCTCCAGAACCTAGGGCAACGTTGCGTTATGCAATAAATGCGGACAATTCCTTGAAGTTGAGCTATTCCCGTATGACCCAGTTTATTCATAGGGTATCAAATTCTGCCATTTCTTTGCCTACTGATATATGGTACCCTACGACAGACAGCATTCAGCCACAGAAAGCACATCAGTATGCCGTGGCTTGGAACAGCTTCAAAAAGCAACACGATATATTCATCAGTGCGGAAGCGTATTATAAAGACCTGCGGCACCAGATAGATTATAAACAGGGAGCCAATCTTTTTCTAAACCCCGACTTTCATTCCCAATTGATACAAGGTGATGGAAAGGCTTATGGATTGGAGCTGCTCGTGCGAAAAGAACTCGGAAGGTGGACGGGTTGGATCAGTTATGCCTTGTCATGGTCATGGCGCCGTTTTGAGGACTCAAACGCTACCGAGTGGTTCTTGTCTCGGTATGACAGAAGACATAACGGTGCCTTGGTGGTGCAGTACCGTTTCCATGACCGCTGGGCGGCGTCGGCAGTATGGGAATACATTTCAGGTGCGAGATTTACGCCTATAGTAGGCGCATATGTGACACCGGCACCAACCATTATGGGGCTAGATTTGGTTCCGGTATTCACAAGTGTGAACGACGTAAAGCTGGCCGACACCCACCGTCTTGATTTGGGAATAAAATATAGCAGCAAGCCTGGAACATCATTCTCTTGGCAATGGTTTGTTGGTGTAAACAATGCTTATAATCGCACGAACCCAATTGGTATTCTTATAGAAGAAGATGATGCTGGCAACTTCCGATACGTGCAGCCAGGTTTGTTTGGGCTTTTGCCATTTATAAGTTATCAGTTTGAATTTTAGTTAAAAATATATGCGTCAGGAGAGCAAGGCAACCTTTGTATTTTTTATGCTTACTGTGGTAGGAGGGCTTATGTTGCTTTCTGCTTGTATGCCCGATCCTCTTGAGGTGGACAATGTCCCTATGGTGAAGAAAGAAATGGTGGTAGCTTCTCAAATGCTGCCCGAGGAAACACTGTTGATTTTATTGACGAGGACATTCGATGCATTGGAAATCAGCAGCAATAGCGATGTAGAAGAGCTTTTGGAAATGATTGCCATAAACGATGCGCTGGTAACCGTTTCTGCACGAGGTGCGGTTGACACACTGCTTTCCTTAGGGAACGGGTTTTATGGAGGGATAGAGATAGCATTTGAAGCAGAAGAAAGCTATACACTGCATGCCATGAGCGAAGAATTGGGGGAGGTAACCGCTGAAACGACTGTGAAACCACACATTTCTTTTAAGCATGTGGAAGCGGAGCTTACCTATAATGAGTACGGTGATACGCTTATTCAGGTCATTTATGCCTTCGAAGACCCCGCGCTACAAAACTGGTATTTGATGAGCGTGCAAAAAATAGAAGCAGGGAAATTTATTGAGAACGCTATCAATCCACGAGCCTATACAAGGCTGTTGGACGACAAGGCATTTAATGGTGAAGTATACACAGAAAGGGTAAGCGTTGTAGCCCGCAACTTTGCCATAGGAGACACCATCACAGTAATGCTTTCCAATATTCATCAGGATTATTACGAGTTTATGAAATTGAGGATGGACAATAGGTTTAATTTTTTAGAGTTTTTGGGCGAGCCTGTCAACTACCCTTCTAATGTAATGAACGGTAAAGGTTTTTTCAATTTATATCTGCCAGATATGCGAACGTTTGTGCTAGGAAGGGACGGTGAAATAATCCCTAACCTGAACTAAGGCCCTATTTCTAATGAATGACAGTGGTTTAATGGAGGCAAGCTTGTAGTTGAATGCGTTAGGTTTTAATAGCATCTTTTTTATATATTTCTGCTCCATTTCCCAACAAGATTTTATATTAGTGCATTAATGAACATCCTTAATCGGTAGTCGTTGAAACACAAGCCTTAGCGATACACTATACCACCCAACCTGAATATTATACCATTGGTAAATAAATGGGCAAAATTTTAAAAATTAAACCACTAAACAGGGTATTATTTTTAATAAAGGGTAAAGTTTTTGTAATTTTAACGCTGCGATTTATAATATAATATTAGTACTTATGGATATTCCTGTGGATAATGCTACACAACAATTTAAGAACCTCGTGGGCCTTAAATTTGATATGTACAACAGTCTTTTTACATCACTTCCATTTTTGAGGGTTGAAAAAACAGGGGTTCTGCTATCCTTGTTTAGCTTGCACTGTGAGGAAGGATATGGAAAAGGCTTGAGCCCAAGGGAAATCATCAATACATTTTTGGACCGGTATACCTCACTTCAAACAGATCAAGAGAGAAACGACCTATTGTTTAGGTTCATTCAATACACAGAGCGGCAAGTGGTATTATTCGATGCCTTGGAAGATGCAGCCTTCAAGAAGATAAATGACATGACGGGAGCGGGAACCTTAAAGCACCTGCAATCTGAAGTGGAGGGTTCAAAAAATGAAGACAAGCTGCAAGAGAAGCTCGAAGATTTTGCGGTGAGATTGGTGCTGACAGCACACCCCACCCAGTTTTATCCAAGCACGGTGCTAGGGATTATCAATGACTTATCCAAAGCACTGGCGCAAGACAATACTTCTTTGGCCAACACCTACCTTGAACAGCTCGGGAAAACGCCTTTTTTCCAGAATGAGAAGCCTACGCCTTATGATGAAGCTACCAATCTCATCTGGTTTTTGGAAAACGTATTTTATCAGGCCGCAGGACAAATTTATACCTTCATTAAGAACAGGTTCCCATCAGCAGTCAACGATCAAAATCCTATGATTCGTATGGGATTTTGGCCAGGAGGCGATCGTGATGGCAATCCTTTTGTGAAAGCGGATACAACCATAAAGGTCGCAAGTGCGCTAAGGGCAAGTGCCATAAAGAGCTATTATTTAGATGTGAGGAAACTGAAAAGAAGACTTACTTTCAAGGTGGTAGATCAATTGTTGGCTGGCTTGGAAACTAAATTGTATAAAGCGTTATTCTATCCCCACCAAAAAACAGACCTTACGCAGGAGGAGATATTAAGCACACTGGAAGAAATAAGAGCAACCCTGGTTGCTAAGAATAACAGCCTCTTTCTTGGGTATGTTGACAAGTTGATCAATAGGGTAAGGATATTCGGCCTTTACTTTGCCTCTCTCGATATCAGGCAGGACAGCTCCGTGCATCATGAGGTGTTGAGAATGATTGCAGAAAAAACGGATGCTCTACCCAAAAACTATAAGGAATTATCTGAAGACGATAAGATCGAGGCTTTGTTGTCTGTTACGAACAAGGTGCAGCCATCGGTCATCGATCATGACACCTATCAGGATACTTTATACAGCATTGAGGCCATAAAGACCATACAAAAGACGAATGGTGAACTTGGTTGCAACCGGTACATCATTAGCCATAGCACAACACCTTTGGATATTATTGAGGTGTATGGGCTGTTCTTGCTATGCGGATGGGAAAAGGAAAACCTTCCCATCGATATTGTGCCGCTCTTCGAAACGATAGACGACCTGCACAATGCCGCTGGGGTTATGAAAAAATTGTATGAGAACCCTATTTATCGCAAGCATATTGAGAACAGGGGAAATAATCAAACGATAATGCTTGGTTTCTCAGATGGCACCAAAGACGGTGGCTACCTGATGGCCAACTGGAGCATTTATAAAGCGAAAGAAGAGCTCAGTTTAGTCTCTAAGGAGTATGGTATCGAAGTGATCTTTTTTGATGGGAGAGGTGGGCCACCTGCAAGAGGGGGAGGCAAGACACATCAGTTCTATGCCTCTATGGGAAAAAATATCGCCAACAAAGAGATCCAACTTACGGTGCAAGGACAAACAGTGAGTTCCAATTTTGGCACTATCGACGCTGCTCAGTTCAATATCGAGCAACTTATGCATGCCGGCATTAGCAATTCGATCTTCTCTCAGCGGGAAAACACGCTTACAGAGAAGGAAGAGGATTTGCTACAGCGCCTTTCTGACGAAAGCTTTGCTGCTTACAATGCACTAAAAACACATCCTGAGTTCATTGAGTATCTGAATTATATCAGTCCATTGCGGTATTACGCCGAAACAAATATTGGTAGCCGACCATCTAAACGAAAGTCTGGCAAGCTGAACCTTGACGACCTGAGGGCGGTGCCTTATGTGGGATCTTGGAGCCAGCTCAAGCAAAACCTACCTGGATACTATGGTGTAGGGTTTGCCTTGGAGAAAATGGAAAAAGATGGAAAATGGCAAGAGTTGAAGCAATTGTATCAAAATTCGCTTTTCTTTAAAACCATGTTAGACAATTGTGAAATGGCTATGAACAAATGCTTCTTTCCATTGACCGCTTATTTATCTGATCATCCGAAATATGGCGAGCTGTGGAACATGATGTACGATGAATTTGAAAGGACAAAGAAGTACATGTTGAAGCTAACGGGAGCCTCAGAACTGATGGCCGATAAACCAGTCGATAAATTATCGATTCATATGAGGCAACGTATAGAAATGCCTCTGGTCACCATTCAGCAGCATGCGCTCACGCATATCAGGGAAATAGAGGATAATAAAGAAGAAGATAACGCTATGAAAAAAATATATGAAAAAATGGTGGTACGGTGCTCTTTCGGTATCATAAACGCTGAAAGAAACTCTGCCTAAAGATT
>CAYTTV010000008.1:24972-84274 GCA_964440915.1 uncultured Roseivirgaceae bacterium
TTAGCCTATCAATAAACTGAAAACGAATCGTGCGCTGAGAGACTATTTTGCTTATCAACACATCAAATAATCATCTACTATAAAATTTATCAAGTGAAATTTACTGTATTGAATCATTTTGGCATTAGGGCCTTACTCTTGATCTTATCGGTACTTGTGTTGACAAACTGTCAGCCAAATAGAGAAGAAAAACGTGTCTTGGTTTTTTCAAAAACCGCAGGGTACAGACATGAGGCTATTAAAGATGGAATAGAAGCTATAAAAAAACTAGGAGAGGAGTACGACTTCATGGTCGATACTACAGAAAATGCTCTTTACTTTCAGGAAGATAGTTTAGCAAAGTATAGTGCTGTTATATTCTTAAATACAACGGGTGATGTGCTGGACTATCGACAACAAAAAGATTTTGAACGCTATATTCAGGCAGGAGGAGGCTTTGTAGGCGTGCATTCCGCAACCGATACCGAATACGATTGGCCGTGGTTTGGGAAGCTGGTAGGGGCATATTTCAATGGACACCCCAACAATCCCAACGTTCGGAAAGCTACTATGGATGTGGTCGATAAAAACCATGTCTCTACTGAGATGCTTCCCGATAGATGGGAACTGGAAGACGAATGGTATAACTTCAAGTCAATCAATCCGGATATAAAAGTGCTGATAAATCTCGATGAAACCACCTATGAGGGAGGCACTAATGGTGAAAATCACCCCATAGCTTGGGCCCATGAATACGATGGTGGCAGAGCTTTTTACACTGGCCTAGGGCACAAGCCTGAAAACTACTTAGATCCATTGTTTTTGGATCATCTATATGGTGGTATTCAATACGCTATAGGTAAAAATAAAATACTGGATTACTCCAAAGCCAGAACACTGCGCGCGCCCGAGGAAAATAGATTTGTGAAGATAATACTGGACGAACACTTGGATGAGCCAATGGAATTGGCCGTAACAGATGAAGGCCGAGTTTTCTTTATTGAAAGAAATGGTAGTGTGAAGCTTTATGATCCTGAGGTGGGTGCTACAAAAACGATATATAACTTTAATGTTTACTCTGGGCATGAAAATGGCCTATTAGGTTTAACATTAGATCCGAACTTTAGTAAAAATGGATGGGCATACTTTTTCTATTCTCCGACAGGGGTAGGAGCGGTCCAAAGGATTTCACGTTTTGTGATTTCAGGTGACTCACTTCTGGCCGATTCCGAAAAAGTGTTGCTTGAATTCCCTTTTCAAATTGATCAATGCTGTCATTCTGGTGGTTCCTTAGCCTTTGGGCCCAACGGTAATTTATTCATTTCTATCGGTGACAATACCAACCCCTTTGCCTCCCATGGTTTCGCACCTATTGACGAAAGAGAGGGGAGAGAACCTTGGGATGCTCAGAGAACGTCTGCAAACACCCATGACTACAACGGTAAGATTTTACGCATACGACCAGAAGCAGATGGTACTTACTCTATTCCCGAAGGCAATCTTTTCCCTAAAGATGGGTCGCAGGGTTTGCCTGAAATCTATGTGATGGGCAATAGAAATCCGTTCAGGATATCTATCGATCAACGAACAGGTTATTTGTATTGGGGTGAAGTTGGTCCTGATGCCGGTAAGGACAGTATTCATGGCCCAAAAGGATACGATGAAGTAAACCAGGCTAGAGAACCAGGCTTTTTCGGATGGCCTTACTTTATTGCTGACAATAAGCCCTATAGAGAAAGAAATTTTGCTGAGAATACCTTTGGAGAACTTTTTGATCCAGCGGGTCCTGTAAATAACTCTGTGAATAATACGGGTAATAAAAATTTGCCTCCTGCCAAGGGCGCTTTTATCTACTATCCTTATGATGAGTCTCAAGAGTTTCCTCTGGTTGGCAAAGGCGGAAGAAATGCCATGGCTGGCCCAGTATATTATTATGATGATTACAAAAACTCATCCATGAAATTTCCTGAATACTATGATGGGAAATTGTTCATATATGATTGGATGAGAAATTGGATCATGGCCGTAACTTTTGATGAGGAAGGGAATCTTGCGGAGATCGAACCTTTTCTGCCTAATGTGCTCTTTGATAAGCCTATGGACATGCAGTTTGACAAAAATGGTGCTTTGTATGTATTGGAATATGGTACCTATTGGTTCGCCCACAACATCGATTCCAGATTGGTTAAAATAGAATACAATGCATCCAACAGAAAACCCGTGGCCGTGATGTCTGCTGACAAAACAATTGGTGCAGCACCATTGAAAGTAAGTTTTTCTGCAGAAGAATCATATGATTACGACAATGATAAGTTGACTTATGAATGGCACTTTACAACCTATAATGAAGTGCAGGCCACTGACAAGGCACCAAGTTTTACCTTTAAGGAGCCGGGTATGTATTTAGTGAAACTGAAAGTAACGGACACCTCAGGTGAAGAGTCTACTACTGAAATGGAATTGAGAGTGGGAAATGATCCCCCTGTCTTAGAAATGGAAATAGATGGAAATTCGAGTTTCTACTGGAGTGGCGATAAGATAGATTATAAAATTACAGTTACAGACAAAGAAGATGGCACCACTGAAGATGGCAGCATCCCGGAGGATCGTGTGGCAGCTTATTTTGATTATTTGGAACAGGGCAGCGACATCACTTTGATCGCACAAGGGCACCAGTTGAATACTGTCCACCCTGGGCAGTTGCTCATAGATGGAAGTGATTGTAAAGCTTGTCATGGCGTGGATGTCAGGTCGGTTGGGCCTAGCTATATGGAAGTAGCAGAACGCTACAAAGGAGAGGATATAAAACAAACCCTGATCGATAGGATCATCAAGGGCAGTAGTGGAGTTTGGGGTCAAAATGCTATGTCAGCGCACCCACAGCTTTCAAAGGATGAAGTTGAAAAAATGGTAGAGTATATCCTTTCACTAGGAGAAGAGAAGAGCAAGGACACTGCTATCCCGCTTCAGGGTTCTGTACAAACCAAAGCAAAAGGGAATGAAGGGATTTATATATTTACTGCGGAATATAGAGATCGAGGAGCAAATGGCATGGAAGCCATCACCGTTAAAAAAGAACATGTGTTTCGGTATCCGAGTTTGAGAGCAGTCAATTATGACGGTGCTGAGAATATGAGGAAAATGAGGGAAGAAAACGGAAATTATATTGTGAAAGCACCAAAGGACGATAGCTATTTTTATTTCAAAGATATAGACCTTACTGAAATTAAAAGGATTGTCCTAAAAGTGAAGGGTGATCAGGCCAATGGTAGTGTGGAAGTATATAAAGACGGCGTGGATGGCAGGCTATTGGGTGTTTCGAATATCGAGGAAGGAAACTGGAAAGATGTGAATTTCTTGCTGTCTGATGATGTGGAAGGCAGACATGACCTGTATTTTGTGTTCAGAGCTAAAAAGAACTCACGGTTAGGTTCGAGAAATACATTGGATGTGGAATCGATCTTTTTCAGTAAAAAGTAGTCATGATTGTAATAAGTATAAGGGGCTATTGTCCTCTTATACTTATTGATGGAAAATACATATACGGCTTGATTTTATTGGCTGACACCTAAAGTTGATTATCTAATGTCGAAAGTCTTAACAAAAGAGGTGCTATCTGGCTGGGGAAATATTCCACAAGCTACTTGTAAGGTTGCCTACCCCCAAAGCGATCAGCAAATAAAGGACTTATTAGGGAATGATACATTGCTCGCAAGAGGAAAGGGTAGGAGTTATGCAGATCAAGCTACTAATAGCGGCCATACGGTGCTCAAAATGGAGAGGTTTGGGCAGTTTCTGCATTTTGATGAAGCCAATGGTGTTTTAACATGTGAAGCTGGTGCTACTTTGGCGGATGTTATTCAACATTATGCGCCTAGAGGTTGGTTTCCACTTATTTGCCCCGGAACCAAGTACATTACTTTGGGTGGCGCTATTGCCAATGACATTCACGGCAAAGCACATCATATCGATGGCTCTTTTATCAACAGCGTATTGTCATTTACCATTATGCTTGCTGATGGTCAGATTCTTACCGCAAGCAGAGAAGAAAATGTCGATCTTTTTGAGGCTAACTTTGGAGGGCTGGGGCTTTTAGGGATTATCCTTACGGTCACGATAAAACTAAGGAGGGTAAGCACTACTTTTTTTGCTCAAAAGTCGATAGTGGCGCATAATCTTGAGGAAATGCTGCATCTGATCGAAAGCAGTGAAAAGGATTATAATTATTCAGTAGCATGGATCGATTCGCTGGCTACAGGAGAGAAAATGGGAAATGGCGTGTTGGTAGTGGGCAATGAAGCGAAAATAGAAGACCTGCCAGCTAAGTATCATAAAAATCCTTTGAAAATATCTGGAGCGCCCAAGCTTTCCGTGCCGTTTTTCCTGCCATCTTTTGTGTTGAATACTTTATCTGTTGGCCTCTTGAACAAAATCCTGTATTGGAAACAGAAATCAGGGAATGGTATAGCGCATTATGACAGCTTTTTCTTTCCTCTGGACATGATCAACAATTGGAACAGAGGGTATGGCAAGAGAGGATTTATCCAGTATCAGTTTGTGGTGCCTATGGAAAATGGCAAGGAAAATATCCATCGTATCTTAACAGAAATTACCAAAAGTGATTGTATTCCCTTTTTGAATGTGCTAAAAAAGTTTGGAAAGGGGCAAGGCCATCTTTCATTTCCTTTTGAAGGGTTTACTTTCGCCATTGATTTTCCTATTACACCACAATTAAAGCCTTTTATAAAGAAGTTGGATGCCTTGGTTCTAGAGGCCGGAGGAAGAATTTATCTCGGCAAGGATGCCTATTTGGACGAAGCTACTTTTAAGGCCATGTATCCTCAACACAATGCTTGGCTTGATATAAAAAGAAAATACGATCCAGAGAATACTTTTTCATCTGATCTTGCGCAAAGGATAGGGCTGATTGTTTAAGTGGGAAGGATGGGCGGCCTATGAGCGAAAGGAAAAATTCCAAAAAAAAGTGGCACCTTTTCAAAGATGCCACCGTCAATTCAATATTCATTTTGGGTTATTATGGCCTATAGTCGATCTTCACTACTTTATCGCCTATCATCAATTCAAACTCTCCTGGCTCAGTTACCCATTTTCCTTCCATATTCACAAAGGCAAGATCTTTTGGTGATATTGAAAAAGATACTTGCTTCGCTTCTCCTGCTTGGAGGTCTATCTTGTCAAATTTTCTTAACCTTTTGGCGCTCGGTGTAATAGAAGCATACAAATCTTTTGAGTATAATTCTACAGCTACCTTCCCATCCCGCTTTCCTGTGTTTTTTACTTCTACCGCAACTTGTACTTCATCGTTAGGGCCAAAAGTGGTTTTGTCTACCTTAAGGTTATCAAAAGCAAATGTGGTATAGCTAAGGCCGAAACCGAATGGCCATTGGGGGTTATAGCCTCCTTGTCCATATACGTTAGGCCTGTCTTCCCTGATTTCTTCTGTGCCTTTTCTATCATACAATACCAAATCGTTGGGGTGCCTCGGGTAGGTGAAAGGCAAGATGCCGCTTGGGTTGTAGTCACCAAAGAGTACATCGGCAATCGCCTCTGCTCCTAGAGTAGAAGGTCTATAAGCCATTAAAATTCCTTTGATGCCTTCTTCTACAGCGGAGATCACCCTGGGTCTTCCTTCTACCAATACCAAAATCACTGGCTTTCCAGTAGCAATGGCCGCTTGGGCAAGGTCTAGCTGATTCTTATCTAGCGTCAGGTCATCGATTACCCCAGGGCTTTCTGCATAGGCTTTCTCTCCTAAGCATAGAATAATATAGTCTGCTTTGGCAGCATCTTTTTTCAATTGATCCACATCAAAATTAGCAGGATCGCTGTAATCCGCTTGGGCAGAGGATATTACATTTTTCTTTCCTATTTTTTTCTCAATAGCTTCCTTTATGCTCTGTGTATGCTCAGGATACTGTGAAGCATCGGTGCCTTGCCAAATAAATGACCAACTGCTATGCAAGGAGGTAATGTCTTGTGCTGAAGGGCCAGCTACAAGTACTTTTGTCTTTTTTGAAAGAGGAAGGACATTGTCGTTGTTCTTCAACAAGGTCATGGTTTCCCTTGCCGCCTTCAATGCTTCTGCATCATACTCCTTTTTATGCAAATCTTTCAATGCCTCTTTTTGAGGGAAGGGATTGTCGAATAATCCTAAATCCAATTTTAATTTCAAAATCCTTCCTACAGATAAGTCAAGCCTTTCTTCGGTGATAGTTCCTTCCTTTACCAACTCCAGCAACAGGTCATAAAAGGAATAATCCAAAGGTACCATGCTCATGTCAAGGCCAGCGTCTACGGCTTGCCTGACGGCTTCTTTGGGTGTGTCAGCAACTCTATGCCGAGTGTGTAAACGAATCACGTCCTCCCAATCTGACACTGCAACCCCTTCAAAACCCAGCTCGCCACGAAGTATGTCCGTCATGTAATACTTGCTGCCGTGTATGGGCACACCGTTGATCTCACCGGAGTTGATCATGACAGTAGCAGCTCCAGCTTCTACCGCTCTTTTGAACGGTGGCAATATATATTCTCGCAATACATTATCAGGAATATAGGATGGTGTCCTGTCCTTGCCAGTCAAAGGCACGGAATAACCCAAGTAATGCTTCATGCAAGATGCTACTGCTGAAGGTTGGTTTAGGCCATCTTCTTCATATCCGATGATGGCCGCTGCACCCAGCTCTCCTACGAGGTAAACATCCTCTCCAAAAGTCTCTTCAAACCTCGGCCACAAAGGCTGCCTTCCAACGTCTAGAACAGGGTCAAAGTTCCAAGGTATCCCCACCGCTTTGGTTTCAATTGCCGTGATTTTGGCTGCGATCTTTACCAGTTCAGGATTTCTGGAAGCGGCCATTCCAATGTTATGTGGAAATAAAGTAGAGCCTGAGGTATAATTTGAGCCATGGATTGCATCAATGCCATAGATCACAGGTATTTTATTGGCTGTTTCCTTTATTGCAATATTTTGTATTTGTGTAATTATGTTATGCCAAACTTCCGCAGAGTAAGCATGTCCTTTCACGTTAAGAATAGAACCAACATGTTTTTCTAGGATGGCCTTTCTTAATTTTGCCTCATCCACGACCATCGTTTCTTCATCTTTCAAAATCATGTCTATGGTGACCTGGGTCATTTGTCCCACTTTTTCTTCTATAGACATTTTATCCAATAGTCTTGCCACTTCCTTGCCAAAGTCATTTTTAGGCTCCGAACCAAATGCTTTCCCAGAAAATATGGCGAGGACTATTAACAGCATACCCATCTTCTTCATCGGACTTATTTCTTTCATCATAATGTTGTTTTGATTTAATGTTTCAAAGATGAGCAGATTAATAAAGATGTGACGGTTCAAATGTTGCAAAATGGGTAGTGTTTTGTTACGTTTCGAGAAAAATGCATAAGATTTTTATTCAAACAAGGAGAATAAAGCCATTTTGGATAAGGGTGAGAAAGGAAAGGTACGAGAGAGTTCATACAGCATTGTTCTAGCTTATTAGAAACATTGGAAATATGCAGTGATGGATATAAATCCGAGCACGCCCCCGTTATTTTGAAACGTGCTCAAATCATCTCAATTCGTTTGAAGGTTCATGATAATATTTCTTTTTTAACCAAAAGGCAGCTCTTACTAATAATATCAATGCTGGCACTTCTACTAAAGGACCGATCACACCAGCAAATGCTTGCCCTGAATTGAGGCCAAAAACGGCAATGGCTACAGCAATGGCCAGTTCAAAATTGTTTCCTGCAGCTGTGAATGTAATTGAGGCATTTTTGTCATATTCAGCTCCCAATGCCTTACTGATAAAGAAACCAATGATAAACATGATTATAAAATATAGCAATAGGGGTATGGCAATCCTTACCACATCCATTGGAATTTCTACTATTAATTCTCCTTTCAGAGAAAACATGATCACAATGGTTAACAGTAGTGCGATCAGCGTAATAGGTGAAGTTGCTGGAATGAATTTCGTATTATACCAGCTTTCGCCCTTTATTTTTGTCAGGAAATACCGACTTAATATGCCTGCCAAGAATGGTATGCCCAAATAAATAGCCACGCTTTCGGCAATGGTGACAATGGAAATGTCTATGATTGCACCTTCAAAACCCAGAAGAGAAGGTAATTTGGTGATGAACAACCAAGCATAAAAACTATAGGCAAATACCTGAAAGATACTATTAAGAGCTACTAAGCCTGCTCCATATTCGCTATTGCCTTCTGCTAAGTCATTCCATACCAACACCATGGCTATGCAACGGGCAAGACCGATAAGAATTAAACCCACCATATATTCTGGGTAATCATGAAGAAATATCACCGCTAGGACAAACATCAAAACAGGGCCAACAATCCAATTGAGCAGGAGGGAGATCGATAGGATGCGTACATTTCTAAACACCTTTGGTAGTAATCGGTAATTGACCTTTGCCAATGGTGGATACATCATTAAGATCAGGCCCAAGGCAATAGGGATGTTGGTGGTTCCCCTGCTCATTGAATCTATAGCAGCAGGAAATGATGGAAAATAATAACCGATCGTAACACCTATAGCCATTGCCATAAATATCCACAGCGTAAGGTTTTTGTCTAGGAAATTCAATTTTATTGTGGCCATAATTTATTTGATCTGAGAAAAGACATAGAAAAGCTCGGCGGCAATTTCTAAACTCTTTTCTTTGTATTTATCAGTTTGCAGAGTAGTGTCATCAAAGAGTTTGGGATCTTCATAGGGTAGGGAAAATCTAGCCTCAGCTCCAGCCACAAATGGACAACCTTTATCAGCCTGTGAACAAGTCATAATAGCCGCAAAATCAGACTTTGGATTAAATGAATCATGCAGTACTTTCGAAAACCCCATGATAGGGTGCGCATTGTCGGAAAATTTTATACAATAAGCCGGGTTTCTTCCTGTAGAAAACTGCCACGATTCAAAACCTGCATTTTTTAAAGTCTGCAATACCATTGGATAAAGGGCTGTGGCTTCAGTGCCTCCAGAATAGCATTCCACGTTTCTAATATTGAAGAATGCAGCTATGGTTTGTGCCCATACTTGAGACAAGTGGCTTCTGCGCGAATTGTGAGTGCATATAAAATTGAGCCTGATCGGCTCTTGCTGGTCTCTTTTTGTCTGAAGGAAACGCACTAATGGATTCAGCAAAGTTTTCCTTTCTGTAGAGATAGGGAAAGTCCCTAAGGAAACGATTGTCTTTTCTAATTTTTCAAATAATTTCATGAGCAAGCGCTAGCAACAACCTGTATTTGGTTTGCATCTATTTGATTTTTGCAAATCCCTAAGGCTTACATTAGGTTTTTTATTGGGTGTCCCACATTTTTCTTTTGCCAAGCAATCGGTCTGTTTTGTCGTTAATAAGAAGTTTTTTCCATTAAAACCCAATGCGAATTTCTCTATGGTTTGCCCTTGATATTCTACTTCTACATCAAGGTCATTTATGTTTAAGGTTTTTTCTGAAAGCTCAATGATATGTACCAGCTTTTCTGGGTGTAACCTGTGATCGTAGTCATCGGCATTCCAAAGCTGGAAGTTGACTACCTCTTCTTTACGGACCGTACCACCACAATCGATAAAATGCTTTGATATTTTTCCGATTTCTGTGACGTGAAAATGCTTTGGGACCAATTCGCCATCAGGCAACTGGAAGGCTATTTGCTCGAGTTTACTCAGCGCTGACTTTACCTCCGATAGTTTCATGTAATTTCTTTATTTTGTTTCTAACAACATTGATTAGGAGTATTGATATCTTGATCCAAAAACTCTAGCATAATTTCTTTCATTTTAGACCAATTATTTGGATTGATGCAATAGCATACGCTTGTTCCTTCCACAGTGCCTTGTATCAAACCCAAAGTTCGCAATTCTTTAAGGTGTTGTGAAATTGTGGATTGAGCAAGGCCGACTTCGTTTACCAAGTCACCACAAACACAAGTATTTATTTTGAACAGATGCTGCAATATCGCTACTCTTGCTGGATGGCCAAACGCTTTGGCAAAAGTGGCAATGGTATTCTGACCATCCGTATAAATATCAGACTTAATTATTCCCATATATTAAAGCTTATCGTTATATCGCAATGTTACGATTAATTGATTAAATCCCAAAATATTCTAAAAGATTTTTTATGGAGGATGCTAGTGTGGTAGCATTGTCTTAGCATTTATTGGCTTGAAGGAGAAGTTGTTTTCAATTTTAAAATGGCTACAATGAAATTTTCTCATGAATATTTCAGTTATTAGCCTATTACTTGTGTTTGAAGATGGAGATGAAAAAAGAAGAATTTGAAAATAAGTTTCATGCAGCGTTAGACACTTTGCTAGAGGGCATGGCTGTAGATCCTACCATAGATGTGAATAAGTTCTATAGCATGGCTTGCTTTCTTGAAAATGTTGCTTTTTTCAGCCCTGTGCTTTATGGAGTATTGAGCGAATCCAAAAAGAAAGATCGGGATAATTCCTAAATCGCTTTAAAAAGCACTATTTCAACGGCAAGTATAGTGTAAAAGTAGTCCCTTTGTTTACTTCACTGTCTATCGCGATAGACCCACCTTGATTTTCCACGATTCTTTTTACCAAGTACAAGCCGATGCCAGTGCCCTCGACTTGAGTATGCATCCGTTTAAACATCTGGAATATACGCTCTTGATGTTCTTTGGCAATGCCCAGTCCGTTATCACTTACCTTTATGATCAATTGTTTGTCTTCTTTTTCAAAAGATAGTCTTATGATGGGCTTCCTTTCGGGCGATCGGTATTTGATGGCGTTGGTCATAAGATTAATTAAAAGACTTCTCATATTGGCCAATGAAAAGTAGATGTCTTCCGTTCCAAGCCTGGTGAAATCGGCTGTAATATCCGCACCTGCAGCCTCGACCATATCTTCGATTGAAAGTTTTATGTCTTCGAAAAGCTCCTTTAGGTCAACCTTCACTACCTCGTCATCGATGTTTTTGTTCGTCTTGGCTACTTCCGTTAGTGCTTGAATAGTTTCTTTGAATTTCAAAATGGATATCTTGATCATTTCGATCATCTTTTCGGCTTTATCAATTTTCCCTTCCTCCAAAGCTTTTGTCAGCACATATACCAAGCCCTCTATATTGAGTACTGGCGCCTTTAAATCATGAGAAGCGGTGTACACAAAGTTATCGAGGTCGTTGTTTATCTTGATGAGTTCTTCATTTTTATTGCTTATCGCTTCAAAGAGTTGAGAGTTATCCAAAGCGATGGCAGCTTGAGCGGCAATGCCTTTTGTTATTTCCACCTCGTGCTCTTGGAACATTCCTGCCTTTGTATGACCAAAATACAGGGTTCCGATCACTACCCCATTTCTAGATTTCACAGGTACGGCAAGGAAGCTCCTAACCGGGTGTTTGCCAATGGCCATTCCCTCTGGCATGAGTACTTCCTTGGATTCGCTGGCATCGTCGATTCGAAGGACGTCTAAGATGGTATATTGGGGCCATGAATCGATAACGCTTTCTATATAATAATAATTTTTGATCGAGGTGGCGTGCATAACTAATGTTTCATTATGATCATCAACCTGATAGAAAAAAACACCAAACTCTGAATCAGTGATTTCTGTACAAATATCTACGATTTGCTGAAGCAATTTCTTTAAATCTAGCTCAACAGACAGGTTTATGCCCACCTGATTAAGTGCCTGCAACATTTTGTTTTTTTGCATAAGAGATGATTCTGCCTCCTTTTCCTGCGTCATGTCCGTTGCTTGTACCAATAGTGAAACCTTGTTGGAATACTCATAAATGGGCTTTGTGTTGAGGTTGACATATATCGGAGTCCCCGACTTATGGTAGATGAGTGCATCTTGCATTGATGTCTCGCGCTCCATTGAAAATGCGGACTGCTCCATGTCATTGTGGCGAAACAAGAGTGCCCACAATTGTTCTAGTTTTATTTCATCAAACGAATATCCGGTAAGCCTCTCAGCGGCAGGGTTCGTGAAAGTGCAAAACCCATCTTGATTCACAATAAAGATGGCAGCGACGGCATTGTCAGCAATTACCTGTTTCAGGTAGGTAGATCTTCTTATATAGCCAAAGGATATAACAATAAGAAATACCAGCAAGCTTATGACCATACCGCCGCCCAAGAGATAGAAGGGAACCTCTCTATCGTAGCCAAAGCCAGTATTGGCCGTAATATGAATGTCCCAAACATGCTCGGCTACTTCAATTGAAATCATTTTTTGGTATGAATTGATCAACCCTTCACCGTTTATCTTATTATCGTTACTGGACCAATATAGAAGCCCACCTTCCCCTTTTCTCCCTTCATCATAAATTTGGATATCAAGGTCATCAAATTCGTTTCCAAGCGTTCCTTTCATGAGGTCGTAAATCCTGAAGGGACTATAAGCGAAACCTACAATATTTTTACGCCTGTTTTCTACTGTAGAGGTGTCAGCACCTTTTTTATAGATGGGGAGATATAGGTTCAGACCTTTCTGGACTTCATCCACAATTTCCTGCACGAGGATGACGCCACTTGTTATGGTAGGCTTCCCTGTTTCCAATGCTATGTTCATGGCTTTATGGCGTGCCGAATCGGTGTACATGTCATATCCAAAGGCACGTTTGTTTATAGAATCGAAGGGCTCGAGGTAGAGGATGGCAGAGTACATTTCCCGAGGATTGCTAGGCCAGATGGCGAAATCGGGAAAGCCCTCTTCGCGAACGCGCGCTTCAAACGCAGTTTTATTGGAATCAGCTACAAAAACAGAAAAGCCAATACCTTGCACTCCAGGATAATGCTCTTTGACGTTTACCCCTTCTGCATAGCCTTTCCAAGCTTGCCTGCTAACAGAATCGCTCACATTTAGCAAGGATTGAGCGCCTTTTAGGATTTGTATATAATCCATCATTCTACTTTTTATAGCATCTGTTACCGCTACCGCACGTAAATCGAAGAGTGCGTTGTTTTTTTCTTGAAACTGCTTGTAGGTTTCAAAAAACAAGTAAAATGTTATGCCCAAGACAAGGGCGGAAGAAAATAATGCAGGCCTATAAAACTTGAGGAATGTAGAGATTCTGGGTTTTTTCATCATAATCCTTGAGGAATTAAGTCTGCCATTTTTCAGGGAAATTGTTTTCGTATGTTTATCGTAAGGTGTTTAAAATAGCCTGTCCTGGTCTGATGATTCTTATGCGTTAATCGACGAGGTAGCTTATGTTTAAATTTAAATAAAGCTTATTGATTAAAGTACATTTTCGCAGGAAAATTGTTTTAAGGGGATTAAAGCAATTTTAAACGAATCAATACATCAATTACTCTAACCTATAAGAATTTATTGGTAAATGCCAGAAAATAAGGATGTGTTATAGTAGGCATAGCTTAAACTTTGAATTTTTTCGACGCCGGACAATAATACGTTGAATCCCGCTTCTAACCTTTTTTAATTGCCTTTTTTCAGCGTAATTGCATTAGCAAACTGCTATAAGCGTGAAACTTACCATACTCCTTTTGTTGTTGATCACCGCTGTAGCCCATGGAGGAGAAATCAACATTTCAGGCAAATACCAGGGTAAAAACCTGTATGTACAGAATCCTTTTGCTTCTGATAGAGTAACGTATTGTGCCGACCGTGTTTTCGTTAACAATGAGTTGATTCTTAGCGGCCCTGCTGTAAGTGCCTTTGAAATAGACCTATCTTATCTGCCACTTGATACGCCCATTACAATTAAGATCGTCCATAAAGATGGCTGTAGTCCGTTGATCGTTAATCCGCAAGCAATCGCCGCAAATGACGAGTTTAGGTTTATAACTTTTATAATAGAACCCGGAATCCTGAAATGGATTACTACCAACGAGACGACCTCTTGCCATTTTTACATAGAGCGCTTAGAAGAAAATAGTTGGATAGAAGTAGCCGATATTCCTGCAAAAGGGGCGCCAACCAATAATTTCTATAAGCTGCCAGCCGTCCATATGGACGGGATCAATACGTATAGGATTAGGTTTGTTCAGCCAGAGGGCGAAGTGTTTTATTCTTCAGAAGCTTCGTATGAGCACCCTTGAGTTTCGTTATTGCGCCTGCAAAAGCATGGCCCCATAGGAGTACCCACCTCCAAATACGGTTACAACAATATTGTCGCCCTTTTTGAATTTGTGGATGTTCTCGGCAATACCGATGGCGCATCCTGCACATCCCGTGTTACCTAAATATTCCACATTGGAAATAACCCTCTCCATAGGCAAGGCTAAGGTTTTGGCTACATTTTTAGTAATCCGGTAGTTGGCCTGATGAGGGATAAAATAGGCTACATCTTTTACGGTGCGATCGTTCTTTTTCAAAATATCTTGAGTGGCCTTGGCCATATACTCGCAAGCATGGATAAACACATCGCGGCCAAAGGGCATTTCAAAACCGCCGTCTATAGGCTTCAATACCACGCCTTCTTTGGCCTTGCCTACGTTTCCAGCACCTGCGGTGGCCACATCCTTTATGGCTATGTCATTATCGCCCACTTTTTCTTTTGACAACCATAAGGCAGCCGCTCCATCACCCCACAAGTGCCCCGCTACCGTGTCTTCATCTCGGCTGTAGGCGGTATTGTGTTCCGATACCACGACCAAGGCCTTTTCTGCCTTCCCTAAGGCGAAATACCCTTCCACAATTTCTATGGCATTCAATAAAGAAGAACAAGCCGAAGAAATGGTGACGACAGGGATATCGCTTATGTTTAAATAATGCTGAATAGCATGCCCAAGTGTAAAAATCGTGTCATGCGGCGTATAGGTGGCACCTACAATCAACTGCACCTCCTCAATAGGGTAGGGAAGTGAAGCAAGTCCTTCAGCAACCGCAGCGATGCCCATCGTATGAGTATTCTCATGAGGAGAAGCCTTCCTGCGCTCCTTGATTCCCGTACGTTCAATGATCCAGTCTTTAGATAAATTATTGAGTTTGTTAAAATGTTCATTCGTAACTACTTGAGAAGGAAGATAGTACGATATGTGATTTAGGTGCATAGTTGAGTTAATAATAATAGATAATAGGAACTTGGGAAGTAAGGAATAGGCTAGTTTATGATATTAGACCATGTCTGAAATCCAGTATGGATATGAAGCGTCTTGTTTTGAATAGTCTATGGTCCTTTTAATCATTTTTGCAGTATAGTCAATTGTGTTTAGCTAATGCTTTAATATTTCTATTTCGCTTTCGACGGCATTCATCGCGCCGCTAGGGCTGATTTCGGTTAGCTGTACGGATTTTACATCATTTACCAACACAGGATCATACTTGGCCCTTACTCTTATATAATTTTCTGTATAGCCATGCATGTATCCATCTTCTATGTCTTCCTCAAATAGAACCCGCTTATGCTTCCCTATATTTTCTTCATAGAATTTTCGCCGCTTCTTTTCTGATAAAATTCTTAACATCTTGGAGCGCTTCTGCCTGGTTTTCAATGGTACACTGTTTTCCATTGTGGTAGCAAGGGTATTGGCCCTTTCCGAATAGCTAAATACGTGTAAGTAGGCGATGTTTAGTTCATTAAGGAAGTTATAGGTCTCCAAAAAGTCTTCGTCAGTCTCTCCTGGAAATCCAACGATTACATCTACGCCTATACAACAATCTGGAATTAAAGATTTTATATAGTCCACCCGTTCGGCATATAATTCCCTCAAATACCTTCTGCGCATCAGCTTCAAGATCTTATTACATCCCGATTGTAAGGGGATATGAAAATGAGGGACAAATTTTTGGGATGTAGAGACAAAAGCCACTATTTCCTCGTGCAAAAGATTGGGCTCTATAGATGATATCCGAAATCGCTCAATGCCTTCAATGGAATCCAAGGCCTTTATCAGATCAATGAATTTCTCATCTCTTTGCCCATCGATCAAACCATAATCGCCAATGTTCACACCGGTAAGCACTATTTCCTTTGCACCGCTTTGGGCTATTTCCTTTGCGGTGGCCATTATGTTTTCAATGCTATCGCTTCGGCTTGCGCCTCTGGCAAGCGGTATTGTACAAAAGGAGCAGGAATAGTCACACCCATCTTGCACCTTCATAAAGGTACGGGTGCGGTCACCGTAAGAAAAGGCATTGTTGAAACGGTTGGCCTCCTTGATATCGGTCGCCAGCACTTTAGGGCTTTTCTCCCTGACAAATCCATCGAGCAGGTCTATGAGCCTGAACTTTTCAGCAGCACCGAGTACCGCATCAACGCCAGGGATTTCTGAAATCTCTTTGGGCTTAAGCTGTGCATAACAACCTATAATGGTAACGTAGGCGTCGGGAGAGATTTTTCGGGCCTCTTTTACTACTTTAACACACTTTTTGTCGGCATTGTCGGTAACCGAGCAGGTGTTTATAATAAATATGTCAGGTGTGTCTGTAAAGTCAACCTTTTTGTAGCCTTTTTCCTCAAAAAGCCGGGCAATTGTAGAGGTTTCGGAAAAATTAAGCTTACAGCCTAACGTATAAAAAGCTACTTTCTTCATTGTATGACGCACTCCTCAAAGGTTGTTTTGTGCGATATTTTTCTTTTCATTCTAGTAGGTTTGCCTATTTTGAAGACTATGGCCTTTCTTTGAGATTCTCCTGCATTTTCCGCACATAAAAAACACAAAGTGGCAGCGAATAGTCACTGCATACCCTCATTGACCTAGGAAACCTTAATAAAGCCGCAAAGTTAAGTATTTTTCCTATTTTTCAAGGAAATCTTGAAAGGAAAGCTGCATATATGCCTTAGAAAATTGAGAATCATCTTGTGGCATCTGCTCATCCTTGTTTATAAACCTTTTTCCAGCGTTGTCATAGGTTTGAAATCCAGCTTTGCTAATGTGGCCAAAACCGTCATTAAAGACGTAATGGACAAAGGCATTCGTTTCGGAATTTAAAATATCCTTGCTCCATTTATAGTGTTCAGAGGGAAGCTCTACTTGCCGCAAAAGCGTAGCTGCCAGGTCTGTTTGAGAAGAAAAAGTGTCAATAACGGTATCTTGGAACGACACCGCACCCCCAAGCCAAAGCATAGGAATGTGAAATTTTTCCCTGTCATGATTTTTTGACGCCATGGGCATTCTATGGCCATGGTCTGCCACA
Organism: uncultured Roseivirgaceae bacterium; assembly: GCA_964440915.1. Lineage (GTDB taxonomy): Bacteria > Bacteroidota > Bacteroidia > Cytophagales > Cyclobacteriaceae > CAMPJM01. Next base: position 42,068 of record CAYTTV010000008.1, read on the forward strand.
ATAATAATCAGCGTGTTCTCATATAATGGCATTTGTTTCAACTTCTGCAAGAAATCTCCCAAAGATTTATCCGTATAATAAAGAGAGTTCAGAAACAAGCTTTCTTCGTCTTGCCCTTTTATTTTTGTTTCCATAGGCACTTCAAAAGGCTCATGGCTACTCAACGTGAATATTGTAGTGAAAAATGGCTCTTGTGCCGCTTTAAGGTCATCCAAAACCCTGTCAAAAACCACATGGTCGTGTGCGCCCCATTTAGAATTCCAGTCCTTCCGCTCGAATTCGTTCTTGCCCACAATATTGTCAAAACCTCCATTTACGAGGTAGGATTTTATGTTGGCAAATGCTAGCTCCCCACCATAATAAAAAGCGGTACTGTAACCCGCCGCTTCAAAATCTCGGCTCAGCATAGGGAGCTTGGATGATTTGGAAGGCAATTTGATAATAGATTGCGCCGGCTGCGCAGGATAACCACTCAATATGCTGATGATGCCTTTGTCGCTGCGGTCTCCTGATGCATAAAAATTGCTAAACAGAACACCTTCTTTGGTGAGTTTTTCAAATTGAGGAGTAACGTAATTCAATCCTCCTAATGATTCTACTGCTTTTGCCGTCAGGCTTTCCCACATGATCAGCAAGACATTCGGCCGTGTCGTGTTCAGAAGTACAGCTTTACTGCTGTCTTTTACATTCAAATGCGTTTCTAACAACTTTTGTGCTTCGCCCTCCTCCATAAAAATGTAAGGATTGGTTTTGTCATGGGTTTTTCGCATCACTGCATTGAAAAAATTCCATGGAACATTGATAGCAGCTTGATTGGCAAAGCTATTGTCAGAGAAATAGGCATCGCTTACATTTAAGGGCGCTAATTGCAACCCACCCCTAATAGGGATAATGAGAGATGCGGTAATGAATAAGAATAATGGCAATATAATAGGGGATGTTTTCTCCGCCCTTTGTAAAATCACATCAACCTTTTTTAACATCAACCAGATGAAAGCACTCACGGCAGCAGTGAAAACAAGCAATAGCAGCCCAATGGGGGAAGCACCGGCAGAAGCCAGCATTTCGTTGGGGGTGTCCATGTATATCAATGGCGTAGCATCTAATCTAAAGCCCCAAGCGTTGAAAAGTTCCAGGTCTGTTACGCAGAGTAGGCCTATAATGATTGAAACCCCTATCGTATACCATTTGATGATAGGTCGGATGTATCCAATACCAACAACAGTTGAAAGGCTGATTAATAAAAAAGGAATTGCCGAAATATAGGCACTGAAAGACAGATCCATACGCATGCCGTTAAAGAACACGCCTGCTAAAAGTTGGGGCGATAGTGCTTTAGCATGTTCATAATGATAAAGTAAGAATATGGCTTTGAAACCTAAGAAGAATATAAACCAAATGCCCAGATAGCTGGTCAAAAAGGTCAATCTGTTTTTCATAACACAAATCTCACATAAATTTATCAATTTGGAAACAATACAATGCCGTATGGATGTAATATTCTTTAGTGAAAGCGGTATATAAAAGGTAATTGAATAAAAAAGCCTATTGCAGGCCTGCTTATGTTAGATGTATCATGCATTAACGCTTTGACTATGAAATACTGCTCATCTTCAAGAATACTATGTCTGAAAAGGCTAAATTGTGCTAGTAGTGCCTAACGACTTTCAGTTCGGTGTCTTAGGTCATGTTTTTTTAGTTCAGGATGATTTTTAAACTTGTTTTACACTTTTAATAGTTTTTTTTGCGCCACATCGTTATTTTTTCATTGATAAAAGTATAAAAGGTAAAATTTATATTAGTTTTGCCGTTCTAACTATCCTTCACACACATGGCATTAATAAGATTTAGAGCACTGCAAGAAGTACAACGTCGTCAGCCCATAGACGTAACTCCGCCATCAACCAAAATATCTGATTTCTTTGGAGAAAATGTATATGGCAAGGAAGCCATGCGCAATACCCTGCCATCGGATATATTTAAAGTTTTGATGCGCACTATTGAAAAAGGAGGCAGGATCGAAAGTAACGTAGCCAATTCGGTAGCTGCCGCCATGAAAACCTGGGCCATGGACAAAGGCGCAACCCACTACTCGCACTGGTTCCAGCCCCTGACAGGCTCTACTGCCGAAAAGCACGATGCTTTTTTCGAGCCCTCCATCACTGGAAAGAGTATGGAAACTTTCAAAGGCACTGCTTTGGTACAGCAAGAGCCCGATGCATCGTCTTTCCCTCATGGAGGCATACGCAATACATTTGAAGCTAGGGGCTATACTGCCTGGGATCCTTCTTCTCCAGCCTTTATCATCGAAAATGGTAATGTGAAGACCCTCTGTATTCCCACCATTTTTGTTTCTTATACGGGAGAAGCATTAGATTATAAAGCTCCTTTGCTCAAAAGTCTTACGCTATTGGACAAGGCCGCTGTAGACATATGCAATGAATATTTTGATAAGAGCGTCACTAGGGTAAATGTTTCACTTGGCATCGAGCAGGAATATTTCCTTATCGACAGGGCGTTGTATGATGCAAGGCCTGATCTTATTATGACCGGTAGGACCTTATTTGGGCACTCGCCTGCTAAAGGGCAGCAGATGGGCGATCACTACTTCGGATCTATTCCAAGAAGGGTGCACCGCTTTATGGTAGACTTTGAGACGGAGGCATTGCGTTTGGGGATTCCAATCCGAACAAGGCACAATGAAGTAGCCCCCAGCCAGTTTGAATGTGCACCTTTGTATGAAGAGGCCAATCTTGCTATTGACCACAACCAACTGCTGATGGACTTGATGGCAAAAGTAGCAGAAAGACATTCTTTCAAAGTCATTTTGCATGAAAAGCCATTTTCTCACGTCAATGGTAGTGGTAAGCACTGTAATTGGTCACTTATCACTAATTTAGGCAGGAACTTATTGGCACCTACCAGTAAGGCGAAGGAAAATTTGCAATTCCTCACGTTTTTTGTCAACACCTTAAAGGCCGTGCATGACCACAATGACCTAGTGAGGGCATCAACGGCTTCGGCCAGCAACGACCACAGGTTGGGGGCTAATGAGGCACCACCGGCTATCATTTCGGCTTTTATAGGCTCTCAACTGACAGAGGTGCTAAACGAACTGGAAAAGAACGCCAAGATTAAAATTGACAAGGGAGACAACCTCTATATGAAACTGGGAATCAATAAGATCCCACCAATCTTGAAAGACAATACAGACCGCAACAGAACATCTCCATTTGCATTTACGGGCAATAAGTTTGAGCTCCGTGCCGTAGGCTCTTCTGCCAATTCTGCTTCTTCTATTATCGTACTCAATACAATAGTGGCAGACCAATTGATCAAGTTCAAAAAGGAGGTGGATGCAAAGATCAAAAAAGGGGAAAAGAAAGAAGTAGCTATTGTGAATATCCTGAGAGACTACATTAAAAAATCTAAAGCTATAAGGTTTGAAGGAAACGGCTACTCAGAAGAATGGGAAAAAGAAGCATTAGAAAGAGGACTTTCTAACGCAAAGAATACAGTAGATGCATTGGACGCTTTCCTTACCGATAAGTCAAAGGCCCTTTTTATCGATAATGGCATATTTACGGAAATTGAGCTGGAAGCAAGAAATGAAATACAGTGGGAGAATTACGCCAAGATAATCCAGATTGAATCGAGGGTAATGGGCGACTTGGTAATGAACCATATAATCCCAACGGCCATCAATTATCAAAACCGATTAATAGATAACGTAAAAGGATTAAAAGAAATAGGTTTAGACCCTGCCGAAAGTGGTGTGATTGATTCAATTCAGGAGATTTCTATGAGAATCAAGACCATCAAAACCAAGGTGCACGACATGATCGAAACAAGGAAGATCGCCAACAAACTCGACGATCCACGGGAGCATGCTGCCATGTATTGCTTCGAAGTGAAGGCTTTCTTCGATGAGATACGTTATCATGTAGATAAATTGGAGCTGCTTGTAGCCGATGAAGAATGGCCATTGGTTAAAAACAGGGAACTCATGTTCCTGAGATAGTCAATAAAACAGGATATAGAAAAGGAGCAGTTTTTTCGCTGCTCCTTTAAACTGGCTTAAACGTCTGTTTTCAATGCGCCCGCCTTACTCTTTCGAGGAAATTACCTTCCAAAAAAAATCAAATGTTTCCGCAGAAAATTCAGCAAGTTGATCGTATTTTTCTAGAGGGAGTTTTCGGCTTATTTTTATAAAATCTTTAGTGGCTATCCACTCCTTAAGTTTTTCTATGGGGATTTCTTGGGTGAGCCGGTAATTCTCTTTTCCGTAGTGGTATTCCCATGGGGTAGGAGCAACACAAAAAAACACATCGTTTCTTAGGTTTGACAGGTTGTTCAACAGATTGTCGCGAAACTTTTCCAGAGCCGTACCTTGTAGATGCAACGTACAGCTCAGAAAATTGCCCCACCAGAACATGGTGCGGTAAGCAAAAATGGCGTCTTGGCTGAACTGCCTGGGGAAGTCTAAAACCAAATAGGGGAGGTCCTGGTAATTTTCCCCTCTAGAGATTTTTCCTGATCTGGCTAAAGTGTATTCGGTTAGTGTTTTGCTTTTAGTGAAGACAATGGGACGCAATTTATTCTCCGTTTCGATCAGAAGTTGGTGGATCTTTTTGATGACGGACTGTTTTATTCTCAAAAGCCTTTCGTCCTGCACCAACGCCATCTCCTCGTCCGAAAATACAATATTTCCGTCTCCAGCATTCATTTATAGGAATCTTTGCATGTTAGTCACTTATCAAAACTGTATTAAAGCCGATGCCCAAGTAAAGCCACTGCCAAAAGCCGCCATGCATAGCAACGTGCCTTCTGCAATTTTTCCTTCTTGCCAGGCCTCGCTCATGGCTATGGGAATAGAGGCAGCAGTGGTATTGCCGTAGCGCATAATGTTGTTATAAACCTTATCATCGCTAAACCCAAGCTGCTCCTGCAAATAGTTGCTGATCCTCAAATTAGCTTGATGGGGAATTAGCAGGTCGATATCTTCCTTATTTAGCTTATTAGCCTCTAACGCTTCCATGATTACCTCCTGAAACCGAACGATAGCATGTTTGAAAACCATATTGCCATTCATATGTGCCCTTATGCCGTCTTCATCAATCATGTCTTTTGTAAGCCGATTTTTTCTGCTGCTGCCAGGATCTTTTATGTAGAGTTCTTCAGCAAAGCGGCCATCGGCATGCAAATGCGTAGACAGGATACCAGGATTACGTTCGGCTTGTAGGACAACAGCCCCTGCGCCGTCTCCAAAAATTACCGAAACAGCACGTCCCCGATCACTGAGGTCCATAGCAGAAGATTGGATTTCAGCTCCTACCACCAATATGGTCTTGTACATGCCTGTTTTAATGAACTGATCCGCAACAGAAATGCCGTAAATGAACCCCGAGCAGGCATTGCGAATGTCTAGTGCTCCAATGCTTTCCAGTCCTAGTTCACGCTGCATTAATACACCTGATCCAGGGAAGAAATAATCGGGCGTAATGGTAGCAAAAACAATGAAATCCACATCGGCAGTGGTAAGACCAGCTCGCTCCAGCGCCATTCTTGAAGCGTGGGCAGCCATTCCCGCCACTGTATCTTTTTCAGGATCAAAAAAACGCCTTTCTTTGATGCCCGTCCTTTCGGTTATCCAAGCATCACTCGTGTCCATTACCTTGCTAAGGTCGTCGTTGGTGACAACTCTTTCTGGTACATAATGACCAATTCCTTTTATTTTTGAATAATTCATAACGATATGGTGATCAATTGTGCAAAAGTAAGGAAAATAAAATTGGAGCGTTAATGCTCTACAGAGGCAAGACGCAGTGCCAATTAGTTAAACAACGTATAATTGCCAAACTGGTCTGCTGCTGGAGCAGGTCTAAGCAACTCCGGCCTGTCATTCTCCAGGTTGTTCAAAAGCGAAGATACCGTATAAGAACTCATCGTTTGTGATGGATAGGGCTTCAACAGCTTTATCCACTCATCCACAGATAAGTCGTTGTTCAACCATTTCTTTTCGTCTTCCCTAGCGACTATTGCCGGCATATTTAAATTCATTTCCTTAGTGATGTCATTTGCCTCGGTAGTGATGATGGAAAATGTATATACCATGCCCTCTTCATCATCTTCGTACTCTTCCCACAATCCTGCGAAGGCAAATATCTTAGGTGCTTCCAATACAAACCGATAAGGAACTACTCCTTTTTTGGAGACATTCTTCCAATCATAAAAACCGTCGGCAGGTATAAGGCACCTCCTCTGGTGCAACGCTTTGGAAGCTGAAGCTTTTTGCAACAATGTTTCCGCTTTTGTATTATAAAGCTTAGGACTAAGCGATTTGTTTTTGGCAAATTTTGGCACAACCCCCCAATAAAAGAAAGAAAGTCCTTCTGGGTTGTCATTGGTGATCACGGGCAAGATTTGTGTGGGAGCAGCATTGTACCGGCTTCGGTAGGCTTCGGGCACGTCTATATCAAATCTTTCGGCAAGTTCTGCGGCAGTGGAGCTTATACTATATCTTCTGCACATAAAAAATGTATGGTCAATGAGGTGAATTCGTCTGAATAGTCAAATTTAAAGAATTTCATTGAATTAACAGTGCCTGAAACCATTTACCTTTGGCTTTAAAACACTGTTAATGAAGGGTATATTTTGAATTATTCGGTAGCTTAGCAATATTTCACTGGGCTGTTTATGCTAAGACGGCGACTGGTTTCTGACCAAATTCCTTGAGCATATGGTAGTGTGATTTTAAAGCACCAAAGAAAGTCTCACTTTCAATATAAGCAATTCCATGCTCTTCAGCTGTTTCTTTCACGATCTCAGAGATTTTTACATAATGAGTGTGACAGATTTGAGGGAAAAGGTGATGTTCGATTTGGAAATTAAGCCCGCCGCATAAGATATTAGCCAACTTATTCTTCCTTGCGAAGTTGGCAGTTGTTTGCATTTGATGAACTGCCCAAGCTTCTTGAATATTCCCTTGATCATTGGGGAAGGGGAAGTTCGTGCCTTCTACAACATGGGCCAACTGAAACACCAGTCCCATAATCAATCCTTTTGTTAAATGGAGAGCAAAGAAACCTATGAGGAACTGCCACCAAGTAATGTCGAGAAGTGTGAGTGGCAACACAATGCTAATGGTATAGTATACAGCCTTAAAGAAAAATAGGTTGAAATACTCAATTTTAGGGTGATTGGTGTTGTCGTACTGACCAATTTTCTTTTGAAAGAATTTGACATAATCTTTTCTTAAAACCCAAGATAAAGAAGCAAGTCCATATAAAAAGAATGCATAATAATGCTGATAGCGCATATGAGGTTTATACTCATCGAGCGGTGACAAGCGTATAAGTCCTGGAGCCACTTCTATGTCTTCATCGTGGTCAGGTATGTTGGTATATGTATGGTGAATTTTATTATGGGTAATACTCCACACATAGGCATTGGCCCCAATCAGGTTAAAAATCAAGCCTAAGCTTTTGTTCACCCATTTTTTGGACGAATAGGCGCCATGTATAGCATCATGGCATACATTGAACCCTATGAAAGCAGAGAAAGCCCCGATAGCAATTGATAGGAAGAGCATGGTCCAAAGCCCAAATTGACCCGAAATGAGCATGCCATATGCAATGATAATTCCCGACAGGAAAAAGACTGTTTTAAAGATCATCTCCCCATTTGCATGTTTAGAGATATTGTTTTCTTTGAAGTATTGGTTTACTCTCTTGGTGACGGTGGAGAAAAATGAAGATCTCTCAACGTCGGTAAATTTTAATTTTTGTAATTGCATAAGTTTTATAAAGGAAAAATATTCGAAATATACGTAAATAGAAACATCTGTGCTAATCCAAATCTCTGTAATCTCTTATGATTTGAATTAGAGACTGCCGAGGTTTGAACGGGTCGCTAGCACTAATACAGAAAAACTGATACAAGGGAGGAAGGTTATAAAAAGACATGTTATTAAGATAAGCGTGATATAATTCTTTAGATTTGTTGTTCTTACGATGCCACTTATTCAATCGACTTCATACACATCTCCAATATGGCTATACAACGGCCACCTACAAACAATAATTCCATCTTTGTTTAGAAAAGTTCGGGGTGTCCCATTTAAGCGAGAACGTATTGCTACAATAGATGATGATTTTCTGGATTTAGATTGGTTGAAATCAGGAAATGAAAAGCTGGTCATTATCTCTCACGGCCTTGAAGGGGACAGTCAGCGGCCTTATGTAAAAGGAATGGCCAAAGTTTTCCATGCAGCAGGCTGGGATGTCGTGGCTTGGAACTTCAGGGGATGTAGCGGGGAAGTGAATAAAAATTTACGCTTTTACCACAGCGGGGCAACCGATGATCTTCATGCCGTTGCATCTCATGCATTGGATATTGGCGGTTATAAGCAGGTTGCTATGATTGGCTTTAGTCTCGGAGGGAACCTTACTTTGAAATATTTAGGAGAGGATACCGCTAAACTTCCCCAACAAATTACTGGCGCTGCTGTTTTTTCCGTTCCTCTGCATCTCCATGGCAGCTCCAGACAGATAGCGCAGCGAGGAAACCGGATATACAGTCGTAGGTTTCTAAAGAAACTGAAGCAGAAAGTAGAAGCGAAAAGTCTGGCCATGCCAAACCAACTCACAATGGCGCATTTTGAAAATATTCGGTCCCTCGAAGATTTCGACGATTTTTATACAGCCCCATTGCATGGCTTTGAAAATGCCCAAGCCTATTATGAAGCATGTAGTGCCATAAGGTTTATCGACAAGATTAACGTTCCGACCTTAATCGTAAATGCTGCCAACGATCCATTTTTATCTCCAGAGTGCTTTCCATCCGAAAAGGTAAAGTATCACCCTCATGTCTACTTGGAGATTCCGGCAGAAGGTGGCCACTGTGGCTTTTCCGTATACAATGCCCAAGGCGTGTATTGGTCAGAAAAAAGAGCTTTGGAGTTTTTAGGAGATATCAACAATGCGCAATAGGTGAATTCGAGTGAAGTAGGTCATGTGCCATGTTTTCTCACATCATTAAAAAAACTTACACTTTAGCCAATCCTCTATTGAAATGCTTAATTTTGTGGCCTCAAATTTTGGTTAAATAGCAAAAAGCAGCCAAGCACAAATTATTCCTAAATGAGATTGAACAAAAAAGATATTGCACAAAATGTCCATGTAGCATTGATCAAATACATGATACTGGCCATGCTGTTATATACCATTTCTAGGGTACTCTTCTACGTTTTCAATTATAGCATGTTTACTGATACTCGCTTGGGGGAGTTTGGGAATATGATGGTCGCGGGGCTGCGATTCGACCTGTCCGCAGTACTTTACACCAACCTGCTGTTCATTGTGTTGATGTTGGTGCCATTCCGTTTTCGCTATAAGCCACTGTACCGCCGGATACTGATGTATGTTTTTGTTTTCTGTAATAGTATAGCGCTTGCTGCCAATCTCAGTGACATTATCTATTATCGTTTTACCTTACGACGCACAACATGGAGTGTCTTTAGCGAATTTGCTAATGAAAATATGGGGGCATTAGGAGCTTCTTTTCTCGTAGATTATTGGTATATCGTGTTGATTTGGCTTGCCCTTATTTTCCTGATGGTTTTTCTGTACAAGAAAATCAAAATAACTTTTCCTACAAGAATAAACTCCTGGATTTACTATCCTCTACATACTATAGTGATGGCGTTAAGCTTAGGACTATGTATAGCTGGAATGCGGGGTGGATTTTTACACAGCACGCGTCCTATTACATTGAGCAATGCAGGCGAGTATGTGAAACGACCCAAGGAAATGTATTTGGTCCTTAATACACCTTTTTCCATGCTCCGAACAATTGGCAAAGCAAACTTTAAGCATGTCCATTATTTTGAAAGCGAAGAGGCACTGGAGGCTGTTTATTCTCCACTGCATTACCCTAACGACACCCTGCCTTTCCAATCAAAGAATGTGGTGATCATTGTACTTGAGAGCTTTAGCAAAGAAGCCATCGGCGGCTATAATGAACACCTAATGAACCAAGGGGATTACCAAAGCTTTACACCTTTTGTGGATTCCCTCTTGCAAGAAAGTAAGGTATATTGGCACTCTTTTGCCAATGGCAAAAAATCGATCGATGCACTCCCTTCCGTGCTTACGGGCATTCCTAGTATAGAAGACCCTTTTGTACTGACTCCTTATGCCAGCAATGACCTGCCAAGTTTGCCGAGGATGCTGGGAGAGCGTGGCTATCATACCTCCTTCTTCCATGGCGCACCCAATGGGTCAATGGGTTTTGCCGCATTTATGCAGTTGATTGGAGTAGAGGAGTATTACGGAAAAACAGAATATGGCAATGATGAGGACTTTGATGGGCTTTGGGGGATTTGGGATGAGGAATTCATGCAGTTCTTTGCTGATAAGATGAACACGTTTTCCGAGCCATTTATGAGTAGCATATTTACGGTTTCCTCCCACCATCCATTTAAGATTCCAGCGCGTTATGAAGGAAAATTTAAAAAAGGCCCCTTACCAATTTATGAATGCATTAGCTATACCGACATGGCCTTGGAGAAATTCTTTGAGAAAGCGAAGACCATGCCTTGGTACGAGAACACCCTTTTTGTGATTACCGCTGACCACACTGCCACAGCAAAATACTATCCGGAATATCAAACGGATTGGGGAGCCTTTTCTGTGCCTGTCATCTTTTTTGCTCCTGGCGATTCAACGCTAACAGGAGTAGAGCTGAGAGTAGTACAGCAGATCGACATTATGCCTACGGTTTTAGGATACCTCAACTATGACCAACCTTACTTCTCTTTCGGCAACAATATGCTTGATAACGATATTGAAAATGATTTTGCTATTAATTATACGGGCGTCTATCAGTGGTTTGAGGGAGAGTATATGTTGCAGTTTGACGAGGAGCATGCGGTAGGTTTTTATAATTACATCCAAGACCCTTTGCTCAAAGAGGACCTAAGAGGAGAGATGCCGGAAAAGGAAGCTCATATGCAGAAGCGGGTGAAAGCGTTCATTCAACAATATAAAAACAGAATGATTGACGACAATTTGACTGTGGGCAAAAGTGCTATTGTTGCCAACAAGCGCGGGGATTAGTACGACGGAATAAAAGATCATCCTTTACTAAAAGTCTTTATTGAGTCTCTATTTACATTAAATTGCTGGTTTAGCATATAGGTGTTTGTGTGGTATGTATCAGTGTCTTATACGTTAAATTATAAACTATCGCTTTAATGCGCTAACTTAGAGATATGCATGATCCATCTAAGAAGCATACTGGTTGGTTTTGCTCCCCTAATCATTTTAGCTTTAAATTTTACATCAAGTCCAGAGTTTAGAAATATCCAATTATATTTGTTTGCATGAGGGTTGGAAAGATATATTTATGGTTGTTTTTTATGCTTTCCATTATGGGTAAAGCATTTGGGCAACATCCAATTCATGACCAAGAACCAGCAAGTGCAAGCTGGAAGCAAGTAAATACTTCGAAATTCAAAGTAATCTATCAAGAAGGCAATGACAGCCTAGCTATTGGCCTCGCCAAAAGATTGCAATCATGGTACCAACCCATATCCTCTTCCTTAGGTGCTTACCCCAAAAAACTCTCTGTTGTGTTGCGAAGCCGTACAACTCAATCCAATGGCTTTGTAACACTAGCCCCAAGAAGGTCAGAGTTTTTTACGATGCCACCTCAAGACTATAATTTTGCAGGGGCAAATCTTTGGCTAGACTTATTAGCCATTCATGAATTTAGACATGTCGTACAATACGAAAAAAGCAAAACGGGCTTTAACAAGCTGTTGTATACAGTTTTGGGAGAAGAGGCCTTATCGGGCATGTCTTATTTGGCTGTTCCAGCTTGGTTTTGGGAAGGTGATGCCGTAGCAACCGAAACAGCCTTAACGCCTTCTGGAAGGGGAAGGATGCCTGAATTTGGCATGGCCTTGAGAGCTAATCTCCTAGAACTCGGACCTTATAGCTATAATAAGCAATATCTAGGGTCATTTAAGGACTTTGTGCCTAATCACTATGTCACTGGCTATTACATGGTAAGCCATTTGCGCAGATTATACCCTGAAAACCCGTGGGATGATATAGTAGAAGAAGCTTTTAGAAAGCCTTATATCCCCTTCACTTTTTCAAGGGCTATAAGAAAAAAAACAGGTAGTAATTTGGGCACAACTTATAAAAATACGGTGGCTGAAGCAGAAAATCTTTGGCAGACCCAGTTGAGCATTATTGATACGACAAGTGCTGATATCATAAGCCCAAAAGCAAAGAAATACACCCAATATATGTTTCCCCAAATGGGACTGAATGGTTCCATCATCGCTTTGAAATCAGGCATTGGTGACATTTCACAAATTGTGAGCATTCATGATAAAATGAAGGTAAAAACCGAGGTTGTTACGGGTTTTATGGCTTCTTCAGGGATGCTATCTGCTCAAAATGGGTGGGTAGCATGGAATGAGTTTCGTCCAGATATACGATGGGGGGCAAGAACACTTACCGTGATAAAAGCTTACGATTTGCATCATCGTAAGCTTACAACCGTTACGGCCCCCTCCAGGTATAGTGCGGCTGACTTGTCACCTGATGCTACAAAAATAGCCACAGTGTATACCTCAGAATCCAATGAAAGCCGGCTGACTATTTTGGATAGGCGTACAGGGAAAGAGCTTTTTCGATTTCCAAATGAGGACGAGGGGTTTGTTTCTATGCCAAGGTGGTCTGCCGATGGGCAATACATTGTAGCGCTTTTGGTAACCAAAGCTGGCAAAACTATCATTCAAGCTGATGTGGATGCCGGCACTGTAACAGAGCTGTTGCCTTTTACTTTCGATAATTATGGAAACCCACTCCAATACGGAGATTTTGTTTTGTTTAATTGGGACTACAGCGGCATCGATAACATTTATGCCCTTAATCTTTCTACGGGAGAAAAATTTCAAGTCACCTCCAGACCATATGGTGCTTTTTCTCCTATGATCGACTCGATAAACAATAGGTTGTTTTTTAATGATTATGCTACCCAAGGGATGAGGGTTGCTTCCATGCCTTATGAACCCGAAAGCTGGAAACCTCTAAAAGCAATAGATAAAATAAAGGAACAACATTTTACACCCTGGTTCACTCAAGAACAAGATGCCAGTTTATATAATGAATTAAAAAACATTGATTACGAGGTAGATAATTACGGTTCATTTAATCATTTGTTTAATATACATAGTTGGGGCTTGTTATGGACAGAAAATTTATTTGAAGAATTGACGGTGGGTTTTAAATCTCGAGATGTCTTAAGTACGACAGCCCTTACGGCAGGATATGCTTATAATCCATTCGAAGAGACTGGTCGAGGCTTTGGTCAGATAAGCTACCAAGGTTTATTTCCTGTGGTTGATCTGGAGGCGCATGTTGGCAATAGGAGTGTTGAGGAACAATATACAAAGGAAGAAGAGGTCGTTAAAGAAAAAGCTGTGTGGCAAGAGCAACACGTGTCATTGGGCATTAGATTGCCATTGAATCTCACACGATCTCAGTTTAGCCGAACTTTACAATTAGAAAGCAAGCTAGGTTTTACAAAAGTGAATGGATACGACCTTCCGGTTAGAAAATATTCACAACAAGCCAATGGAAATTTAACCAGTCTCCATTATGGTTTGGTTTATAGTAGGCTCCTTAAAAGGAGTAAGCGAGACATTCATAGCCGTTGGGGCCAAGTACTGCGGGGTGGATATATACATACACCATTTGGCGGCGACTACCACGGTTTCAGGGCTTTTGCTAGTGCCAATTTGTACAATCCCGGCTTATTTAAGCACCATTCTTTTATAATAAAGACAGGATACCAATTTCAGGACTTAGCCAGCAACTATCGTTTTTCTAGCGGCATCAGTTATCCTAAAGGTTATGGCTATACACCTTTTGAGCATTTTGGTTTGGCCTCTTTCAATTATTCACTCCCCCTGTTTTATCCCGATTGGAGTATTGGTCCTTTCTTTTACTTTCAACGGTTACAAGGAAATGCCTTCCATGAAATGGGCTGGGGAAAGCAGCCAGATATACCACAGACAACCGAGATTACTTCTTCTGGGATAGAATTGTCAATCGACTTCAACTTCATGCGCTTTATGCCCTTATTCAATGTTGGCGTGCGGTATTTTTATCTTCATGAACGAGATACTTTCGGTGCGCAGTTGATTATAGGGGCAATTGGTATTTAATATCTGGTCATTTTTTTGTCGCTTACTTTGCAAAAATAGCAGTTTATAGGATAAAACATACATCGAATTCCTGTCAATCCTAGCCCAATATTTTAGGGTTATTTTATAAACCTAGTGCTTAATTGTATTCTATTAAATTGAAGGTCAGTGCTTAGTGCGGATGTTTTGTTTTGCATGATGGACATATCTATTGTCTAAAATGCACTTTTTAATACTTTACGTCAAATTCCCTCGAATCTATTTCTAATTTCACAAATCGAATGATATATTTAAGTTTCATTCTAACGAATATCTCAATCGTTCAGAGTGGATGGCAGTTTTTCAACCCTTTTTAGCTACTGCTTTTTATTTACCAGCAAAAATTTAACCTTTATCATAACCTAATTTTACTATGGAAAACCTTATGCAACCAGATGGATTTTTGAATGTGGAAACTATTCAAAAAACTTCAACTAGCTATGTAAAAACCCAAGCCAACAAGCTATCCTCTTTAGAAAATTTAGACACCGGCAAAGCTTTGGATGAAGCCATCAAGGCCTTTGTTTTATTGAACAATTCCCTTACTGGCAACGAGTCGTTGGATTATTTACGTGCTTCAACTGCAACTCACCGCTTACTCGAAGCCATTCTTCATGAAGAAAAGAGGATTGGGAAAGCAGCAGTTCGCGATCAATTGGCCGAAGTGCGAAAAATACACCGCCAATCACCCTTTTTTGTAAGAACTCAAGATTGGCCTAGAGGATATGCTGGCGACTATGAAACGATAGAATATATCGTCAATGGTAAAAATCAATCCCCCAAGCATTCATTAGGGTACTACCTGGAAGCGATCATTCTCAATAGCCCTATTGTGCAGCAACATCGCAATAAGGTGCTGCATCAGTCACAGCTCATTCTGGACAAGGCCCTTACCATAAGAGGGGCCAAGGTGCTGTCTATTGGCTGTGGGTCGTCCGCAGATTTACGTTCCATCCAAAAAGTGTTGAAAAATACAGACATCTCGGTTACGCTTTTTGATATGGATGAAGGGGCATTGTCTTACTCTGCAGAAAAATTAGACCAGATGAAAGATCAGTGCAACCTGATTCAAGGCAATCTATTGCGCCTTGTAAAGAAGATCGAAGAGAAATTTGATTTGATCGTTATAGGAGGGGTGTTCGATTACTTAACGGATAAAACCATCATTTCTTTGCTGGATAAAATTTACAATGAAAACCTGAGACCAGGTGGGGAAATATTCTTCACCAACATCGCATCAGGCAATCCTTACAGGTCCTGGATGGAGTATTGTTTCGATTGGGAGCTTATCGAAAGATCGGAACGTAATATTCGATCTATTTATGATGCTGCGCCCTTGCCAAATAGTAGTCTATCAGTAATGCGAGAGGAAACAGGCCTCACATTTTTAGCCAAGATTATCAATAATCAATAATTAAATAAATCTAAATTTATGGTAGTAGTAAACGAAAAACATCTTGTACTCGAGTACGACGAGCGGTTGAACTGCGTCTTCCAGATATGGAAGGGATTCTTTAGTTCTGAAATGTTTAGGGAAGGGGTAGAAAAGACAAATAAACTTTTTGCTCAGAAAAAGCCTGTGCCCAATTTCTTAGTAGACATAAGTGAATCCTCAGTAATCAAGAAAGAAGATACAGAATGGGCTGCAACAACCGCCATTCCATTGGCCATCACAAACGGCCTGAAGAATTATGGCTTTGTACTTCCCAAAAATATTTTCACTCAAGTTTCTCTCAACAACTTCAGGAAGGACCTGAATCAGCCTTCATTGTCCATCAGGTTATTTGACAACTTGGACAGGGCCAAAGATTGGGTACAAGAAGTGGAGTAGCATTTACTACTTTCTACAACAAAAAAGAGTGCCTATCATTAAGCACTCTTTTTTGTTGGATTATATGTTATTAAATTGGTAAGCTTAACTAATAAGTGCAACTCAATTCAATCATTGAGGCTAGCCTCCAGTGATTAGATAAGTGCTTATTTTATTGGTGAAGAAAAAACAAATCGACGAAGAAAGAAATCAAATTGGATGAGAGCTACTGAATAATTTTAGATCATATCCTTGTCCTAAACCCTTTAAACGACCTGGCATAATTCCTTCTTATCATAAACGGGTTACAAAGCTAGGAGAACAAAGTTGCTGGCCCTTTCCTTGATTTCCTAAATATCTAAGGATACGTTTTTTGTTCTTTCTAGACGGTGTCTCTAATTTAATGTTGGAGCTGTAGAAAATAATCCCATGCTATCGTAACATTTGTTAATGTTTAAAAGTTGAACTAGCCTGTGAACTTCAGGTATGTTTTGCAGGGACAAGTACCTTTCTAGAAACCTTTTAACAAAATAAGACTTATTTAATTTGAATAAAGTGATAATACGTTTAATTTTGGGCGAACATAAATGGAAATATCATAATGGCCGAAGTAATTAAAATGCCTAAGATGAGTGATACCATGGAAGAAGGCGTGATTGCCTCATGGTTGGTCAAAGAAGGCGACGAAGTAAAATCCGGGGACATCCTTGCAGAAGTAGAAACAGATAAGGCAACCATGGAACTTGAGTCTTATGAAGACGGCACACTGCTTTATATTGGGGTCAAAGAAAAGGAAGCTGTTCCTGTGGATGGCATTATTGCCATTATTGGAGAAAAAGGAGAAAACATAGATGACCTTATCAAGCAGGTGAAAGCAGGAGGCGACAGTTCGGAAGACAAAGGATCTGAAGAACCAAAATCGGATGAAAGACCCACATCAGGTAACGACAGTGAAGAGATTGATATATCGGGTATCAATGCCACACTCGTCACTATGCCTAAGATGAGTGATACTATGCAAGAAGGCGTGATTGCTTCTTGGCTTAAAAAAGAGGGAGATGCGATAAGTGCAGGAGACATTTTGGCCGAGGTGGATACTGACAAAGCAACCATGGAGCTTGAAGCCTACGAAGACGGTACACTATTGTACATCGGGCCTAAAGAGGGCGATGCAGTGCCTATAGATGCTGTAATAGCTGTAATAGGGGAGAAAGGTGCAGACTACCAGACTTTGTTGAAGCATCATGAAGCGAGCAAAGGCGGCAAAAGCGAATCATCCTCAAAAGAAGAAAAAGAAGTAAAAACTGCAGAGAAAGCTCCTGAAGCTACCAAGGCAGAAGCTTCAGAAAAAGGAGGAAGAATAAAGGCTTCTCCTTTGGCCAAGAAAATGGCAGAAGACAAAGGATATGACCTGTCGAAAATAAAAGGTTCTGGCGACAATGGCAGAATCGTAAGGAAAGATGTAGAAGACTATAAGCCTAGCGAAGCACAGGAGACTGCTCCTCAGAAGTCTGATGCAAAAGGGCAGCCTGCCATTTCTTTACCTGAAATAGTGGGAGAAGAAAGCTACGAAGAGGTCAATGTTTCTCAAATGCGGAAGACCATTGCCAAGCGTTTGGCCGAAAGCAAATATACAGCACCACACTTCTACTTGACCATGGAAATAAACATGGACAAAGCCGTAGAAGCAAGAAAGAGCATCAATGAATATTCTCCGGTGAAAATTTCTTTCAACGACCTTGTGCTCAAAGCCACAGCAGCGGCTTTAAGGCAACACCCTAACGTAAATGTGTCTTATCGAGGCGATAAAATGCGCTTTAACAAACACATCCATATTGGTGTGGCTGTAGCGGTAGATGAAGGGTTATTGGTGCCGGTAGTACGATTTGCTGACAATAAATCACTGTCTCATATCGCCGTAGAAGTAAAAGATTTGGGTCAGAGAGCTAGAAACAAGCAACTTCAACCTAAGGATTGGGAAGGAAGCACCTTCACGATTTCCAACCTGGGCATGTTTGGTATAGAGGAGTTTACAGCTATTATCAATCCACCCGACGCTTGTATTTTGGCCGTTGGCGGAATTAAACAAACGCCCATCGTAAAAAATGGCGAAATTGTTCCAGGCAATGTAATGAAAGTGACTTTGTCATGTGACCATAGAGCGGTAGACGGTGCTGTAGGATCGGCATTCCTACAAACCCTAAAAGGACTCTTGGAAGATCCAGTAAGGATTCTCGTATAAGACAACATGAACATAATTCAAAAAGTCTCGTTTTAATAGCGAGACTTTTTTTATATCTGAAAACATGGATACCAACTTAACTAAACCCTACCTAAGGCGTGTTTTAAAGAAATGGCTAATCTTAGAGACAATCTCTCTGATGCTATTCGTTTTGGGAATTTTGATATTTTATTGACAGGCTATTCCTTAAATACCTAGCTCGTCTTATGAAGTTTTTGCTGATTGCCTTCCTTAAAAAAAGAAGGAGCAGTACATTTATGAATTAAAATTATAGGCTGTTTAAAGCTACTAACAACAAGAAATAATTATATCTAATGTCAAAGTTGAAAATAAGATCTACCACAGTCATTGCCATATCTCACAACGGACAAGTAGCCATAGGGGCTGATGGTCAAGCTACAATGGGCAATACTGTTGCTAAAAGTAATGTAAAAAAAATAAGAAAGTTGCAAGACGGAAAGATCGTTACAGGCTTTGCAGGTTCGACAGCGGATGCATTTACCCTTTTGGAGCGTTTTGACGAAAAGCTGAGCACCTATGGTGGCAATATGAAACGTGCCGCGATAGAGCTTACCAAAGACTGGCGGATGGACCGCTATCTGAGAAGACTGGAAGCCATGCTCATCGTTGCTGATAAAGATGAGATTTTGATCCTTTCAGGTACAGGTGATGTCCTAGAACCCGACAATCAAATTGCTGCCATTGGTTCAGGTAGTATGTTTGCTCAGGCAGCAGCAGTTGCATTAAAGAAGCACGCCTCTAACTTAAGTGCAGAAGAAATGGTGCGGGAAAGCCTGAATATTGCAGCGGATATTTGTATCTATACCAACCATAACCTTACCATAGAAACAATAGACGATTGAGTTTAAGGCTAAACAACTTAGTCTACACTTAAGGAAGTTCTAAGAACTAGAATCAAATAAATATCATGTCGAAAGCCATTATTTACCATAATCCAAGATGTTCAAAAAGTAGAGAGACATTAAAAATTTTAGAAGATAGGGGCGCTTCATATGAAATAGTGGAATACCTGAAAACTCCTCCTACGAAAGAAGCTTTAAAGGAAATTGCCCGCAAGCTCGGCATGAAACCTTTGGATTTTGTGCGCAAAGGGGAGAAACTGTATAAGGAAAAATATGCAGGCCAGGAACTCACCGATGAGCAGTGGTATGAGGTCCTGGCTGAAAACCCTGTGTTAATAGAACGCCCAATTGTTGTGAAAGGAGATAATGCTGCCATAGGTCGACCCCCTGAAAATGTGAACAAAGTGATCGAATAGTGAAAGAATAGAACAGTATTATTGAAGGGATTATAGGATATATGAAATCAAGCTTCATCTCATAACACGAAGGCGCTGGGAAGGACATAAAGTATAAGAAGGGGACGGTTTAGGTCATTTGTGTTGGACAGGACTAAGATTGACCTATACTGCCACTCTCTTATTTAAAATATTATTTCATAAAAACACATTGCTATGTTTGAAGGGTCTCAATTTCCTAAATCGCTTGATGAGGAAGTTTTTGAAGCATGGTTAGAAAGCGGCCGCCAACGAAAGTTAAGCTACCATTACTTACTGATCATTTGGAATGAGCTTGAAATGGAATACCAGCCAGTGTATGTGGAGGATCGTGCGGCTATAAATGATTATGAAAAGGACAAAAACACAGGCAGGGAATTGCTTGTAGCCGCCTATGACTTATATTCAGAATCTAGAATCGCATGAATTTAAGGTAGGGTTAAGTGAAGGCAAAAATGATTCCTTACCGTAAAAGAACCCCTTCAGGCAATTACCAGATAGAAAAATCATTGTTTTAAAATCCTAATATTATTTAACTTCAACATTTTAAAGCATGCTATATCTTTAGGAATAACAAATATGGTTTTCAATATTTTCACCAGAAATTACCCCCGCAACTATATGGTTCAAAGCCCTGTAAAAGGGGCATTCCTAGCATTTTCAATAATCCTAATATTCCTGCTTTTGTATCGCCCTCTCGACCTCAACGACAATAAAATACTGGGTTTTACAGGTGCCATGATAGTTTATAGTTTTTTAGGCTGCACAACAAGCCTTGCTATGATAATTTTGTTGAAAAAAATCCCTTCTTTTTCAGATAAAGCGCGGTGGACATTGACTAAGGAGTTGTTTTTGATATTTATCTGTTTGTTCATGATGAGCCTAGTGATTTTTGCTTCAGGTTTTCTAATTGAAATTGGTGGAAATCCGGATTTTTTTCTCTCCGCCAAGTTTACTTTTTTACTGGGAATCTTGCCGTATGCCATTTTTACCGTGCGGAATTTTTCCTCCTTATTTCCTAAGGACAATACATTTATACAATACGGTCTTCATGAAAACGAAACTGATAAATCAGTCGAAGAAAAGATCCACATCGAATCAAAGCTCAAGAGCGAAAGTCTTAGTTTTTACCCAAGCCAATTTCTATTAGCCGAATCTGAGGGCAATTATGTGACCTTTTATTTTATGGTGGATAATAAAGTAGAAAAATCTATTATCAGGAACTCCATCAGTCACATTGAAAATCAACTTGGTTCATTTGAGAGTTTTTTTAAGACCCATCGTGCTTTTATTGTTAATCTAAATAAGGTAAAGGAAAAATCTGGAAACGTACTGGGTTATAAACTCAAGCTTAATGGTGTAGACAAAGAAATCCCCGTTTCTCGACAAAACACAAAGCATTTTAATAAACGAATGGATCAACTTTCTGCATACCTTTAAAAATCCTTTCCAGAAGCTAAGGAATATCTTATTAACATTTCTAGCTGAGCCTTCCCAAAAGTTTTCGTGATCGTATTTCCTATAACCTTCTTCTCAAACATGATTTAACCTTTACATTTCGTACCAGAAATCTATCCATTCATAACAGATCTTTTGGCGTACATTGTCATTCATCACAAATCCCTGTTATGTGTCACAGGCATGCATTTATCCCTATTTGCTCTCCTATTATTGCATTGAAATAATATCAATAAATCGAGCAAATATGAAATCTAATGATCTAAAAATGAGAGTAAAAGTATTCGGGATTTTCGTGAGTACGCTCTTGTGTTTTACAAAATCCGCAGGACAGGACCTGCAAACAATCAAAGGAACCATAATAGATGGCGAAAATCAAGCGGTCATATCCTATGCTACTGTGACCTTGTACACATTACAAGACTCTACCTTGATCACTGGAGGGCTTAGCCATGAAGACGGTAGCTTTGAGTTGCAATTCAAAAAATCGGATATTCAGTGCTTCCTCATGGTCAATTTTGTCGGCTACGACCCATGGACAGATTTGATGCCGAAAATTGACACTGTAGGTGAATATAATCTTGTAGTAGAAATGCAACCAGCAATCATTGAATTGGATGAAGCTCTTGTGGTGAGCGAAAGAATAAGAGCAGAAAATAGTTATGATAAGGCTACGTTTTTTGTCAACAAGCGTATGTTGGATGCTTCAAATACAGGGATCGATATTTTAAGACACATTCCGAGTGTCCAAATAGACCTTATGCAAAATATAAGGCTTGAGGGCAATGCCAATATTCTCATCTTGGTAGATGGAAAGGAACGTGATAAGAATTTTTTACTTCAACTCAACGCCAAACAGGTCGATAGGATAGAATTGATTAATACCCCAGGTGCTAATTATGATGGAAGCGCTACTGGCATCATCAATGTTATTTTGAAGCAAGGCAGAACTGTGGGCTTTAGTGGCAATGTCGTCCTGGACATTCCCCTTCGAAAAAAGGAAATGTATTTATTCCCCTTGTTGAATTTAAACCTTGGGTTAAAAAAGATGAACCTTTATGGATTCTATAAGGGAGAAATTTCATATTTTAATTTGATCGAAAAGTCCACGCTCAGCCACTTTCAAGGAAATCAGCCTCAAAGAGCAATAACCACATCACAATATTTACGACAAGAGAACTGGGAGCACAACTTTACCTATGGCTGGGACTATTTTATTAATAAAAACAATGTTATTAACCTTTATGCCAATTATCGAATGTATTCGAATGAAACGGATGGGGAGGTGTTGCAATTTGACAAGGGTGATTTGACATGGCAAGCAGATAAAGAAGAAGAAGATATGAATCATTCGGGTTATTATTCTTTGTACTACAAGCATCTTTTTGATAAGCAAGGACACGAGGTGGCTATGGATATGAATTACTATCACTATAAAAGGGATAATCGATCAACTTTCAATAGCCACAAGACCAGTGATAGGGACGAGGATATCCTGAATAGCCTTTCACCAAAACAGCGATCATATGGTCTCAAAATAGATTATACCAATCCGATCACGGAAAAGTTAAAGGCTGGTGCTGGTATAAAATTAGGGCTGACGAATATGGATGAAAGAGTAGCCAAAGACTTTAATTATTATGATCACCTAGCTTCGGCCTATGGAACAATCACATATAGTCAATCGAAATTTACCGGAAATGCAGGGTTACGGGTTGAGCAGTCATTCTCAGGCATCGATGGAAGCTTCGATAACGATCGCCTAGACTGGTTGCCCAATGCAGTAGTAAATTATCAACTGAACCAGACCAAGTCACTTAAATTTTCTTACACACGCAGAATTACCCGACCCTACATTTATCAGCTAAGTCCAGCCGCGTATAGCGATGACCCATACACAATGCGGAAGGGAAATGAGCATTTGACACCAGCTTTACAAGATAATTTCGCTATTGATTATGCTGTCCTCTTAGGACACAATTATATCGCTACTCGAATCTTCTATAAAACTGAGAAAAATGCCATCAACTATTTGTATTTTCTGAATGATGATGCCATTTTAGAAAGCCATTTTAACAATCTAGGAACGATCAATTCCTATGGCATCCAACTTACGACTGCATTGAAGTTTGGACCATCTATCGATTTCAATGGCTATTTAAAAGCTTTTGGAGAAAATACAAGCCCTAATGGATTGGCGTCAGACTATCATGTAGAAAGCCATGAAAATAGGGGAGTAGAACTTGGGGTTTCTTCAGCTGTGGGATTCAAATACGGCATAACAGCTTCAGTGGCTATGCAGTACAGCAGCCCTAGAATTAGGATGCAAGACAAGACATATCAAGACTTTATTTACTTTATTTCTGTGGATAAGACTGTTAAAAACAATTTTAAATTTGGGATGTCTCTCGCACCGTTATTTGTTAAAAAATATACTTATAGGGGATTAGAAACTACTGGTATTGATTTTAAATTGTCGTCTGAAGGTGATATCCAATTGCCGTCAATACCGATTATTTTCAAGGTGAATTATCAATTTGCCACGGGCAGAAACAATAAGAGAATAGAACGTGAAAAGGAAATTATTGATAATAAGGTGAAAACAGGGTTGTAGGGGAGATGGTTGGATACTTGGAGCAGGGGATAATTGAATTTAGCAATATTTCGCTTAGCTTTTACAAGTAAATGATGGATGCAATCAACTGACCAAAGTATACCCACCCGTCATCTCGGTCTTTCTAAACATCAGACAAGTGTGCTCTAAGCTTACTTATGGTTTATTGCTATTTTACAAAACCGTGTATAGGAATCAAACTAATAACAAAAGTGTATTGCAATTTTATAATTCCTATATTTAAAACATGAGAAAAGTAGTCTTGGATTTGGCCGTTAGTCTTGATGGGTTTATCGAAGGACCTAGAGGAGAAATAGATTGGTGCATCATGGACGATGATATGGACTTTAAAGGGTTCTTATCAAGCATCGATACAATTTTCTACGGAAGGGTAAGCTATGATATGTGGGGGAATTATGTACCGGATTCAAACGCTATTGATTCTGATAAAGCGCTTTGGGCTAGTGTTCATTCTAAACGAAAATACGTTTTTTCTAGTAACCCGAGACAAGATGACCCTGCTGTATTTATCACTTCAGACTTCGCAGAAAATGTAAAAGAAATAAGAAATCAACAGGGAAAAGATATCTGGTTATATGGTGGCGCCAAGCTCATCAAAACATTTATCCATCTTAACTTGATCGATATTTATAGGATTTCAGTTCATCCGACAGTTTTAGGCGATGGCAAACCACTGTTCGAGGACTTGAAAGAAAGGATAAACCTTACACTAATAGAAACCAACAGATTCAAATCTGGAGTGGTGCAACTTATTTATGAGCAGAGAAAAAAGATGGAATAAATATATCCGTCCCGGTACTCTGGTAAATTTTGCTCTCTATCGACTTCAAAACTGTTAGAGGGAGATGTGCCAAAACACCTTTCTATCCTTCACAAGCCTTCAATATAATGTCGCATGCCTCTTTGATTTCATCATCCGTAATGGTGAGGGGAGGGGCGATGCGCATGGCGTCGTCGCAATAGAGAAACCAGTCTGTGACAACACCGAGCTCAATGGCTTTATCGATCACAGGTTTTAAAATATCGAACGACCCGAACTCTATTGCCATCATAAGCCCTTTATTTCTAATGCCCTTTATTTTTGGATGAACCAAAAGCTTTTTGAAGAGCGATGCTTTTTTATCTACTTCTTCTATAAGGCTGCCATTGTGCAAAACACCTACAGTAGCCAATGATGCGGCCGCACTGACGGGGTGGCCACCAAACGTCGTGATATGACCAAGGATAGGGTTGTTCTTGAGGGAATCCATGATGGCTTTGGAAGAAATAAATGCGCCAATGGGCATGCCACCTCCCATTCCTTTAGCACTTACCACAATGTCTGGAACTATTTCATAATGCTCAAATGCCCAGAACCGGCCTGTTCGTCCAAATCCGCTCTGGATCTCGTCAAGGATGAGTAAGGCACCGCTTTCATCGCAGGCCTTACGGAGCGCCTGAAAGTATGCTTTAGAGGCAACCCTTACACCTGCTTCGCCTTGGACGGTCTCAATAATTACGGCAGCAGTATGTTTGCTTATCAGGCTCAAGTCTTCTGCTTCCCCAAACCGGAAATGCCTGATGCCTGGCAGGAGAGGTCTATAGGCCCTTTTAAACGATTCATTGCCACCGAGCGATAAGGCCCCTTGAGAGGACCCATGGTAGGCATTGTAACAAGAGATTATTTCTGTTCGGCCGGTATACCGCTTGGCTAGCTTTATGGCGCCTTCCACAGCTTCACTTCCAGAGTTTACCAAGTAGGTTGAGGTGAGCGGAGCAGGGAGTGTTTTTGATAAAGCATCTGCTAGGGCAGTCTGAGGGGTCTGGACATATTCCCCATACACCATGAGGTGCAGATAACGTTCGGTCTGGTCGAGAATCGCTTGAATTACGGCAGGATGGCGGTGACCTATATTGCTCACACCAATGCCTGATATCAAATCGATGTATTTTTTATTGTCGGGTCCATACATATAGACTCCTTCTGCCTTTTCAATTTCTAGCATCAAAGGAAAATCGGTCGTTTGGGCCAAATGGTTTAAGAAGAGTTGTCTTTGAGAAATCATGCCGCAAAGATACGTAGGAACACGCAGAGAAGGAACCCTACAGTATGCTGCTATTTTTTAAGAATGGTCACCTCAACTCTCCGGTTTAAAGCGCGAGTTTCTTCTGTGGCATTGCTAGCTACAGGTTTCGTGCCTCCATAAGCTTTTATGTTCAACCTTTTTCTTTCGACGCCATTTTGAATCAGATAATCCCTCACTTTTTCCACCCTTTCTAGTGAAAGCTGCAGGTTCAGTCGGGCGATACCTTGGTTGTCGGTGTGGCCACCAAGTTCAATCTCTACTTGAGCGTTCTCTTGCATCAACGCCAATAGACGACGGAGCTCAGGAAATGATTCTTCTAATAAAGTGGCCTTACTTCTTTCAAAGAAGATGTTATTAAGTTTGATTACGGCACCAACTTCTATCGGCACTAAATATAGGTCCCGTTCGATTTCTTCATAACTATCGATAGCAGTAAGG
Source organism: uncultured Roseivirgaceae bacterium (assembly GCA_964440915.1). Taxonomy (GTDB): domain Bacteria; phylum Bacteroidota; class Bacteroidia; order Cytophagales; family Cyclobacteriaceae; genus CAMPJM01. Next base: position 68,277 of record CAYTTV010000008.1, read on the forward strand.
TCCATGTTTTCATTGACGGCCACATATCCTCTTGCACTGGCCATAAAGCCATAATTATTGCCTCTAGGAAGCACCAATTTGTAGCTGCCATCTACAGGGCTGGCGGTAGCTCTTCCTTTCTCTTCGCCCGAGGGTAGTATTTCGAAAATAACATCTGCACTGATCGGCTCTTTTGTCCTTTCATTAAAGACCCTGCCGCTGATCAGCACCACCGGGTCGGGTTTAAACTCGGAAGTCAAAGCTATTCTATAGATATCTTTCGAGTTGTTTTTAAGGTCTGCCTCCGACCCAGAATTAGAAACAAAATAAGCATACCGTCCGGCAGCATCTATGGTATAATAAGCATCCCAGGCACCGGTGTTTATGGACTTCCCGAGATTCTTGGGCGTTGTCCAATTTAGCCAGGTGTCGTCCAGCCTTCGAGTATAAAAGATGTCACTGCCGCCATAACCCGGGTGACCTTCAGAGGCGAAGTACAAGGTTTTGTCATCGGCGGCTAAAAAGGGAGAAAATTCAGCTTTATTGGTATTGATAATGTTTCCTAGGTTCATAGGTGCTGCCCATTCATTATTGCTTTTCCTAAAACTTACATACAAGTCTTGGTCGCCATAGGATTGATTTGTTTCTATCGCCATCAGCAAGACATTGCCATTGTTGGCAAGAAAATAATCTGCGTAGGGGTTTTTATTGACGTGCCCTTCGATATTCAGTTTTTCGGGAAAGCTCCAACCTGTCTTCGTTCTTCTGGAAATGGAAGCCCCATTTTGTGCCGATCCTTTGGTGTTGTACTGATTGATCAGGAGCAGGGTATTGCCATCGGGCGAGACTGCTGTAACACCGTTGGCAGAGCCGTCATTGATGGGTGCTCCCATATTAAGGGCGGGGGACCATTGGTCGTTTATCCATGTTGAATAATAAATATCGCCTTCATCTTTTCTGCCACCAGTGTTTTGGGGACTGTTTTGTCTTGTAAAATACAAGGTCTTGCCATCAGAAGAGATTACGGGTTTCGCTTCTATATACGGGGTGTTAACATTGGGGCCGAGGTGTTCTTTTGGTGTTGTAAAGGCCATTTCCTGCTGAATATTAGCTTGACCTAATCCGTATAGCTCCCGCTCTACATCAAGGCTTTCACCGCTTGCTACTATGCCGACCGCATCGACCTGCGCCCATCCTGTGTGTAAAATAGTGTTGATGTTTATTTCTACCTGAGCCACGCTATAGTCCGTCTGAGGTATAGCTACCACCATTACCCTATGATTAGTGCGTAATTTTTGTGCCTCTGCTTTATAAATGGAATGTTTCTGCCCATCGGTATCATGCAACGCTATTTCCACGATCCTGCCAGGTTCATGATTTTCTACAATTACTATATTACGCACTTTTTGGGGTTCTTTATAAGATACTATTATGGTACCAAAAGCCGCTTCACCTGACAATCGAAAGGCTTTGGAACTGAGCTGGCCAGAAGGGAGTGCATCGGGTGCTCCTAGAGCCTGGGAAGCTGGAAAACTGGTGTCGCCATTATAATCAAAGACAACGGTATTGGCCCATTGAATAAGACCTGTTTGTGCAAAAGAAGAGAGTGTAATAAAAAAGGTAAGCAATAAAAAGCAATACTTCATAGGGCATTTCAATGATTATGGTTGTATAACCTATAAATAAAAATTTAAATTCCACCAAAGCCTCGTTAGAAACATCTTAAGTAAGGTTTACGTCTCATAACAAAAAGAATATCTCGCCTGCTATAACTATAGAGGTAAAGGTATTTATAGGTATCTTTGTGGCGCTTTACATTTTGAATCGTGGAAGGAAAAATCCAATATAAAATATTGCCTGTGGCATTATTGCTCTTGTATATCATAGGCAGTAGTGCTCTTTTGCAATTCCATCATCATTCAGATGTTTTTCAAAAAGCTTACGAAAAGGCATCTTCATGCGAGAAAAATATTCATTTCTCACATGTAGATCAAGAGGAGTGTTGCCAACATGATGCCCACCTCTCCCCTTCATTCGTAAAATGCTCCATATGTGACCACCACATATTTCCTTCGTACCTTGCTACAGTACCTAGCTTTGCTTTTTTAGAGCTAAAGGTTTCGGCTCATTTTCTGGATTTGATCCCGAAACTCCATTCTACAAATCCATTAGCAGTCGATAATAAAGGGCCTCCCTTCATTTTTCTCTTTTCCTAATTCATGCATATGCCATAATCTTTATGGCCACTTTTTTAATTATTAATCCTTAAAAAAAGAGAGATGAAAGGACAATTCATGGCCTTTTTCATATTGTTCAATATTTTGAACAACATAGGCTTTGCTCAAAATAGTTTAACAGGAAAAATAACAGAAGCCTCTTCAGGCGAGCTGCTTATAGGAGCATCGGTTTTTATTTCAGAACTAAAAACTGGTGCCTCCACAGATATTAATGGTGAATATAGAATAGACCATATCCCTTCTGGGACATATCTTATAGAGGTACGGTATATCGGTCATAAGAACTTGGTAAGGAAATTGACCATAAGCGGGGAAGTGCGCCAAGACTTTGTTTTGGCGCAAGCCGTATCCGAGCTTAGTGAAGTGGTGGTTACTGGGGTTGCCCAAGCCACAGAGTTGAAAGAAAGTCCAGTCATCATCAAGCCATTAAGTGCTGATGTTTTACATGGGCAATCGAACCAAAATCTTATCGATGCCTTGAGGAACGTGCCGGGGGTAGATCAGGTAACCACTGGAACAGGCATTTCAAAGCCTGTCATACGAGGGCTTGGTTATAACCGGATTGTGACTTTATGGAACGGTATCAGACAGGAAGGGCAGCAGTGGGGCGATGAGCACGGTATTGAAATAGATGAATATACCATAGACAGGGTGGAAATTATAAAAGGACCGGGCAGTTTGCTTTATGGTTCCGATGCCATAGCAGGCGTAGTAAATTTTTTACCTGCCAAGTCTTTGCCCATAGGCCAAATGCATACTTCATTGAATGCCAACTACCAGTCGAGCAATAACTTGATAGGCTACTCTTTGGCCAATGAAGGCAACAGAGGAGGCCTGCAATGGGCAGGAAGGTTCACGAATAAATTTGCGGGAAACTACAGCAATCCTTATGATGGGAAAGTCTATAACTCGGGCTTCAAGGAAATTGATGGAAGCCTTTCCGTAGGGGTAGCAAAAAAGTGGGGCTATAGCTATTTGAGCGTAAGTTCATTTAACCAAAGGGTTGGAATTGTGGAAGGTGAGCGAGATGACGAGGGCAGATTTTTAAAAGTGACTTCTGATAATGGTGATGCAACAGAAGAGCCTGTATCGAGCAGCGATTTAAGTGGATATAGGATTGGTTTGCCTTATCAGGATATTCATCATTTTAGGGTGGTTTCCAATAGCAATATCATATTAGGCAATTCCTCTATGCGGATCGATGTTGGTTTCCAAAAAAATACCAGGAAAGAATATGCTGATCCTTTGCATCCGGATGAGGAAGAGTTGTACATGGATTTGAATACGATCAATTACAGCATAAAATATCGCGTGCCTTCCGTGGCTGGTTGGGAATCTACCATAGGCGTAGGGGGCATGATCCAAAAGAACACCAATAAGGGGGAGGAGTATTTAATCCCAGACTATAATAGTTGGGAAGTAGGTGTCTTTGCGCTTTCTCAAAAGGCGCTTAGTGATAAGGTAACCATAGCTGGAGGTGTGCGATTCGATATAAAAAAGTCGCATACAGATCGATTGGTTCTGGAAGAAGAGGGCGTAAAATTTGAAGGGTTTGAGAAGTTCTATGATAATTTTTCAGGGAGCGTAGGGATCTCTTATAGGCCTGACGATGACAATACGATAAAGTTTAATGTGAGCCGTGGGTTTCGCTCTCCTAATATTTCTGAAATTGGGTCTAATGGAAAGCATGAGGGAACATTTCGATACGAATATGGCAATAAGGACCTGAAGCCAGAGGTAAGTCACCAGTTCGATTTAGGATATTTCTTAAATACTGATCACGTTACTTTTGAAGTGACCCCCTTTGTTAATCTTCTCCGGGATTATATCTATTTGGAGAAGCTTAGCAGCCTTGCGGGAGGAGATTCTATTCCCGACCCTGAAGATTCTGGAAGTACTGCTTTTCGGTACACCCAAGGAAATGCGACGCTGTATGGGGGTGAGGTTTACTTAGACATCCATCCTCATCCGTTAGACTGGCTGCATATAGAAAATTCCTTTTCTTATGTGCGTGCTACCCAGGCAAACCAACCCGATAGCTTACGAAATCTGCCCTTTATACCTGCCCCCAATTATAAAGGAGGGATAAGAGCCCATTTTAATAACGTCGGCAGTATATTTTCGAATGCTCATGTCAAGTTTGGTTTGGTTCATTATTTTGCTCAGGACCACATCTTTTCTGCTTATGATACAGAAACAGCCACACCAGGGTATACCTTGCTCAATGCAGGGATAGGAAGTGACATCAATGTCTTTTCACCCAGCAGCCAGGCCAAACTCAGCCTTTTCCTCTCCGTGGAAAACCTGGCCAACATCGCCTATCAAAGTCATTTGAGCAGGCTGAAGTATGCACCTATTAATCCTGCTTCAGGAAGATATGGCGTGTTTAATATGGGGAGGAATTTTAGCGTTAAAATGGTTTTGTCGATCTGATACATCGATATACCTAAGTTATGCCCTATGCAGAAAAAAATCGTACCTTAGTGTAAAATAACAGCTGAATGCCTAACCTTTATATGATTTCCGGATGTAATGGAGCAGGAAAAACAACGGCCTCCTATACCATACTTCCTGAAATTCTTAATTGTAAGGAATTTGTGAATGCTGATGAAATTGCAAAAGGGCTTTCTCCATTTCAGCCGGAAAAAGTTTCTTTAGAGGCCGGAAGGATAATGTTGGAGAGAATTGAGGATTTATTGAGAATAAAAGCAGATTTTGCCTTTGAGACAACTTTATCTACCAGGAGTTACGTTAATACTGTAAAACGAGCCAAAGAAAGTGAATATCAGGTAACCTTGTTGTACTTTTGGCTAAACTCTCAGGAACTTGCAATAGAAAGAGTAAAGGAAAGGGTGAAAGAGGGAGGACATAATATCCCTGAGCAAGTTATAAGGAGAAGGTATAACAAAGGGGTTAAAAATTTGATTAACCTGTTTATTCCTGTAGTAGACAACTGGATGGTTATAGATAATTCAGAGAATCCATTTCTAACCGTTGCTGAAGGACAGCAAGGAGAGAATATGATAATTCATGATAAAAATATTTGGAACAGAATAATTGAAATTTCAAATGAATAATAAAGAATTAAGAGAAAAGATAATGTCAGGACTTGAATTAAGCTTTAAAAGGCTGGTAAGTTCAAAAAGCAAAGAAGATAAAGAACTGGTTTTTTCTAAGGACGGAAAAATTGTTAAAATAAAAGCCAGAGACCTTGAAAAATGAAATGCACAAGGGCATAACAATGTATAAAAAGAGCAGCGGGTTCAGTGGTAATCGAATTTTCTGCTTTTTTTATACTCACCGAAGTGCCTTGGTAGAAATTGAAAAAGGGCTGCCTGAAAAGGCAGCCCTTTTTCAATTTATCAATGTCTGTCTATTGATTTTTCCTCGCTATAGCTTTTTTAGCAGCTTCTACGATGTTTTCTGTACTCAAGCCATATTTGGTCAATAGTTCCAAAGGCTTCCCGCTTTCTCCGAATGAATCGTTAACACCGATCATTTCCAGTGGGGCAGGGGCATTCCTTACAAGGGTCTGCGCAATACTGTCTCCAAGTCCACCGTTCAACTGATGTTCTTCTGCTGATACTGCACAGCCTGTTTTGGCTACTGAAGTCAATATAGCTTGTACATCAAGTGGTTTGATGGTGTGGATGTTGATCACTTCCGCACTAATGCCTTGCTCAGCAAGTATTGCTTCCGCTTCGATTGCGTACCATACCATGTGACCAGTGGCAAATATGGATACATCCTTTCCTTCGATAAAACGGATGGCTTTACCGATTTCAAACTTTTGGTCAGCTGGTGTGAATATTGGCATTGCAGGCCTTCCAAACCTCAAATACACAGGACCCTCGTACTCTGCAATGGCGATTGTAGCCGCTTTGGTTTGGTTAAAATCGCAGGGGTTGATTACCGTCATATGAGGCATCATCTTCATCATGCCAATATCTTCGAGAATCTGGTGGGTAGCACCATCTTCTCCCAAGGTCAAGCCCGCATGGGAAGCACATATTTTGACATTTTTGTCCGAATAAGCGATTGATTGCCTAATTTGATCGTACACCCTTCCTGTAGAAAAGTTGGCGAATGTTCCTGTAAATGGGATTTTTCCACCGATAGTCATGCCTGCTGCCAAGCCCATCATATTCGCTTCGGCAATACCCACTTGAAAAAATCTTTCTGGGAATGCTTTTCTAAAAGCATGCATTTTCAGTGATCCAGTAAGGTCAGCACAAAGGCCAACTACATTGGGGTTTCTCTTGCCAGCTTCTAGCAGGCCTTCTCCGAATCCGGAGCGGGTATCTTTCTTTTCTGTATAAGTAAATTTTGTCATCTACCAAATAGTTTTAAATTAGTTGTTGATCCTGATGTTATTGAAAACTTTTTTATTTCTGTGTATTTGCTTCCTAAAGCACTGTTTGCTCTAAAGACCATCTGATAATTACCGGGCTGTACTGCCATAGTAAGCCTTGTCCTATCTTCTGGAAGGTTAAACAGCCAACGTTGTTGGCCATTTTCGTTCAACTCATAGAGGCTTCCAATTCCTCTCACACTGGCATTGATGTTCAATAAACCTGGAGCAGGGATGTTAATCACTGTGTTTGCATTCGGGTCTATCTGAACATTCGCATAATGCTTCCGAGGTAAAGTTAATACTTCTATATCATAGTTACCAACCAAGTACTGCTCTTTACCAGGCACATCTAAAATATTAACAATGGCACTGTTGCCGGCTTTTCTAACGATTGCCTTCACACCTTTGTCATATTCTGTATGTCCCCTTTGTTGTAGCGTAAGCGTACCGCGTGGAATTTTGATCGAAAGAACATTATGCTCTCCTGGAACAATTGCCAGGTTTCTTTGAACAACTTGGGGCAATGTGTTCACGACCATATCGTACGACGCTACGGCATCAATCTCTACAGAGTCAGGTTTTCCTTTGTTGTCTCTATAATGCACAAAATTATAGGTTGGCTCACCTGTCACATTGTTGACAAAAGTAACATTGACATTGGTTTCATTGGGATTGCCATCGATGTCCAACAGTTCTACGCTTACAGTTGTCTTGTCCAAGGTTTGCCGAAGTGCCTTGTTCAAAACATTTTGAAAAGCGGCGATATTATTGGCGTCAAAAAACTGCCCCAGGCAACCAAACTGCTTTTCATAGTTCTTGTCCATGCCAATGCCAATGACGAACGGCTTAAGGAAAATCCTTTTCTTCTGAAGCTCATATGAAACCTGACAAGGATCACCATCACAGGACTCTAGTCCGTCTGTAATGATGATAATGATATTTCTAGCATTATCATCAAGAGGAAAATCTTTGGCCGATTCACTCAATGAATAAGCAATGGGCGTATTCCCTTGAGGTTTTATTGCCATTAGCTTCTTGATGATCTCTTGATGGTTGTTGGGTCCAAAACCCACTTCCAGCTTAGAGTCTTCACATACCTGTGGCCTGCTAGGAAACTGATGGCCATATACGCGCAAGGCAAGATGCAAGTCTTGGTTGGTCTGCAAAGAGTCAACCATCTTAGCCAAGAGCCTTTTTGCTGCCATGATTCTCGTCGTGTTTTCCCAAGGCGCTAACATGCTGCCAGAACCGTCGAGAAGAAATAGTATCCTAGTCTTCTGGGGTAGCTCTTGCTGGTTTACTTGACCGTACACCGTACTGCTGCCCAATAGGGTAGACAACAAGAGTCCAAGCCATAAGTATAAGATCTGTGCCTTTGGCAAGTCATTTTTATTTAATACGCACTAATTAATAATCGCCTAAAGTCTCTTCTAATTGCGACAAGGCCAAAGACAGCTGTTCGTCATTAGGAGCGATACCGTGCCACTCATGACTTCCCATCATAAAGTCCACGCCATAGCCCATCTCGGTGCTCATTAGGTTCAATACTGGTTTGCCTTTTCCAGTTAGGGACTTGGCAAGTCTCAATTTGGCAATGATGTCTTCCATATTATTGCCATGGCTCTCGATTACGTCCCAACCAAATGCTTCCCATTTTGCTTTTAGATCTCCTAGTGAGAGGATTTGTTCGACAGGCCCGTCTATTTGCTGACCATTATAATCGACAGTGGCAATAACATTGTCCACTTTATTGTGTGCCGCATACATGGCTGCTTCCCATACTTGCCCTTCTTGTAGCTCTCCATCGCCCATTAACACATACACCAAGTGATTGTCATTGTTCAACTTCTTTGTTTTTGCCGCTCCGAGTGCTACAGATAGACCCTGACCAAGAGAGCCTGAAGCTACTCTTATGCCTGGCAACCCTTCTTCGGTAGCAGGGTGCCCCTGTACCCTAGAGTTGATTTTCCTAAATGTGGTCAACTCTGAAGCATCAAAATAGCCGCTTCTAGCTAAGGTGCTGTACCATACAGGGGAGATGTGGCCATTAGACAAGAAGAATAAATCTTCATTGACACCGTCCATGGAGAACGGTTTGTTTTGCCTTAATACATCAAAATATAGTGCTACAAAAAAATCTGTGCAGCCCAAAGATCCCCCTGGATGCCCTGATTGACAACTGTGTACCATTCTCACAATGTCTCTTCTCACTTGAGAGGCAATAGATTCTAATTCTTCGATTTTCTTTCGATCTGTTAAAGACGCTGTTTCCATTTATTTTATAATTTGATTTGTGTGATCCTTGGTTTTTACTTTGGTTATAATTTCTTCTATATCTCCATTTTCGTCAATTAAGAAGGTGGTGCGCATCGTACCCATGTATTTCCTTCCATACATCGATTTCTCTTTCCATACATCATACTTCTCATGTATGCGCTTGTCTTCATCAGCGATAAGTGTATAAGGAAGTTGCTGTTTTTCTCTGAATTTCTGATGCGATGCTTCGCTATCGGTACTGATACCAATTATTTCATAACCGGCTTGCTGTAACTGCGGGTAGTTGTCTCTAAGATTGCATGCTTGAGCAGTACAGCCTGGCGTGTTGTCCTTGGGGTAAAAGTAAATCACCACTTTTTTCCCTCTAAAATCAGACAACTTTATGGTGTTTCCGTCTTGATCTTTCCCTTCAAAATCTGGTGCTTTATCCCCTTTATGAAGTTCCATTTTTTATAATTTAATTGAGTATATGTATTCATTGCCTGCTTGATCCAATACTTTTATGTTAAGATCTCCAACAAGCGGGTTTTTCCTATCCAATCTGTCGGACCAAATCAGGTTGCGTTTATAATCGTAATGCATGAGTAGCCAAGCACCGTTAAGATGGGCTTCATAACTGTAAATCCCTGAAAGCTCATCTTTAATTATAAAACTTATCTCCTCTTTGCTGATCCTGCGGACGTTTACCGTTGGCGGAATAGTATCGACAAGCAAAGTAAAGCTACCAAAGTTACGAGTATTAAATTTAATATTCCGATTTTCCCAGGTGCCTCCTTCAAAATTATAGTTCCCGTTGTTTGATATGCTATAAACATGCGTTTTGTTTTTATTGGGGTATTGTCTCTTTGGCTTTAAACTAACTGCGATATTTCTCCTTAAAGGAACAACATCCTCTCCAATGTCAAAAACTTCCTTCAATTCGTCTTGCCAATAGCTAGTTTGTAAATAAAGCGTATCGAAAAGCGAGCCTCGAGGAAAATGTATGTTGGCTTCTTGCGTGAAGAGGTTGAAGACACTTGTTGAAGGCACCATAGCACGATAGTTAAACTGCCAGATTTCTTGTCCTATACGAATGGAATCTGGAAGCCCCCATTTCATGTCCCATAAGTAAACAGCTCCCTTCGGATGGGAGTATTGAGGCTTTTGTTCATAGACCATTCTATTGGCATGGATTGCAGCCTCGTGATTTTGACCGTTAGAAGTGGATATTTTAAGCACATTTTTAAATAGCACAGAATAATTCAACGGCTCTCCTTTGGGGGATTGTGCAATTACTGCAGAGGGAAGCTTGTCATATAATGTAAGCCGTAAGCTGCTCTGGTTATCGTAACTGTCCGAAAAGTTGATGGTAAGGTCGGCCGTTGCGCCACTTTCTAACGAGATGATGCCTTTGTTCTTGACTTCTTCATAAAAGGGCAGATTGTTTCCTTCATCTACATATAGTTTATAATATCGTCTTCCCGTCTCTTTATACGCCATATAGTTTTGCAGCACTAATATACTCCGGGTCTCCGAAAAGGCGAATTTTCGTATATCCTGCTTAAATATTCTTTCATTGTCAAGAAAAGCTTCTATGGTACTGATGCCATTTTTGTTGGGTGTGCCATTGGCCCTATCAAATCCCAATACTTCCACTCCGATTTTGCCGTGGACATTTATAGGTTGACGGATGCTATATTTATTGCCCGACCGGGTTACATCAAACTCAAACCTTCCAAATTGGTCGTTGACTCTGGCATCTTTATCAAGCGTGATCAGGGCTACTTTTTCTATTTCTGGAGCAATATTGTCCTTGATCTCTGCGAAACCGTATTGTAGGGGATTTAATGCCTCTTGGTTTTTATCCCTTATTTCAAAATGAAGATGGGGGCCACCCGAGCCACCGGTATTGCCGGAATACCCTATAAGTTCACCTTGTTTCACCATAAAATCACTTTTTGATGGGAACAGCTCTATCTCAAACGTCTTTTGTTTATATTGTTCAGCGCGCACGTAATCTGCTATTTTATCCGCATATCTTTGAAGATGGGCATATACCGTTGTCTCGCCGTTGGGGTGTTGAATGTACAGGGCATTCCCGTAGCCCCATGCCGACATCTTGATTCTGCTGATATATCCAGAGGCGGCCGCTACCACGGGCAGTCCTTCTACTCCTCCTGTCCTTACGTCTATGCCCGCATGAAAGTGGTTCGTTCGCAATTCACCCATATTGCCAGACAGATAATTAGGTTGGCCGGGTTGAATAGGAAATAGGTAATAATCTTTAGGTGCAACTTGTGCCAAAAGAGAGGCAGGAAAAAGAAAGCATGTGGCTAAAGGAAGCAACAACCAAATGAGTAGCAATTTTATGCTCATTATAGCCTGCTTCTGCCTTGTCCCAAAACATGTTTTTTTACCTAACTTCAAATTCCAATAACGTTTTATCTTCTACAAATGCTTTCAAAATATTTCCAGGAATTACAGGGCCTACGCCTTTTGGGGTACCCGTAAAAATAATATCCCCCTTTTTTAGCGTGAAAAATCTGGAAACGTAAGAGACAATATAGTCAAAACTAAACAACATCATCGAAGTATTGCCTTGTTGTTGAAGCTCATTGTCTACGAAAAGCCCAAAATTAATATTCTGCAAGGAAGGAAATGCTGCCTTGTCTATGAAATCCGAAATGGGAGCAGAGCCATTAAACCCTTTAGCTATTGTCCAAGGAAGGCCCTTTTCTTTTGCTTTTTGTTGGATATCCCTTGCTGTAAAGTCAATTCCAATGCCGATCTCATCGTAATATCTATGAGCAAAACGCTCCTCAATATACTTTCCCTCCTTACTTATTTTCAGAAGAATTTCAACCTCGTGGTGAACATCGTTTGTGAAATCAGGATAATAAAAAGGAGCATTATGCTTTAGCAAAGCAGTATCGGGCTTTAAAAACACCACAGGCTCATCCGGACGCTCATTTTTCAATTCATCTATATGATCGGCATAGTTTCTGCCTATGGCAATTATTTTCATAGTAGGCAAAAATAAGGGTTTGTGAGATTAAATGAAGCCTCTGGGGAAATAATTAAAATACTGGGCTTGAGATTTTAACGATGCCCACATTTATTTCAAATTTTCGCCTGTGGCTAGTAGATAATAATCGTCTAAACAATTAGGCAGTGTCCTCTATTATGATGATAGTTGAAAAGACATTGAGAACATAATGAAAACTTGGTAATTACTATTTATATTTATCCTTGTTAAAGTAAATTGTCCTTTATTATAACCATTAACTTTTTACGAAATCATCAGACATGAAAAGGATTGTCATCTTATCATTTGCTTTGTTTTTCCTTGGATGCTCTACAGTGCCACTTACTGGTAGACGGCAGCTATCCTTGGTGCCCAGTTCCCAACTTTTGTCCTTGGCGGCTGACAACTACAGTGCGGTTTTGACCGAAAGCAAAGTAGTGAAAAATACGGCCGAGTCAGCCATGATACAAAAGGTTGGGAATAACATCAAGCGAGCGGTGGAACAGTACATGGCCCAAAATAACCTCACCGAGCTATTAGATGGGTTTAAGTGGGAGTTTACGCTCATTGATGAACCGACAGTAAATGCCTGGTGTATGCCTGGAGGCAAGGTTGCTTTTTATACCGGTATCTTGCCTATTTGCCAAAATGACGCAGGTGTAGCAGTCGTGATGGGGCACGAGGTGGCACATGCCATTGCCAATCATGGTGGTGAACGCATGTCTCAGGGGCTGGTGCAGCAGTTAGGAGGAGTTGCCCTGAACGTTGCCTTGCAAGAGCAACCTCAGATGACCCAACAGTTGGCCATGGCAGCATTTGGTCTTGGTTCATCTGTAGGCTACATCTTGCCCCATAGTAGACTTCATGAGTCTGAGGCAGATGAAATGGGCTTGATTTTTATGGCCATGGCAGGCTATGATCCCCAAGAAGCGCCTAAGTTTTGGAAGAGGATGCAGGCCCAAGGTGGGGGAGGAGGAACTCCTGAGTTCTTATCCACGCACCCAGCACCAGAGACGCGTATTCAGGATTTGGAAAAGCTAATGCCGAAAGCTATGAAGCATTATAATCCTTGATGAGCGAGGAAGTTCATGACATTTGCAGGTGAATGAGGTCAAGCGAATAGGGCCGTTGGTACACCGGCCAAGAAAGAGCCATAAACCTCATTTACTCATGCCATAGTACTGAATTGCAAATCCTCATAAGCTTATCTTTCAAATTTTAGCAGGAAGATTAAGATTTAACTTAAAATTGAAAACCATAACACAAAGGGGGAGAATGGTTTAAGTCGTGGGTTGTTGTTTTTGAGAAAATTATAGCAATAATTTTTTGCCAAGGTTTGCAAAAGCCAAAATATGCTTCTACATTTGCATCACTTTAGCGGATAACGCTAGGGAAATCATTAAAAATGGTCTGGTAGTTCAGTTGGTTAGAATGCCTGCCTGTCACGCAGGAGGTCGCGGGTTCGAGTCCCGTCCAGACCGCACAAAATCCCCTTCATAGCAATATAAAGGGGATTTTTGCATTTGCTGGCAATCTTAAAAAGGGATCAAGCATAAAAGTTGGGATATCTGTAAAGAACCCTCTTCCATATAAAATGCTTGAATAATACCTGCAGCATTCTCTTTTATTTGATGTTACTGCCTTCAAAACACAAGTTCAAAGCGAAGTTTCCTCTGTTTGTGTAGTTTTTCTTTATTTGGGCGCCTTATCCGGCTGTCCGCTCATACTCCGCACCACGCTCAAATCCTCCCCTTGGCGGGGTATCCGCTTCCATCCGGGGCGCTCCTGCAAATACCTAATCCCAGTCTGATATTCAGTGGTATGCTATTTCATCCCATTGTTTTAACATTTCTTCCCAACCTTGTTCCTATCAATGGAAAAGCAGCTTCAGCCCATAGTCTGGATAACGGACCTGTATTCAGTTTTGGCAATGGTGGCAATAATGACAATGATTGGGCCTAAAGCCCGGTCTGTTTTGCAACCATTGCCCCTAGATAATTCTGGGGCAATTGAAAATCTGAGGTTTTGTCTTGTCCAATTTCAATCCTGGCTATTAATACAATAGAGGTAGTGCTTTGTCCTGCTTGAACTTGGATAATAATTCAATCGTTTCTAAAACTTGAATTTTAACCCCAACGCGAGATTTAGGATGTCATGCAATCCTAGATATTCTGTATTTTGAATATAACTCACAAAATACAGATCATTAAAGCCTACTTCATAGTATAAGCTGACCTTTTTTATGCCATTGTCCAATGACTTGGAGACTTTGCCGCCGAGAAAAAAGCCCCAACGTATAGAAGAATCCCACCAGTAATATCCTTTAGGGTATTTGTCGCTCCAAAAATTTCCGAACTGGCTGCCAAAGGTATAGTTCAAGAAAATGCCTGCAGAAAGTGGGTAAATTGTCATGCCCAATTGGTCCAGCTCTTTTTTGAATGGAAAATAGGTGTTTTTAAAAGTAAGCATGAAAATATCATCACCTGCCAACCATTTGGGGGCATAGCCAAAGAAAAGATCCGTTTCAACCTTTTGTTGTGAATGTGCGATTCCAACGCCTGGAGATATAAAACCTATACCACCAGCATATTGTAGCTTAAAATGAACTTGTTCCTTCCAATGACGATCTTCTGTGTTGATATCATCATTCAGGTCCTCACCAAACTGTCCATAAAGATAGATGGGGGAGAGCATTAATAATATTAAAATAAATCGTCTCATTAAAAATAGATCTTTTCGATGGTAGTTTCTCCATCGGTAATGGTAATCATAACATAGCCTCTTTTCCCCACGGTTGTAGAAATCACATATGTAACGCCGTCGTCTGGGAAGTCTTCTAATTGAAATGAGTGCTGATGTCCGTGCAGCGAAAGCCTTGTCTTCGGGTGCTCTTTTATGAGTTGTGCATATTTTTCTGACAGGGAGGCATCGATATCTCCATCGTAAGGAGGAATATGCGAAACGAGGATCGCTGATTCATAATGGGTGTTATCGGCCAACTCTTCTTCAATCCAGGGGATATCAGGAACTAAGCCATTGAAATTATGCTCCCTGGAATTGCTATCGAACAGAATAAATTTCACTCCTGCATAATTGAAGGAGAAGTTTAATGGCCCAAACATCTTTTTGTATACTTTAGGGCCGTTGGCCAAGAGATCATGATTTCCTATCACGGTTACATAAGGAGCCCTTAGCTTAGACATGATGTCATTAACCCAAATAAATTCCTGTGAAAGCCCAAAGTCAGAGATGTCTCCAGCATGAATCACAAGGTCAACGCCATCTTGTTGGTTAACACTTTTTACGAATGCGTCCACTTCATCGTAGAAGCGCTGCGTATCGCCCATGAGCACAATTCTAAGTGTGTCATCGTGCACGTTCGACATGAGCTTGTCAATGTTCTTTTTATTTAAATCTCTTTGGTGCTCTTTTAAGATGATCTGATTAGGACTGTATTCAAAGACATCGCAAGCAGAAAAGACCAAAATGACCAATATTATACTGCCCTTGGTGAGGGGCCACGAGATCCAACTTTTCATATTATATACAGTAATTCCATTATTACAGACTCATTCTACAGAATAAAGTTGCATTTTTCTTCTATATAATAATTTTAAAGTCTCTTTGTGCTGAGGATCAGCACAAAGCAAAATGTACCAAAATAATGTTTTAAATGGGTATAACTGACTAAAAGTTATTTTTTAGGATAAAATATGAGTAGTAGCTGATCAGTTTGAATTTAACATTTCCGAGAATGATAACCTTCTGATTTGAATGACCAAGCTGAAACCTGGAGCAATGCCAAAACAGACATGCATCTATACAAAAGCGGTAAAATAAAAAAGGGACAAAAGTCCCTTTTCAAAGTAGCGGGGAGCAGAATCGAACTGCCGACCTCAGGGTTATGAATCCTGCGCTCTAACCATCTGAGCTACCCCGCCGTTTGTGGGTGCAAATATAGCTTGTTGATTTTGATAATTGCAAGTATAAATCTGAAAAAAAACATTTTATTTTTCAGATATTCATTAAATCGAAAATTAATACTATACTTACCAATACCTTATCAAGCCAAATCTATGACGAGAGCTACAAAAACTAAATTCGTTAGTGAGTACCCGATCAACGCTTCAGCCAAACTTCTGTACCC
>CAYTTV010000009.1:0-82828 GCA_964440915.1 uncultured Roseivirgaceae bacterium
ATTTTGTCAGAGGTGACGGCGTTTGGTTGGATATCGGCATTGCCGTTATCGCTAATATTGATATCTCCTACGACTTCTACAGAGCTTAATGTGATGCCATTGCCTATGAGTATACGCCCTTTCGCACGTGCTGAAAATGGATATGCCTGTCCCTCTGAATTGCCCACGAATATATTGCCTTCAGGCAAGGCGGATGTCGCAAAAGCGTTTCGACCTTCTGTAAAAATCTGGCCATCATTCGTAGTAATAATCACCCTGTTGTTACCAGGACTAAACCACACAGCTTTTCCCTCATGATTGATGGTTAAAATAGCATTGCTATGCCCTGTCGTTTTAATTTTTTGCAATCCAATGGCCTGATTGGCCAACTTGCTTTCTGTTACAGCTTCATCCGCAATCTTTTGGTTCGCGATAGCTTCATCCGCAATGTCTTCAGTTGAAATACTGCCATCAATTATCTTAGATGAGCCGATGCTATTATCTACAATGGTAGTTTCCCCATCGAAAGTGATAGTGACATCACCATACAAGGCTCGTTCTTCTGCCGTTGCAGTGTTATTCCCGATGAATATTTTGCCTGCTCCCAAAGTGGAAGCAACCATATTGCTCCTGTCTTCCCATTGGAGGATGCCATTGGCGTCTATGCTCAAAAAAGTACTGCTGCTCCCTGAGACAATTTTATCAAGAGTAACAGCATTGTCAGCGATCTTATCCGTGGTGATAGCTTCATCGGCTATCTTTTGAGTAGTAATGGCATTATCACCCACCTTAATTTGAGTGCCCGTAATCTGTAATCCTTCTATTGCTTCATACTCTATCCCCCTATCTTGAGAAGGAGCCCAGGCAGTTCCGTCCCATTTTAAAACCTGATCGTTCGTGGGTGTAGCAGAAGATACAGGCCGCCCTTGAAGACCTGCCACCACTGGACTAGGCAGAGAACCGTCAAGATCCCCATTTACTACAGATGATGACAGTGATCCTAATCCTTCGTTCCATTGATTGCCGAACCAATAGTAAAACTTTCCGCTTTCTTTATCGAAAACAATCATACCCTCGTTGCCATTGGTAGTGTTTAATATCTGAGCCATTTGGGTTCTCTGGCTGGTGCTTAATCGGGGCACGAGGATGCCTTGATTGTCAGATTTCAGTTCTAGGACAGCATTTGGATTTGGCTCCGCAGTACCAATGCCCACAGACTGTTGGGCATGCAGATCAACAAATGCCAACAAGCATAGAATGAAGACGGCTCCTATGGGGTTAAATTGTTGGAATGTTTTGTTCATACAGGGTTGTCACTAATGAGAATATGTCCATTAGTCTTTGGCAACTAAGGAATATTATATTTTATCTTTCAAAAATAACTTGAATAAAGAAAACATACCCAATAATATGATAATATAATCTGCTTATGTAAGGTAAGGCCCTTATAGTGAATATATTGACAGTGTTAGCACTCTCCTCTTAAGGGAATAGCAATAAGCGTAATGGTGAGTGAAGTGAAAATATAGGCATAAGGAGCTTATTATGCCTATATGTAGGAATATAAAAACTTTGGTTTAATTGGCTTGCCAGCATTTATACCCATCTTTGATAATAGACGGGCATGTAATTTTGATAATTTATATAAGGAATATCAATATTTTTTCTCCTAATACTTTTTGATGGACCGTCAGTTACTTATGCATCGTGAGTCAAAGAATCCTGATGAATATTTTCTTCCTTTTCCGCAGTCTTCTGGGTTTCAACAAGGAATTTCTTTTGGAATAGGAGAATGATGGCTACTCCAACAAAAATGGATGCATCGGCTATATTGAATATTGGCCATAGCGCAATATATTTTCCACCCCATATAGGTACCCAATCCGCTACTCTGCCCTCCCAGATGTCGATATAGAACATGTCTATTACTTGGCCATGAAACCATGGAGTAGAAGCATTATAAGGGGCATTGTCTAGGAAAACACCATAAAAGGTACTGTCGATAACATTGCCCACAGCACCTCCAAGGATGAGTGCGACACACCATAATAAACCAGGATGAGCTTTTCTATGCGCCAGGTAATAGAGGTAATATCCAATACCTACCATCGCTATTAACCGAAATACGGTCAGGATTAGTTTGCCATATTCAGAACCCAGTTCCATGCCAAACGCCATTCCTGGATTTAAGGTATAATGCAACTTAAACCAATCGCCAAAGACAGGAATCTGGCCTGCAAGGCCCATTTCCATGTTATAATGCACCAATAGCTTTATCACATGGTCAAGTACGATGATGCCAATGCTTAACAGATAATATTTTCCGTATTTCATGTTGCTTGTTTTTATCCTCGATTGCTTAGGCCCTATTGAAAATAACGCCTTTCCCAATCCTGTCTTTGATGTTGTTATACTGATTTAGAA
This sequence comes from uncultured Roseivirgaceae bacterium, assembly GCA_964440915.1. GTDB lineage: Bacteria > Bacteroidota > Bacteroidia > Cytophagales > Cyclobacteriaceae > CAMPJM01. Next base: position 2,404 of record CAYTTV010000009.1, read on the forward strand.
TCTATCTGCTTTTCAATTTTTACCTTGATAGAAAACTCATCCATGTCGAGCTCTTTCCCGTCGGCCAGGGTTTCTAGTAGCTTTATTTCTAATGCTTGGGTTTCACCACATATGTAAGTCTTATTGGACTCAATTGCGGAGTTGATCATGTCCTCATTTTTCTCTAAGAGTATTACGATCTTGTCTTGTACCTCAAGGCCCATATCTTTCCGCATATTTTGTATCCTGTTCACCAGGTCTCTTGCAATGCCTTCCTTCTTGAGCTCATCGGTTATCGCGATATCAAGGGCCACAGTCACATTGTTTTCGGTCGCTACAGACCAACCTGGAATATCTTCAGAAGTGATTTCCACATCCTCCAATACTAGAGATATGGTTTCTCCTTCAATCCTAACTTCTACTTGGCCTCCCTTTTCCAGCATTGCTATTTCATTGCTGCCAAAATTATTGATGGCGGCGGCAATCAGTTTCATCTTAGGGCCAAACTGCTGTCCTAATTTTCGGAAGTTTGGTTTGATCTTCTTTACTAAAACTCCTGAAGTATCGTCAATATACTCTATCCACTTCACATTCACTTCTGACAGGATAAGACCTTCTACAGCCTGTACCTGTTCTCTGGTCTTCTCATTCAGCACAGGAATCAAAATTCTGGACAAGGGCTGTCGCACTTTTATCAAATGCCTTTTTCGAAGGGAGTGAACCAAAGAAGATATTTGCTGCGCCAACATCATTTTCGTCTCCAGATCTTTGTCAATGGCCCCTTCACTGCTTTCAGGAAATTTGGTCAAGTGCACGGATAGCAACTTTTCTCTTCCACTCACTTCATTCAAATCCATAAAAAGCCTGTCCATATAAAAAGGTGCAATAGGAGAAGCTAGTTTGGCCACTGTCTCCAGACATGTATAGAGCGTCTGATAGGCGGCTAATTTATTGGTATTGTCGTCTGATGTGGTCTTCCAGAAACGCTTCCTGTTCAATCGAACATACCAATTACTCAAATCATCTACTACAAAATCCTGAATAGCTCGCGCAGCTCTTGTAGGCTCATAATCGTCAAATGCCTTCTCTGCTATGACCATTAAGCTGTTGAGTTTGGAAATAATCCAACGGTCGCTTTCGGTTCTTTCACTCAACGGAATCTCATCCTCAACAAAAGTAAAATTGTCGAGATTGGCGTATAATGCAAAAAATGAATATGTATTGTGTAGGGTGCTGAAAAATCTTCTCTGCACTTCTTGTACACCCTCCAAGTTGAACTTGAGGTTATCCCATGGATTGGCGTTGGCTATCATATACCATCTTGTGGCATCCGGACCATAGGTAGAAAGGGTCTTGAATGGATCAATGGCATTGCCAAGCCTTTTAGACATCTTATTGCCGTTTTTGTCCAGCACCAATCCGTTGGCAATAACATTTTTGAAGGCCACACTGTCAAATAACATGACAGCAATGGTATGTAATGTGAAGAACCAGCCCCTTGTTTGGTCCACGCCTTCCGCAATAAAATCAGCAGGGTAGTTTTTTTCAAAAATGTCTTGATTCTCAAATGGGTAGTGCCATTGTGCATAAGGCATGGCTCCTGAGTCAAACCACACATCAATAAGATCGGGCTCTCTGAACATCTTCTGGCCAGAAGGGCTTACGAGTACTATATTGTCTACAAAAGGTCTATGTAAATCAAAGTCTTCTCCGATTTGCTCTTCCATGAAGCCAGCTTCAATAGCTTTGGCTACCTCAGTCTTTAACTCCTCGATCGACCCAATGCATTTTTCTTCTTTTTTGTCTTCGCTTACCCAAATAGGCAGGGGCGTGCCCCAATAGCGCGAACGGCTCAAGTTCCAGTCAACTAAGTTTTCTAACCAGTTGCCAAACCGGCCTGTTCCAGTAGACTCTGGCTTCCAATTGATGGTTTTGTTTAGCTCGACGAGGCGGTCTTTGAAGGCCGTTGTCTTGATAAACCAAGAATCGAGCGGATAATAGAGTATGGGTTTGTCCGTGCGCCAACAGTGTGGGTAGGAGTGCTCAAATTTCTCTACTTTAAAAGCTTTGTTTTCTTCTTTCAGCTTAATGGCAATGAGGACATCAGTGGATTTGTACTCAGGGTCATTTTCATCTTTCCCCTCATAATTTTTCACATACATTCCGGCAAAGTCTGTAATTTCATCTACAAACTTCCCTTGCTTGTCCACTATGGGAGCTTCTTTTCCTTGCTCGTCTTTCACCATCACGCCAGGAAGGCCATACTGAACACTTGTTCGATAATCATCAGCGCCAAAAGTCTTCGCCAGATGAACGATACCCGTACCATCCTCAGTTGTCACGAAATCGCCCACTACTACCGTACAAGCTGGAGATGGAAGCGGCACATAAGGCAGCAGTTGTTCATAAGCTTTCCCTGCCAGCACCTCCCCTGGAAATTCATCCACAACCTTGTAGGGAATCAATTTGTCTCCTGCTTTATAATCTTCCAGTTCTAGCGCTTTGGCTTTTGTATTGAAATAAGTCCCTAACCTATCCTTTGCTAGGATCACGTTTACAGGTAGAAAAGTGTATGGATTGAAAGTAGCTACTTTTACATAGGTTATTTTTTCGCCTACCGCAAGTCCGTTATTGGCAGGGAGTGTCCAAGGCGTAGTAGTCCATGCCAGGAAATAATCGTTGTCTGTTCCTTTTACCTTAAACTGAGCAGTGATGGAAGTGTCCTTTACCATTTTATAACAGCCAGGCTGGTTCAGCTCATGTGAACTCAATCCTGTACCGGCTGCTGGAGAATAGGGCTGAATGGTATAGCCTTTGTACAATAGGCCCTTGTCATAGAACTTCTTAAGCAAGAACCAGAGACTTTCCATATAATCTCTGTTGTAGGTAATGTATGGATCGTCAAGGTCTACCCAATAGCCCATCCTTTCTGTAAGTTCGTCCCACTCATGGGTGTATTTCATTACTGCTTGTCGGCATCGGTCATTGTACTCTTCAACTGATATTTTCTTGCCGATGTCTTCTTTAGTAATGCCCAATTCTTTTTCAACCTGAAGCTCTACAGGAAGACCATGGGTATCCCATCCACCTTTTCGTTTTACCTGAAAGCCTTTCAGCGTCTTGTACCTACAAAAAATATCTTTTACCGCCCTGGCCATTACGTGGTGAATGCCCGGGGTGCCGTTAGCAGAAGGAGGCCCCTCATAAAAAGTAAATGTGGGATTGCCTTCCCTAGTGGCTACAGAAGCTTCAAATACTTTGTTCTCCTTCCAAAACTGAAGCACTTCTTCTCCTACCTGTGGAAAATCTAAAGATTTATACTCTTTGTACCGCTTATCTTTCATTTTTACCTGTTTCTATATACTTAGGATGAAACATCCTTATGATCAATTTTCTGCTGCTGTTTGTTTATGGCTATGCATTGCTTTCTATATCATTTATTTCTGCGGGCTCAATTTTTTTTACGACAATAAGCCCCAAGTCAATTTCCTCATCCTCATCTTCCTGATAAAACTCATCATAATGCTCTATGAGTGGATAGAAATCTTTTTTTCTTTTTCCATCGTCAAAGGCCAACAGCAAGGCAGGAAGCAATATGAGGTTGGTAGACATGGCGCATAGCAGCGTCATAGAAGTGAGTTTCCCCAGTGCTGCCGTGCCCCCAAACTCAGAGGCCGAAAATATAACAAATCCAGCAAAAAGCACAATGGAGGTATATATCATGCTTGAGCCAGTCTCTCTTAAGGCTTTGCTCACTGCTATGGGTACGAAGAAGTTGTTGGCAAATAACTCCTGTCGATATCTTGCTAAGAAATGAATGGAGTCATCTACAGATATGCCAAACGCAATGCTGAATATAAGGGCAGTGCTCGGTTTTAATGGAATGTTCAAATAGCCCATAAGCCCCCCTGTAATGATTAAAGGAATAAGGTTAGGAACGAGCGAGACCATGATCATGCGCCAGTTGCCAAACAAGAGGCCTATCATTAGTGCGATAATGACAAATGCCAAGATCATACTCGTCCAAAGGTTTTCGATTAAGAAAATGTTGCCTTTAATAAAAAGCGGGGTTGTGCCGGTAATGGTTACTTCAATCTCACTTTCTCCAAATACTTTTTCTATTTCAGGCTCAATAACATATGTCAGCAGCGAATCCATCCTTACAGACCCTATATCGGCTACTTTGGTCGATATGCGCATTGTCTGTCCTGTTGAATCCACAAAGGAATTTAATAGTGCAATGTTATCTTCTTCGCCAGCAAGGTAGCGGAAAATAAAACCCCTTTCCTGGTTGTTAGGAAGAGAGTAAAAGTCAGGGTTGCCATTGTAGTAGGCTTGCTTTGCTGCTTTTACAAAAGCGGTCAAAGAAATAGGCGGTGATATATGTGGCTGTGCTGCTAAAAAAGTCTGAAACTCATCTGCCAGCCTCATATTGGAAAGCTGCATTACACCTTTTTTCTTTCCTGTGTCCACTACAAACTCTAAGGGCATGACACCGGCAAAGTTCTTTTCGAAAAATCTAAGGTCCTTCATGATGGTGCTTTCTTCGGGGATGTCATCCACCAGATAGGAAACAGCACGAATCTTAGAAGCGCCTACAATGGAGATCATTATAATACCGCCAGTAATGGCAAAAATCGTGTATTTATGCCTGTGCACGAGCAAGTCCAAACCTGTGAGCGCCTTAGTGAGGGGTTTAAACTCAAGGTGCTTTAGATGCCTGGCTTTTGGCGGGGGCAGGTAAGAAAATACGGCAGGGATAAGGATAATGCTGACAATAAAGGTGGCAAAAATATTGATGCCCGCCACTGCTCCGAATTCCTTGAGTATGACAATATCGGTAAAGGCTAGAACGATAAAGCCAACAGCAGTGGTGAAGTTGGTCATCAGTGTGACAATACCAACTTTGCTAACCACCCGGCTTAAAGCCAAGATTTTATTGTGATGTCTACCGTACTCTTGATGATATTTGTTGAGCAAATAAACACAATTAGGTACACCAATTACTACGATTATTGGAGGAATTAAGCCTGTGAGCAGTGTGATTTTGTACTCAAATAATGCCAATGTACCCATTACCCAAATTACCATTACGCCTATGACCAACATAGGAAACACAACAGCATTCCATGTCCTGAAGAAAAACAACAAAATAAGGGCTGTAACAGCCGCAGATAAGTATAGAAAGAACTTCATCTCTTCCTGTACTTTTGTGGATAGTATGCTTCGAACAAAAGGAAGGCCGGCATAATGCAAATCCATTCCGGTGGTTTCTGTAAACAGATCACCGGCATGAACCAGGTCATCTATAAGCCGCTGACGATTTTCAGAGTTCAGGATTTTTTCATCTATAACCACCAAGAGCAGTGTAGCGCCATTTTCTTCATTGATCAATTGACCGCTGTATAGCTTCTGGTCTAAAGCAACCTGTAAAAGGCTATCCAGTTCTTGCTGTGTATCCGGAATGGTGTCAAAAACATTGGTCAGTTTGAATTTTCTGTTGGGGACATCCTTCTCTAGCTGAAACATGAGAGGCAGCGATAGCACCTGAGAAACGCCGTGAAGACTGGCAATTTCTTCTGAAAGGAATTTGAAGCGTAGGAAATTCTGTGGCGTATAGATAGCACTGTCTTGCAACCCTATGACCAAGATATTGCCATCCTCCCCGTACGCTTCCTTAAAGCGCTGAAAGTACTCCATATCAGGATCGTCCGAGGGTACCACCTTGGCAAAATCATACGTCATCTCTATTTCTTGCGCTTTATAGCCCATGAAAATAGTGATTAGGCCTATTGCGATCATCAGCAATAGCCTGTATTTTATAATGATATGTGCAATTCTAGTCCACATGCAAAAACAAGTTGACAAAGGTAAGGAATTTTCTTTTCCTGCTAGTAGGACAATCAGGAATATTAGGCAAAGAGGCGGTTTCTATAGGGGATATCTAACTGATAGCAGGGTTTGCTTTAGGGCCACAATAAGGGATAGATGTTTGGCTATGATGGTGTCTGTTTTTCTAATGATTACATTTTGCGCACACTCCTTTTACCACCAAGCTCGCCTCTTCCGGTCTGAATCTTTCCGGAAGGCCAAGTTCAGGTATCTTATACTTAGGGAGGCAAAAAGTCTCCGTGCATACCCGGCAATGAAAGTGTACGTGCAAATCCCTTTCTAATTCGCACTCACAATCTTCCTCGCACAGCGCATATTTTGGTGCTCCGGTTCCATCATCTATGCTGTGTACTAGCCCCTTCTCCTGAAAAGTCTTGAGCGTGCGGTACAGGGTAACCCTATCAGATTTCTCAAAAACCCGCTCCAAATCAGACAAGCTTATGGCTGAACCTTGACCTGTAAGTGCCTGCACCACCAGTAGCCGCATAGTAGTCGGCTTTATGCTTCTTTTATGAAGTTTACTCTCAAAATTATTCATCACACCATCTTTATTGTTACCCTATCTACTGCAAATATCCTAAAAAAGTTCTGCTATTGGGTGTTTGGCATTCTGGAGGATGACATACGACGCTCCAAGATACAAATGGGCAGGATAACTTGAAAGCTGGGTTTATGGCAGATATAATGAACGGTGTCGAGGATGCAAAGATAGCTCATTTATAAGCACCTTATGAGGTGGCTTATTTTCGTTTTGTTAAGCTTTATGCCAAAGCATCTAACCTATAAATCAGGCTTCTAGCCATGCTTCGGCCTCTTCTATAGAGTTAGCAACCATACGGACGAACTTGATGAGATGCATCGATTCCTGATACATGTTCTTGACAGATGCGCTAGCCATAGGGCATTGAGGATTAATTACAGCCACATGAGTGATGCCGCTATAGTTCATTTTCTTTATTAATACTTGCTGCGTCCACCGTTGGTTTTCGGGATTGACTACTTTTATATTGGATAAATCGACGATCCATTTTTTTATGCCTTTTTCCGTAGATAATGCTATCCCTTTTAGAAAGCCGTATTGATAGCTGTCCACAGGGCAATACCCCTCCCATTTCACAAGTAAAGTATCGGGCTTTAGGCAGTCTGTGATAAACTCTCCTTCAAATCGTGCCACATTTTCCTTTGTCCTCATAACCTTAAGTATGGGGCAATGATAATAAAAACTGAGCAAGCAAAAAGGGGAATGTTTTATAAAACACAATGGTGTAGTATTCCTCTCAAAAAAGCACGAAGAAGAATTTCAATCCAATATTGATTTGGGTAAGCATATTTCCTTGTTTTACTTTATATCGCCAAATCCATACATCGATTTATGTGCATTTATTACAATAGACAAGTAAGAACATTACATATTCCATATTCTTTTCCTATTTTTGATTCAGATCTTACTGTGAATGCATACAGAAAACGAAAATCGCTCACCTATTCTTGAAATCAATCACCTACATGCCTCGTTTCCTAATAAATCGGGTGTGGTAAAGGCTGTTGATGATATTTCTTTTCGAGTATATAAAGGCGAAACGGTAGGGATTGTAGGTGAGTCTGGTTCGGGTAAGTCGGTAACGGCCCTATCCATTATGGGGCTCTTGTCTAAATTTACAAGACATAGCATTGCTGGTGAGATATTGTTTGACTCTCCTTCTTTTGGTAAGATCAACCTGTCGGATGCACCTAAAACAACGATGCGAAAAGTTAGGGGCAATGAAATATCGATGATTTTTCAAGAACCTATGAGCTCGCTCAACCCGGTGTTTACCTGTGGCGATCAGGTTATGGAAGCCATATTGCTGCATCAGAAAATTTCAAAGAAGGAAGCCCGGGAAAGAACACTTGAGCTATTTGCCAAAGTACAACTGCCGAGTCCAGCCTATATCTTCAAAGCCTACCCTCATGAGCTCTCTGGAGGTCAGAAGCAACGTGTCATGATTGCCATGGCCATGTCTTGCAATCCTTCTATTCTTATTGCAGACGAACCTACAACCGCTCTTGACGTGACAGTTCAGGCCAATATATTGAAGTTGATGAAGCAGTTGCGCGACATTCAGGACACTTCCATTGTTTTTATATCGCACGATTTGGGCGTAATAGCAGAGATAGCCGACCGGGTAATTGTCATGTACCAAGGAAAGATTGTGGAGCAGGGCACGCTATGGGAGATATTTTCAAATCCTAAGCACCCATATACGAAGGGACTTTTGGCTTGCAGGCCAAGAGTAGACATAAAGCTAAAGGTTCTGCCCACCATATCCGATTTTATGGACCGGTCTCCAGAGGGAGAGCTTACTGAAGTGGCACAAAAATACAGTTCTGTTGGAGAGGCAATCCTTTTGAACGCCCAGAGCCAAGATGAGATCAAGCAACTACGGAAGACCTTATATAGCAATGATCCCCTTCTCAGAGTAGAGCATCTCAAAACCTACTTTCCTATGGGAAGTCGCTTTTGGGGAAAGCCAACGGGTTATGTAAAAGCAGTAGACGATGTGAGTTTTGAAGTATATCCTGGCGAGACTTTGGGTTTGGTGGGAGAGTCGGGATGTGGCAAGACGACCTTAGGGAGGTCGATATTGCGACTGATGGAGCCCACTGCTGGCAAGGTATATTTTGAAGATGAGGAACTGGGAACGGCTTCTAATGCCCGGATGCGCAAGTTGCGCAAAGAGATGCAGATCATTTTTCAAGATCCATATGCTTCCCTTAATCCACGCATGACAGTAGGGGAAGCCATTATGGAACCTATGCAAGTACATGGGGTGTTGTCTAACAATAAACAAAGGAAAGAACGTGTGGTCGAACTTCTGGAAACTGTTAATCTGAAGGGAGAATATTTTTACCGCTATCCACACGAGTTTTCTGGTGGACAGCGCCAAAGAATATGCATCGCTCGAACACTGGCCCTCAATCCCCGTTTTATTATATGCGATGAGTCGGTTTCTGCATTAGATGTTTCCGTGCAGGCTCAGGTGTTGAACCTCCTGAACGAACTCAAAGCAAAATACAACTTTACTTATATTTTTATCTCTCACGACCTTGGTGTGGTGAAGTTTATTTCAGATAGAATTCTTGTCATGAATAACGGTAAAATAGAAGAGAAGGGGTATCCTGAAACACTTTTTGAAAATCCCCAGAAAGATTATACCCGCAAATTAATAGAAGCGATTCCTCGAGGCGATTTGCAGGAAATCAGACGGACGCAGATGTTGCGAAAAATCACACAATAAATACCATAATTTTTAGTATGTCGAATAGAAAACCAAAAAATAAGACAAATACCCCTACTTCCGTCAATGCGGAATATATAAAAGATCAGCTGTTAGCATTTTTTTACGCCCATCAGCCGAAAGAATACTCACATAAACAAATTGCCAAGGAGCTAGGCTTTAAAGACAAACAGTCGCAAAAGGCTATGTCTAATATTTTAGACAAGTTGGCTGTTTCCGGAGAAGTGGAGCAATTACGCAATGGTAATTTTAGGTCACAAGAGGGTGAGCCTAACTACGTTACAGGTACAGTGGACTTTGTAAATCCGCGGTTTGCCTTTATCGTTTCTCCAGAGGTAGAAAAGGACATCCGTATAAAAGCAGAAGCTATGCACAATGCCTTAGATGGTGATACTGTGCGGGTAGTAGTGTACGGCAAGGCCAAAGATGGCAGGGAAGAAGGAGAGGTAGTAGAGATTCTCGAAAGGAAAAGGGAGGAGTTTGTAGGAAAAATTGAGATATCTACTAGATATGCCTTTGTGGTGCCTGACAGTAAAAAAACACATTTTGATGTTTTTGTGCCTTTGGACAGCATAAAGGGAGCGAACCATAACGACAAGGTAATTGTGCGGGTGAATAAATGGCCCAAGAAAAAAGACGAAAACCCACAAGGGGAAGTTTTGGTCGTGTTGGGTGCCAGTGGCGATAACGAAACAGAAATCCATGCAATAATGGCAGAGTATGGCCTGCCTTTTTCCTTTTCAGAGGAGTTGGAGTCCAAGGCTCAAGACCTCAAGCCGGGCATTACAAAGAAGGAAATTGCCAAGCGAAGGGATATGCGGGATGTGACGACCTTTACGATCGATCCGGAAGATGCCAAAGATTTTGACGACGCCCTTTCTTTTCAGGTATTGGAGAACGGAAATTATGAAATCGGGATACACATCGCCGATGTTTCTCATTATCTCAAGCCAGGGTCGGCGTTAGATGAAGAAGCTTTTGAGAGGGCCACTTCTGTATATTTGGTTGATCGGACGATACCTATGCTTCCAGAGAAGCTTTCTAATGACCTTTGTTCATTAAGGCCGAATGAAGACAAGTTGACGTTTTCTGCTGTTTTTGAGATGAACAAAAATGCTCAGGTAGTAAATCAGTGGTTTGGAAGGACAGTCATTAATTCCGACCATCGCTTCTCATACGAAGATGCGCAGCAAAGAATCGAGCAATTGGAAGGAGAATATGCCAAAGAGATAGTCCAGCTCAATAAGTTGGCCTTGAAACTCCGGGCTTCGAGGTTTATGGCGGGTGCCATCAATTTCGAGACAGTAGAAGTCAAATTTAAACTTGACGAAAAAGGGAAACCACTTGCCGTTGTGCCAAAAGTAAGAAAGGATGCACACAAGCTCATAGAAGAGTTTATGCTTTTGGCCAACAAGAAGGTGGCGGAGTTTGTGTTCAGCTTAAAGAAAGACAAAAAGAAAAAGGGCAACGAGGACAATTCCAAGACTTTTGTATACAGGACACACGACTACCCTGACCCTGAAAAATTGGATGCTTTTTCGGTATTTGCAAAAAAGTTTGGCCACTCACTGACGATCAATGAAAATGCCATAGCCAAATCGATGAACCGGCTTATAGAAGACATAGAAGGCAAGCCCGAACAAAATGTGTTGGAGGCTTTGGCAATCCGCACTATGGCTAAAGCAAAATATACTACTGAGGCGAAAGGACATTTTGGATTGGCATTCGACCATTATACCCACTTTACTTCGCCTATCAGGAGGTATCCCGATGTGATGGTACACCGCTTATTGCAGCATTATCTCGAAAATGGGAAGTCGGCCGATAAGGATGATTACGAGGAAAGATGCCTACACTCATCTGAAATGGAAAAGCGGGCCGCAGATGCTGAACGTGCCTCGATAAAATTCAAGCAGGTAGAGTTTATGCAGACCATGCTCAACGAAGACTTCGATGGACTTGTGACTGGGGTAACAGAATGGGGCGTTTTTGTAGAGATAATCTCGACAAAGTGCGAAGGCATGGTAAGGATGTCTGAAATGACAGACGACTATTATGAGTTTGACGAAAAAAATTATCGTATAATCGGCAAGAGGAATAAGAAGATTATTACGCTGGGAGATAAGGTAAGGGTAAAAGTAGTGCAGACTGACATAGCCAAGCGGACCATTGATTTGGCTTTCGTTAAGTAGCAAAATAGGAAAGCTCCAGACATTACAGATTTATATTCCAAATTTTTATTGCTCAACATCAATACCAATCTTTGTGCCTGCTTATAGGCATATTAAACAACGATTATGCAACTGGACGGACGTTTGGGAAAGTATTTTGACCTTATTGAAGAAGGTCTGCAATCATTAGATATAGAAAAACAACCTAAGGAGCTATATGCTCCTATCTCCTATATTATGGCGTTAGGCGGCAAAAGAATGCGTCCTTTACTAACGCTTCTGGCCTATAATGCCTACAAGCCTGACGTGGAAACCATTGTTCAATATGCATTGGCGGTAGAGGTCTTCCACAATTTTACTTTGATGCACGATGATATAATGGACCAAGCGCCTCTTAGAAGAGGCAAGGCCACTGTACATGAGAAGTGGAACAACAACATTGCCATCCTATCAGGTGATGTGATGCTTGTGAAAGCCTACGAGCTTTTTGCAGACCTAGAAGGAGAAAAGTTATCGCATGTGCTAAGGGCATTCAACGACTGCGCCGCCAAGGTATGCGAAGGCCAGCAGATGGACATGAATTTTGAAACCATAGAAGAGGTAGAAGAGGAGGCCTACATCAATATGATCACCCTCAAGACAGCCGTGCTTTTAGGTTTTTCCCTAGAGTTGGGTGCTATCCTAGGTGGAGCATCAGATCGTGACAGGTACTTGCTCAAAGTTTTTGGTGAGTATATGGGCATAGGTTTTCAGTTGAAGGACGACCTCCTTGATGTATATGCTGATAAAGAGAAGTTTGGAAAACAAGTAGGAGGAGACATCATTGCAAACAAGAAAACGTTTTTACTAATAAAAGCCCTGGAACTGGCCGAAGGAGAAGAAAGACAACAGCTTTCATTTTGGTTGTCGCAGACGCAGTTTAATCCTGAAGAAAAGGTAAGGGCGGTAAAGACAATATATGATAAGCTGGGTGTCGAGTCTCTGACTGAAGGGAAAATAAATTATTACTTCGAGGCAGCATTCGAAGCACTCAGGAACATGGAGGTATCCGAAGAAAAGAAAATCATACTCAGGCAATTTGCTGAGCAACTCATCAACAGAGAAAAATAATGTCTATTACAATTATTATTATTGCCATCACGGTTATTGCCAGCTTTTATGCATGGAACAAACCCCATATCATGCACAAAAGTATGTTCAATCCATACAGGGTGAATAGGAACAAAGAATATTATCGTTTTGTGACTTCTGGCTTTATCCATGCCGACCAAATGCACCTTTTGTTCAACATGTTCACTTTTTATTTCTTTGGGCGTATTGTAGAAGGCCTTTACCAACACTATTTTGGCACAATGGGCCTGCTTTTATTTGTGGGATTTTACCTTTTGGCCATAGTACTGGCAGACTTGCCTACTTATCTCAAGAACAAAAATAATCCTCATTATAATGCACTAGGTGCTTCGGGAGGGGTGTCGGCTGTTGTATTCAGCAGCATTATGTTCTTTCCCCTTAACGAAATATGCCTTTTTGCGATTCTATGTCTGCCAGGTTTTATTCTGGGTATATTGTACTTGTTATATTCTTATTTTCAAGGAAAGAAAATGGGCGGTAATATTAACCATGATGCTCACCTTTATGGCGCTCTTTTAGGCATAGTGTTCAGTATTGTCGTCGACCCCTCAGTGGTTGGCAGGTTTTTTAGCCAAATAATGAATTTTACTATTTTTTAGGGTAACCGCATTCTTGTTTATTGCTCGATGAGTTTTATATCAGCCTTTACCAGGCAATGCAATTCCTTTAATTCTTCTATAGAACGTAAGGGCATAAGAGTCAGTCATACTTGACACAAAGTCAACGCTCTCCATCAGAATCTCGTAAGTTGAAACATCTTTTGCATTCAGGTTTTCTTGAAGGCCTACTGGCAGAAGCCGTAAGATGCTTTTTTTATGGGATGAGAATCTGTCTGGTCTGAATTTTTTAGCATAAATGGCTTGTGCGATGGCTTCTAACAGTCCGGTGATAACTTCAAAGCCCGCTACTTCAGTTTCCAAGACAATACGAGACCGGTATATTTTAGCAACAGAAACCTCTCTTATTTTATCCAACGTAGCTTTTCCTTCAATCACAGTCGTTAGAGGTTTGTCGAAAGTGCCCCTGAGTATAGCTTTTTCATGTTGCAAGAATACCTCTTCACATTGTTCTATCAGTACGCCGATAGAGAGCGCCCTGAGCAACCCGATTTTTTCTTCGGGATCCACAATTTTCTGTAGTTTTTCAGGATCAAACTTTTCTTGCAATATGCCAGCCATAAGGGCTATGGTCTCTTCCAAGCTCACCAAGCCTAATCGACAGCCATCTTCCAGGTCAATCAAATGATAGCATATATCGTCTGCGGCTTCCACCAAAAATGCCAATGGATGCCTCACCCAGACCGCATCGGTTTCGTTGCCCAGGTTTAGCAATCCTGTTTCTTCTGCCAAGGCTATAAAGCTATTGCGTTCGCTTTGAAAGAAACCGTACTTTTTTTGGCTGCAACGCAAAGGGTCTTTTGAAGCAATGAGCGACTCTCTAGGATATTTGGTAAATGCTGCTCTAGTGGCTGCCGTAAGCCGCAATCCTTGATAACTCCCTTTGTTCAGTAACCGAAATCCTTGAGCATTTCCTTCAAAATGGGTAAGGTCAGCCCATTCTTTTTCTGTCAAGTATTCCTTAAAGGGCTGTGCAACTGGATGGTGAAGAAAGAAATCTGAGATGGCGTCTTCGCCAGAATGTCCGAACGGCGGATTGCCGAGGTCATGGGTGAGAGAGGCTGCTGCTACAACTGCCCCAAAATCGAAAGCGCTATAGTGTTTTTCAGACAGCTCAGGATAGCGCTGCATCAAAGCGTCTCCTACTTTCTTGCCCAAAGAACGGCCCACACTAGACACCTCTAAGCTGTGGGTTAGTCGGGTGTGCACAAAATCATGTTCTGGCAACGGAAATACCTGGGTCTTATCTTGAAGTCTCCTAAAAGGGTGTGAGAAAATTATCCTGTCATAATCCCTTTCAAAAATGCTTCTGCTCGAATCTTCTTGACTTTGGGTCTTCTTCCCTGGTAGGCTATCGGACAATAACCTTGTCCAGCACATGCTCTTATTGTTTGTTTTCTCTGAATTATTCAATCTCCTGTGATTACTTTAGATCGCCATAAAATTAACTAATTCAGTCCATAGTTTACTACCACAAAATGCAAGGACTATTTTTCTTAAGCCCTATTCCATTTTTTTTTACCAGTATCTTATGTTTAGGCTACCATATGTCTAGAACTTGACACCTAAATCTCGTTTTCTGTCTTCTCTGCTGCGAGTTCATTGAATGCGAGCCAAGCCATTAACCCTGGACCTATTTCCAGTGCTTCTTCATCAATGTCAAAAGTGGGGGTATGTACAGAAGAGATTATTCCTTTTGCTTCATTTCGGGTGCCTAGCCTATAGAAGCAAGCAGGAACCTGTTGGGAATAGTAAGAGAAGTCTTCAGCGGCCATCCATAAATCCAGGTCTACAACGTTTTCCTCGCCAAGGTATGCTACCGCATTGGCTCGTGATCTTGCTGTCAATTCTGGATTATTTTTCAAATACGGATAGCCATTCAATATGGTAAATTCGCATGCTCCCCCCATTCCCTCAGCAATGCTTTCTGCCATTTTTTTCATCCTTTTATGGGCTTCTGCACGCCAAGGCTCGTCCATAGTTCTAAACGTCCCCTCTACCTTTACTTCATCAGGAATGATATTGGTGGCACCGTTGGCGATTACCTTGCCAAAGGAAAGCACACAGGGAAGTTTGGGATCTACGTGCCTGCTTACGATCTGTTGTAAGGCCACGATGATATGGGATGTGATCAAGACTGGATCGATGTTTTTCTCAGGAGTTGCTGCATGGCCACCTTTTCCTTTTACGGTAAAATAAATTTCATCAGTACTTGCCATATACATGCCACTTCTGAAGCCTACTTTCCCTACAGGGATGAAAGGCATGACATGCTGCCCTAAAATACTGGCAGGTTTTGGGTTTTCTAGCACTCCTTCTTTTATCATAATAGAGGCTCCACCAGGCA
Source organism: uncultured Roseivirgaceae bacterium (assembly GCA_964440915.1). Lineage (GTDB taxonomy): Bacteria > Bacteroidota > Bacteroidia > Cytophagales > Cyclobacteriaceae > CAMPJM01. The sequence goes on from CAYTTV010000009.1 coordinate 17,819, forward strand.
TTTTTTCTTCTCCAGGTTGAAAGATGAGTTTAACGGACCCTCGTAGCTGGTCTTTTAATGACATCAGTATTTTGGCTGTGCCTAGCAGTGATGAAGTGTGCACATCATGGCCACAGGCATGCATAACGCCCTCGTTCTGGGATTTGTACGGAACATCATTCGCTTCTATAATCGGCAACGCATCGATGTCTGCCCGCAATGCAATTACTTTATAGTCAGGGTCACGCTGACCTTCTATCATCGCCACGAGACCAGTATTGGCCATCTTTTGATAGGGGATTCCGTAAGCTTCAAGCCTTTCTGCTATATATTGGGCAGTATTGAACTCTTTAAAGGAAAGCTCTGGGTTAGCATGCAGGTGTCTTCGTATGGCCACAATTTCTTTTGCGGATTCCTTGGCGAGCTGCTTGATCCTTTCCTTGATGTTCATATAGATCTTGTGGATTTAGTTGAGCGTAAATCTTTCCGGAACGAGCATTGCTGTAGGGAACTCTTTTTTCAATGTCGTAAATTTCTTTTGGGCTTCGATCCGCTCGACAAATCTTCCTACTTTTACTCTATAGTATGGTTGTACATACTGAATCTGAGGGCGTGAGTCGGGCAATACTCTATATACCATATCTTTTGACTTATTGGCCTCATCCCTACTAGGGCCGGAGTAAACCAATATGGTATAGCCAGAAATTATTTTTCTATTATTGTCTTCTGCTATGGCTTCCAACCGGTTATTAAGCTCGTCTGTAATGTCTGATTGAGGTTCTATTTTGCCCGATATGGGCACCTCTTTAAATCGCTCGGTGCCGGGGGCCTCCTCTATATGCTCATATTGCATCCGATGGACAGAAAGGTCTTCCCGATAGGCATTGCTAGAGCTCGTCATAGAAGTGCTGGCGCCGCAACCAAAAAGGCCACCTGCTATAAGATATAGGAAATAATAATTCACTGTTCGCATGTGTATGGTATTAAAATATTAACCCTTTTCTCAACCTGTTTATTTCAACCAACGAAAAATTATTGAGATTATATGCTCAACAAGGCTATTGGTCGATAATCACACATTTATTGTTGAGCACGTCCTCCTCTACAGTTTTAAACTTCACATCTTTTTTAATTGTTCCGTCTGGATACTGTACACTCACTCTGTCATTCCTTCCTGCCACTTTTGCAGACTTCACCGGGGCAACCTTTTCTACGGGGGGCCTGTTTCGGCTATCAGAGCTTTTTCCTGTTAGCAGGGAGTGGCTTTCTTCTTTTGTTTCGTTAAGCCTCTGCGTTTCCCTTCTAGGTGCTCTGGCTTCTCGCACATCTTCTGCTTGTTGTACTGGCAGATCGGCTTTGATCAAGAATGAAATGGTGTCCTGATTCACTTTTGCCAAAAAGGCCTTGAACAATTCAAATGCTTCAAATTTATAGATCAGTAGTGGGTCTTTTTGCTCATATACCGCATTCTGTACTGATTGCTTCAGGTCGTCCATTTCCCTAAGGTGCTCTTTCCAGGCTTGGTCTATAAAAGCTAGCGCAGAAATCTTTTCCATCGACTTGATCAGCTCTTTGCACTGTGAATCCACATTTTTCTTTAGGTTTGAAGCAACGCCTATTTGTTTTTTCCTATCAGTAAAAGGTACAAGAATGTCATCAATGGTTGCTCCTTTTTTCTCAAATATGTCCTTGATTATAGGAGAAGCCTTCTCTGCAATTGCTTTATTCTTTTGTTGATAGTGCGCATATGCTTTGTCATATAGACTTCTGGACAGATCTTCTGGAGCGATTGTTATAAACTCGTCTTCCGATATGGCATAATCCATTCCCAGCACACTCAACACGGTCAACTTAAAACCGTCATAATTGTTGGCGGCTTTATTGTTCAACACAATGTCGTCGCATGTGTCATACAACATGTTCATGATGTCTAGCTGGAGTCTTTCGCCGAAGAGGGCATTTTTTCGCCTCGTGTAGATCACCTCTCTTTGAGAGTTCATTACGTCATCGTACTCCAGTAGCCTTTTTCTTATTCCGAAGTTATTCTCTTCTACTTTTTTCTGTGCTCTTTCGATGGATTTGGTAATCATCGAGTGTTGGATTACTTCTCCTTCCTCAAGCCCCATTCTATCCATAAGCCTGGCTATCCTGTCCGATCCGAAAAGCCGCATCAAGTTGTCTTCCAGAGAAACAAAGAACTGAGAAGATCCCACATCTCCCTGACGTCCTGCTCTACCGCGCAACTGCCTGTCCACACGTCGCGACTCATGCCTTTCAGTACCTACTATGGCCAAACCTCCTGCAGCTCTCGATTCCTGACTTAGTTTAATGTCCGTTCCCCGACCTGCCATGTTTGTCGCAATCGTTACGGTGCCTGATTTTCCAGCTGCTGCAACGACTTCCGCCTCGCGCTGATGCTGCTTGGCATTGAGCACTTGGTGAGGGATATTTCGGATTTTCAGCATTCTGCTCAGCAGCTCTGATATTTCTACGGAAGTAGTTCCTACCAGTACTGGTCTGCCTGCCTGCGTTAGTTCAGTGATCTCATCTGCCACGGCATTAAACTTCTCCCTTACGGTTTTGTAGACTTTATCTTCACGGTCGTCCCGTATGATGGGCTTATTCGTGGGGATAACGACCACATCGAGTTTGTAAATTTCCCAAAACTCTCCAGCTTCTGTTTCTGCCGTACCGGTCATACCTGCCAATTTGTGGTACATCCTAAAGTAATTCTGGAGGGTAATGGTGGCGTAGGTTTGGGTTGCGTCCTCGATCTTTACGTTTTCCTTAGCCTCAATAGCTTGGTGCAGCCCGTCCGAGTATCTTCTTCCTTCCATTACACGGCCGGTTTGTTCATCTACTATTTTTACCTTGCCATCTACGAGTATATACTCAGTATCTTTCTCAAACAGGGTGTATGCTTTTAGCAGTTGATTAACTGTATGAATGCGCTGTGCCTTTATGGAATAATCTTTGATCAATGCATCCTTTTTTTGAAGCCTTTCCTCGTCAGAAATCGTTAGGTCGTTTTCTATGTTGGCTATTTCTATCCCGATGTCAGGAAGAATAAAAAATTGCGGGTCTTCACCATCCCCTGTTATCAGGTCAATGCCCTTTTCTGTCAGGTCAATAGTGTTGTGCTTTTCATCAATCGTAAAATAAAGCGGTTCATCGGCTTCAGGCATTGCCTTTGAGTTTTCTTGGAGGTAAAAGTTCTCCGTTTTTTGCAGGATCTGCCGCATACCCGTCTCACTCAAGAACTTGATCAAAGGTTTGTATTTAGGCAAGCCTCTATATGCCCGGAATAGAGGAAGTCCCCCTTCTTTATCATTCTCCTTGATTTTTTTCTTGGCATCCAAGAGGAAATCTCCCACGACTTTCCTTTGCGCATCTACAAGTTTGGCAATCCTTGGCTTGAGATCGTAAAACTCATGTTCGTCCCCTTTAGGAACGGGCCCAGAGATGATAAGTGGCGTACGAGCATCGTCAATTAAAACAGAGTCAACCTCATCTACCATGGCAAAATGGTGTTTTCTTTGCACAAGGTCTTTTGGGTCGCGTGACATATTGTCGCGCAGGTAATCAAACCCAAACTCGTTGTTAGTGCCATAAGTGATATCGGCCCTGTATGCCTTTTTTCTTTCTTCGCTATTAGGCTGGTAACTGTCGATACAGTCGATCGTCATGCCATGAAACTGAAACAATGGCGCCATCCATTCACTATCCCTTTTGGCCAGGTAGCTGTTTACGGTTACCACATGAACGCCCCGATTAGCCAATGCATTTAAAAAAGCAGGAAGTGTAGCTACCAATGTTTTACCTTCTCCAGTGGCCATTTCGGCAATTTTCCCTTGGTGGAGCACGATACCCCCAATGAGCTGTACATCGTAGTGGATCATTTCCCAGGTGACTTCTGTGCCACCTGCTATCCAGGTGTTGGACCATATGGCCTTCTCGCCTTCTATGGTCACATTATCATGAGTAGCCGCATACTCCTTGTCCTGCATCGTGGCAGTTACCACCAGCTTTTTGTTGACAGTTAATCGGCGGGCTGTTTCTTTTACTATGGCAAAGGCTTGTGGGAGCACTTCCATCAGCACTACTTCAAGCTCTTTATTTCTTTCCTCCTCTAGCTTATCTATTTGATTGAAAAGTGCCTCTTTTTTATCTATATCCAGATCCGGCTCATTATCGATCTCTTGGTGCAGCGCAGCAATATTGTCATCTATGCTCTTGAGCTTCTGATCAATAATGGCTTTGACCTCTGTAGTTTTATTCCTAAGGTCGTCGTCACTTATCGAAGCGAGTTTTTCAAATTCTTGATTGATTTGGTCTACATAAGGCAAAACCTGCTTGACATCTTTATCTGACTTTGTGCCAAACATTTTGGCCAATCCCTTTGTAAGAAAATTTAACATAGTATTCTAATATATTTATGGCCTAAAGGTAAGGCCTTTTCAATAAATTGTTGTAACTACTTTGACATTAATAACCTAAAATAGCTTGAAGACATCCATATCTGTCATAACCTCTTGGCTATTTGTCATAAAAATGTAATCTGGATCAACATTCAAATATGTTGCCAATATGAAAGGTGGCAGTGTTTAGATTTAAAGAAGAAAGTGAAATGATATAGGCGAAACCAACCTATGGATACCCACTTCCTCTAGGGTGTCTTTTTAAGAAATACCATAAAGGATAAGGTTGGGAATATTAAGCAAAAGTATGGATACAAATTGCCCATCAAACGGTTATTCTCCCTTCATATACTTCTTGTGCCGGTCCGCTTAGGTAAATCTCACTGAAACTCTCATCATTATTTCTTATGAACGATACTTCTAAGGAGCCTCCCAAGGTATTTACTTGAACTGGACTTTTATAACCCATGTTACTCGCAACTATGGCACTGGCTGTTACTCCGGTACCACAAGAAAGCGTTTCTGCCTCTACACCTCGCTCATAAGTTCGGACATATATAGAGTTGTCTGGTTGTAACTCAACAAAATTCACATTGGTGCCTTCCGTTTTATACATTTCATTGTTACGAATGAATGCTCCTTCTTCAAATACAGGGAAGTTTTTTATATTCTTGACGATGCGCACGTGGTGAGGAGACCCGGTATTGACAAAGAAATCATCTTCATCCCTGTTTTGAATATGTTGCACATTGCCCATTTTCAGGTTCACTAGTTCCCCGTCGGTTGTGGCTGTATGAAGGCCGTCAAAGGCCATGAAAGTACAATGGCGTTCTATAATGCCGAGCTGATGGGCAAACCGCACGGCGCACCGGCTACCATTTCCGCACATGCTTTTTGTTGCATCTGCATTGAAGTATATCATTTCAAAATCGCAGTCCGGATGGTTTTGTATCAGGATAAGACCATCTGCACCAATACCAAACTTCCTGTCACATAATTGGATGACCAATGCATCATCGGATACATCGAAATGACCGAGTCGATTGTCAATCATTACAAAATCATTGCCCGTGCCTTGGTACTTAAAAAAAGATAAGGTTCTCATATACTTTTTGCCTAGTGAAGGCCATAACATTGCGCTGTAAATATAGAGGTTAAGAAAGATTGTCTTTTATCTTACTTAAGCTTTTTTTATGAATGGATGGAAAAAACTTTTTTTTACTGGATGTAAGGTTGGCGGCTGTTGTCCATGTAAATATCAGATTTGTCATTCGAAATCCGTATTAGGAACTAAATGCAATATGGTGATACTGTGTAGTTAATAAGTTTACAAACGTTTGCGACAAACCCCCTTGCTTATTGAAACATTTGTCCACAAGGGATGACATATCAATACGTACTTTTCGCTCAAATTAAAACAAACAAACATATGGTAAACTTTAACTATTTAAAAATTCCACTTTTTGGGCTCATTTTCTTGCTCCCATTTTTAAGCTATGGGCAAATGAGCATTTCCGGAACAGTCTCCGATGCTGAATCTGGGCAAACACTGCCTGGTGTCACTGTAGTAGTAAAAGGTACCACTACAGGTACGGTCACAAATATTGAGGGTGGCTATACCCTAAGCGTTCCTGCCGGAAACAATACCCTAGTTTTCTCCTCGGTAGGCTATATTACTCAAGAAGTAGCAATCAACAACAGGTCTGTCATTGATCTTTCTTTAGCACCAGATGTTACTTCGCTTGAGGAGGTGGTAGTAATAGGTTATGGCACGCAGAGGAAAAGTGTGGTTACTGCAGCTATTTCTTCTGTTAGGGAAGATGAACTGCAAACCATTTCGAATCAGCGGGTAGAGCAAGCACTTCAAGGAAGGACGGCCGGCGTTACCGTTTTGCCTACTTCAGGCTCTCCTGGCAGTCCTGTGTCCATTAGAATACGTGGAGCAGGCTCCAACAACAGCTCTCAGCCTCTATTTATTGTAGATGGTATGCGAGCGGGAGGTATTGAATACCTTGATCCGTCAGAGATAGCCTCTATAGAAGTATTGAAAGATGCTGCATCAGCCGCTATATATGGTGCTGAAGGAGCCAATGGCGTAGTGATCATTACTACCAAAACCGGTAAAAGGGGTGGCGCTGAGGTTAACTACCATGGCCAATTTGGGGTGCAGTCCGTAGGAGATGCGATGCCACTGATGAACGCGCGTCAATACCAGATCTATAATGAAGAAGCAGGCACTGGTACAAGGCCCTCTGCCAGTGATGTGACAGATCCCGTAGGCACCAACTGGCTAGATGAGGTATTTACCACTGCTCCTCAACAAAGTCACTCGCTTACCTTTAGTGGTGGTTCGGAAAATTCCACGTATATGGTAGGAGGAACCTACTTTACCCAGGAAGGGATCGTGGGTGGCGACAAGGCTCGTTTTGACAGAATCACAGTTAGGGTGAATACAGATCATCAGATAAAGCCATGGTTAAAAGTGGGGGAAAGATTGTCCTATTCAAATTTTAAAAGGAATGCTATTTCTGAAAACGATGAGTTTGGTAGCCTCCTCAGCAGTGCGCTTTCAATGGATCCGCTTACGCCTGTAGTTTATACAGACGCTAATAATTACCCTCAGCATTTACTGGATGCTATTGCTGCTGGTCATCCTTTAAGAAAGGATGAAAATGGCAACTATTATGGTCTTTCTCGGTATGTATTAGGTGAGTACTACAATCCGGTATCCAGATTGGAAACATTTAAAGGAGGCTTGACCCAAAATAAAATAGTGGGTAACATCTATGCTGATATTACTCCTTTTAAGGGACTAACAATTACTACTCGCTACGGCGTCGACGCAGCATTTCAAAGAGAGGCTTATTGGACTCCTACATTCTGGTACAATCCAAATGCATTAAATAATGAAGCCAATGGTAGGAACCGGAATGAAAACTGGCTGACTTGGCAATGGGAAAACTTTGCCACCTATCAGAACACTATTGGCTACCATGATTTCAGTGTTCTTTTGGGGATGTCTGCTTTAGAAAACCACTGGGACTATGTAGAGGGTACCTACTCCGGTATGTTTATGGAGGATGATTTATTTGCACATGCCGATTACGCACCCGATACCCAAGATAAAGTAGGGAGCAATGCCAACCAAAATTCTCTACTTTCTTATTTTGGAAGGGTCACCTATGGCTATAAAGACAAGTACTTGATCAATGCCACGCTTAGACGGGATGGATCTTCCCTTTTGGCGGATGGCAATAATTGGGGTTATTTCCCTTCTGTTTCTGCAGGGTGGACCATATCCAACGAAGATTTCTATGCAGGAGGCATTTCAAATATAATGAATGCTGCAAAATTAAGAGCAAGCTGGGGAAGGAATGGCAGTCTTGCAGCTTTAGAGATCGGCCAGTGGTTAAGTACAATCACCCCTCAGCAACCCGGCTATCTGGATGCACAAGGCAATTATTTGGTAGCAGCATCACCTTTAAAGCTAACCAATCCGGAGTTGGCTTGGGAAACCAGTGAGCAAATAGACATTGGTGCTGATTTGACATTCTTTAATAATAGATTAACTTTTACCACAGACTATTTTATTAAAAAGACCAAGGACTTGCTAACTCCAGGTACTTCTTTTGGGCCTGCAGGTAATGAACTAGAATTTATCAATGGAGGAACTGTCGAGAACAGGGGCTGGGAGTTTGAGCTAAGCTATCGCAGTGATGTGTCAAGGGCATTGCAATACGAAGTGGCGGCGAACTTCAGCACTTTAAAAAATGAGGTAACTTATCTAAACCCTATTGTAGGTTCCTTGAATGGTGATGACGTTGGAACAGGCTGGACGGCTACTATGTTTGATGTCGGGAATCCCATCTGGTACTTCCATGGCTATAAAACAGATGGTATATTCCAGGATCAAGGAGAAGTTGATGTTTATACATCCAGTATTTCAGGTTATCAACCAGAGCCAGGAGACCCTAGGGTAGTAGATGTGAATGGTGATAACCAAATCACCTTGGCTGACCAAACCAATATTGGTAGCCCGCATCCTGATATGATTTTTGGGGCTCGCATCAACCTCGCATACAAAGGCTTTGATCTTTTAGTATTCGCCCAAGGTCAGATAGGGAATGAAGTATTGATGGGTTTTAATAGGACCGACAGACAATCGAACAACAGACCTGAATTCTTTTTTACAGACCGATGGACACCTCAGAATAAAACCAATGACTGGTTCAGGGCTGAAACCGAGAGTGTATATATTTATAATAGCGACTTGATGGTATTTGACGGTTCGTATTTGCGCATACGTCAGTTACAGTTAGGTTATACCTTGCCAAGTGCTCTTTTAGAAGGTATCAATATCAGAAACCTAAGGGTATATGCTTCTTTGGATAACTACTTCACTTTTACCAAGTATCCGGGTATGGATCCTGAAGTAGGCGAAGGAAGATCTGTGGGGATTGACCGAGGGGGCTATCCCTTGCCTAGAAAAGCAATGTTTGGTGTACAATTGAATTTTTAGAATCGAAAAGAAAAAACTATGAGAAATTTGATATATAAATATTTAACCGTTGGAATTGCTCCTGTCCTCTTATTGGGAAGTGGGTGTACAGATGTTTTTTTGGAACAAGAGATACAGGGTGCCATTCCTGCCGATAATCTTTATACAACTGAAATTGGAGCTACACAAGCCACTACTGCAATTTACGATGTGATGTCAGCGTCATATAACTCAAGCTGGAATAGCTGTATGTATCTTTTGAAGACTTTGCCATCTGACGAGAGCAATGCAGGCGGCGCAGGGCCAGGTGACCAACCTCCTTATCAAGCACTTGATGACTTTACATTTGGGCCAGAAAATGAAATAGTAATTGCAAATTGGCGCTTGACCTATAATGCCATTTTCAATGCAAATCGTGTGATTAATTTTGTAGAGCCTGATAATGCTACCAAGAAAAGACTGGTTGCAGAAGCAAAAGCGTTAAGAGCTTATAATTATCTTGATCTGGTTTCATTATGGGGTGATGTGCCTATAGTTACCAGAGATATCCTTCCAGAAGAATGGTCTAATTTTCCTCGTATGCCAAAAGCAGACGTGTATAGACTCATAGAAAATGATTTAACAGAGAGTATTCCTGATTTGCCTATAAAAAACGATTATAGCGCCGGAGATAAATTCCGTATGTCTAAAGGGGCCGCCCAAGCACTTCTAGGGAAAGCTTATCTTTATCAAGAAAAATGGGGGGAAGCAGCGACGGTCTTGCAAGAAGTAATAGACGATCCTTCATATGACTTGGCACCATCCATAGCAGCAGTATTTGCTAAGCAAGGTGAATTTGGGATTGAATCCTTGTTCGAATTGAGCTTTGCTTCTGGTCAAGCATATACCTGGGCCAACTTTCCGTGGGATTGGAGACCAGAAAGCAATATTTTTATACAATTGATGGGGCCAAGGGAGCAGCTCTACGAGCCTATTCCTGGAGATACTTTAGTGGCCGGCTGGGGAGTCAATACGCCTACTCAAAAAATATGGGATGCCTTTGTAGCTGCTGGAGAGGAAACCAGTGAACGAAAGGAAGCTACGATCATGTCAGAAGCTGAGTTAAAAGCATTGGGTGGAAACTTTACTGATCCTACCCTTCACGATTATGAAGGTTTTATCCGCAGGAAGTATGGCACTTATACAACAGAAACCGGTTCGGCAGGCGACTCTCCACTGAATATGGGCACCAACTGGCGTTTGATCCGATATGCCGATGTGCTTTTAATGGCAGCGGAAGCTTATTTCAGAGATGGTGATCCAGGTCTAGCCCTTGATTATGTCAATGAGGTTCGACGCAGATCTAATGTGGCCGAATTGTCGGCAATTACCTTTGATGATATAGTGCTGGAAAGGCAGTTAGAGTTGGCCTTTGAAGGATTCAGGTATATCGACTTGGTTCGGTGGGGCTTGGCAGAACAAGAGCTTGGAAGCCGTGGCTATGTAGCTGGAAAACATAATCTGCTGCCTATACCTATAGTTGACGTAAGGTCTTATGGGCTAGAACAAAACAATTATTAAACGATAAAAAACAGAGCAACTATTCAGAAGCATAAACGATTTGCCTGAATAGTTGCTTTAAAAAGCGACTAATGACGGAGGCAGGCCGGACAAAATGGTCTGCCTTTCTTATGAGTTGATGATAAGAATCTGAGCTAAGTCAAATAATGTATTAATAGCTTTTTTTATCTTAGTTTGAGTATCTTACCGACCTCAGGACCCCATAAACAATGAAGCAATTTTTCATTTTTATACTCTTATTCTCTGTGACGAGCATTCATGCTCAAGATAAGGATGTTAAGTTCTACACAATTTCTGAGGGCCTTTCCCAACAGTCCATAACCAGCATTATTCAAGATAAGAAAGGGTTTATGTGGTTTGGCTCACGCTACGGCCTTAATCGCTACGATGGCGAGCACTATCTTGCTTACGAGGGCAATTTCAAAGAACCGCAACATGCCCTTACCAATAGCTATGTCAATAAATTATTGGAAGACAAGGCTGGAAATATCTGGATCGGCACGAATGGAGGTGGGCTCAATTACTACCACTATAATCATGATACTTTTGAATCTTTCCTCAATGAGCCTGATAACCGAAAGTCCCTTAGTGGCAATATGGTTACGGCCTTGTTTCTAGACGGTGAGGACAATTTATGGGTTGGGACTGAGAAGAATGGCCTGAACCTATTTGATTATTCATCTCGTGCTTTTTCTAGGTACTATCATAATGAAGACGACCTCTCGAGTATTTCTCACAACGATGTGACGGCCATCAATGAAGATAAGCTAGGCAACCTTTGGATTGGTACTTGGGGTGGAGGACTAAATTTGTATGACCGACAAAGTAGGCGGTTTTTGCATTATAAAGCCGAAGGGGAAAATAATATTCCCGATGATATTGTACGCTATATTCATAAGAGCAAGTCTGGAGATCTTTGGGTTGGTTTTCAAAAAGGACTGCGAAAAATTACGTACAAAGAGGGGAAATATATCTTTACCGAACCCCTGCTGCTAGATCCTGAGCTGTCTAATATTTTGACTAATGTGCCAGTTCTGGCCATATTGGAAGACAACCAATCACAACTTTGGATAGGAACCGAAAATGAAGGCCTTTTCATTGTCAACCTTAAAACCCGGCAAGCGAAGCAGTATAAAGTAGATGCCTTCTCCCCGTACGGCATTGCTAGTAATTCTATCTGGTCGATATATAAAGACAATGCAGGGACTATATGGCTAGGGACATTCGACAAGGGAGTACTGAAAGTTGATAACTACGAGAGAAAATTTGATCACTTGTTTCAAGATAACAAAACCATACAAAGCCTTAGCCATAGTGTGGTGACCTGTTTTGTAGAAGATGAAAAGGGTAATTTATGGATAGGGACGGACGGAGGAGGGCTCAATTATTACGAACAATCAACTGGAAAGATCACACATTATAATCAGGAAAATACTCCAGGCCTGCTTAGCAATGCCATACTGTCTCTTTTGCTGGACTCCGCAGGCAACCTTTGGATTGGTAGTTGGGAAGGTGGTTTGAGCATAATAAAAAAAGGTACCGATACCATAGTGCATATCAGCAGTATTGAAGACTATGTTTCGCCACCAGGCAATTTTATTTTTTCTATTTATGAAGACAGCAAAAAGAATATTTGGATTGGGGCTTACAGACACGGTCTAACTTTATATGTGCCTGAAGAAAATAAATTTTATGAGTTCAAGGAAAAGGGATACCCCCGACCCATTAGTTTCAACAATGTGCAAGCAGTGCATGAAAGCCATGGTTATATTTGGGTCGGCACTGAAGGCGGAGGAATGGACAGGTTAAAATTGAACGACCGGTATGAAGTAATAGAGCTGGTCAATTATAGCTATAATAGTGAGGGCATTTCCCAGATCAGCAATAATTTTGTTACCTGCATTTTCTCAGACCCTAAAGGTAATTTGTGGATGGGCACGCATGGTGGAGGACTCAATATATATGATGTAACAAATGACAAGTTTGAACATATTACTACAGCCGAAGGACTTCCTAGCAACCTTATATATGCTATAGAAGATGATGATAAAGGACATCTTTGGATCAGTACGAACAAGGGCATCGCCGAATATGATCCAGTCTCTAAAGTTGTGAATGTATATGATGAAGCTGATGGATTGCAATCCTCGATGTTCTATAGGCGATCTTCCTACAAAAAACGTGATGGAGAGCTGTTGTTTGGTGGTATAAATGGGATCAATCGATTCTATCCTTCCAAAATCCTGAGAAATCCTCATGTGCCTCCCGTGTATATTACGAGCATGACCGTTTCCAATGCGGTGCTTCATCCTTCTGCCAAAGGCCCTTTGATACAGAATATTGTGGAGGCTAAAGAAGTCAACTTACCTTATTTTGAAAATGACTTTACTATTACCTTTTCATCGCTCAATTTTTCTCAGTCTTCTAAGAATCAATACTTGTACAAGTTGGATGGACATGATGAAGAATGGCAGGATGTAGGTACTCGAAATTCAGCTTATTATACCAATGTAGCGCCTGGGTCTTATGTCTTTAGAGTGAAAGGATCTAACAATGACAATGTGTGGAGTGAGCATGAAGCTAGCCTAACCATCAATATTAGCAATCCTTGGTGGGCCACTATTTGGGCTTGCCTTTTTTATGGATTAATGATCATGGGGGTGCTATGGTGGGGTAGATCGCTTACTTTGAAGAGAGAAAAGTTAAAAAGTAAACTTAAAGTAGAGCATCTTGAGCTAAAGAAAATGCAGGAAATGGATGAGATGCGTTCTCGCTTTTTTGCCAACATCTCCCATGAATTCCGCACGCCCCTTACGTTGATCTTGGGGCCGCTCCGGTCGCTGTACCTTGAAGAGAAATGGACAGGGTACCAAAGCCAGATCCGCTTGATGATCAAAAATGCCGAGAAGCTCTTACGATTAATCAATCAGCTTCTGGATTTGTCAAAGCTAGAGTCGGGAAGCATGAAGTTGAGGGCATCAGAATATAACATTGTAAAGTTTATTAGACCGATAGCCCATTCTTTTACTGGCTATGCTGAAAAGGAGTATATCCGATATAAGATTATTTTACCAGAAGAACCGATCAGGGTCTATTTCGAAAAGGACAAACTTGAAAAGATCTTTACTAACATCTTGGCCAATGCATTTAAATTTACCCCAAGATTTGGCACTATATCTATAGCGGTAGAAGATACTCCCCATCATGTAATAGTGTCCGTACAGGACTCAGGGGTAGGAATTTCTAATGAAGACATTGCCCTGATTTTTAAAAGGTACTATCAGGCCAATGGCACGAAAGAAAAGCAGAACCTGGGTACAGGAATTGGGTTGACCCTGACCAAGGAGCTGGTGGAGCTTCACAAGGGAAAAATAATGGTGAGCAGTGAAGAGGGGAAAGGAACACTCTTTCAAATACTTTTGCTAAAGGGAAGCAGTCATTTGCAGGAGGATGAGATCGTGTATTTGGACAATGACCTCATGCCTGCTACACAAATGCTATTTGATCAGCTTCTTGAGCCTGCAATTGATGAAACAACAGAGAGGCTGCCTGTAAGACGCAATAATAATTTGCCTGTACTATTACTGGTAGAAGACAATCCAGACATTCGGACTTTTATTTGTGAGCATTTGAACAATAAGTTCACAATTCTTGAAGCTGAGAATGGTAAAATAGGACTGGAGATTGCCATAGACCAAAAACCAGATGTTATTATTAGCGATATTGTAATGCCTGAAATGGACGGCTATGCCTTGTGCGAACATGTGAAGAATAATGTTGACACTAGTCATATTCCGGTTGTGTTGCTTACAGCAAAAGCTTCGCATACCAGCCAAAGAAGAGGTTTTGAAACCGGTGCAGACTATTTCATCTCCAAGCCTTTTGATATAAATGAGCTAGAGCTGCGGCTCAACAATTTATTGAAGTTGCGTAATGGGCTGAAGGATCAGGTCCTCAACAACAAAACCATTAACCTCAATCCAAAAAACATCCTAATTTCTAATGCAGATGATAAATTTGTAAAGGAAGTAGTTGCTTTAATCGAGGAAAACATCGCTGACCCCAGCTATAATGTTAATGATCTGTGTACAGGATTGGGAATGAGCAGGATTCAATTATACAGAAAGCTCAAGAAAATGGTAGGGCAATCAGCCAATGAGTTGATACGCTCTATAAAACTCAAGAGGGCCGCGCAGCTTTTGAAACAACAAAAACTTACCATTGCAGAAATTACCTATCAAGTAGGATTTAATGATTTACAGTATTTCAGAAAATGCTTTAAAAAACACTTTGGGATGAATCCTTCAGAATATGCTTCCCAAGATCACAAACTATGAAGGGTTTCTCCTGGAAGCAAAATGGAGGAAAGTGAGCGCAATAAGTGCAATCAACAATCCGCCCGCCTCTCGGGTCTTTTCAATGTAAGTTTTGTCAAAGCTCATGCCGTGGCTCCAGTTCTCGGAAAAGTTGTCCGTAAAAAAAATGTATATAGAGGGGATGAGCGTGATGAAATATAAGCTATAAACCACCAGTGAGACTACACTCCACCATTTATAGAATTTGCCCCTAAAAGCCATAAAGCACAATAAGGCAATATTGGCATAAAAGATGATCCATAGAAATGGATCAGGATCATTGATCTGGAAGCCCACGAAAGCCAAGAATAGAAGGCAGAAGGCGAGTGCTGTAATTCTCATAGATCGTTTGGTAGTACGAATTTCAAAAACGTGAAGCAATAATACTTATATTTTGATGCTGGATTGCTTAGTTAAATTTATCTTATCACAGCATTTTATAAAGCTCGAATGAAGGGCCGAAGGAATAAAGTTGAAATACTTCTTCTTCGGCCCTTTGATCTTATATGCCTAGAATATTCTTATTCAGGGCATCATCTGCTCCCGTGCCAGCAAAGTCATCAAAAGCTTTTTCAGTCACATTAATAATATGATCGGATATAAATTTGGCTCCTTCAATGGCACCTTGTTCTGGGGACTTGATACAGCATTCCCATTCCATTACCGCCCAGCCATCAAAGTCGTACTGTGATAGCTTGCTGAATATTGCCTTGAAATCTACCTGCCCATCTCCCAAAGAACGGAATCTGCCTGGCCTGTCGATCCAATTGGCATAACCTCCGTATACTCCTGCTCTTCCGGTTGGGTTAAATTCAGCATCTTTTACATGGAACATCTTAATGTAATCATGATAAATGTCGATGTGTGATAGATAATCTAACTGCTGTAGCACATAATGGCTTGGGTCATAAAGTAGGCATGCCCTTGAATGGTGATCGGTAGCTTCTAAAAAGCGCTCATAGGTCAAACCGTCATGTAGATCTTCTCCAGGATGGATTTCATAACACACATCCACGCCATTTTCGTCAAACTCGTCCAAGATCGGACGCCATCTATTGGCCAGTTCCTTGAAACCTGCCTCTACCAGCCCCGCAGGCCTCTGTGGCCAAGGATACACTGTGTGCCACAGCAAAGCTCCTGAAAAAGTGGCAGCTGCAGTTAAGCCAAGGTTTTGACTCGCCTGAGCGACATATTTCATTTGTTGTACGGCCCATTTAGTTCTTTCTTGTGGATTATTGTGTAGGGATTTTGGTGCAAAGCTGTCAAACATAGCATCATAGGCAGGGTGTACTGCCACCAATTGGCCTAAAAGATGCGATGATAGTTCTGTTATTACAACCCCGTTTTCAGATGCTATTCCTTTTATCTCGTCCGCATAGGTTTTGCTTTCAGCGGCTTTTTTAATATCAATCATCCGCTCGTCCCAAGCGGGGATCTGTACGCCTTTGAAGCCAATAGAGGAAGCCCATTTGCAGATTGTATCGAATCGGTTAAAAGGAGCCTCGTCTGAAGCAAACTGTGCCAAGAATATACCTGGGCCTTTGATAGTCTTCATATTGCTTTGGTTTTTGGATTAGTACTCAAATTTATGCCACTTCTGATTGCTATTGCTTGAAGCGATCAAGTTTTCTATAAACGCCATCCCCCTTAGTCCGTCTTCTACTGTTGGGAAGTCATAACCTTCAACATTGTTCGCCTTGTTGTCCAGACGATCTCTAATGGCTCCAGCTACTTCCTTGTAAAGGTTGGCAAAAGCTTCAATAAAACCTTCGGGGTGGCCACCAGGAATTCGCGTTGCTCTCATGGTTTCGGGTGAAAGGTAGTTTTTGTCTCCGCCCGTTCTCCATATCTCTTTCGGTTTGTCCTGATATTTGACCACTAGCGTATTGGGTTCTTCCTGACGCCATTCAATTCCTCCCTTTTCTCCATATACATTTATTGAAAGGTTGTTTTCCTCGCCTACAGAAATCTGGCTTGCATAGATGATGCCCTTAGCGCCTCCTTCAAACTTTACCAATACATTGCCGTCGTCTTCAAGCTTTCTGCCAGGCACAAATGTGGTGAGGTCCGCACACAGCGCTTCGATTTTAAGGCCTGTGATATATTCAGCCAGGTTTTCTGCGTGCGTACCAATATCGCCCATACACCCACTGGCTCCTGCTTTGGAGGGGTCTGTGCGCCATCCTGCTTGTTTGTTATCGCTGGCTGCTTCTACTAAAGAAGATAGCCATCCTTGAGGATATGCTGCCACGACTTTTCTAATCTTTCCTAAATGGCCATTTTTTATCATCATGCGCGCTTCCTTCACCATGGGATAACCTGTGTAGTTGTGGGTAAGACAAAAAATTAGCCCTGTTTCTTTTACTTTGTTTACCAGTGCTTTTGCTTCGTCCATAGTGAAGGCTAAGGGTTTGTCGCACACTACATGAAAGCCATTCTCCAAGGCAAGCATTGCAGGTGCGTAGTGCATGTGGTTGGGCGTCACGATGGAAACAAAATCCATTCTTTCTCCTTCAGGGAGTTGTTTTTCTCTTTCGATCATTTCTTCGAATGATGCATATACCCTGTTTTCTTGTAGGTACAAGTCCTCACCAGACAGTTTAGATTTTTCAGGGTTGCTACTAAAAGCACCACATACAAGTTCGATTTCTCCGTCTAGGTTGGCAGCCATACGGTGGACACCGCCAATAAATGCTCCTTTGCCACCGCCTACCATACCCATCTTAATCTTTCTTTTAGCCATATTTTTATTATTGAAGGGAAAATTCTTTAGTGCCTCAAGATAAAAATTATTTATTCTTGGGTCAATTATATCGGTTCATTTTGCCTGTTTTTACAATCTATTTTGCATGAACTTACTTTAAAATATATTTATTGCTCCACACAATGATTTTTCGGAGGGGCCGATTGATCAGTTGGCTGGAATTGTTTGGGACCAAGCATGATTTCTGGGGCAAGATCAATAAAAGCGCATCATTAGGGTATGCTTGTGTGTGCATGAGAGCATTGAATCTATTATAGAGACCTATGCCTGTACCCTTAGGTCAGGCTTACTTTCTCCTTGATGAAAAAGTAAGCAAAAAATCAAGGCTGTATTTATTTCTTAACGCCGTTTTTGCTTCCAAATCGGGAAAGTTCGAGTTTCCTTTTATGGGCAGCTAGTGATGGCGATTGCTTTTTCCCTTTTGGCCTCTTGCATTAGGGCAAAAAAAAACATGCTTTTCAGCATGTTTTTTATACGTTAACGATAACTTAAAGTATCAAAAATCTATATTTATTAGATTATTTCCACATTTACCGCATTTAGACCTTTTCTTCCGTTCTCAATTTCAAACTGCACTTGGTCATTTTCCTTGATTTCATCTATGAGGCCACTAATGTGTACAAAGATGTCTTCACTTGAATCGTCTGGTTTAATAAACCCAAAACCTTTTGAGTTATTAAAAAATTTTACTGTTCCTTTTTTCATTTAAATTATTTGATATTATATACAAAGAACGCAATACTATTAGATAAGTTCACCATATATGTGAAAAAATTTTTCAAAATGTTTCATTTTTTTTCTATTCATGCAAAATACCGCAAATTAGGCCGTTTTGCCCCATTGTCCTAAAATATAAATCTGGGTAAAACCATCAAAATATCACAATGCTCGCTCATTAATTTTTTCTGTAGCAATTTCGTTTAGACTCTCTTGCGCTTGCATGACCTCTTTGAGCGTGTCATGCAACATAAAGCCCACCTCCTCGTAGCCTAGAATATAGGCATAATTGCATACTGTACCATAACTAACCGAAGCCAATCCAAACATGCGCTGAACGGAAGCTAACAAAGCAGCGTCTGTAATATCTGCAGTCGTTTCGATAGATAAGATTTCGTTTGCCTCCATGATCAAGCCCTCCATAGATTTACAAGTGTAACCTCCTAATTCCATATTGAATTTTACACCAATCTGGTCAAGCCGATCCTTTTGAATTTGCAAATCCTCTAACAATGCCGCTATCTTCTTGCGCAACTGCCGATCTCCTATTGTTTGCAACAGTCGAGGAAATAGTGCCATCATTTGTTCTTTTGAGGAATAGAGATAATGAATTTCATTGATCAAAAGATCATCCAAGTTTTCGGGAATCGTTGTTTTTTCCATTGGGTTTTATTTGCTTAAAAAAATAGAAAGCTTTGAGCTAAAAAAATCATCAAGGTATAATGCGCCGAGAATAGGTTCAACTACCAAGGCTACCGCTTATCATTCCGGCTTTTCTTATAGAAAAAGCTGAAGTAAACAATGCCAACTATTATTATAAAGGCTACTAGAATTAGGGTTAGCGTCATAATGATTACATTTTATACTCATTCAAATACAAAGTAAAGGTAGTGCCAACATCTGGCGTGCTGTCAACGATAATGTGCCCTTTGTTTTTCTCCACCAACTCCTTTACTAGAAAAAGTCCAAGACCTGAACCTTCTTTGCTATTGCTCAACTTCTTGAAAGGCTGAAACAGATTCTTGTTTTCTTTTGCAATATCTATCCCTTGTCCATTGTCCCTAATCGTGAGTAAAATACGATCGCCAAGCTTCCGGGAACTCAAATAGAGTTGCAAAGGACGCTTGTCAGAAGAATACTTAATAGCATTGTTAATCAAATTTGACAAAATTGATTTCAAATAAGTTTCTGCATAACAAATTTGAGGGCACTTGTGAAAGTTAACATTTACCTCAACATCCTCTAAACCACTAGAAATCTCAGATGTTTTTAATTGTTCTAACAATATATTTAAATCTATAATTTTAATATCATCATGCTTTCCTTCTCTTAAGGCCATTAGCTTGTTCAATTTCTCTATAGTGTTTCTCATGTTATGGACGACTGATTCGGCCTTTTCCATCAACACTGGTCGATCTGGGAGATCTTCCCTTTTGAAAAGAGAAAAGATCATGTCTAGGTTTGAAAGCGGTGTCTTGAGGTCGTGAATCATGGCGTACATGAATAATTGCATTTCTTGTATCTCCTCTATAAGGGATGTAGATTTTCCATGTTCTTCTAGACTATTCTTATTGGATTTAAAATTATCAGTATCGGCCATAGCGCTTATAGTTTGGTTAATTGGGAATCTAATATATAAATTTATATGGAAAATAAATTGGTTTTCAACAATATATATAGGTTTAATTATCAAACCAATTAAATGTTTTCATGTTATATGCGTGAGGTATTTAAAGTTAAGCAATATATTTTTTCAATATAAGGTATTATTTAAGATCCTTATTCGTATGGAAAATTTCAATAAAGCATACGAGAAGGACTCTCATCTTAAAC
The DNA here is from genome assembly GCA_964440915.1 of uncultured Roseivirgaceae bacterium. Classification (GTDB taxonomy): domain Bacteria; phylum Bacteroidota; class Bacteroidia; order Cytophagales; family Cyclobacteriaceae; genus CAMPJM01. The sequence goes on from CAYTTV010000009.1 coordinate 37,943, forward strand.
CATAAAACTATGCGAATATTACTCATTCTATTGATTGCTATAGTTGCCGCTATCGGATGTAAAAGACAAAATGAAACAAGGAATCCAGCAGAAATTGTTAGCAGAGATTCAGATACTGTATTCAACGAAATTCCAGGTAAACACCATTTGGGACGTAATGCTTATGACCTTAATATTGTGGGTACGTTAACGAATGTGCGGAAAAGGCTTGTGTTTGTAGATCAGTTGAGAAAGACGGGACTATTGGAGGTCCTTGAGCAGGAAGGCCCCTATACCGTATTTGCTCCTACTGATAACGCTCTCTCAAAAAGCCCCTCCCTTTCTGAAGAAGCACTAAAAGCTTATATCGTTCCTGGAGAGATATGGAAAGAGAATCTCGCCATTGGTAGCGTTACCGCTAAAGCGCTTAATGGGAAAGAGGTTACGGTAAAATTGGAAGATGGAAAAATGATTCTCAACAATGAGATACCCATTATTGTAGAAGATATAGGAGCGGGAAATGGAGTCATTCACGAGATCGACCAATTAATGGCACCCTAATCAAGCTAGCATTATTCTTTTAGCCAATAAAATACCCAGCCTACAACAAATACCACCTGAGCGACTCCATCTAAAAGATAAATATTGGAAATAATGTCTTTTGTGGCATAAGTAACATCGATGATGATGAAACTTAAAGCTCCACCAATTCCTAATATGCCGCCTAAGAATTTATCCTTTAGACTGGCGTAATTGTAAGTTAGGCCCACCCCTATAACCAAAGACAGTAAGCCGACCATTTTTACGAGCCAAAGGTCTGTTTTCGGTCCAGTTACAGCCATAAAACTATCTATATCGAGCAGTGGCCAAATTCCCGTGATAATATAATAAATAGCCTGTATAAGCACGATCCTTCTAAAAAACATACCTTGCGTTAATTTTTATAAATTAACCTTATCGCTTAACAAATGTTGAAATAAATCTATGGGATGCTTAGAGGCAGGAAAAAGGATAGACTATATCATTGGCGTGTCATGATTATACGACACTAGAACTATATTGTAATGAGGATCAAGCTCGGGCTTGCAGGGAAGATCTTTATTGTTTCACTGCAAGTGATTCAAAATGCTTCTCTACTGGGTGTTTACTTATGCTTTAGAAGAAAAATTTTGCGTTAAAAGCGCCTTTTCTTTCATTTCTGGAAATTCTTTAGAAAAATCATGGCCTGCCTTATAACCAATAAACTTGATAATATCGTAGTCCAAGAACCTATCGCTAAATAGAACATGAAGATGGTCCTCAAATAAGTTGACTTTTTTGGCCAGCACACTTATATCAACTCCTTTTTCCATCAGTGTTTGCTTTACTCTCAGCCCTCTGTGTTTGTTATCTATTTCCTCCATAAGTATGTCCATATATAGTGTAGAATAACTTGAGCATTAGAAATGGTATTTAAACTAAGTCAATTTGAGGTAAGTAAACCCCACTTTAGAATTAACCCAATTTCGATAAGATTAACATTTAAATCCTTTACACTATATTACCTTGGCAACGATTAGGTAACCCTGCATAATGCTATTTGATTATTAAAAAATAATATAAGGCACGGGTTTTACAATGTTTTCTTTAACTTCTCCTCTTTACTTTCAATGGCCTTTTTTTGAATTTTATCCTGCTGATAGATATCTTTAAGGAAGTGTATACGGTTATCCTTGTCGACCCAAGCAGAATGATACACAATATGTATGGGCAACTTCTGTTTTAAAGTTACGGTCGTGGGAGTGTCTAGCGCCATATGATGGGCTATCTTATCTAAGTCCCAGCCTTGCTTATTCTCTTTTAGTAAATATTCTGAAAGAACTGTTGGCTTTTCTACACGAATGCATCCATGGCTAAAGCCCCTTTCGGTTTGGTCAAAGAGATGCCCAGCAGGTGTGTCATGAAGGTATATGGCGTGGCTGTTGGGAAACATGAACTTTACTGACCCTAAAGCATTGTGCTTACTTGGCTTTTCTACTATTCTAAAATCAAAATTTTCATCATCTACTTTCTTCCAATTCACATCCATTGGGTCAAGCTCCGGGGCATTTGGAGACCAATTTTCGTATAATATCAGGTTGTTTCTTTTAAAATAGCTTTCATCTTCTTTTATTTTTGGCAACATTTCCTTCACGCTGATGCTCTTAGGAACAGTCCATGTTGGACTGAAGACAATATATTCCAAAGTATCGCTAAATACAGGCGTTTCTGTCATCACCTTCCCGACAATTACTTTCATCATCAGGTCAACTTTGTCCTTCTTCATTATACGCAGCTGATAATCAGGAATGTTAATCAACACATACTGATTGCCTAAACTTTCCGGCAACCAGCGTAAACGCTCCATGTTCAGTATTATTTGCTCGATCCTGTCCTCGATCGACACATTGAGTGCCGCCAATGTTTCTGTCCCTAAAATGCCGTCATTGGAGATGCCATGCCGCTCTTGAAAACTCGTAATGGCATGAGTTAAACTTTCATCCCATCCATTGGACGCTTGATTTAAAGCTTTATCCGGCAAATCGCCTAGAACATTTAATCTTTTTTTTAATACGGTTACCATTTCCAATGAGTCCTCTTCCCCATCGAAAAGTATTGGCAATTCCATGCTTTCTTCTTCCCTTTCTTTTATTTCTCGGTATGAGGCCAGTTTCTCTTTTAAGCGATTATACTGTGCATAGGTCGGAACAAGTGCCTCGATAGCATTTGTGATATCACCTTTGTCAAGGGTTTCCTCTAAATATACTGACCAATCTATTTTTCTAGGGTAAGTAACCCATAGCAAACCATTTTTTGCTGGAGTGATGACTCCAGACAACATATGGGAAGCGTAAGACATGAACGTTGCCGTCAAAGCGAAGTCTAATTGTATACTAAGGTTTGGAAATGCATCAGCGCCAACGCTGTCCACAAAAAGTGCCTTTTGTAAGGTCCTAATTTCTTGGATAGGATAGCTATTAGAATCCAAGCCATGGTGGTGAGCTAGATTAACACTTTCAAGCAATGCTTCCGCCTGAGGAAATATACCATCTAGATCGAGCCATGCTAAGGCATGGTTTCTGGCTTTGTAGAACTCCGAAAAGTCTTTCGACAATTCAGCTCCTAAGTGGTACTTTTGAAACACGGGTGTATAGAGATCAGGATTATTGAGGGTTGTCGCTATTAGGGATATAGTTTGTTCTTCTATATCTTTTTTCTCTTGGTCGGAAAAGCGTTCATTGTTATTGCAGGAAAATGAAAAAGTTAATATAAAGATGGAGATTGCTTGAAAATGTCGAATGTGCATAGTTAATAATAAAAGATTATAGAGATAACTCCAATAAGCATTTTATGGTTTATGGGTCTGCTCTTGTTTCTTTGACAATATTTGGCTGTGAACAAGATCGCCGTAAAAGGTGCGATGAATAACCGTCTTATAACCCAAAACTTTAAAAGCAGTATCATAATCAGGTAATTGGAAGACTTTCGAATTGCTCGTCAAAAAGAAAAATAAATACATCAATTTCACAAGTGCCAATTGCCAAAACCTCTTCCAACAAAGAGTAGGGGTCACTTTAAAATCTGAGAGCAACCAAACGCCACTGGGCAGTAATAACTTGTCTAATGCAAGCAAAAATTTGCCAAGCTCTTGGTCACTATACAAATCCAAGATGAAAGGCGTCAAGATCACGTCGTATTTCTGATCATTGTCGAGTTGGTGGCCACTGCCCAAAACAAAATTTATATTGGGGCACGACTTTGCCTTATCTTTTGCACTATTCAACATTTTTTCAGAAAGCTCTACATAAGTTATCTGTCTTATCTCTTTTTTTTCTAAAATGTCTAAGACAATCTGACCTGTTCCACCTCCAATAATTAGTATGTTAGCATGTTCCGGAATATAAGGGATCAAAAAGATTTGTGCCTGACGCAATGAATGACCAAAAACAAGGTGTTTTAATGTATCATATGCAAAGGCTATCCGGTCAAAATTAGGCAGGCGCATCAGGCAAGTAAAATATAAACTAAAGGGATATAAAATATACCATCGCCAATGAACCGATAATTGTCGTTTTTGTGCCAGGAGGGCAATGCCAAGATAAGACTCAAAAGAACATTCATCAGAAGTAGCACGCCGTGGGCTGCTGCACCCTTTGGATCGGTGGTCAACATACCGACAATAGCAAAGGCGATTCCTACAATGAGCAGAATCCATATTATTTGCTTGACGCTAACTTCCCCTAAAATTGTTGCTAAGGACTTTTGTTCATCCAGTGTATCAGATCTAGTTTCTAATGCAGAAAAAATTAGTAAATTAGAAAGGGCTACTAGAAATATCTGCAAGAATAAAAGTACAATAGGCTTATCCAAAGGAAATCTACTTATACTCAAGCTCGGTAAAAAAACGCCACAAGTATAAACCATTGCTATCAAAACTTCTTTATGATATACTTTTTTAAACCTAAACAACCACAGCACTAGGAAATAAAGCACAACGACAAATAACAATCCCATTCCCCACAATAAGGTTGGGAATGGCAGATACCATAATAGCATCAATTCAGTCAATCCAGCTATTGCTAATGCTGTGGAAATTGCATTGAAATACTGCTGATGAAAATAATGGCGAAAAGTGTGGGGCCGGTGTCTGATCGATTTCGCATCTATGAGATGATCCAATGTATAAATTATCCAAACACTTATGCTCAAAGCTAATAGTGTGATCCAATACACTGAAATACCCAAATATGAAGCTACAAAAGCAGCACTTATACAAGCTCCTATAGCCACGTCAAGACTCAATGCATTGAAGATCTGATATGCTCGTATCATGGTAAGTTTAGGATTTTATATACTTCAATCAGTTTCCACAAAGCGATTTTCTATCCTGTTTCTATGAATCAAAATGATTCTCAAACAAAAAAAGCTCATTTTCATGAGCTTTTAGTTAATTCCTTTACATCAAATTTTATTTGCTGCTTGCCAAAGCTTCTGCTCCAGCTACAATTTCCAAGATCTCTGTGGTAATAGCAGCTTGTCTTGTCCTGTTGTAGGTCAAGCGTAATTCTTTCAATAACTCGCCAGCATTTTCTGTCGCTTTGTCCATGGCAGTCATTCTAGCGCCATGCTCAGAAGCATTAGATTCCAATAGTGCCTTATAAAATTGTATTTTGAGCGATGTAGGGATTAGTTCAGAAACGATTTCTTCTTCGGACGGCTCATAGATGTAGTCTGTTGCCACCGTATTTTCTAGACTTTCCTCGTCTACCTTTGGGATTGGAAGAAACTGCTCCGTTATCACAATCTGGGTAGCGACATTCTTGAACTCGTTATATATCAAGAAAACTTTGTCGTACTTACCTTCAGTAAAACTATTCATGACAAACTCTCCTGCTTCTCTTGCTGTATCAAAGGAAAGGTCGGAAAAAAGGTCTTTATAAACGTCGATGACGTTAAAGTCTCTTTTTGAATAGTAATCGTAGGCTTTTTTCCCAATGGGCAAAAAGTCAACATTGCCTTTTTGCAATTCACCCCCAAAATTAGCAGCTATAAAATTGGCACCACCTCGGAAAACATTACTGTTAAAAGCACCACAAAGGCCTTTGTCAGAAGTTATCGGAACTACGAGAATCTTGTTTCCAGTTCTTTCCTCAGCGTATTCGTTATGTACATTTTCAGAAGCTGCCGCAGAAACGTTTTGTAATATCTCAGAAAGCTTTTGCACATACGGGCGCATTTGAGTAATGCGATCCTGTGCCCGCTTCAACTTTGCAGCCGCGACCATTTTCATGGCCTTCGTAATCTGCTGTGTTGAAGTAACAGAAGAAATCCTATTTTTTACTTCCTTTAAATTTGCCATTTTTTTGTTGTTCAGATATTAGCCGCCGAAATTGTTTCGACAAACCATGGGATGATCCCTTTTAAGGGCCATTGTCCCATGGTTAATTTGGCATCTAAGCCGCATATTTTTTTGCTAATGTTAAAGCTACATCCTTTAGTACTTCAGTAACCTCATCATCAAGTTTTCCAGCTTTCAAGGCATCTAATGTAGCCTTATGCTGCAAAGATAGCAGATTCAAGTACTCCTTCTCAAATTCCCTGACACGGTCCACTGGCACACTGTCGATATAGCCTTTAGTGGATGCGTATATAATCGCTACCTGCTGTTCTACAGGCATGGGAGAGAATTGAGGTTGCTTTAGTATTTCCAGGTTCCTCCTACCTCTTTCAATAGTAAGCTTTGTAGAAGCATCCAAGTCAGATCCGAACTTTGAGAAGGCTTCCAATTCACGGAATTGAGCCTGATCAAGTTTCAATGTACCTGCTACTTTCCTCATCGATTTTATCTGTGCAGATCCACCTACCCGAGATACAGAGATCCCAACGTTAATAGCTGGACGCACGCCAGAGTTGAAAAGGTTAGTTTCCAAGAATATCTGTCCATCAGTAATCGAAATCACGTTGGTTGGGATATAAGCAGAAACGTCACTGGCTTGAGTTTCGATAAGTGGCAATGCCGTCAAAGATCCTCCACCTTTCACTACTTCCTTCAGAGATTCTGGCAAATCGTTCATTTGGCTTGCAATCTCATCGCTATCAGTAATCTTTGCAGCACGTTCTAACAGCCTAGAGTGCAAGTAGAACACGTCTCCTGGGTAAGCTTCACGTCCTGGAGGTCTTCTCAAAAGCAAAGAAACTTCCCTATAGGCAACCGCTTGTTTTGAAAGGTCATCGTATACCACCAAAGCAGCCCTGCCTGTGTCACGGAAGAACTCGCCAATAGCGGCTCCTGTGAAAGGCGCATAGAATTGCATAGGTGCTGGCGCAGAAGCAGGTGCAGCCACCACCACTGTATAGTCCATGGCTCCGCCCTTTTCCAAGGCAGCTACCACGTTGGCTACAGTAGAAGCTTTTTGCCCTACGGCAACATAAATACAGAAAACAGGCTCTCCTTTTTCGAAATATTCTCTTTGATTGATGATTGTATCGATCGCAACAGCAGATTTTCCTGTCTGCCTATCACCAATAATCAACTCCCTCTGACCTCTTCCGATTGGGATCATCGAGTCGATTGCTTTGATACCTGTCTGCAAAGGTTCACTCACCGGTTGACGAAAAATAACCCCAGGGGCTTTGCGCTCCAAAGGCATTTCATATAACTTTCCTTCAATTGGACCTTTGCCATCTATTGGATTCCCTAATGTATCCACTACCCTTCCACACAAGCCATCGCCTACCATCACTGAAGCGATTGCTTTTGTCCTTTTTACGGTATCGCCTTCTTTGATATCTCTATAGTCACCCAAAAGCACGGCTCCTACATTATCCTCTTCAAGATTCAACACCAATCCTCTCAGGCCATTTTCAAACTCTAGTAATTCCCCTGATTGTGCCTTTGACAACCCATATATACGAGCCACACCATCTCCTATTTGGAGTACAGTGCCTACTTCTTCCAATTCCGCCTCCGTTCTAAAATTGGAGAGCTGCTCTCTCAATATTGCGGACACCTCGTCTGGTCTTACTTCTGCCATTGTATATTTATTTATGTTGGATTTTATATTTTAATTGAGTGTTTTTAGCACTCAATGCTATATTCCTTTTACAAACGTCCTATGTTTTTGACTAAACTCTAGTTTGAGCTTCTTTAGTTGGGTATCCAGCGTTTCATCAATTCGTTTGTCACCAACTGTGAGCGTGTATCCTCCAATTAGGGAAGCATCGATCTTTTCTACTAGCTCCACAGTTTTTTCTTGTCCAAATTGCTGTTTCACCACTTTCTTAAAAGCGTCCCTCAAGTTATCATCCAATGAAAAGGAGGTGACCACCCGTGCCACAATGATGTCTTTGTATTCGTTATACTGTTCACGAAAAGCCTCAGCAATATCAGGCAGGATGCCTTCACGGTTCTTTCTAGAAATAATTTCGCAAAACCGAAGCACCAATTCACTCACTTTCCCTTCGAACAACGCTTTAAGGATATTCAACTTCTTGTCGTTAGGGATAATCGGATTTTTAAATACTACTTTTAAATCCAGATTTTCTTTAAAGGTCTTATTAAAAAGCTCCATGTCTTTATTCACCTCTTCCAACAGGCCTTTTTCTTTGGCCAAGACAAGCAGTGATTTTGAATATCTAGAAGCAACTCTTCTTTCTGACATAATTATAGTAGTAAGTAATTTCTTAATACTTAGCCAAGGAACTAGCCCATGGCATGCATTCTATTGCTAGTTGAGGTTGAGCTCTTTCACAAAATCTTCAACAAGCGATTTTTGCTCTTTCTCACTAGCAAGGTTCTTTCTTAACAGTTTTTCTGCTATTTGCACGGAAAGTAGGGCTACTTGATTCTTTACGTCTGCTAGTGCTGCATTTTTTTCTGTCCGGATAGCCTCTCTTGCATCTTCAATCATTCGATCTCCTTGTTTCTTGGCCTCCACTTTAGCTTCTTCTATCGCCCTTTTGGCAGTTTCAGAAGCCTCTTTCAATATTTTGTCACGTTCTACCCGTGCCTCTTGTAACAGCTTTTCATTTTCAGCTTTCAAAGAAGCCATTTGGGCCCTGGCTTGTTCAGCGGCCGCAAGTGCATTGTCTATAGATTCCTCTCTAGCGCTTAGTGCCTCTGTAATGGCTGGCCAAGCAAATTTCGACAATACGATAAGTAAGGCAATGAATCCTATAAATTGCCAGAATATTAAACCTATACCGGGGGTCAGTAAATCCATTTTGCTTAATCTGATTAATTTGAATAATAAGAATTCAGGCCCTATGCCTAATGCAAAAGGGCCTGAAGTTCATTAGAATGTTATTTGGTCATTTGTAGCGATCAAAAGACACACTACCATGCCAAACAACGATACCACCTCAATCAGGGCAGCAATGATCAACATCGCTGTCTGAATCTTACCAGCAGCTTCTGGCTGCCTAGCAATACCTTCCATGGCTTGGCCACCGATTCTTCCGATACCTAGGGCTGCGCCTATTGCAACAATCCCTGCACCGATTCCAGCACCTACCAAAGCAAGTCCTGCGGACAATAATAATGTAGTTAGTAACATAAGATATATATAAAATTAAACAAAAAGGTTTCTTTCACTATGCCCAGTTAAATAAGGGCCTTGTCCACATCATCATCTGTATGATGGTGTTCCTGAACGGCAGCACCTATATACATGGAGGAAAACAGCGTAAACACATACGCTTGTATTGTGGCAACCAAGATCTCTATTATGTTAATAAAGACAACTAAAAGACTGCTGGCTATTCCAACAGCATAAGAGGTAAAGATAAAGTTGAGGCCGATTAGGCTCAGAATAACTATATGCCCGGCGGTAATGGCCACAAACAACCTGATCATGAGTGAAAAAGGCTTTGTAAACAATCCGATAAACTCCACTACAACCATTACTGGCAAGATGTAAAAAGGAACTCCAGGTGTAGCAAACACGTGTTTCCAATAGTCTTTATTACCGCTAACATTGGTGATAACAAATGTAATAATGGCAAGCACAAAGGTAACTGCTATGTTCCCTGTAAGGTTTGCCGCTCCAGGCATAAGCCCCATAATATTGGCTACAAGAATGAAAAAGAACAGTGTAAGCAAATAGGGCAAATATTTTTTATACTTAGGCCCAATGTTGGGCTTTGCTATTTCGTCGCGAATAAAAATAACCAAGGGTTCGATAAACGCTGCGACACCTTTAGGGGCTGCATTGGGATGCTTTTTATAGCGGCTTGCAGACTTTAATGCTAAAAAGCCTACCACAAGCAGCGTAAGGAAAAGCATCGCTACGTTTTTTGTTATGGAAAAATCATAGAAAGTTCTGGACGGATCTTGTGCTACCACATGCTCGTGCGCATCAATAGTATAGCCTTCATGCCAGATCCGCTCATGTGTTGCAGGATCGACAAAATCCGATGACATAAAGAATTCCAATCCTTTATCGGGGGAGTACAGTATGACAGGCAGCGGAATGGTGATATGTGTATGTCCTATCGTAGCGAAATGCCATTCGTGTGCATCTTTAATGTGATGCATGATAAAGCCTGTTGGGTTTTCCTCTTCTACTTGCTGGGCTTCGTTTTGAGCAAAAGTGAGCGTAAAACTAAACAATAAGAAAGTAGTGGCTATAAAGGTTTTAATCAGAGCTTTATACGGGGCAGAAATCACAGCTTCAGTCATTTATTTCTCCTTGGTTTGAAATCGGCCGCAAGTTACCTATAATGCTATAGATTTCAAATACCAAATAAAATAAATAGACTATAAAAAAATTCAAAACCAATACAATTCTGTCATTGTGAAAGTTGAGAATGAGATAGGCTATGGCCCCAAGGCTAAGAAATAGTCTAATCAGCATGCTGACCAAAAACAGAGGAGCAAAGCTTTGGGCAGATTTAGAGGACTTTGATAAAGCATAAGTATTATAAGCCGCCACTATGAGGGCAATAATGGCTGACATGGCAATGATTAACCATATTGCGCTATGTATATAAGCCGAAGTGGCTGGAATGATATTTAGGAGATAAGCGATTACACAAATGCCGAGTGTAACGCCTGCTATTTTAAGTGCTAGAGGTAAAAATGTTTTCACGCAGTATATCAGTTAAGCTACAAATGTACGCCTTTCTCGGAAACCTAGTGAAATGTAAATGATGGGCTTCAAAACAGCGTGTAAAATGATGCTATTATTGTTTTGGCAATGATTTGTATAACAAATAAAAAGAGGCGCCAATGCCAATAAAAGAAAGGATCAGCACAAAAACAGGCTTGCCCTGCATAAACCTATCATCTAATGCCAATCCTCCCCACACAGAAAGCCCTATTACAAAGCACATCTGAAAGCCCAAACCGGAGTACTTTAAGTAATCTCTAAGCGGATTTGACTCCTTTTTCTGCCCCGAAGGACTTGTTTTCTGATTTTTCTGCTCCAATGGTTTCGCCTATCTTTATTTCTTTCATGGCACCGCCCATCTTAACGCCACCGTTAAATGTGGCACCCGACTCGATAATTAGTTTGTTGGCCGTGATATCACCGTGGATGACTGCTGTAGGTTTTAGCACAAGCAGCTCAGTTACTTCCAACACTCCTTTTACCTCACCTTCTATCTCTGCATTCTGAGCCAGGATATTGCCGTCAACAAAAGAGGATTGTCCTAACACAACTTTTGACTTAGACTTAATGTTTCCGACAACTTTGCCCTCAATTCGGATATTGCCAAATGTTTCTACGTTCCCTTCGAGTACTGTTCCTTTGCCGATGTTGTTGCTAGAGTTGCTGATTTGCTCTGCTACCTTTTTGTCTTCTTTATTAGTAAACATGACTGATATTTTTGATTAATTAAAATGATACGAAATCTTCTGGATCCATAGGGTTGCCATTATACCAAAATTCCAAATGCAAATGGGGCCCCGTGGTAAGCTCTCCTGAGTTTCCTATAATTGCAATGATATCTCCGGCGCGGGCAAAATCTCCCACCTTCTTTAGCAATGCCGAATTGTGCTTATATACAGAAATCAGGTTATTCCTATGTTGTACTGCAATGATGTGCCCAGCCTCTTGCGTCCAATCCGAAACGATTACCGTTCCATCCGCAACACACTTTATGGGTTCATTTTTTTTTGACACTATGTCTACTCCAAAATGGCCATTCTTCAAATTATAGGGCGAAGAGACTATGCCGGATATCGGTGAAAAGAAATATATTTCCTGCAATTCACTGTTTGTATGACTGGCCAAGGTATAAATAGACTGATCTTCTTCTTCAAATGACCTCCTAAATTGATTGTCAATATCCCTTAGGTTTTGTATCTCCGTATCCACGTTCAATTGTCCCAATGCATCCGTTTCTTCTTCGGCTATCCGATTTGGTGTTTCGATCACACCATCTCCTGCTACTATATTTTGAAAATTCTCAATAAATCGCGATTTTCTGTCAACTTCCACCACCAATGAATCTATCTGCATCGATAATTCTATGAGTTTTCTATTCACTTCTACTTCTGCATGTCGAGGGTCAAACCACTGGCCCAAGATCGTATGCACTAGATACAGGCTCAACCCCATAAAAATGAGGAATAAGGATAAGAAAAAAACTATTAACTTTGCATAGTTGAAACTAAAGGTGGTCTTTTCTGCAAAATTCTCTTCATTTCGTATAATGAGGAGGAACCTGTTCGTTAATCTATTTGATAAAGTTTTTTTCAATTTGGATATTGCTCGGTCTCGAAGTAGTAATGTCAACAAAAATATATATTATTACCCAGATCGATAAAGTTTATTGCATTAATATAGTCCAATTTTCGTTTCATTGTAATAAAATTCACGTTTTTGCTTGAAAACCATTTTCCCATATAAAATCCTTTCGTGGCTGTGGGTCATCCCAGTGGTATTGCTTATAGGCTGCTCCGCTGAAAAGAACACGCTTGTGAGCAAGGCTTACCACAATCTCACTGCCCGGTACAATGCTTATTTCCTTGCCAAGGAACGGATGAAGGAAATAGAGACAATTTATTGGGAAAATCACGACGACAACTACTATAATATACTCAGCATATTTCCAAAAGTGGATACTGTAATGGCTGCTTTTGTGCAAGAGCCTCTTGAAGATTGTATTGTAAAGGCTTCCTTGGCTATCCAGAACCACAAAAACAGCAAATGGGTAGACGATAGTTATATTTTGGTTGGTAAGGCACGCTATTATGATGCAGATTTTGTAAACGCTATAGAGACTTTTAAATATGTGAATGTCAATAGCCCAGACGACAATGCACGGCATGAAGCGCTTGTCTTTCTCATGCGCACCTTTATCGACTACGAAGAACAGCAAAATGCCATAGCCGTATCTGATTTCTTACAAAAGGAAAAACTCAATAAAAACAACCTTAAAGCATTGTACCTCACGAGGGCATATCTATACCAACAGAGGCAAGATTATAACAATATGGTTCAAAACCTTGCACTGGCTGTACCATTATTGCGCAAGGAAGACAGACCAGCGAGGTTACATTTTATTACTGGTCAAGTTTTTCAAGAACTTGGATTTGAGTCGCTGGCATATGAGCATTACCGGGAGAGCCTTAAAAACAACCCTGCTTACGAGCTTTCATTTTATGCCAGGCTCAACATGGCTCAAGTATTTGAACTGGCCGACAACAAAGATGTCAATAAAGCCCGGAAGTACTTTAGAGGCTTACTCAGGGATAATAAGAACAAGGAGTTTCGCGATAAGATCTATTATGAAATGGCGGAGTTCGAGCGGAAGCAAGGCAATCAAGAACAGGCGATTACTTACTATAAAAACTCTGTACAAGCCAGCGTCAGCAACAACCGACAGAAATCATATGCTTTTCATAGGCTTGGGCAGATATATTATGAAGAGATCAAGAACTATGCGCTGGCCAAGGCCTATTACGACAGCACCATATCAGTAATGCCCACTACAGAAGAAAATTATGAAAGGATAAAAAAGCGGCAAGAAGTACTTGCGGATTTCGTACTACAGCACAATACCATTGCATTGCAAGACAGCCTCCTGCAGCTATCATACATGGACTCTTCCGCATTGGTTGCTATGGCTGACCTGCGCTTTGCAACGCAGCAAGAGGATCTCAAGCTCCTCGCCCAATCTTCGCGACAGGCCGGGGGTTTTAGCGGGTCAAACAACCTCTTTAGTCAAATGGGGAATGCTGAAACACAGACGGGAAGCTGGTACTTCTATAGTTCTGCTTCTATCAGTACTGGTCGGGCGGAATTTATGCGACGATGGGGTAATAGACCCCTGCAAGATAACTGGCGAAGAAATAAAACTTTGATCAATAGACAGGCCAATACGTTCGCTCAAAACGAAACTCTTGAAGAAGGATCCGAAGAAATTGGCCTGAGTGAAGAAGAACAAAGGACGGCTTATAGGCAAGAGTTTTTCAGTCAAATACCCTTTTCAGATGAGGCTCGAGCCAATGCGCATCTGTCTATAGAAGAGGCTTATTATACTTTAGGCAATATCTATAACTTCAATTTGGAGGAGCCTCAAAATGCCCAAGAAACTTTTATAACCTTGCTAGAAAGATACCCAGAGACTTCGCATGAGCCGGAAGTACTGTATCTATTATACATCATCAGCAACAACTTGCAGCCACTGCAAGGAGAACCCTATAAGGAAAGGCTGCTGCGCGAATTTCCCAACACGACTTATGCCAAGACCATCCGTAATCCTAATTATAAGCAGGAAAGTGAAGCATTGAGTGCCGAGTTACAAGCATTGTATGCCACGGCGTTTAAAGCTTACAAAAACGGCGACTATCCACAAGCCGATAGCTTATTATCTTTTGCCCTAAATGAATATCCCGTAACTGATTTTACGGACAACCTGAGTTTGCTGCAAATTATGCTGATAGGAAAAACTGAACATATCTCCCAGTACCAGTATAGATTAGAACAGTTCGTTGAGCGTTTTCCTGATAGTGAATTGATCGATTATGCACGATCTTTGCTAGAAGCATCACGGCAGTTTCAGGCCGCAGTATTGAAAGCAGGAGGGGCACAAAGCTTTGTTGAAGATTTTGATCAGACTCATATCTTTGTTTTGGTTTATGACAAGGATTTTACTTTGGCTAATCTCTTGCCTCAGAAGCTGGACACGCTTAGCGAGCAGAATTTCAAAGCCTTGGAACTCAGGTCAGGCAACATGAGTTTCAACGAGCAACAGGGCATGATTATGGTGAATGAATTTAAATCCAAACAAGAAGCTTTAGCATACAGAGCGCTTGTTAACCAGGACGGTACTATAAAAAGTGCATTTAAGGAGAATAAAGTACAAGACTTTATAATTACAAAAGATAACTTTCAAATATTATCTAAAACTAAAGATATTCCCAGTTACGTTTCCTTTTTCGAGGAGCATTATTAATTATTGAACAATCTATGGCCAATACGAAGCCCAAAGCAAAAAAAAATAGCGGCAAACTCATTTCTAACATCATAAAGGGTATGTGGATCGCTTTTATAGCGATGCTTGTTTTCCTTCCCTTGTTTATCTTTTCTGTTAGCATCAATCTGTTCAATCTCTATGGGGAACAGCCCAGCTTAAGATCTTTGGAGAATCCTGAGGAAGAGCTGTCGTCGGAGCTATACTCAGCAGACAATATCCTTTTGGGTAAATATTATCGAGAGAACAGGAGTCCTGTGAGCTATGAAGAGCTTTCGCCCAATCTGATTAACGCTTTAATAGCGGTTGAAGACTATCGATTTGAGCAGCATTCCGGCATTGATCTCAGAGGCCTGAGCCGAGCGGTGGTGTTTTATCTGCTGCCTGGAGGATATGCAGGTGGAGGCAGCACGCTTTCACAGCAACTTGCCAAGAATCTATTTGAGACCAGGAGCGAACGATATGAAGGGGCCTTGCACGGCATTCCTGGTTTGGGAAAGTTTATCGATAAGGTAAAGGAGTGGATTGTGGCGGTAAAGCTAGAACGTTCCTATACCAAAAAAGAAATATTGCAGATGTACCTTAATACTGTTCCGTACGGAAGCAACGCCCATGGGATAAAAGTAGCAGCGCAAACTTACTTTAACACTACACCTGACAGCCTAAACATTCAAGAAGCTGCACTACTAGCAGGCATGGTTCAAGCACCTACAAGGCATAATCCAGTATTCAACTATGAGAGTGCCTTTCACAGACGTAATGTTGTATTAGCTCAAATGCTCAAATACGATATGCTATCACGAGAGACTTTTGATTCTCTAAAGTTATTGCCGATAGAATTGGACTACAATGTGGCCAACCACAATCAGGGCTTGGCTACCTACTTTAGAAGAGTAGTCGGGGCTTATTTGGGCAGTTGGGCCAAAGAGCATGGATACGATCTATATGAAGGAGGATTAAAGATTTATACGACCATTGACAGCCGTCTGCAAGAGTATGCCGAAGAAGCGATGAACGAACACATGTCTTATCTCCATAAGGTTTTTATAAATCATTGGAAAGGAAGAAACCCGTGGATAGATGAACAAGGGAGAGAAATACCCAACTTCCTAGCTACAGCGGCGAGTCGAACTCCACGATATAGAACGCTCGTGGAAATATATGGAAAGGATTCTGATTCTGTTGACATCATCATGAACAAGCCCGTACCTATGCGTGTCTTTTCTTGGGAAGGGGAGATCGATACGGTGCTCAGCCCAATGGACTCGATCAAATACTATAAGCATTTCCTTAGGGCAGGGTTTATGGCAATGGATCCGCATTCAGGCCAGATCAAGGCCTGGGTGGGAGGTATAAATCACAAATTTTTTAAATACGATCATGTAATGCAGGGCAAGCGGCAGCCTGGATCTACTTTCAAACCGATTTTATATGCTGCAGCCATAGACAATGGCTATTCTCCTTGCTATGAGGTATATGATACGCCAGTTACTTTTGAGGCTAGTGGCGATCAACCTGCCTATAAACCCAACAATGCTGAGGGCAAATATTCAGGACAACGCATGACCATTCGTGAGGGAATGGCCAGATCCATTAACTCTATTGCTGCATTCATGATCAAGAAGATAGGACCTGCAATGGTAGTGGATTATGCCAAAAGGCTTGGAATAGAAAGTCATCTAGATCCAGTTCCTGCACTTGCTTTAGGTACAAGCGATGTTTCTATTTTCGAGCTTGTGGGTGCCTATAGCACATTTGTGAATGAGGGAGTATATACCCGGCCTTACTTTATTACACGAATAGAAGATAAAAATGGTAATGTGCTACAAGAATTCCCTCCCAGAACCAGGGAAGCACTTAGCGAAGAAACGGCTTATCTCATGCTGCATATGTTGAAGGGCACCACCGAATGGTTTGGAGAAGATCATGACCGATTTGGTACAGCAGTAGGTCTCGGGCGATATGGGTTGCTCACTGATGGCAATGAGGTTGGGGGCAAAACAGGAACCACAGCGAATTATTCAGACGGCTGGTTTGTCGGTGTTACTAAAGATTTAGTAGCAGGCGTATGGGTAGGTGGTGAGGATAGAAGTATACATTTTAGAACGCTAGCATTAGGGCAAGGCGGCAGAATGGCTATGCCCATTTATGGAAGGTTCATGGAAAAAGTATACAATGATCCAGATTTGGATATAACCAAGGGGCCTTTTAAGCGACCTTCTCGTGGGTTGTCTGTAGAGATTAACTGTGACCGCTACAGGAATCAGGATTATGCGCAAGAATCCGATTCATTACAATTATATCAACCACAAGAACGTATCAACCCTGGCGATATTTTCTAATATTTTAAAGTTTATCGCTGCGCTATATTCATAAATTATAGTTCAGCGATAAACCTCCATAATAATTTCTACCTGGAGCTGGTTGGTAAAAACGACCGCCAAAAGCATTTAAATCGTTCCCCAAGCTGTACCGCTGATCCAGCAGATTGTCTCCGCCTATATGCACATCTATTAAGAGATTTCTTCCAAGGTCTTTTCTATACCCTAACTTTGCTATGACCAGATGATAGCTTTGAGCATATTCTGTACCTGCATCATTTAATGGGATGTCGTCGGTATAATTATAATGTGCATTAACGTAAATGCCAGGAGCACTTTCAATTTGAATGCCTCCCCATATTGTATGAGGAGAAACCCCAGTGAATTTATTACCTGAATAATCGTTCTCTCCTTGCTCATATTCATCAAACTTGAAATGATGATACGTATAGTTGCCTTGTACGGATAGATTGGTAACGAATGAAAAAGGGTTGCGGATGAAATCATAATTCAAGGCAGCTTCTATACCTTGTAGGTCTGCGCTGCCTGTGTTTCTGAAGAGGTCAGTTCCTCTATCACTTGGATAGTCTACGATAGACTTCGAAAGCCGCAAGTAGAATGCGGTTATATCATACGAGAACTTATTGCCTATTCCAATGCCGCGCACGCCTATTTCATAATTAATACCTGCTTCTGGCTCTAGATCTGTATTGATGCTGCCCTCGTTGGTACGCACTTCTTCCAAAGTAGGAGGAGAAAACCCATAGCTCACACTGCCATGAAAGGCCACATTGTCATAGGTTTTAACCAGCGCAATACGAGGCATCCATTCTTTGTCAAAATTCCTTTTAATGCGCTCAGGCATCCCTTGGCTGTCCATTGTTCGGAAGATGTCGTAATGCACTCCGTTCATGCTCAATCCAAAAGTCAATATCCATTCCTTCATAAGAAAGAGTTCATATTGGCCGAACAATATATATTGACTGCTTCTGAGCTCATCGTAGAAATTTAAGGTATCGACTTGTCCAGCGTTATTACCGTAATTTCCCGCACCCGCAAAGCGAAACTGATATTCTCCTCCTACCGTCAGCTTTGTCGGTATCTGCCCTATCTTGCCTTCCCTATTGACACGTAAACGCGTACCATAGCTTTGTTGGGCCTCACGCTTATAATCTAGGTTAAAGGGGTTTTCAAAATCTGCAGTGTTGGTATATATGGTGGCAAGTAAAGCTCCTTTAGCGCCTAATTTTGTATCATAACTAAGGCCTACCAGAAGATTTTTTACGTCGATGGAGGCATTTGACTCTTCGCTTCCCAAAACAAAGGATGTGCCCGGTCGTGCTTGTCTCGGGTTTTCTTCCATTTGTCCCTTAGTAAGCCCACCAGGGATTTCATAAAATAAATCAGAATATAAGATGTTGGCACTTATACTCCCTGCTTCTCCTGTGTTAAACTGTGCCCTAATGCCTACATTAGTACGGTCAAGAGCAGAATGCGCTCTATAGCCATCCTGTTGCTGCTTGGAGTAGGTTACATTAATCGCCTTCTCAATATCTCCAACATTAGCGCTCATTGTATATTTTTGTGCCCCAAAGCTTCCCATGCTCCAGCTGGCAGATAAGTACTGCTCGCCCATCGCGGGTGTTGTACTTTTTATATCTACCACCCCGCCTATGCCCGCACCATATAAGCTACTCGAAGGTCCTTTTATGACTTCAATATTAGCGAAATTAGTATTGTCCAAAAGGTTAAAGGGCGTATTGCCTCCAGGCTCGGTAATGGGTATATTGTTCCAATAGACCTTTATATTTCTCACATCAAATGGCGCCCTTAAAGCACTGCCACGAATGGAAATCCTATAACTTCCAGTAGATCGCTGTTCCATCCTCACTCCTGGCACTTGGTTGATGATAGGCACCATAGAGAATTGGTCGAATCGTCTGATGTCTTTGGATTGAATCACCGCTATGCCACCAGCTACTTCCCTAATTGATCGCCCTGTCTCGTACGCAAAGATCTTCACTTCGTCCAAAACATCGTCACTAGGGGATAATTCCACTCGAATTCCAGCAGCATCTTGGGAAAAGTCTAACCGCTTCGTAGCATATCCCAAGTGGCGAAAGATCAAAGCATCAGGACCTGGCAAATGCAAATCAAACCTTCCTTCTCCATCGGTTATTCCTATAAGGCTGTCTTTTGAATTGCTAATGGTAGCACCAACCAGTACCTGATGGCTATCAGCAGAAAGAAGTTGGCCTTTTACTGATATTTGAGCAAAAACGAATGACGGGAAAGTCAAAGAAATTAAGATGATGTACTTTTTTCTAAAGAGCATAGGAGGTTTTCAATAAAACAATCAACACAAAGTGCAAACTTAAAGCGAAAAGTATAAATAAGCACTCTAACGACTATTGAACAATCTTTTACTCCAATGATTGTTTATTAAATAGGGTATAGCCAATATGAAACAAAAAGCCAAAACGGTTTTCTTTGTTGTCATAGTAATTGAGACTGGCGGCAATAGGACCTATTGGGCTATGGAATACCAAAGCAGAAGTAGCGGCAAAGTGTGCCTTGCTTAGATCCTGATTGAGCCTAGCGGATTGGGTTTCTTCTACTTGCTCTATTTCTTTTAGTGGTTTGAACATGTATCCTTCTAACCTAAAATCCAGATTACGTCTGAGCGTGAATACATTACGAAAACCTATAGCAGCATAATTAAAAGCTCTAAAGTTCTCCAAAAGCAAGGTTTTGCTGTCATTTAGCGGGAAGAAGGCAGGTGCATTGATCACGGTAGCCTTATAGTTAGCAAAGAACGGCTGGTTGGAAATAACGCTTTCGAAATAATACCCATAGCTGTACCAGCCTTTTTTATTATAATATTTCTCTATTTTAAGTTTAAATCTTAGCCAATCATGATGAGCTTTTACATCGTCTGCTAACAAAGAGGTATTACCGGGACTATATCTCTCCATTAAATTTATATGATCAGCAGAAAGGGTAATCTCACTTCCTATAGAAGGATACTGCTTCCTGTTCAAGCTGTTTCGGCTATAATGCAGGCCATATCGAAAGCCTGTTAAATTAAGCTGGTCAAGTGTGTCGGTAGAAACCAATATAGGGTCGGCACTAAACCTGTCTATGTTGCTGATATAATGCAGAGAACCTACAAGTTTGCTCTTTGTGCCAAATGGTAGGCCAAGGTTGAAACCAGCCTTTCTGTCTACCCTTTTCAATATAACAGGCCGCTTCTCTTTTAAAAAGACCTCATTGGCATTGGTAAAGTCCCAGTTATTGTATGTAAACTCTGGCTCAAGATAAAACTGCCATTTAAAAGGGGCATTTATGCGAGACTTGGCTTGAAAAGATTGATAAAAACGGCCTGTATAGAAGTTGAGATTATGGTTGAAAAGAATGCTGTTAAAATGACTTATATTCAGTCCTAAAAATATCTGGCTGATACTGCGTGTCGCAAGGTTTCCTCCAAATTCTATGTTGATATAATCCTTGGGCCTTCCATGCAAATCGAAACGAAACGCATTGAAAGTGGTATCATAAACGATTCTGGGATAAACATCCTTAAAATACTCCTCGGAGACCATTTTGTAATAGCCCAATTTGATGTCATAAATATTTAGAACTTCCTTATTGATATTGAACAGGCTACGGATATACCCCGCCTGCTTAGGTTTGAAACCCACCAAATTAATTTTCTCAAATTGTAATGGCTTCATCCCAAGTATAAACTCGTGCCTCTTTTCAGCTATATCATCGCAAGAGACACGCCGGGTCACCTTTTGAAGGATTTCTTCCATGTGCCGTTGGGTTTCAACATATCCGCTATCAGAAATGCTACGTGCAAAAGAAAAATCTAAAGACGAGTAGTTGCTCAGGTCGGGCTCCACGTATACATCATTAGCATCCAACAGGCTTGTGTCCGTCTTATTCATCAGCATAAAAAGCAGAGATTGCCGGATTAATCTTTCATCTTCATCATGAGGGTATTCAGCATATTTTTTGGACGAGACATTTACTCCAATGATAACATCAGGTTGGAAAGCTTCCTGCGCTACATCAATAGGGAAGTTATTATAGAGCCCTCCATCGAATAGAAATTTACCATCTATTTTGATGGGTCTGTAGAAAAAAGGGACGCTCAAAGTAGCGCGAAGCGCATCACTTAAAATCCCTTTATCCAGGATTACCTCATTTTGAGTGAAAATATCTGCCGCAACAGCCCTGAATGGCACCAGTAAATTATCAAAATCGTACTGTGCTTTTTCACTAGCCGATGCAAGATACTCTGCCATAGCAAAGTTGAGGGCTACATCATTGGCCAAATTTGAATTGAGAGTAGTACTAAGACTTGAATCAACGGCCAGGTTCAAAGACAGCCAAGAGGCGTTGTTGTCTTTTTTGAAATAATGAAAGTTGTAGTTGTCTCCAAGCACTCCATTGACCCAGTTTTGGAAATCCTGTGATAAGATAATCTGTTCTATCTGGTCGGGAGAGTATCCAGCAGCATAAAAGCCCCCAATTATCCCGCCCATTGAAGTTCCGACAATATAATCTATAGGAATATCCTGCTCTTCTAGGGCTTTAAGTACACCCACATGAGCCAAACCCTTGGCGCCTCCACCACTTAATACCAAGGCTACTTTCTGCTGTCCCCACAATGAGGGCATAATCAGAAAGAACAACAAGAAGATCAAGATTAGCTTTCGGGTGCTATACATAATGAATAATTGGGAAGAGCCAATTTCTATCGAAACATCTAAAGCCCTAAACGAAAAAAGCAAGAATAGATATCCTTACTTTTTAAACTATATTACAATGTGATAGCATCCACTGCGCTTTCGTAAGGAACCATCATGGCGCCATTCTGACAGCATTACTGGCACTGGTGGAGCCCATCATCGGCTTATCTTCAGATGATGCGATAAACTCTTTTTCAGGAAAATCAATATTGTCTAGCCTGTTCACGACCTCATCTCGGACGTTGGCATAGGTTGCTTCATATTCTTCATTAATAGGATTGGAAGGCGGCAGCTCCACCCTTAAGGCATCTACCTGTACGCCATTTTTCCAGAACCTGTAGCACAGATGGGGGCCCGTGGCCAAGCCTGTACTGCCAACATAGCCGATTGTTTGACCTTGTTTCACCCTAGCCCCTCTTTTCAACCCTTTGGCAAACCTCGACATATGCAGGTATTGGGTAGTGTAAGTGCCGTTATGCCTTATCTTAATATAATTGCCATTGCCGCTCGTGTATCCGGCTTCTACTACCAAGCCATCTCCCACAGATCGGATAGGAGTCCCTGTTGGGGCCGCATAGTCAGTGCCTAAGTGCGACTTCCAGCGCTTCAGCACCGGATGATACCGTTTGGGCGAGTAGCGTGAACTGATCCGGGTATATTCTAATGGATCCCTTAGGAAAGCCTTGCGCAAACTTTTCCCTTCGACATCAAAGTAGTCGGCACCATCTCCCTGATCGAAAGGAATCGCATAATAAGATTCTCCGAAATGCTCAAAATAAGCACCCAATACTCTGCCATAACCTACAAATTCATCTCCAACCCTTTTTTCTTCATATATCATCTTAAACTTATCGCCTCTTTGCAACCTGAAGAAATCAATTTCCCAGCTATAAATATCGGCCAAGCTATTGACAAGCATGGGGGAAGCTCCCTGCCCAACCATAGCATCCGATAAAGAAGTAGATATTTCACCGGTGATCGTTTTTTCTGATATGGTCACCTCACGCTCACCTCTATATATGTGGATAGAATCCTGAAGATTGAACACTACATATTCTGTAGGGCTAGGCTCGTATATAAAACACTGAGCAGTCTGCAAAGAATCGGGAGAACAAATAAGCGTGTATTTTCGATTCGCATTGATCCTCCTTACATCAAAAACATCCTTTGACTTCTGAGCCAGCTCATGTATAATGGGATAAGAGACATTGTATTGAGACAATATTTGAGAAAGGTTTTGATTAGGCTTGATGATATCATCTATCACCAACAAAGAATCTACGACAATGCCATATAAAACCTCTGGTTCTTTAGCCTCTACCATTTCGACGGTATCAGGCTTAAAATGAATAGGTGCTTCTTCTGAAATGATTTCCCTTTTAAAAAATTCGGGATATGTTATATAGTATGCAGCAGCAATAGCACCTAGTAGGATGGTAAAGGAAAGGATCTTTTTGAACATGTAAAGGGCAATATTTTAGTGGTTTACGCTTAAATTTAATCAAATACCTACCAATAAATCAATTCTTAACGCCATAATAAAACAAAAGAAGCTTAATTCATTCGATAGGTTAAACTTAGCCTTAAAGTTATGCTATTTAAATCCAGATAATTTTAAAGAATTTGGAAATACATGATACATGTATTTTTTATGAAGGAAATCAACAATCTGCTTCATAGCTAGCACTTTAAACGGATGATAGGGATTCCTTTGAACCCTATAAAACGAACCTTGGCTTATGCATTTTAATTGCGAAGGTTTGAAAAGGAATATTTAATAATAGTAATACTGTAGCCTAAATCGCATTTTTGCTAAATTGGAAAACGATCAAGAAGGACAAAGATTAGAACAGGGAATAAAATGGCTAAAATAAAAACAAGTTTTTTTTGTCAGAATTGCGGTGCCCAATCCCCTAAGTGGCTAGGCAAATGCCCATCATGTCAGGAATGGAACACTATTGTGGAAGAAGTAATGCAAAAAGAGGCCAATACTGTCACTTGGAAATCCAGCAGTACCTCTCAACGCGCCAACAAACCACAACCTTTGGCTGAAATCCAATATAAGGAAACAGATAGGATAGCAAGCCAAGACAGCGAACTAGACAGGGTTTTGGGTGGGGGGATCGTGCCCGGTTCACTGATATTGATCGGCGGCGAGCCAGGGATCGGAAAGTCTACGCTAATGCTGCAAATAGCTTTACAGCTCACCCATTTGAAAGTGTTGTACGTATCGGGCGAGGAAAGCGAGCACCAAATCAAAATGCGGGCAGAGCGGATGCACCTGAAATCGCCGGGCACTTATATCCTTACAGAAACTTCCATGCAGAATGTCTTTAAGCAAATCGAGCTTCTCGAGCCTGACCTGTTGATTCTAGATTCCATACAAACCATGCATACTGCCCACCTCGATGCCGCTCCTGGCAGTGTTTCACAGGTGAGGGCTTGTACAGCTGAAGTAATGAAATTTGCCAAGGAGTCAGGCACCCCCGTATTTCTTATAGGCCATATTACCAAAGAAGGTACATTAGCCGGCCCTAAGGTACTCGAGCATATGGTGGATACTGTGCTTCAGTTTGAGGGGGACAGGCATCTGGCTTACCGCATTTTGCGCACAAGCAAAAATCGGTTTGGCTCCACTTCTGAACTTGGCATTTATGAAATGCTAGGCAACGGTCTCAGGCAGGTGTCCAATCCTTCCGAGATTCTAATCTCTCAAAGAGACGAAGCACTTAGCGGCGTATCTATAGGAGGCACTATAGAAGGCAACAGGCCACTATTGGTAGAAGTGCAGGCATTGGTAAGCCCAGCGACCTACGGTACTCCGCAAAGAAGCTCTACTGGGTTCGATGCTAAAAGGCTTAATATGCTTCTGGCCGTGCTAGAAAAAAGAGGCGGCTTCAAACTGGGCACGCAAGATGTGTTTCTTAACATTGCCGGAGGATTAAGAGTTGAGGATCCCGCCATTGACCTTGCGGTGGTAGCTGCCGTTGTCTCCTCCTATGAAGAAAGGCCTATTGCGCATCAGGTATGTTTTGCGGCAGAAGTGGGTCTAGGTGGCGAGATACGTGGGGTGAACCGAATTGACAATAGGATTTCGGAAGCCGAGAAACTAGGATTTAAAACAATTTATGTGTCCAAGTTCAACACTAAAGGCTTCGACCCGAAGCGGCACAATATTGAAGTAAAAGCTTTTGGCAAGCTCGAAGAGGTTTTTCAAGATTTGATGGGGTGATTATAAATGTACCCATTATTTAATGTACCAATGCGGGATGGAAATGGTACGTTTTAATTGTTGAATTTTGAATGCTTAAGCGCAAACAATATCAGAGGTTGGCATAATAATTTCAAGGCAAAGCAATAGATTACTATATTTGCTTTTTAACAATTCGATATGCATTCTAAACAATTCTTATCTATCCTAGGCTTGCTCCTTATGTGCGCCATTTCGGCAAAAGGACAATACGCAGACCTAAAAAAAGTGCAGGTTAACAAAAGCATTCGTCTTTCATTGCCAGAAGATTTCACGCCCATGTCTGAGCATGAGATTCAGACTAAATATATATCTTACCGCAGCCCGATTGCCCTTTACGCCAACCATAATCGCACAGCCGATTTAGGCATCAACCTGTCAGTAACCCATTGGGCGCCTAATGACTTGGAAATATTGCAAGAGTTTTACGAAAATTCTATTCGGACACTTTACACCCAAGTTGAGTTTCTAAGAAAGGATATCGAAACAGTCGGCGGTATCCGTTTTGCTGTATTTGAGTTTATTTCTACGGTCACTGATGAAGAGAGTATCGTGAACAGGTCTCCAGCCATCAGCAAATACACCCTGATCTACTATGCCATTGTCAACGATAAAACCATCTTGTTTAACTTTACCTGTGCGGCTCAAGAAAGGGAAATCTGGCAGGATACGGCAAATGAAATTATGAATAGCATCCAAATTAAAAAAACACTGTAATGCTTCCTATGGTTTACGATGATGAGCATTTCATGAAGGAAGCTTATAAACAGGCTCTATATGCCCGTGATGAAGGAGAGATCCCAGTCGGGGCTATTGTGGTTTGTGACAACCGAATCATCGCTAGGTCGTATAATCAAACGGAGAGGCTGAATGATGTCACCGCACATGCAGAGATGTTGGCCCTGACATCTGCCTTTAACACTGTGGGGGCAAAATACCTTGTCAACTGTAGCTTATATGTAACTTTGGAACCTTGCGTGATGTGTGCCGGAGCTACTTATTGGTCACAGATTTCAAAACTTATATATGGCGCTAGTGATCCGAAGAGAGGTTATGGCAGATTGCAAGAAGAAATATTGCACCCTAAAACAAAAGTTGTGAGAGGAGTAATGGGCGATGCGTGTAAAGCTTTGCTAGACGAGTTCTTCCACAACTTGAGAAAGTAGCGGGGAGTAATCCTATTGCTTTCGTCCTTCTTGCTTCAGGAACCAGGTCAAGTATAGGGATACTTTAAATAAATAATACGCTAGTTTAAGCATTACAAAAGGTTATAAACCTTTAAGACTTTATTTTTAAATATTTGTTTCATCTTTAATTAAACAACATTATGGCTTTTGAATTACCTGCATTACCGTATGCAACCAATGCACTCGAACCTCATATCGATGCGCAAACAATGGAAATCCACCATGGCAAGCACCATGGAGCTTATACCACTAATCTGAATAATGCTATACAGGGAACTGAATACGAAGGGAAGTCTATAGAGGAGATTCTGAAAAATATAAGCAAGCTTTCTCCTGCAGTTAGAAACAATGGGGGCGGCTACTATAACCATAACCTTTTTTGGCAGATATTGGCTCCTAATGCTGGTGGAAGCCCTTCAGGAGAGCTTGCAGAAGCGATCAACAAAAAATTCGGTTCGTTCGAAGACTTTAAAAAAGAGTTTGCCAATGCTGCCGCCACAAGATTTGGTTCCGGATGGGCTTGGCTTTGTGTAGGGGATAACGGCGAATTGGCTGTATGCTCTACTCCTAACCAAGACAATCCTCTGATGGACATAGCAGAATGCAAAGGAACGCCTATCTTAGGCCTAGATGTATGGGAGCATGCATACTACCTCAAGTATCAGAACAAGAGGCCCGATTATATTGCAGCTTTCTGGAGTTTGGTAAACTGGGATGAAGTTGCCGAAAGATATTTGGCAGCAAAATAAGCTGACAATTATAAACAAAAAAAGGTGCTGTACATGATGTGTAGCACCTTTTTTTGTTATGTTATGCATGGCGATAGCGGAATCGCACTCAATTCGATCTCTTATAAGACTACTGTCAACCCCCTGATAACAGCACCTAGGCGGATGGCTTCGTAGACTCGTTCTTCAGAAGCGCCATGTTTCTTAACAGACTCGTCGTGTGAATTGACACAAAGTTCGCATCCGTTTAACGCAGAAATTACAAGGCTCACCAGTTCAAAGAATTCTTTTCCTAGAACAGGGTTCATCATGACGCTCATTTTAATTCCGGCTGGCGTGTTGTTGTAAAATTCATTGCCCGTAAAATGGCGAAAGCGATAAAACACATTATTCACGTTAAGCAATGACACCGCGGCATAGATTTCCGCCACTTCTTCATCAGATGCACCTTCTTGCTTTGCAATATCTCCTAATC
This sequence comes from uncultured Roseivirgaceae bacterium, assembly GCA_964440915.1. Taxonomy (GTDB): domain Bacteria; phylum Bacteroidota; class Bacteroidia; order Cytophagales; family Cyclobacteriaceae; genus CAMPJM01. The sequence goes on from CAYTTV010000009.1 coordinate 65,580, forward strand.
CTTCTTGCAAAACCACAGATTTGTCATTGACCGCCGTCGCTAGTGCTATTAATACCGCTTCCTTTTTGCTGAGATTCTTGGTGTTCAAAAAATTACTGACGTTTATCTTAAGGTCTTTAATGTACCTGCTTTTTTCTGCAATTTGATCGAGTACCGGAGCATTGTGTTCCTCTGCAATGCCTACTTCTTTCAATAGATTTATTTTTGTTTCGTTAACTACTGCTTCCATAATAAATATTTTTAATAGACCCTGCCTAAAGTCTTAGTTGATATACTTTAAGCAAGGTGCTTTTGTGAATGATTTGAAATGACTTTTATGTTGATCGTGAATAAATCCCCTCCTGAAGATTTAAACTGCAATTGTTTCTTCGCCTTTTTCCCAATTACAGGGGCATAGTTCATCTGTTTGCAAGGCATCTAAAACGCGCAAAACTTCCTCCACATTTCGGCCGACGGACAAGTCATAGAGGCTCACCCATCTTACAATACCTTCAGGATCTACGATATAAGTTGCTCTGTAAGCCACTTTTTCATTGGCTTCAAGGATCCCTAAAGAAGTAGCAAGTGACTTAGACGTGTCAGCAAGCATTGGGAAGCGCAAACCTCTAAGGTCATCATGGTTGTTTCTCCAAGCTAGGTGAACAAATTCTGAATCTGTGGAAGCGCCAATGAGGTCTGCATCTCTGTCTTCAAAGTCGGAGAAATGCTTGTTAAATTCTGCAATTTCTGTTGGGCACACAAAGGTGAAATCTTTTGGCCACCAGAACATCACCATCCATCTTCCTTTTGACTTATGAGTATCAGCTGAGATATCGGCAAACTCTTTTCCTTTCTCTAGACTTACTACGGCAGTTTTTGTAAAATCTGGGAACTGTGACCCGACTGACAAGATTCTGTTTTCCATATTGTTTTTTGTTTTTTATTTGATACAAAGTTGTGGGAATGGTTGTGATAAATCAAATCGATAGTTTTTATAACTCCATAGATAATTTCTATATTTGCATTATGACTTTACAGCAACTAGAATATATAGTGGCAGTACACAAGGAAAAGAATTTTTCTAAGGCTGCTGATAAATGCTTTGTTACCCAACCTACCCTTAGTATGCAGATTCATAAGTTTGAGGAGGTATTGGGGGCGGTGATTTTTGATCGTTCCAAGCAGCCGGTTGTCGCTACAGCCTTGGGAATGGAGATTATTGCCATTGCCCAAGATGTGCTAAAGGATACCAGGCGGATCCAAGAACTGGTAGAAGATGCGAAAGGCCAAATTTCGGGCGATCTTCGTATAGGTATTATACCCACGGTGGCACCTTATCTTGTCCCTATGTTCCTTACCGGTTTTTTAGAGCAGTACCCTAATGTAAATCTTATTTTGGAGGAGATGCCGACAGATGATATTGTCAGGAACCTGAAGATGGATTTGTTAGATGCGGGGATTTTAGTAACGCCATTAAGCGACTTGCAAATACATGAAAAGCCCTTGTATTATGAGCCGTTTGTAGCTTATGTTTCTCCAAGTAGTGAAATGTATGCTCATAACATGCTTTCGCCTAAAGATATGGATTTGAGTGAAATATGGCTGCTTAATGAAGGGCATTGTATGCAGTCGCAAGTGATTAACTTATGCTATGAAAGGAAAAAGCGGCGCTTAGTACCCAACTTTGAATATAGGGCAGGGAGTATTGAAACCTTGAGGAAGATGGTGGAGCTAAATGAAGGGGCTACGCTACTACCAGAATTGGCCCTGAGAGACCTGCAAGAGCATCAGATGAAAATGGTGCGACGTTTTGAAGATCCTCAACCAGTAAGGGAAGTCAGCATGGTCACACATCGGAACTATGTTAAGAAAGGACTTCTTAATGCACTTTTGAACAGCATTAAGGCCTGCATCCCTCAAGATATGCAGCACATAGAAGGCAAGAAGCGTATAGCCATCCAATAATATTTTGGTTGTGTATAGATGCAATGCCCATCATAGGGAATTCCAGCCTTCCCGGGCTATGAGCGCCTTGATGTGAGCAAGATGATGCTCTCCATGCCAAACATACATACCCAAACAATGTTTGAGTGAGTAAATGTTGTTGTTTTCAGGATGAATAAAAGTTTTTTCCCAATCTTGAGGGCTTAGTTCTTTCATCAGGGCTGCCCACCGCTCATGAAGATTGGAGAGCAAACGTAGCGAAATGTGCGGGGAAAGTTTGCTGTCTGGAAGATTGGCCCATCTATCTTGCTCATAGCTTTTTATACGTGGATTGTCTTCTGTAAGCGCCCACTTGAATCGGATATAGCTGTTAAGGTGACTATCAGGAATGTGGTGCACCAATTGTCGTACAGTCCATCCTCCGGGCCGATATGGAGTGTCTAACTGCTGCTCATCCAAAACGTTTACTACATTTTGAAGCTTTATGGGAAAAGCCTCTAGTGCAAATATATTCCTTTCGATAAATTCGTCTTGTTGAATTGTGACAGGGTCGAACTTGCCAATAGGGTATCGAAGTTTTTCAAGATTAAGGTTTTCCATGATTAAATATATGGAAAAGGATCAAATGTTTGATTTTTATGACATTCATATTTTTGAAATTCTCATTGTGCCTTTTTGATTGCCCTATCGAGGCTATAGCTAGCGTAGGAGCGGCCAGGATAGTAGTGGAAACCCCGCCAAGGGAAGACCGTTAATATGGAAGTGGCAGTGGGCTGAGCTTTTTGTTGTAATATTAGGAGAACCTGCGCGCAAGGCGGAGTTGTAACGGATAGCCTGATAAGCCGCCCAAAATATTAAAAAATTATAATGAAAGATTATCTTTGCCCAATAAAATAGATATCAATTACAACTTAACCAGGTGCTTTAGGTTATGTTTGTGCGAAATGAAGTTTGGCTATGACGAGACTGAGTGTTAACATCAATAAAGTGGCTACTTTAAGGAATTCAAGAGGCGGCAATAATCCGGACGTTTTGAAGGTAGCGCTCGATTGTGAACGATTTGGGGCACAGGGCATTACGGTGCATCCGAGGCCTGACGAAAGGCATATTAGGTATGATGACGTATTGGTGCTGAAGGACAATATCAAGACGGAATTTAATATTGAAGGCTATCCAGATAAGCGGTATTTGGAGCTTGTAGGGCGTGCACAGCCAGCGCAGGCTACGCTTGTGCCGGATGGGCCTGATGCGATCACGTCAAATGCTGGATGGGATACGGTTAAGCATAAGGATTTTTTGGTAGATGTAACTGCCAATCTACGAGCGCAAGGTATCAGGGTTTCAATATTTGTTGATCCTGTGGAGGAAATGGTGGAAGGCGCTAAGGAAATAGGCGCAGATAATATTGAATTATATACAGAAAGCTATGCCGTGCGGTATGAAGGCGATCGGGAAAGTGCCATAGCGCCGTATGTGAAGTGCGCTGACTTGGCGCGTTCTATCGGGCTAAAAGTAAATGCGGGCCATGACCTCGATTTGCAAAACCTCCGCTATCTAAAGCAGCAGATCCCCTTTTTGGAAGAGGTTTCTATCGGACATGCTCTTATTTGTGATGCTTTATATCTGGGCCTGGAGAATACGATCCAGCTGTATCTTCGTCAGTTGGAAAGTGACAATCCGATCGTAGTGATTTAGGATAACATGTTAATGCTTACTTAAAATATATGCATGGTTGATCATGCTGTAGTAATTAGGACAAATAAATGGAATGAAATGGTAATGAATTTTAAAAAACTCGGTGAAGGTAGCCCGATCATAATTTTGCACGGTGTGTTTGGGTCTTCAGACAATTGGCTTTCTGTAGGCAAGGCACTGGCCGAAAACCACACTGTTTATTTGCCCGATTTGCGTAATCATGGAGATTCTTTTCATTCCGATACATTTACTTACCAAGCTATGGCGGAGGATCTGAAACATCTTATTGAGCAAGAAAATATTGAAAGGCCTGTCGTGATAGGACATTCCATGGGAGGTAAGGTGGCAATGAAGTTTGCTGTAAACTATCCTGATCTGTTGGAGAAACTTATTGTGGTAGATATTTCTCCAAGGGCATATCCGCCACATCATGAAAAGATACTGGAGGGTTTGAAATCGATAAATTTAAAAGAAATAGGGTCAAGGAATGAAGCGGATGAAGCTTTGGCTGAATATGTTCCGGAACTGGGTGTGAGGCAGTTTTTGCTGAAGAACCTGACTAGGGGCCAAGACAAGCAGTTTATGTGGAAGTTGAATTTGCCGGTGATAGATGAACAAATCGAAAATGTAGGGGAGGGCTTGGAAGAGCAGTTGGCCATGTCAAAATCCACGCTTTTTATTCGAGGGGGAAAGTCAAATTATATTAAGAATGAAGATAATATCGTGATTGTAGGTTTCTTTCCCAATTCAGAAGTTAAAACGATCGAAGGGGCAGGTCATTGGTTGCATGCAGAGCAACCTGAGGCTTTTGTGGAGATGGTACGGGAATTTATACGCAGCTAGTGATAGAAAGTAAAACGTATATGCATTTAAAATTTTCTGACCAGATACAATATAAGGGAAATAATGATGCTAAGGACTATACTGGTCGCGAGTGGGAAGTAAAATGTAAAGTTTTCCTTTTTGATAACAATGTCACCTGGAAGCCTTCCCAAAAATGGCAACTTATCAGAAAAGTATATTGCTAGCCCTATGATGGCAAGTGAAATGCCTGCTATTATAAGAAATAAACCCATTCGCTTCATGCTTTAGTTAGTGGCTTTTTAGTATCAACGGCTTAAAATCCTAAATCGTTTGCCTGGGGAATTGCACGCTTGTTCATTTTCCGAATATATCAACTACATGGAACAATACAAAAAAGGGGTTTTATATTTAATTCCTACAGTAATTTCTGAAGGGACTGTAGATAAGGTAGTAGCACCGGAGATATTGGATGTCGTGGCCAATCTAGATTATTACCTTGTAGAAAACCTGAGAACCGCAAGAAGGTATATAAGCGAGCTTAACCGGACTTTTGATCAATTGAAACTTCCCAAGCCTATAGAAGAGATTAAGTTTGTGGAGCTTTCTAAAGATACAGATCCTAAGGAGGTACGGAACCAACTGAACCTTGTAACAGCAGGGAGAAGTGCAGGGGTGATCTCTGAGGCTGGTTGCCCAGGAGTGGCCGATCCAGGTGCCGTTGCGGTTCGCTATGCACATGCTCTTGGCATCAAGGTAGTGCCTTTGGTAGGCCCTTCTTCCATTTTGCTTGCTTTAATGGCGTCAGGTTTCAATGGACAGTCATTTGCCTTTCATGGGTACCTGCCGATAGAGAAAAAAGAAAGAAGTGAAATGCTCAAGGCCCTAGAAAAGGATGCACAAAAGAAGCGTCAGACCCAAATATTTATGGAAACGCCTTATCGGAATCAGAAGCTGCTCGAAGATATTCTACAAGTGTGCAATGGGCAAACACTGCTTTGCATAGCCAAGGACCTTACAGGCGCTGAAGAATTTGTTGTTACTAAATCTGTGAAAGATTGGAAGCGCGAGAATTTAGATTTACATAAGATTCCTGTCGTTTTTGCTTTATCTGATGGCTAAACCGTGGGTTTAAAATAATTAGTGCTTCAAATAAACATTGAGAGGGTTATACCGTTTTAACTTTTACTTGGTTGCTTTTTTATTGTATCTTTCAAAGACTAACATTCAGCATTTGTGAAACTTTTCTACAAAATAGCCCGCTTTTTAAATGTCCCTGATTTTATTAATAATGTCGAGGGATTTACAAGAACAAAGACAGAGGAGATGAAGGTTAGGTTTGAGGAGTATGCCATGGAGCTCCTCGCAAAGATTGCCATTTACGCGGCCATGTTTTTTGTCAGCCTTTTTTTTCTTTTATTTGCAAGTATCACAGCAGGGCAATACTTGAATGAAGTGCTAGACAGTACTTTTGCAGGTTATGGTATCTTGGCTTTGTTCTATCTTTTATTGTTGATAATCTTGTTTATTGTAAAAAAGCTTAAGACCGATGATACTTCTTCAGAAGAGGACTCGTCTAAAAATACCTCAACTTTTCACGACTAATCTAAAACTTGGTTTATTATGAATAGGGAGCCGCAAGTGCTTAAGCAAGAAGCCGATGAATATCTCGATAATATCAAAACGTATTTTTCTCAATGGGGGAAAGCATTTCTTATTGTTGGGGGTACGGTTTGGGTGACATACAAGGTTATTAAGGGATTGAGTTCTCATCAACAAAATAGGAAAAAGCCAGTGCATGCTCTTCAGGAGGAGCACTATGCTGTAGCCACTGTTAGGCCTTCATCGCGTATAGCCAAAATGATTAAGCAACAAATAGCTTTGTTTCTGATTGCTATAATCAAGCAGAAACTGACAGAAGCCTTGTCAAAAAGAAGTGCGCACCATGGAGAAGAAGAAGTTGTATGAAGCTTTAATAGAGCGAAAAAGTAAAGGTCTTAAATCTTTTGCCGTATTAATTGATCCAGACAAAGTAAGGGATTGGACAGCTTGTGCCAAGCTCATCAATATGAGTGTGGAAAACAAAGTTGACTTTTTCTTTGTTGGAGGAAGCTTGTTGACAAATATGCATCTCAACAAGGTGATCACACTCATCAAAAGCAACAGTAACATACCTGTAGTGCTTTTTCCGGGCAGTAATATGCATATCAATACTGCGGCTGATGGCATCCTGTTTTTGTCGCTTTTGTCTGGTCGTAATGCGGATCTTTTGATAGGACAACATGTAGTGGCAGCGCCAATTTTGAAGAAGAGTGGCCTAGAGGTGCTTCCTACAGGTTATATCTTGATAGATGGCGGAAATCTTAGTACGGTTTCCTATATGAGCAATACATTTCCTATACCAGCTGACAAATATTCTGTAGCAACTTGCACAGCCATGGCTGGTGAAATGCTTGGTCTCAAGCTTATTTATATGGATGCTGGCAGCGGAGCTGCAAATCCTATTTCTCCCAAAATGATAACTTCTGTAAGGAAGGTAGTAGATACCCCGCTAATTATTGGAGGAGGCATCAATACTATTGAAAAGGCTATGGCTGCTATTGGGGCTGGAGCAGATCTTATAGTGGTGGGCAATGCTATAGAAAAGAACCCATCATTATTGATTGATATTTCTGCTAAGATCGGGGAAATGAATGATCTACTGTTAAAAGATACGACATATTGAAACACGCATGAATCATATAAAAAGGGCACCGTAATCACTTCGATTGCGGTGCCTTTTTGCTTTTGCGAATGTTCGGATTAGATATTCATCAACGATTCTCGTCTTCTCATCTTTCCTGCTGGGATGCCAAACATCATTTTGAACCTTCTACAGAAATACGCTGTGTCTTTATAACCGACGTCTCGTCCAATATCTCTAATGCTTTTCTTGCTGGTTCTCAGCAGGTTCACTGCCTTTTCCATGCGCTGATACTCAATATAGTCTTGAGGATTTATACCTGTAAGCATTTTAAAGTACTGGCCAACATAATCTTCCGAGACGTTGGCTACGCCTGCAAGCACCTTGTTCGATAGGTCACCTTCAAGGTTTTCACGAATGTAGGCAAATATATCGATGAGGCGGGGATCTTTAAAATAGGTGCTGTTTGTAGCCAGTTGCTCCACAAAAAGCCTATTTTTGATGATGTAACGAATGATTTCCACGACTAGATGGTCGACAGAGATCTTAATTACACGATCCTTCCCCGGTAGCACGGCTCTTGTTTCGCTCACAATGCCTTTAATAAGACCTGCTATAGTGGGATTGTCCTTGATGACGAAAGGAGGTATATCTAGAGAAGAAAAGAAGTTGACAGAATCAAATACTTTTGCTTCAAAATTGACGTAACTAAAGTTTTCTTGACTTATAGTAGATGGGTCGTCTTGAAAAGATTGAAAGTACTTCTCTTCATTATTGACGAATTCATCATTCGATAATTTGGTGGGCTCTCCTGTTCCGTAGGTCAATGAAATTTGTTTTCCCCCTGGGATGAAGAGAATTTCTCCCTGATTGACAACTTCATTTTCTTTGCCAAATTTTATCTGACCCTTGTTTAATATAAGGATCATGTTTTCGACATCATAGAAGTTCCTTATGATAAATGGCTCTAGAATCTTCGTGTTCTTAGCATGGATGAATCTAACGCCGAGTGATTCAATTATCTTATTGTAATCTTCCATTTAATAATCTTAAATAGTTTGTAATAATAACGTTGCAATAGGTTGTTTGTTGAGAAAATCTAATAGCTGACCTTCTCTTACAAATTAGATTTTTAATATTTCGATTTATCTTACAACTATAAAAATCAAAAATTATTTTAATAGTTCCCGAGAAATTACAATTTTTTGTATTTCAGAAGTCCCTTCATATATCTGAGTTATCTTTGCGTCGCGCATCAATCTTTCTACATGATATTCCTTTACGTACCCGTATCCACCATGAATTTGTACTGCCTCAACAGTGGTGTCCATGGCGACTTGTGAGGCATATAATTTTGCCATTGCACTTGCCTTGGAATAATCTTGATCAGTATCTTTCAGGTAGGCAGCCTTTAGGCAGAGTAGTCTAGCTGCTTCAATTTGGGTGGCCATATCTGCCAATTTGAACTGAATGGACTGATGTTTGGCAATTTCTACCCCAAAAGATTTTCTTTCTTTAGCATATTTAAGGGCTAGCTCGAACGCACCTGATGCTATGCCAAGTGCCTGTGCAGCGATTCCTATCCTCCCGCCGTTCAAGGTTTCCATAGCAAATCGGAATCCGAATCCATCTTCTCCTATCCTGTTTTCTTTTGGCACCCTTACGTCCGAAAACATTAGAGAGTGCGTATCGGAACCTCTTATGCCCAATTTATTTTCTTTTTTGCCTATTGTAAACCCTTCCATTTCCCTTTCTATGATCAGGGCATTGATACCTTTATGCCCTTTTTCTTTGTGGGTTTGGGCAATTACGATATAAACTGATGCAGTATTGCCATTTGTGATCCAGTTCTTGGTGCCATTTAGCAGATAGTGATCACCTTTGTCTTCGGCTGTGGTTTGTTGAGAGGTAGCGTCAGAGCCTGCTTCGGGTTCTGATAAGCAGAAAGCTCCAATGATTTCACCGGATGCAAGCCTTTTGAGGTACTTTTCCTTTTGTGCGTCCGTACCATACTTTTCCATGCCCCAACATACTAATGAATTATTGACTGACATTGCTACGGAGGCTGAGGCGTCTATTTTTGAAATCTCTTCCATTGCCAACACATAGGAGATAGTGTCCATGCCGCCGCCGTTGTACTTCGGACTTACCATCATACCCATAAAGCCAAGCTCGCTCATTTGCTTGATCTCATTAGTGGGAAAGGTTTGGGTTTCATCTCGCTCTATCACACCTGGAAGCAATGCCGTTTGGGCAAACTCCCTAGCTGCCATTTGGACAGCAATTTGTTCTTCTGTGAGTTCAAAGGTCATATTCTACCCAGAGTGTGTAATTGTAAAAATATAAATTTAGGGCAAAAGTACAATATATGCCCTAAATTTATCAATTATTTTAATATAAGAAAAATTCAATTAGTCTCTATTGCCTAAAAATGACATAATTAAGTAGAGCAAAGTAACTAATGAACCAATAGCTGCCACTACATAAGTCATTGCAGCCCATTTCAATGCGTCTTTGGCCATATCTTGTTCTTCCCCAGTGGCTATTCCAGTAGATTTAATCCAAACTAGGGCTCGTCTACTCGCATCAAACTCAACTGGTAAAGTTACAAATGAGAATAAAGTAAGCACTGTATAACAGCCAATGATTATCAATATCATCAGTTCTGTTGAGAAAGCGCTGCTGAGCACAAAACCCCCAAAGATGCTGAGCATCACTACGATGTTTAGGATTTTGGCACTAGCATTTTGAACTGGCACCAACATAGAACGAAATTCCAGAAAACTATAGGCAGTAGCATGCTGTATAGCATGGCCGCATTCGTGCGCTGCGATTGCTGCGGCTGCGGCTGACCTTCCACCATATACTTCTGGACTTAGGTTTACGGTTTTGTTCATTGGATTATAATGGTCGGTCAATTCCCCTTGAACAGACATTACCTTTACATCATAAATATTATGATCGGCTAGCATCTTCTCGGCGACTTCTCTTCCTGATAGTGGCTTTGCGAGTTGTATTCTTGAATATTTACGGAATTTATTCTTAAGCTTTGAGCTAATGGCAAAGCTTATGATCATAAATACGACACCAATGATAAGTAACATGTTTGTTAAATTAGATTTAGGTTCTTATTTGATTATTAATTATTCACAGCTGATTTTTTGGATTACGGTTTTTAGCACGATTTATTGTATATGATGTACAACTGTTTGCTATATCAGTAATAAATATTAGAGTTTATTCACAGTAAAATTTGAATTATCAAGAGTTTTTGATCTTATCGATAATTTTGCTTGTAGAATAACCCTTTACCAATTCGATTGTGGATACATTTCCTCCATTACCCATTACGATATCGGCTCCTACTATGTTGTCTAAAGTATAGTCATCCCCCTTCACTAAAATATCGGGTACTATTGTTTGAATCAGCTCATAAGGAGTGGCTTCAGCAAAATAAGTAACGGCATCGACAAAGGAGAATGATGCAATCAGTCTCGCCCTGGCATATTCATCCACAACTGGCCTTGAAGGTCCCTTGAGCTTGCTAACCGATGCATCGGTATTGAGCGCCACTATCAGCTTATCGCCCAAGGCCCTGGCCTTTTCCAGATAATCAATATGGCCGAGGTGCACTATATCGAAGCAGCCATTGGTAAACACGATTTTTTGATTGTCGCCTTTCCATCTGGCGACCAATTCCAACAAATGGTCGGTGTCCAGTATTTTATCTTTGCTCTGCATAGTGTTTTTGTTTTGGTTGCTTTTTTACTACTAAAGTCAACACTAAGCTAATACTGCCCAGAAATATTACCAATAAAGTTTGCGAACTATGTAGCAGAAATGCAAAAACTTGGCCATCTGCTTCTTGGATGCCATATAATACTAACACTGCGGTGACCAAAGCATGGTAGGTGCCAATGCCACCCTGAACAGGTGCAGACATGCCTAGGCCGCCCATTATCAACAAAGCTATACCTGCGCCTACGCCCAAGGCAGATGTTGCGCTTAGGGCAAACATCATTACGTAAGACATGAGAAAATACAAAAACCAGATCATTGTTGTACAAAACCAAAAGATTGCAGGGCTTTTTACTCTCCTAATACTCATAAAGCCTGCTATTATCTCCCTCATAAAAGCCCTTACCTTCAAAAACAAACTATTTTTTTTTATTTTCTCCTTGAACAAACGTGCAATTAAGAATAATACCACGATCCCAAGGCAGGCCACTCCTGCCAAAATGTATAAAAGCAAAAGGTTTTCACCGAGCGATTGCGCTTTCCCATACAGGAAACCTGACAAAAATTCATTGAGTCTATCGAACTCTATCATAAATCCAATAAATATAATTAGCATCAGGCTTATGAGATCGATGACCCTTTCTGCCACCACCGTACCTATTGAAACAGTCATAGGGATGCCTTCAGTCTTTTTTAATACGCCGCATCGACTTACCTCGCCCATTCTAGGAACAACCAGATTGGCGAGATAGCCTACCATAACTGCTACAAAAGTCCGTGATAGTGTAGGTTTACTGCCGGCTGGTTCCAATATCAGGTTCCAGCGGTAAGCTCGGAAGAGATGGCTTATGACAGCCAGAAACATGGATAGGAATACCCATGAGTAATTGGCCCCTTTAAGTTTGGCAATAGAGGAAGCCATATCCAGGTCTTTGTACACATACCAAAAAAGCCCCCCAGCAACCGCTAAAGAGATGGTATATTTGAGGGCAGCTTTGACTTGTCTTAGAGCCAATAGTGTAGGTTATTGTACAACTTTATTTTGATTATCAGGAAAGACGATGGTTGGCTGGTACGATTTGGCCTCTTCTGGAGTCATCGAGGCATAAGCAATGATAATCACTATATCTCCAACTTGTGCTTTTCTTGCTGCAGGCCCGTTGAGGCATACCATTCCACTGCCTCTTTCCCCCTCGATGACGTAGGTTTCCAACCTTTCACCATTATTAACATTTACAATCTGTACTTTCTCATTTTTTATCAGATTGGCAGCATCCATCAAGTCTGCATCAATGGTTATGCTCCCTACATAGTGAAGTTCAGCTTGGGTTATTTTTGCCCTGTGTATTTTGGATTTTAGAATTTGTATATACATTTCAATAGTGAATCACTAAGTGCAAAGCTATAAAATAATCGATATATTATCTATTAATCTAATATCTCCCAGATAGGCCGCAACGCAGAGAAATACTTCTCCTTTTGGAGGTGAATGATTGATAATGTCCAGTGAATCGCCGTCGGCCACCTCGAAATATTCCAGTTTAAAATCTTTGTCATCCAAAAATAGTTCCTTGACAAAGGTTTTTATTTCTTCAACCGACTTGCCTTTCTTTAATAGTTCACCTGATTGAACCAAAGCTTTGTATATTAAAGAGGCTTTTTTGCGTAAAATGGGGGACAGCCGAAGGTTGCGGGAAGATAAGGCCAGGCCGTCAAGCTCTCGTAGAGTAGGGACTCGTATAAGCTCTACTGGGAAAGATAAATCCTTTGTCAATTGCTTGACGATAAAGTACTGTTGTATGTCTTTTTGTCCAAAATAAGCTTTGTCGGGGGTTACTATGTTCAACAACTTGCTGACAATTATTCCCACGCCATTAAAGTGGCCATTGCGAAACTTGCCCTCCATGGTTTTCTCCAAGTTGCCAAAATGGAATTGCAACACTGGGGTTTCGGGATACATCTCCTCATTTTTAGGGGCGAAAAGAACGTCACAACCTTCCTTTTCCAATAAGGCCATGTCCTCATCCAATCGACGAGGATAGTTCGTCAGGTCGCTCTGATTGTTGAATTGAGTAGGATTGACATATATGCTGCAGACGGTAATGTCGTTTTCTTTTTGCGAAGCTCTGATAAGATTAATATGCCCTTCATGCAATGCTCCCATTGTAGGAACTAATCCAATGGAATTAAGGTTTATTCTATGTTTTGTGATATATTGCTGTATGCCAGCAACATCCCTAAAAACCTCCATAAAAGCCCAAAGTAATGAGTATGAAGCGGCAAAACTACGCTTTTGAAAAACAATAATCTTGAAATTAGAGAAAAATTTTGTAAATTTGTAGTCCCGTTTAGTGTCTAAAATATAAATCAGTTAAAAATATGTCAAAACTTCGAATACTTTATGTGGCAAGTGAAATCAATCCTTTCCTACAAACTTCTAAAGTAGCAGATTTTGTAAGGAAACTACCGCAGGCTATGCAGGAAAGAGGCATGGAGATAAGGATATTGGTGCCACGGTTTGGGTTGATCAATGAAAGAAAGAATAGATTGCATGAAGTAGTCAGGTTATCTGGGATCAATATAGCAGTTGGAGATGAGGAAAAACCATTAGTGATTAAGGTGGCCTCTATTCCTAATGCGAAATTGCAAGTATACTTTATTGATAATGAAGATTATTTTCACCGTAAGTCCGTTTTCTTCGACAAAGAAAACAATTTCTATGAAGATAATGATGAAAGGGCGATATTCTTTTGCAAAGGTGTAATAGAAACTGTGAAAAAACTTGGATGGGCTCCGGATATCGTGCATTGCAACGATTGGATGACTAGTTTAATCCCTATGTACTTGAAGACAACTTACAAGAACGATCCTATGTTCAAAGAAACGAAAACAGTATTTACTATATACGACAACTTCTTTGCCCATAAGTTCAACAACGACCTTATCGATAAAGTGAAAATGATCGATATCGAGGATAGCATGCTTAATCATCTTAAATCAGCAGATTTTGAAGGCTTCATCAAGCTGGGTGCCGAGTATTCTGATGCCGTGATTAAAGCAGACGATGAGTTTGATACAGCACTCCATGCATTGGTAGAAGACTTATCAAAAGATAAGAAGATCGACACAATCGAGAAAGACGAAAACTTTTTAGACTCTTATTATAACCTATATAATGAACTTGTTGGATAGAAGCGCTGGAGTATTCGTATTGTTGTTTCTTATTCTAATGTCGTGTGAGGAACCCAATGAAATAGGTCTTACTTTGAACCCTGCCGATGAGGTAGGGGTCTATTATGCAGAACTCCCGATTGAAGCGAGCATGGTCTTTATAGACTCCATCGCTACTTCTAATGTATCTACATTGCTTTCGGGAGCTCAAGCTTATCCAGATTTGGGTACGATTGAAGCAGTAGCCTATACACAAGTGGCATATAATGCCAGCGCCCTCAATACAGAGGCGATTTTAGATTCCTTGGTTTTACAGCTCCGCCCCGCTTATTTCTATGGGGCAGATACCAACCAAGTGCAAAGGTTTAATGTACACAGAATTTTGGAAGGAGAGTCGCTATATCGCGACTCTACCTACTTTAGTTCAAACTTTACCTCGTACGGAGAGGCAGTTCTTGGTTCATCAGACTTTGTTTATGGTACCAAAGATGATACGGCCACGGTTTACCAGGAAGACTTAATAAACATTGTTTTAGACCCTGCTTTCGCACAGGATCTATTTGCAAAATTAAAAGCTAAGGCATTTGATTCGACAGAGGTGTTTTATAAGTACCTTTCTGGCTTTGCCATCGTAGCCGATCAACAGAATAATGCCATGGTGGGATTTGACCTCAGCACTGGAAACTCGCGGCTTGTTTTGCACTATCATACAGCTTCAGATACGTCGGTTTTCAATTTTAACATAACCAACACAGTTCCTCATTACACCTACATCAAGGCAGATTACTCAGCGGCAATTCCTGATGTAGAGAATTATAAGGAGTTTACTGCCAATAATGGATTAGTCTATGGTCAGGCAGGCATAGGGCTGCTGCCCAAGTTAAAGTTTGACGCCTTCAAAAATTTTACGGATACTGTTGGAGCATTTGTGCTCAATAGTGCCACGATAGATTGGGGTACTATTAACAATATCCATGAACAGCTTCCCCCACCCGCTAAGTTATATATGTACCTTACCGATGAAGATAACCTATACCGAGGGAATCTGAATTCAGGTTTTCAAAGTACCACACCATTAGATTTCAATTATTTTGCCTATGGTAAGGAGTATATAACTCCAAACAATAGCAACCTGTCAGATTATTTTACAATGCTAAAGGAAGGTCATCAAAAATGGGATGAGGTTTTAGTTTATTCTGCTGCAAATAGCTCCAGTGTAAATATCTTCTCCTTTGATCCATCACAGGCCAAACTTAAATTGTACTATACCAAACTTAAAAACTAGTTATTAAATTTTAAAGTATGTGCGGAATCATTGGATATGTAGGGTCGCAGCAGGCCTATTCTATCATTATAAAAGGCTTAAAGCGCTTAGAGTATCGGGGCTACGATAGTGCCGGGATAGCATTAATGGACGATGGGCTTAATGTTTACAAAAAGAAAGGAAGAGTATCTGAGTTAGAGAATTATCTGCAAGAGGAAAAGAAAGGTTTACAAAGCACGATCGGTATGGGACATACCCGATGGGCCACTCATGGAGAGCCCAATGATGTAAATGCTCACCCTCATTATTCGTCTAATGGCGAATTAGCTTTAATTCATAATGGTATCATTGAAAACTATGGTTCCATTAAACAGGATCTTATCAATAAAGGGCATCAGTTTTTAAGTGAAACCGACTCTGAGGTCTTCATCCATTTCATTGAAGATATTCAACAGAACGAACAATGTTCTTTGGTAGAAGCAGTAAGGCTTGCGTTGAGCAAAGTTGTTGGCGCTTATGCTATTGTGATCATGTCACAAAAGGATCCCAATACGTTAATAGCGGCTAGAAAGGGAAGTCCATTGGTGATTGGTATTGGTAAAAACGAATTTTTCCTCGCATCTGATGCTACGCCAATCATAGAGTATACCAATGAAGTGGTATACTTAAATGACTATGAAATAGCGGAAATAACGCCTTTTGATCTAAAGATCAAAAACACTCAGGATATTCCTATGAGTCCTTACATCCAGACATTAGACTTGGAGTTGGAGGCGATAGAAAAGGGGGGGTATGAGCATTTTATGTTAAAAGAAATTTTTGAGCAGCCTCGTTCTATCAGCGACTGTATGCGAGGCAGGCTCAATGCTTCTAAAGGTCACTTGCTGCTTGGTGGAATTAGGCAATATGCAGATAAGCTTAATAATGCGGAGAGGATTATTATTGTCGGATGTGGCACTTCATGGCATTCTGGTTTAGTAGCGGAGTATATATTTGAAGAGCTGTGTAGGATACCCGTAGAGGTTGAATATGCCTCTGAGTTTCGTTATAGAAACCCAGTGATTAAGGAAGGTGACGTTGTTATCGCCATATCTCAATCTGGTGAAACCGCGGATACATTAGCCGCAATAGAACTGGCAAAGTCTAAGGGAGCGATAATATTCGGTGTTTGTAATGTTGTGGGTTCTTCTATTGCCCGTGCTTCACATGAAGGTGCCTATACACACGCAGGACCCGAGATAGGGGTGGCCAGCACAAAGGCATTTACAGCACAGCTTGTCGTATTAACCATGATGGCCATTCAAATGGCAAAGAAGAGAGGTACGATTACCGAAGGGAAGTATATGGAGTTGCTAGTGGAGTTGGAAAATATCCCAGCAAAAGTTGAAAAAGCACTAGCGCTTAACGACAAGATCGAGTTTATAGCGAAGCTGTTTAAAGACGCGCGAAACTTCCTTTATCTAGGACGTGGCTATAATTTCCCTGTAGCTTTGGAAGGCGCGCTTAAGTTGAAAGAAATTTCTTATATCCATGCAGAAGGATATCCTGCGGCAGAAATGAAGCATGGCCCTATTGCCTTGATCGATGAAGAAATGCCTGTAGTATTCATTGCTACGCATGACGATTCATACGAAAAGGTTATTTCCAATATTCAAGAAGTAAGGGCAAGAAAGGGAAAAGTGATCGCTGTAGTAACCGAAGGCGATACCGTAATTCCAAAAATGGCCGAGTTCGTGATAGAGGTGCCTTCGACCAACCAGGCTTTGATGCCGTTGGTGTCTGTAGTGCCATTGCAGCTTCTATCTTATCATATTGCAGTATTAAGAGGTTGCAACGTGGACCAACCGAGAAACTTGGCGAAGTCCGTAACAGTAGAATAGTACAGAAAAACATATCATGATAGGTTTATCATGGCTATCAATAAATAATTTTAAGGTAGCATCTCGATAGCGGGGTGCTACCTTCTGTTTTAGG
>CAYTTV010000010.1:0-23352 GCA_964440915.1 uncultured Roseivirgaceae bacterium
CCTATATCAACCCCAAAGGGGTTGAACTTTAACCAGCTCATAGCACACTTATTTTAATAAACAGCAAAAAGCTTTGTGATTTCCCGAATCACTTGCTCAAAGAATGGGGCGTTATGGTAACAGGCCCTAACAACCCAGAAGGCATCGGCTTCCATACGGAGGCATCAAAGGGCTTATAGTCTATGTTCACGAAGTTGATTTCATGATACCTGCGCCACTCCATTCCTTGCTGGTCCATATAGCGAATGCGGTTGGCCATGAGATTGGCCACTTCTATCTTTATAGTGTTTTCCCCGGGTTTAAGATATTGTCCTATTCTTGCTTGAAATGGAATACTCCACAGTAGGCCTATCGGTTCTCCATTTACCCATACACGAGCGCTCTCACTTACTTTCCCAAGATCTAGCAAATACTCGTCAGCTTCTTTTTCAAGGAGATCAAATGTAGCGAAATATTCACCTGTTCCCGAGAAAGCTTCTGCTTCCGGCGATAGAGAGGTCCATGATACCAGATCGCTGAGTTGGTGGTCTGATGGCAACGCAGGTCCACCATCGGTAAACCGCAGGGTCCACGGTCCATTAATCCTAATAGGTGCTTCCGATTTATCAAGATAAGTCCATCTGCTGATAGACGGGTTTTGTTCCGTTGACACATGAAGAATTAAGGATTCTCCTGGATTCATCTGCACCCTCACATGGGTAATACTTCCTTCAGATGAAAAATCTGCTTTCCCTATATGGCCACTTTGTGGATCCATGACAATCACTTCTTTGGCCATAGAATTCAATGGCAGGATAGTCTCAACAGCCTTATCTCTATGATTTACGAGATAATAATATTTCCCTGAATCTGTTTTGCGCCTAATGAACTTTAATCCTGTATCCGTCAGAGTTTCTCTATATACTTTTTTAAATTCCAACGCTTGCTGAATATTCTCAGCAAGCAAAATCGCACCTTTGCCTATTTTCATTTGCCTTACATCCTTTCCAACATCTTCAAAAGTAAGGGATGCCAAGAGCTGTTTAAATTCGCTTCTCCTTTCTTCAAGCCGATAAAGCCCAGGCACATCGGAAGGCAGTTGTTCCATTACCACTGTGGCGCCTTCTTTTGCCAACGATATCACACGTTCTAAAGTGGATAGGGGCATAAATTCAGCACCAGGGATCACTAGCACCTTGTGCTCAGCAGCATTTTTTGACATCTTTAGGTTTCCATTGTCTACTATAGCTTCCTGGAGCATTTTATCCGAAACAAAGTCAAGCGAATAACCAACATCCATTAAATTTTTAGTTTGCTTATAAAAAGAAGTAGGATGAAGCCACTCATCTATGTCGTGTACTTTTATTAACATCTCCATGCCTTCTGATTTTGACCAAACATCATAAACTGGCCAATAAACCGCCAATTCATTATCGGGCACTCCGGATTGTAAAATGGATTGACAACGAGCAATGTAATTATTTAATCCTTCGAAATGCGGCCATAAACTATTGGCTGGAGTAAGGTTCAGAGAGGCGTAAAACAGCCATCCAGGCCAAGGTACGTCTTGAGGAGAATAAGTAATGCCGTGATAAAAAACGTGGTTAACACCTGAAAGGAACACTTGCTCTACTTCAGGCTTGCATTGAGAGAAAGAGGTTTTAAAATGCTCACCCAACCATGTAAAAGTTTCGCACGACACCAAATTATTCCCAGCAGCATGTGCACCAGAAGAAGCAAATTTCAACATGATGGGATCGGGATCTACATTACGGACATCAGCACTATCGCGGCGCAGCCCAGGGATAGGAAAATAACTTGAGCCGAAAGTTTCGCATTCTGGAATATCTACAGCGGCATACAAATCCAGTAAATTGCCAGGAGACCCATGTGCTTGATTTTTCGTGATGCTTTTGTGTCCATGCGCCCAGCTTGTCCAACGTTCTGTGAAGTTTTCCAACAACATGGCGCTCATAGCTTCTCGGTAGTCCGACATTAATCGACTTACCTGCAAAGAGTTATCCTTACTTGAGAATACATTCAAATAGTCCCGTAGATCATATCCCTTTATATTTTCAAATTCTTGGAAAAAATCGGCAGACCAATTTGCGCCATATACTTCGTAGCTGTCGTTATAAAAAGCCCGAACTTCTAGATTGTCGTCTTTAAATACTTTGTCAAATCGGTTTAAATAAGCATCCACAGCTGCTTTAGAAAAATGATCTAAAGTATAACCTTCTCCTCCAGGCGCAGCCCTCTTTACCATCTGCTTCGTCTTCCCTATATAGGCAGCATAAATCTCCCATTTCCCATGTTCAGGTGACCAGTTCAACTCACCTTCAGGATTTACCATGCCTGTAATGTCTATGGTTTCGCCCTGACTGTTAAAAGCCATAACCGCCTGCAATGACGCCTCAGCCTGTTTTGGGTCATTTATTCGAAGCTTCTCTTGTAATTGCTGTCCACCTTCCAAAGTGTAATTTTGCACGATCAATTTAGAAGCAGCATATTCAGGAGTAACTTGGGGTCCACCAAATGGCCAACCCGTGCCTAGGGTCATATCTACTCCCATATCTAATGCATCAGCCTTCTCAATAGTAAAACGAAGCATTTCTATCCACTCGGGAGACAGAAAGTCAATATAGCGATCCTCATAATCTTTAGCCCCATAAATAGGCGCTATTTCGACACCTCCTATGCCCGCATCTGCATATTGCTCCAGCAAGTGAGCGATGTTCGGTTCATCCACGGCACTGCCCATCCACCACCAGCGCGTCCATGGTTTGTGTTCTTTCTTGATTTCTGGCCAAGCACCAACGGATAGTCCTTCATGTTTCTGAACTGTGTGGTCGCGTTGGGTGCAACTGACCAAAACAAGGGTAAAAAATAGTAAAACAATAAAGCTACGGAGGTAGGTCATGTTAGATATTAGAAGTAAGAGGTTAGACGCTAGATATTTATTGTAAATTTTTAATCAGTCCAGATGAAAGACTTCCTTCAGTGAAGTAGTAACAGGCGATTTGTCCTCGTTCGTCTCCATGATATCACTCATATAATCCCACCACTTTTGAATGATTTCAAATGTCCCCAAATCTTGAGAAGACTGCCCTTTTTGTTTCTGTATTGCAAATAGCTCATTCGTTGCTTCATCAAGAAATATGGTATAGTCACTTATTCCTCTTTCCTTTAGCAACAGTGTCAGTTCTGGCCAAATAGCATTATGCCGTCTTATATATTCAGCAGCAAAGCCGGGCTTTAACTTCATTTTAAAGGCAAATCTTTGCATGTTTTTTTTAATTCATCTTAAATATATCAGAATATCCAGGCAATGCCATCCTGTCCCATCCTGTTATTGAATCAATTTGTGCATTTACTCAAACGAAAGAAAATCAACCTTCCGGACGGCATATAAACTACTTCCACACTGAAACTTATAAAATAAAAAAGCCGCTTACTGTGAATTTTATACACAACAAGCGGCCTCACCTAATCACTATAAGTTCTTAAAATCCAAAGAATCTTGGAAGCCAAGTAGCAATTTCAGGAATGTAAGTCACCAGCATCAATACAACAAACATGGCCACGAATAGTGGCATCATAGGCCTGAGCACTTTACTAATGCTGATATTAGCCACCCCACATCCTACAAACAATACACCACCTACTGGAGGAGTACAAAGCCCCAAGCAAAGGTTCATTACCATGACAATACCAAAATGTATAGGGTCTACACCGAGCTCTATCACTACTGGCAAAAAGATCGGAGTAAAGATCAGCACTGCAGGGGTCATATCCATAAAGGTTCCTACAAAAAGCAAGATTAAGTTGATAATGATAAGCACGACAAATTTATTCTCACTAATAGACAATAATGTTGCACTTATCCCTTGAGGAATATTCTCAAAGGACATTACCCAAGACATGCCCATGGATGTACCAATAAGCAACATCACAATAGCGGTTGTCCCTACAGTACTCAACAGTATCCCAGGCAAATCTTTGGGCTTAATTTCCTTATATACTACCATAGCCAAAATAAGGCTGTACACTACTGCTACAGCCGAAGCTTCTGTAGCAGTAAATATCCCTACGATAATTCCTCCCATTACTATAACAAGCAACAATAGGCTAGGGAGTGCATTTAAAAGACTTCTAACGAATTCTGATATACCAACTTTCTCTCCTCTAGGGAATTTTTTTCTTTTTGCATATATACCTGCCACCACCATCAAAGAAAGCCCAACCAAGATACCTGGAAGATATCCTGCCAAGAATAAAGCCGCAATAGAAACGCCTCCACTGGCCAAAGAATAAACAATCAAGATATTGCTGGGTGGAATCACCATTCCAGTAGTTGCAGAAGTAATATTTACTGCGGCGCTAAAAGGTACTGGATAGCCCTCTTTAGTCATTCTTTCTGTCATGAAACCGCCAATAGCAGAGGCTGCTGCCACAGCAGAGCCTGAAATGGCCCCAAAGAGCATACAAGCCATAATATTTACATAAGCCAAGCCACCAGGCAGTCTTCCTACCATAGCTTTGGCAAGATCTATAAGCCGCGTAGCAATACCGCCCCTATTCATTAATTGCCCTGCTAATATAAAAAACGGGATAGCCAGCAAAGCAAAGCTATCTAGTCCTGTGGCCATGCGTTGGGCCAATGTTGTAAAGGAAGCCATGGCCGGGATGTTTACCAGCATGGTAACCATTGCAGAAATACCAATACTAAAGGCAATGGGAACACCCAAGCCTAAGAGAATAATAAAGCTTACTAATAAAATGAGAATTTCGGTAAGTGCCATTATGAGTGCGTTTTAATATCTTTGAAAAGGTATATACTATGATGGATACTGTAGTAGATGATCAGGAAGCCGCTTAAGGGAAGCACCATGTAAACATACCCTAAAGGAATGCCCAGAGCAGCAGAGGTTTGCCCGAGATAAAGGGTAATATACATCAATCGTATCCCACCAATTACCATTACCAACAAGGCAAAGGAGCCTACCAAAACATTGATAAAAATAAATAGCCTGCTTTTGGCCACACCCTTAAGCTTCTCTGGGAGTAGATCAAGTGCCAAGTGCATGTGTTGCCCACTCGCATAGGCTGCCCCCAATAAACCCACCCAAATGAGTAAGTAGCGAGCAAGTTCGTCTGTAAACGATCCTGGCAGTGCAGGTATATACCGTGACAGGATCTGCCATAATACATTTATGACCATGAGCGCCATCAAAAAAACCAAGGCTTTTTCTAAGATTGTATTAATTATTCTATTCATTCGATTGCAATTATCATGAAAGATCAAATACCATTTACTGCTTTATTACTTCCACTCCGACCTCAGTTGTTTGATGAGCTTGTAGAGCTTTTCATTGTCTTTAAATCCCTCATACATAGGTTCCACTTCTTTGGCAAACAAGCTCTTGTCAGGACGGATAATGGTAACACCAGCTGCTTCTATTTTTGCCAAATCATCAATTTCGGCTTGCTGCCACAGCTTTCTCTGATATATAGACGCTTCGTCTGCGGCAGCTTGCAGCCATCTCTTTTCTTGGTCAGTCAAGTTGTCCCAAACCAATTTACTGATCATTAAAAGATCAGGTACGTAAGTATGTTCATTGAGAGAATAATATTGGCACACTTCATAATGTCTTGAAGTCAATAAGCTAGGGGTATTGTTTTCTGCCCCATCCACTACTCCTTGTTGCAGTGCGGTGTACAGCTCTCCCCATGCCAAGGGCGTACCCGTTCCGCCTAAACTTGCCACCATTTGCATAGCGGTATTGCTTTCTTGCACCCGTATTTTCAATCCATAAAGATCTTCTGGTGTATTGATCGGCTTGTTGCGTGTGTAAAAACTCCTTGCTCCTGCATCGAAGTACGTAAGTCCTCTTAGCCAGAAAGCTTCAACTGCCAACAAAAGCTCGTCGCCAATGGGACCATCTATAGTTCTGTAAAAATGATCCCTGTCCTGAAAAATGTATGGTATACCAAATATTCTCATATCGGGGTCAAACGCCTCCAAAACTGCGCCTGATACCTTTGTCATGCCGATACTACCTATCTGGAGCAGTTCTAAACATTCTCTCTCCGAGCCCAACTGTGAGTTGGGATAGATCTGAATCTGCAAAGCTCCCTTGGATTCTTCATCTACCCGTTCAGCCATAAACACCATTCCTTTATGCACCGGATGATTGACATCCAATCCATGGGCTAATTTGATTACGTTGGTATCATTTGTTTCGGCGCAACTAAAGAAAAGGGCAACAAGCCCTACCAGCCAAATGTTGCCCCACTTTAATTTTTTCATTCTATCCATAATCCCAATTTTCATTACTGTTTTTTTACTTCCTTTATAAAGGTCAGGGCAGCAGCGACTTTCTCTGAAATACCCTGCCAATCTTTTTGAGCCAACGCTTCTTTGGTGAAAAGACTTGAGCCAATACCCACAGAAATCACCCCAGCTTTAAACCATTGGCTGAGGTTGTCTTCTTCTAAAGAAACCCCACCTGTCGGCATAATACTTGACCAAGGTGAAGGCCCCAAAACTGCCTTTACAAATTCTGGTCCTCCTACTTGCGTGCCGGGAAATATCTTTACCACTTCAGCACCCAAAGCCTCTGCGCGAGAAATCTCAGTAAGTGAACCTGCCCCAGGGATCCAAGCTATCTTTCTGCGATTGCAGGTGGCAGCCATCTCCTCAACCAAGATAGGAGAAACAACAAAATCTGCCCCTAACTGCATGTATAAGGAAGCGGTTCCAGCATCTATTACGGTACCTATACCGAACATCATTTCTGGAAAATGCTCGGCTACGTGTTTATTTAATTTTGAGAAGAGTTCATGAGCGTAGTCACCCCTGTTGGTAAATTCAAAAACCCTGATACCACCTTTGTAACAGGCTTCTATGACATTGATACAGGTGTCAAAATCAGGGTGATAAAAGACGGGGATTAAACCTGTTTCTTTTATCTTCAAGGCAACTTCTATTCTGTTGTGTCTGGCCATGTTACTTTTTTATGATTTCTTTTCTTTTTATGGTAGGGCAGAATGTGTTCAAACAATCTATCTCTACCGCGATATTTTACCTTTTGCTTCGCCTTTCATCAATGCTTCGACTT
Organism: uncultured Roseivirgaceae bacterium; assembly: GCA_964440915.1. Lineage (GTDB taxonomy): Bacteria > Bacteroidota > Bacteroidia > Cytophagales > Cyclobacteriaceae > CAMPJM01. The sequence continues at coordinate 7,101 of CAYTTV010000010.1, forward strand.
CTTCTAGTGTAGCCAAATTGAAGTCTCCATGGAAAGTGTGCTTTAGATAAGCTGCTGCCGTAGCAAACTCCAACATGGTTTGAGGATCATTTTCATAGTGCTGCAGACCATGAATGAGCCCTGCAACAAATGCATCTCCACCACCTATTCGGTCAATTATATTGGTGATGTTATATTTTTTTGCAACATAGATTTGGTCCTGTGTATAATATACCCCAGATGAACGGTGATGATGGGTATCAATGACCCACCTGAGCGTCAAGGCCACACTTTTAACTTTCGGAAATTTGCTTACCAATTGTTGGCAGAGCAACTTTAGTTCGTCGTTGGACAAAGGTTCCTCTCTATCTATACCTCCTACTGGATTGATATCAAACAACTTGCTCAATGTGTCGATACCGCCTACTACAATGTCGCTATCTTGAATCAAATCCGACATTACCGCACTGGCATGTTTCGGATCTTTCCATAGTTTATCTCTATAGTTCAGATCGGCAATCACGGTTACTCCCGCTTTGTTAGCCGCTATTATGGCCTCCTTACAAACCTTTGCAGCTGACTCGGAGATTGCCGGAGTAATCCCTGTCCAAAAGAAATAGCTTGTATCCTTAAACACATGTGCCCAATCAATCATGCCTGGCTGTATTTCGGCCATGGCAGAATGCGCCCTGTCATATACTACCTTACTGCTACGGTATCCTGCCCCGTTTTCCAGAAAGTACAAGCCCAAACGGCTACCTCCGTAAACGATCTTATGGGTGTCTACATTGTGTGACCTGAGTGTTTTTATGATCACGTCACTGAGCTCATTTTCAGGCAGGCGGGTTACAAAAGATGCCTTATTGCCAAAGTTTGACAAAGAAACTGCCACATTGGCTTCGGCTCCACCATAACATATGGAGAAACTATCTGATTGAGAGAATCGATTTGCACCAGAAGTACTCAACCGCATCATTATTTCTCCAAAGGCTACTGTTTCTTTTTGCATGTTATATATATGATAGGGATTTCAGTATTCTATCTTTGTTTACTACTTTCCGAATTGGAAGTATTCATTGGCGTTGTTATAGCAGATATTCTCTACGACTTGTCCTAGCCAGTCCATATCCTCAGGCAGTTCACCATTCGCCACATCCTTGCCCAGCAAGTTGCACAATATCCTACGGAAGTAATCATGTCTCGAATAAGACAGGAAGCTCCTGGAATCAGTCAACATCCCCACAAATCTGCTCAGAAGGCCTAAATTGGAAAGTGCGTTCATTTGCTTCTCCATACCGTCTTTCTGATCCAAGAACCACCATGCCGATCCATACTGGATTTTCCCAGGTGTAGAACCATCATTGAAGTTTCCTGCCATGGTAGCCATTACTTCATTGTCTCTAGGATTAAGGTTATAGAGGATTGTTTTGGGCAATTGGTCAGAACTGTCCAACCTATCCAAAAACTTTGCAAGAGGTGCGGCTTGTGAGAAATCTCCTATAGAGTCAAACCCGGTATCAGCTCCTAATATTCTCATCATCCGGGAATTATTGTTCCTCAAGGCACCTAAGTGGAACTGTTGTGTCCAGCCCTTTTCATGATCAAACAGAGCGAGATCATATAAAACAGCCGACTGGAATTGAAGTGCCTCATGTGCATTTACTGCCTTTCCTTGCAATAGTTTTGCAAAAATCGTTTCAACTTCTTCTGCCGTATAGTCTTCTGCGATCATCTTCTCCAACCCATGGTCAGAAAGCCTACAGCCATTCTCATGGAAGAAGTCATGCCTTTGTTTGAAGGCTTCAATTAAGCTAGTGTAATTCCTGATATCAACGTTGCTGACAGCAGCAAGCTGTTGAACATAGGCCAAGAAAGCTTTGCTATTTCCGGTGTTCAGAATTTTGTCGGGACGAAATGTTGGCAAAACCTTTACTGCAAATCCATCCTTTTTTATTTTTTGATGATAGGCAAGATCGTCGACAGGATCATCTGTCGTGCAGATTACCTTTACATTAAAATGAGTCAATAAATTTCTGACTGAGAATGCATCTTTCTGGAGTTGCTCGTTGCATCTGTCATAAATGGCTTTTGCAGTAGTGCCATTCAGCACTTCCTGCACGCCAAACGGATTTTTCAACTCCATGTGCGTCCAATGATATAAGGGATTTCTTATGGTAAACGGAACTGTTTCCGCCCACTTCTGAAATTTTTCATAATCACTGGCCTCGCCGGTACAGAATTTTTCAGAAATACCATTGGTGCGCATAGCCCTCCACTTATAGTGGTCGCCATTTAGCCATATCTCAGTAATGGATTTGAATTTCTTATCTTCTGCAATTTCATTGGGCGGCAGGTGACAGTGGTAATCAATTATGGGCATTTTAGCCGCATGAGCATGATAAAGTTCCTCAGCCACCTTACTTTCCAACAAAAAGTTTTCGTCCAAAAAAGCTTTCATTTTTCCTTTTTTATATTCTTCTCTCGATTTAGCCTTCAATCTATGGAAAAAGCTTTTTTAATTCCTAATTCTAGCCCTCTTAATTCTGCTAGTCCCCTTAGTCTGCCGATGGCGGAATAGCCAGGATTGGTTTTTTTCTTGAGATCGTCTAACATTTGGTGACCATGGTCAGGACGCATCGGCAACCTTCTGTCGGCCCTTCCTTCTTTGGCTCTTTTCTCCTGCTCTTCTACGAGAGCCTTAACTACTTCGTACATATCTACATCACCATCCAAATGATCTGCTTCAAAGAAGTTACCTTCAGCATCACTCGTCGTGCTTCTCAAATGGATAAAGTTGATACGATGACCAAGTCTTTTTACCATTCCTGCCAGATCGTTGTCGGCTCTTACGCCATAGGATCCTGTGCAAAAACATAGGCCATTGTTGGGGCTATCTTTTACTGCAAGCAAGTCTTTGGCATCCTGTTCGGTAGAGACCACTCGTGGCAATCCCAAGATTGGGTATGGAGGATCATCCGGATGGATGGCCATCAACACACCAGCCTCTTCTGCAACAGGTATAATCTCAGACAAGAAATAATTCAAGTTGGCTTTCAACTCTTTGGGTCCAATATTTTTATAGGTATCTAGCACGGTTTGAAACTGGTCAAGGGTATAACCCTCTTCGGCTCCAGGCAACCCTGCGATAATATTAGCAATCAATGTATCTATCTCTTCCTGAGAAAGCCCGTCTAAATACTGCTTCGCTTTTTGCTTTTGTGCTTCATCATAATGCGCTTCAGCACCCGGTCGTTTCAACAAGTAAAGTTCAAAAGCCGCAAAAGCCGTGGCATCGAACCGAAGGGCCAATGACCCATCTGGCATTTCATATTTTAGATCGGTTCTTGTCCAATCCAGCACAGGCATAAAGTTGTAACATACAGTGTCTATGCCACACTTGCCCAGGTTACGAATGCTTTGCTTATAATTCTCTATGTATTCCTGATATTTTCCGGATCTTGTCTTGATGTTCTCATGAACAGGGATGCTTTCTACCACAGACCAAGTAAGGCCAGCGGCTTCCACCTCCTTTTTTCTCTTCATGATCTCATCCACTTCCCACACTTGTCCATTGGGAATATGATGCAAAGCTGTAACAATGCCTGTTGCACCAGCTTGTTTGATGTCCCATAAGCTTACGCCGTCATTCGGACCATACCACCTCCAAGTTTGTTCCATGCTCATATGAATAGTTTTTTAATGTGTCGTTTATATAAATTTTCCATAACATTCCTTCCTGCCAAATCACTAAATTTATCTAGCGTCTGAAGATACTGCTCTCCCTTTTCGCCCGCTATCTTATAAGAACAGTGTAGCAACTGACGAAAATCAGGATTGTAATCAGGATGATCCTGCTCATGACGCAGTGCGTTGGCATAGTCATTTCCGCTCCAAGCTTTTACCGTTTCTACTGTAGGCAACTTTTGTTTGTCGATATCTAATACGGTTGCATAAGGCCCAGTCAACTCATCGAATCGGTCTAAAGCTTCAATGTAAATATCTTTAGCAATTTCCAACCCTTCATTTTCAGCCATTGCAAGGCCTATCAGTTCTTCGAGCCAGGTCGTTCCAGCAGTTTTCACATGCAAGCCAACACTATGCTTCTTGATTGCATCCCTGATGATCGGATAAATAGAGAACTTATCGCTACCAGAGTGAACACTTAGCTTCAACATCTGGGGCAAGGAGAATTCTTTTATCGCAAATTTGATCACTAAAATATCCTCTTCAAACTCCTTTGAGAATTGCTCTAAATCTCCTACGTAATCCACCCCCTTATTAAAACGTCCTGTAAACTTAGGCGCAATAGTATCGGGATCTACCCCGTAAAACTTCAGGGCTGCTAATATAAAAAAGAGTTCAATGGGTGTTTGAGGATCATCTACTTCATCCATAGAGACTTCCGCAACGAAATTCCCTCTCCCTTTGGCTTTTGATACATGGTCATAGACTTTTCCTGCTTCTTTTGCCGCTAGCAAAAATTGCTTGGCTATGGCTTGCAGCGCTTCTCTGGTAATATCAAAGCTGGTTTGGATGCCTGGGATAGTCAACTCTCCAAGGTATTTTTCGCAATATTGGATGAATTTCTCTATTTCTTCATCAGAAGCCGATTTACCGATATATTCAGCTACATCTATCGTAAAGAAGTCTGATGAATCTAAAAAGTCGTCTACGGTTTGTAGGGTTATATGATCTGCATCCACAAAATAGGGGCCTGCCCAGTCCAATAATTTCACTGCTTCATCGGCCTCTTTTCGTACACTCTCAGGCTTTGAATGAACCGTCTTGTGTTCGCGATTAGACTTATTCCAAACAGGTGTGATCTCCACATTCAGCTCTTCTTTGGCTTTTAATATTGCCTGCAATTGAGCTTTACCTTCCTTGGCGAATCGGTCACCCATTCCAAAAGAATACTTTCCTATGTTTTTCATATTTATGAATACCTAGAGTGCTAGGCCTGTTGCTTTTTTTGTTGCTAAAAATATTTACTTTCCTTTCTTATAATGCTATGCTTTTCACTACACACCACTAAATGCACTAAAGCCGCCATCAATTGGCACAACCACACCCGTAACAAAGGCACTGCCACTTCCGCATAGCCATAACAAAGTGCCATTTAGGTCATCAGGAGCACCAAATCGCTGCATTGGGGTGTGAGAAATAATTGTATTGCCTCTGTCTGTCAATGATCCATCCTCATTGGTAAGCAATCTTCTGTTTTGCTCAGTAAGGAAAAACCCAGGCGCCATGGCATTTACTCTAATGCCCACCCTGGAGAAATGAACCGCCAACCATTGTGTAAAATTACTTACTGCTGCTTTGGCGCCACTATAGGCGGGTATTTTCGTAAGCGGTGTAAAGGCATTCATAGAGGATATATTCAAGACAACCCCCTCCCCTTTATCCACCATGTCTTTGGAAAATTCTCGAGTAGGCAAAAAAGTACCCAAGAAGTTCAAGTTGAAAACAAATTGAATACCGTCAGGATCAAGATCGAAGAAGGTAGTCAAGGTTTCATCGCCGATATGTTCTTTCAGCAAGAATTCCTTAGTAGTAGTTCCTTTGGGATGGTTACCTCCTGCACCATTGACAAGTATATCACAAGGACCCAATGCCTTCAATACTGTTTCATGAGCTGTTACTAAACTTTCTGCCTTCAACACATTCGCTTCTACGCCTATCGCATTCCCTCCCGCAGCCACGATTTCATCTGCTGCTTCTTGAGCGGCTTTTAGGTTTAAGTCCAAAATAGCAACTTTTGCTCCTTGTTCCGCAAAGGTCTTTGCAAACGCACGGCACAACACTCCACCTCCACCCGTAACAACAACCACCTTGTTTTTAAATTCTTCTGATTTGTACATGGTTCAATTTTTTATGATTAAGTCCGTGTACGAACACGGCTTTCAAATGTAGGAAAATAATTTCAAAGGAAAAAGAAAATTACAGGAATAAGTTTTTAATCCGTGTACGAACACGAAATGTTTTCAAACGGTTACATTTTTATATATATTTATTTTTGTATTTAAAAGTGCTGCCTTTTGGAAAAGAAAATCACCATAAAAGAAATTGCTGAAAAAGCCAATGTATCGCCTGGTACAGTAGACCGTGTACTGCACAATCGAGGAGAAGTATCTCAGAAAACCCGAGATAAGATTCTACAGATTATCCGTGACGGTCAATATGAACCTAATATCTTCGCCCGCAACCTGGTATTGAATAAGACCTATCCCATAGCGGCCCTCTTACCTCAGCATCGAGAAGAAGATTACTGGGCAAGTCAGGCAAAAGGCATTCAACTGGCCGATCAAGAACTCAAGGCTTTTGGTATACAGACGACTTTTTATTATTTCAATGAAGCCAGCCCCTCTTCCTTTGACAAAGAGGCAAAAAAACTTCTGAACACCAACCTCAGCGCAGTACTGCTGGCACCGGTCATCTACCATAAAGCCAAATGGCTTGCCCAAGTATGTTTGGAGAAGGGCATCCCTTGCATCATCATCGATTCAGACATCCCCAAAGTGGAAAAGCTCTCATTTATAGGTCAAAACGCCTTTCAAAGCGGCTACCTCGCAGCAAAACTCCTGAACTACGGAGGCGAAAACCAAACTTTGTATATGGCCACCATTACTATGGCGTCCGATAATAACGACATCCTTAATCAGCGCAAAGAAGGCTTTATGGATTACTTCAGAAAAACAAAAAAGCGCGTGAACATTCAGGCCCGTGACCTGCATGCCGAAGACGGCGCTTTTGAGGAGCTAATGGAAGATTTCATCGCTAATATTCTGCCTGGCGATAAGATATTTGCCCCTAACTCAAAAGTCCATAACATTGCTGCTGGACTTAAAAAACACAACAAGTCGGGCAAGGTCGCTTTGATAGGATACGATTTAACGCCTAAGAATGTCCAGTACTTACAAAACGGCGTCATTGATTTTCTGATCAATCAAAAGCCCGAGCTTCAAGGTTATCAAGGGATACAATTATTATACAAGCATTTGGTACTGAAACAGGAGGTTCCCAAAACTGTTTTCATGCCTTTGGAGATCGTTACAAAGGAAAACATCGAGTATGTAAGCTTCTAACAAAGGATTATTTTGCTTCTTACTATACAATAGATTTATTGGAAAGAAGCGTTTGATATTATATTTTTATACCGAACAAATCACCTTACTTTTAATCGCTTCGCTAAACCTTAACCATGAACTTCAAACCATACCTTTTACCCTTCCTTATGATGACGATATTTTCTGTCGCTCATGCCAATGTAAGCCTTCCTACGATTTTTGGTAACCATATGGTATTGCAACAAAACGCAGAAGTGCCGTTTTGGGGATGGGCCAGAGCTACTGAAGAAATTTCTATTACCACCAGTTGGGATGGAAAGACTATCACCACCAAAGGAGATCCTAATGCCCAATGGAAAGTATTGCTCACGACTCCAGCCGCAGGAGGCCCTTATTCAATAACGATCAAAGGGTATAATACGATCGTATTGGAAGACATCCTGATTGGGGAGGTTTGGTTATGTTCCGGCCAGTCCAACATGGAAATGTCCGCCAATTGGGGCATTGACAACAAGGAAGAAGCAATAAAAAATGCAAATCACCCCAATATCCGATTTTTCAATGTTGCCCAAAGAACCGCAGACGCCCCTCAAATAAACCTTGATGGACAATGGCAAGTATGCACTCCTGAAACCATGCAACACACTAGTGCGGTAGCCTATTTTTTCGGTAGGGAACTGGCCGAAAACCTGGATGTTCCCATAGGGCTTATTCACAGCAGTTGGGGTGGCTCACCTGCTGAAGCTTGGGTAAATGCTAAAGTGATTACAGCCGATGAAACTCTGTCTACTGAATCGATCAAGATACAGGAAATGGAGTGGGCACCTCGGGAGCCAGGAAAAGCTTATAATGCCATGCTGGCACCTATTATTCCCTATCGAATTGCAGGTGCATTATGGTATCAAGGCGAGACCAACACCTACAGTCCGGTCACATATGCTCGGCTGTTGCCTGCCCTCATAAACAATTGGAGGAGCGAATGGGGATACGAATTTCCCTTTTATTACGTACAGATAGCCCCTTTTAATTATGGCAGGCCGCTTGAAGGGGCAGTGCTTAGAGATGCCCAACGCAGAAGCATGATCACCCCCAACACAGGCATGGTCGTGACAAGCGACATAGGCAATATCGATGACATACATCCTACCAACAAGCTGGATGTTGGCCTTAGGCTTGCGAACTGGGCCCTCAATAAAACCTATGGAATGAAAGATAGGCCAGTATCCGGGCCATTGTTCAGAAATATGGAAAAAGAAGGAAAGCGAATACGAATCCATTTTGATTTTGCAGAAAACGGCTTGATGATAAAAGGCAAACAACTCACACACTTTGAAATTGCTGGCGAAGACCAAAAATTTGTGCCTGCCAAAGCTAAGATAGCGGGCAAGACAATAATCGTATGGGCGCAGCAGGTCAAAGATCCCGTTGCGGTTCGTTTTGCTTTTACCAATATGTCAGCGCCTAACCTTTTCAACAAAGAAGGCTTACCTGCCTCAACTTTCAGAACAGATGATTGGGAAATCGTTATCAAATAAATGAGCAACTCCATACAACCAAACACTTCAATGATTATTTTGGTTGAGCCAAAAGCTTTCCTATTTTACAACCTCTAACCCTTACGCTATGTCAAAAAAACATTCTCGTGCTACTGGTTTTTCCCGCAGAGGATTTATTCGAAACCTGGCCATTGGCTTGGGCGGTGCTTCAGCTTACTACTTTTGTGGCATACCTGAATCTATTGGAAAAGACATTGATAAATTTTCTTCTTTGGCGAAAACGTCTAGAGACAAACAAAACAGAAAGTTAGGGATAGCCTTGGTTGGGCTTGGAAGCTACTCTACACACCAGCTCGCGCCAGCATTGCAAGAAACAAAAAACTGCTATTTGGCAGGCATCGTAACAGGCACGCCAACAAAAGCAGCACAATGGAAGGAAAAATATAATATCCCAGAAAAAAACATATACAACTATGAAAATTTTGATGCTATCAAAAGCAATCCAGACATAGATATTGTATATGTGGTTTTGCCCAACAGCATGCATGCCGAGTATACGATCAGGGCTGCTGAGGCGGGCAAACATGTGATCTGTGAGAAGCCTATGGCGACTACTGTAAAAGATGCAGCGCAAATGGTTGAAGCCTGCAAAAAGGCTGACCGTATGCTGTCAGTAGGATATAGGCTACACTATGATCCTCATAACCAGCACATGATGAAACTGGGCCGAGAACGAACATTTGGCAAAATCAACTCGCTTGAGGCTGCGCATAGCTTTGTAATGGGTAACAATAGAAATGCTTGGCGGCTGGATAACAATCTGGCTGGTGGCGGTCCATTAATGGATCTAGGGGTATACTGTACACAAGGTGTGCTTTATACCATAGGGGAAATGCCTACCACAATTACTGCTCAATTTGGAGAAGTTACTAAACCACATCTTTTCGATAGTGTGGAGCAATCTATCTCATGGCAAATGGAGTTCCCAAGTAAAGCCATTGCCAAATGCACTACGAGCTATGCCGATAGAGGCAATATATTACGGGCAGAAGCAGAGACTGGCTGGTTTGAGCTCCAGCCTGCTTATGCTTACGGAGGAATCAGAGGGGAAACTAGCGAAGGCCCAATGAACCTCCCACAGGTAAATCAGCAAGCATTGCAGATGGATGATTTTGCTCATTGCGTTATGAACAAACAAAAAAGCATCGTTTCAGGAGAAATGGGCCTTAGAGACGTAAAGCTGCTAATAGCCACATACGAAGCCGCAAAAACAGGAGAAAAAATCAGGCTTTAAAAAGTTTGTTCCATTATCATAACAGACAGTGGAACAAACTTTAATATGATCAAGACCTTCTACTTTTATAATGCTCGAGGGACAAAGATCTTAATTTGTCTGCACTAAACTCAGCCGTAATATCCCTTTGTGGCTCAGCCATCATTTCATACCCTACCATAAATTTCTTGACGGTAGCCGACCGCAAGAGAGGTGGGTAGAAATGCATATGGAAGTGCCATTCCTCATGTGCCTGTCCATCCGTAGGCCGTTGGTGAATTCCTGATGAATAAGGAAAAGAAATCTCAAATAAATTATCGTATTTGGTAGTGAGTTGCTTGAGGATTTCAGCAAAATCCCGTTTTTCTTTCTCAGTCATCATATTGATGTCCTGGAAATGTCTTTTGCTCACGATCATCGTTTCATATGGCCATACAGCCCAGAAAGGCACCAACGCAACAAAACTATCATTCTCCAACACCATTCTTTCATTTTCTTCTAGCTCCAAAGCAACGTAATCGCTTAAAAGGCTTCTTCCATGCTGCTCAAAATATTGCTTCATCTGAACACCTTCCTTAGCAGGCTCTTCCGGGATCATACTCTGAGCCCATATTTGCCCATGAGGATGCGGATTGCTGCATCCCATGATTTCTCCTTTGTTCTCAAAGATCTGGACATAATTAATAAATGACTCAGCACCCAGCACCCTGTATTCCTCCTGCCAGGTTTCGATGACTTTTACGATATCTTCATGGGCCATCTCTGGAAGTGTTAGGTCAAAACGAGGTGAGAAACATACAACCTTGCATATCCCCCGCTCTCCCACTGCCTTCAAAAGCCCTCCTTTCTCATAGCTTCCTTTGGGCACGTCGGGGTGCAAAGCCCCAAAATCATTGACAAATACATACGTACTCTCATAATCTGGATTTCGTTCTCCTCCAGCCCGTAAATTTCCAGGACCTAAGTAGTTTCCAGGATCATTTTGCGGGCGTTGTACTTCTTCCACTTTCTCCTGTTTCCCCTGCCAAGGTCGCTTTGTGCGATGAGGACTTACCAGAACCCATTCTCCTGTAAGGATATTGTACCTTCTATGAGGGTGCTCCAACATATCAAATTGTTCCATATTTTCTGCTTTTAATGTCCAAGCTGCTACTGTTGCGCTTCTGATCAGTTGGGAATTAATCCTACTCCATCCTCTATTGCAACCTGGTAGGTAACCAAATCTATATTAAAACGTGCTTTGTAGGATTGTTTCATTTCGGCTTCAAACTGTTCAATGTGCCGTACCTCGACCAAATTAATCGTGCAGCCTCCAAACCCTCCTCCCATCATTCTTGCTCCCAAAACATAAGGCTTATCCTCGGTCTGCTCGACCAAGAAGTCTAACTCTGGACAACTTACAGCATATCGCTTCGACAACCCTTCATGTGAGGCATACATCTTCCTCCCGAATGCTTCTAAATCACCTGAAGAAAGATCTCGACAGCCTTCCAACACCCTAATATTTTCAAGTACTACATACTGGCACCGATCAAATACGATTGGATCCATCTCCTTCCTATGCTTTTCCAACATAGCAATATTCACATCACGCAGACTTTTTACATCAGGATAGTAGTTGGACAGCAAAGCAACACCTTCTTCGCACTCTAGCCGTCTGGTATTATACTCGCTGCTGGCCAGAGAATGTTTCACCTGCGTATCACAAAGCACGATTTGATATTTATCCATAGGAAATGGAAAATATTCATACTCTAACGTTTGGCAATCCAATCGAATTACATGCTCCTTGGCTCCCATTAAGCTGGCAAACTGGTCCATTATGCCGCACTGCACCCCAGCAAACTCATGTTCAGCTTTCTGAGCCATGTGCGCCAATTCCTCTTTCGGCAAGTGAAGGCCGAGCAGCTCGTTGATCGCATAAGCCAAGCCACATTCTACTGCAGCAGATGACGACAAGCCTGCTCCCAAAGGGATATTTCCACCAAAGGCTATCTGTAGCGGAGGTACGGAATATCCCTTCTTCTGAAATTGGGCGATGACCCCAATAAGATAATTGGCCCACTTTTTTCCTTCATTGACCTGTAGTTGGTGGCCTTCAAAATCAAACTCATCATCAATATCTGAAGCATAAAACTGAAAAGAAGATGTTTCCGACTTAGCCACAGCAAAAACTATTGCTTTGTCGATGGCTGCAGGTAAAACAAATCCATTATTATAATCTGTGTGTTCACCTATCAAATTGATCCTTCCTGGTGCTCGCACAACCAATTGGGGGCTTTTTCCAAATTTGGTTCCAAATACTTCTGCTAATTTTTGATTGTTCAAATACTTCATTCCTTTTATTAATTACACAAAATGCTATTTATGTCCTTGACCTATAGGATGCACATAATGCTGTGTGCTTATGTTAGACTGGTGAGTAATATAGGACGGTTTGAGGTATTTTTATACTTTTCAAATGCCAAAATGCAAGAAAACGTTGCCGGCAACGATTGTCCTTTCAGAAACTCGGCAGCACTTCCGTTTTTTAAAGGTATAACCTATATTGCATACGGTCAAACCTACTGGCCAAGCCATATTCCAAGATGGATAGTCATTGGAACCTTCATTGTTGGAAAGAGATACCTAACCCCTAGTTGCATGAACAAAAGAGAATCAACCATAAGAGATATTGCTATAAAGCTTGACATTTCAGTCTCAACGGTCTCGAGAGCACTTAGAAATATGCCTGAGGTGAATGAAAAAACGCGTAAAAAAGTATTGGCTATGGCCGAGCAACTCAGCTACGAGCCCAACCGTGTGGCCCAAAGCCTTAGGATAAGAAGAACCAATACTATCGGCGTGATCGTACCGGAAGTAGAAATGCACTTTTTCTCTTCTATCATTAGCGGCATTCAGGAGACTGCTAACAGACTTGGCTTTAATGTTATGTTTTGCCAATCAAACGAATCCTACGAAACGGAATTGGCCAATATTCAAGCTTTGATTTCTAGCAGGGTAGATGGGCTACTTATTTCTTTATCAAGGGAGACTAATAACCCAGATCATATCAATCACTTACTCAAAAAAAACACCCCTTTGGTTTTGTTCGACAGGGTGTTTGATGATATAAATACTTCAAAAGTAATCGTGGATGATTACGAAGGGGCTTTTCATGCGGTCAGCTATATCATTAAAACAGGTTGTATCAATATTGCCTATTTAGGAGGTCCAAGCGACATGTCTATTAGCAACTATCGGCTAAAAGGCTACCTTGATGCACTAAAGCAGGGCAAAACTTCACAAGCACCTTTAGTCATTCATTGCGAAAATTTAGAAGATGGGGCAGCCAAAGGGGCAAAGAAACTTTTGGCACTAGATAACCCACCCGATGCAATCTTTTGTTTTAACGATCCTGTGGCTATAAAAGCCATGCAGGTAATCAAAGAAAAAGGCCTTAATATACCTGATCAGGTAGCCGTAGTGGGGTTTACTGACGACCCGGTCTCTTCCTTAATCACGCCTTCGCTCACTACAGTCATCCAGCCTTCATATGAAATGGGCAGAACAGCGGCACAACTTCTCATCACGCATATTACTTCCAAAGAAGATTTTGAGCCAGAGACAAAAGTCCTTAAAACTAAACTCGTTATCAGGGAGTCTACAAGAAAATCAAAACTATAAGGGGATAATTGAATAAAGTTTGGAACAATGATCCTTGATCCATTCCAAACTTTACTCTAGTGTGCTTTAGTGTCTGCTTCTGGCATTTAATATAATACGCCCGATTAGACTGATAATTAATTATCTGTATTTATCTCTTATTAAAAACCACCCATTTCTTCCATTTCTCCACCATCAAATCCTTGTCCTCTTTCTCTTTGCATATTTTTTCTTTGGTTGAGTCTATAAGAGAATGTAAGTCTAAACTGCCTGGATCGCCATTGAGACTCAGAGTCTTCATAAAATCCATCTGCAAATGTTTCGGATCGCCACTTCCTTGAGTTAAGCACATCACTCACACTAAAAGACAATGTCCCTCTGCCTTGCAATATATCTTTGCTCAAAGCCATATCAATGGAAGTGAACGACTTACTCCTACCTTGTGGTCTTTCTTCAGGTGCCCTATAAAACAAATTGGCTTGATAGTTCACCGATTTCCAAAGTGTGATCCTCGAGTTCAAACGCCCGCTAAAAGTGTAAGAATCGCTTTTTAATGGCCCATCAAAACCCATCCCTTCGGTAATAGCCCTATAGAAATTACCATTAAGGCTAAGTTTCCACCATTGTGCCAAATCTTTTGAAACATTGGCTTCCACGCCATAGGCATCCATGATGCCAAAATTCACAGGGCTGGTAAAGACGGTATCGCCTTCAGTGCGCCTGAGCCATTGTACAATTCCTTCCGTGTGTCTATAATAAGCACCTGCATACAATGAAGATTTAGCCCAGTTTTTCAAATATCCAATTTCAAAAGAGTTTGTATAATCGGGATCAAGATTAGGATTCCCCGTACGGATACTTAAAACATCACCCAAGGAATAGGATGGGACAAGGTTCCAAAATCGAGGTCTATTTAAACGTCTACTATAACTTGCCTGAATGGAGTTTTCATTTTTAAGCTCATAGGTCAAATGAGCACTCGGAAACAGATCAAAATATGAACGCTCATTTATATCATTTGTCACTCTTAGTTCTGTCGTTACATCACTTAGCTCTGCCCTAGCGCCTACTTGGTAAGAAAACTTGTTAATTTTATTGCCTAAAATAGCATATACAGAATGGATATTTTCATTGTAAACAAAGTGATTAGAAAAATTGGGCAAAGACTCCCAGTTTCCTCCTACATTCTCACTTGCATCGTATTCCGTATTTATTTCCCTAAAAGTACTTTTATAACCCACCTCAAATTGTCCGTCGGTTCCAAATGGGTGTATGTAATCTGCTTGTAATAGAATATCGGTATTTTCTTCCTTATTCAAAGTACGTTGAAATGTACCAGGCACAAATTCGGCTCCGACATATTTACTTTCCACTATATCGGCATTCTCTGTCTCTTCTCCTTTCCTAAATTGAGCTGCTGCGGTTAGTTTCTGCCTTTCTCTATTAAAGGTTTTTGTGAAGTTCAGTTCAAAGTCCATATTAGAATCATCTTCCTTCTCCTCTTCAGAACGAAAGTTTCTTCTTGAACCGCCATTGTTTTTTTCTATATGGGTATAGCCGACATCCATGGTGCTGTTCTGGTCTGAGAATCTATAGAATCCTGAAGCTGTAAGACTGCTTTTATCACTTAGGCTGAAGTCTGCACCTAATCGGAAATTGTGTGACAACCCTCCTCTCAATCTATCCTGTGAAATGTATGTGAGAGTATCCTTTTCATAAACATCTCTATAGGTATTGCCAGATCCAGGACTATTCCTATAATTAAAGCCATAGCTTGAAAAGATATTTACCCATTTCCGCCTAACGTTCACATTGGCCGAAACACCGTAGTCGTCAGGATGCCCCAAGTTGACAGTAAATGAACCATTCAGCCCATTCCTCCTGTCTTTTTTCAGAATGATATTAATAATACCGGCCATCCCTTCAGCCTCATAGCGAGCAGATGGGTTTGTAATCACTTCAATTCGTTCTATAAGATCGCCTTGTAGCATGCGAAGGGCATCAGGACTGCTCAGGCCAACCAGGCCAGAAGGCTTGCCATCCACCAAGATACGCACGTTCGAGCTTCCTCGTAAACTTACGTTTCCTTCTACATCAACTTCAACTGAAGGTACATTATCCAAGATTTCGGCAGCATTTCTTCCTATGTTGGTGATATCGCTCGCCACATTGAATACGCGTTTGTCGAGACTCAATTCCATTTGCTCTCTTTCTCCAGCCACTATCACTTCCGATAACGTCTCTGCATCTTCTGACAATAGAATATCACCTAGATCTACGGAAGCATTGTTTCTATTGACCGTAATGTTGGGAATAATCTTGCTGGCATATGACACAAACTGCACTTGCGCCCAGAAGTTGCCAGCAGGAACGGTGATTTCAAACCTACCTGTCTCATCTGATATGTTGCCAGTGACAAGTGATGAATCGGCCTGATCATGTAGGCTTACGGTTGTATAGGAAAGGGGTGCACCGGATCTCGCATCCAAGACACGTCCCTTTATCAAAAAGTTTTCCCCTCTTTGCCCATAAATATTTTGGGATAATAATAAAAGAGCCAACAAGACAGACAAAGAATATAGATTTTTCATGGGAATTAACTATTTTAAAAATCAATTTATTATACTTGCTTAATGCACAGTATTCTCATATGCATACTATATACGAGCGATGGTTGCAAAGGAAGTGCTTTTAAAATAATTTTTTGAAGGTTTTAGACAACCTGATGAATTGAAACGATAATCAAGGAAAACAATCGATTAAAAAGAAATCAAGCATGGTCTTATTTAGAC
>CAYTTV010000010.1:23452-55010 GCA_964440915.1 uncultured Roseivirgaceae bacterium
CCTTTGTTGCTTGTTTGTGTTGCCTTTGCATAAAAGCCAATCACCCTATACCCAAACGGGCAAGGCGTCTTACTACTCTGGCGCATTGGAGGGAAAACCAACAGCAAGCGGCGAACTTTACACTGGCAAAAACTATACTGCAGCGCATAAGTCTTTACCTTTTGGCACTATTGTTCATGTAACCAACCTTCACAATGGCAAAGAGGTAACCGTGAGAATCAACGATAGAGGCCCCTTTTCACGAAATAGGATCATTGATTTATCTTACGAAGCTGCAAAGACCCTTGAGATGACAAAAAAAGGGGTAGTAAAAGTCGTGATGGTTGTGGTAGCGCCAGCACCAGGTTATACAGTGGCAGATTCAGTGACGGTAGAATAAAAGCGGCAATAAAATGACAGCCTCATCGAGGTTATAGGACCAAAGAAAGAAGAAAAACCTAGAGAAGTGCTCCCGCTATTCTGTTTTTCATGTTATTTCCCTAAGATTGTGAAAACAACTACCGTATGTATATGAAGGACTTTAAGAAGTATTATATAATTCCTGCCAATCCAGAAAAAGTATACCTTGCTTTGACTAACGAAGCAACGATACATCTTTGGACCGGCGATAAAACAGAGATGGTAGCTGAACCGGGAACAGAATTCTCCATGTGGGACGGAAGTATTGTAGGAAAAAACCTTGAATTCGAACCGGGAAAGAAGATAATTCAACAATGGTACTTTGGCGATCAAGAAGAAGCTTCCATCGTAACAATCAAGCTGCATCCTGACAAAAAAGGAACATCCGTAGAACTTCGGCACACGAATATCCCTGACGAAGCGTACGAAGACATTATAGAAGGCTGGAACATAAATTATTTTGGGGACCTCATCTCATTTTATGAAGGCGAAGATTTATTAAATTAGTCCATGTGCTTCGTCAAGGCTCCTCCTAATGATGCATTGAAATTAGAGACACATGATAGAGAATAAGTGCTTCAAATATCAAATTAAAAATTTACGCCCCTTCCACCTTCTAAGTTTTACATAATTTTCAATTATAAGAACAATTAATTGCTAAAATAATAAAAAACAAAACAACAATTTAAACATTTTGGTATTCGCAATCTTTTTTATACTTTTGTAAAGATATAGTTGTGCAAATCATATCCGTAGGTTATCGGACATGGAACAGCGAAATCGATTTTGATTGGCTTAAAGTTTCTTTGGAAGGTTCGACTCCTTCTCCTACAGCGAATTGTTTCAGTAATGAGTAGTGAAAGGCCTTATGCGTTGCGTAAGGTTTTTTCTTTGGGGCGGACCACATATACTACTTGCCCGAACAAAAAGTGTAGTCGAAACGGATCACAAGTCACATTTTCCATCGCCCCAACTTTCCTGCACATTTTTTCTTGATTATTTTGAAAGTCAACATGATAGCTTTAAATTTCTGTTTTTAACAGGAGGCCTCTATAGGCAGCAAACTGTAATATTTTTTCACTTACGTTAGCTAAAGCAAAACTGCTGATGACTTTAAAGAAGGTATTGATCATTGATGATGACGACTTGAGCATTTTTTTAATTGGGATGACTATCGAAGAAATAGCGTTTATAAAAAGCCACGATAGCGTAACCAGCGGTTGGGAAGCCTTAAACTATTTGAATGAAAAGGACACAGCCCCAGACTTGATTTTGGTTGACCTTAATATGCCCGAAATGGATGGCTATGAATTCATTCAGCGTTTTGAAGAAGATCACTGGAAAAAGACCCCTAATACACAAGTGATTGTTGTGACCAGTTCTCAAAGGGACAGCGATAAGACAAAGTCGCTGTCTTATCAATCTGTAATTGGTTTCGTACACAAACCCATTACAGAAGAAAAAATCAGAGGTGTTCTAGGGATTTAGGATATTTAGGCCAGGTCTTTTTTCTCCATTAATCAGAAGCAACCCCAGGCAACAAACTGAACTTTTAAAAAATGCTGGATGCTTACTCTTGCGAAGAATTGCTCAATTCGTATGGCTTAAGGTAGCACCTGAACGTTGTTCCCACGCCAGGTTTGCTCTCAAGCTCTATTCTTCCTCCGTTTTTTTCCATCATTGATTTAATGATATGAAGGCCAATCCCTTTCCCTTCTGCCTGGCTAGTAAATCTTTTGAAGGGCTTGAAGAGATTCTTCCCGTACCTTTCAAGGTCCATGCCAATACCTTTGTCACTAAAAGTAAGCACTACCATTCCCTCTTCTTTTTTGGATCGGATGACAAGAACAGGAGGCTGCCCTTCTCTGTGATATTTGAGGGCATTCGTCACCATATTGGTCATAATGCTGGTCAAATATGATTCTAAATAAACAATGGAAGGACACAATTCAAAAGAAGCATCAATTTTCGCATCTGTTGCTATAACCTTATAAGAATATTCTGCCAAAACTTGCTCGAGGATGTCCTGAAAATAAATGGTCTTAGCTGTAGAATTATCTGCCTCCTGCATCTCAATTATTTCTCCCAGCCCACTTATAGTATTGTCAAGCCTGTGCACTGCCTCCTCAAAACGGTCGAAGAGTTCTAATTTTTTACTGATGTCTTTCGTCTTATGGATGAAGTTGAGCAAAGACTTCAAGTTGACTACTGGCGACCTGAGATCATGGGCGGCCGCATAAACAAACGTCTCCAATACTTCATTGCTATTTTTCAACTTGTTATTGATGACTTCCATACTTTTATAGGCTTCCTCTAGCTCCTTATTATTAGATTTCAGCACTTCTTCTGCCCTTTTCTGATCATCTATGTCGGATATGGTGCCAATAAGTTCTTGCATTGTACCATCATCAGACATAATGGGAACACCGTGTAGGAGGATATGGCGATAATTACCTTCATTGCTCAATAATCTGGATTCCAATTTCAAGATGGCCTGCTTATTTTTAGTCTCTTTCCACTGCTTTTTTATTTTTTCCCGATCATCTGGATGAACAGCATCCAACCAACCAAAGCCTTTATACTGCTCCCACTGCTGTCCTGTAAACTTGCCCCACAACGGCACCTTCTTTTCAATCTGGCCTTCTGCATTGGAGGTCCACACAATAGATGTTGTTGCCGCAATTAACGATCGCTGTCTTTTTTCACTGATAGTCAAGGCCTTTGTCCTTTCCTTTACCCTTTCCTCCAGCTCGTTATTGATTTTTTGCAGATCCTTTTGCGCCGTTATAAGTTCTTTATTGGCATGCCGCAATGCGGCTTCCGCAGATTTCTTTTTCATGATTTCGTGAAGAATCCTTATCAATCCTACAATGAGCAAAATTGATGTAAGCGCAGAACCAATGACAACAGACATAAAAGTGTGCCTCGCATTCTCTTCTTCTGTTTTCACCAATGTGGTAAGCTTGGCCTTTTCTTCATCCTTCATGGTTTGGATGGTAGTCCTTACTTTATCCATATACCTTTTCCCTGTGGTGCTCACGATATAACTTATAGCACTGTCAAATTCATTCCTTCTGATGAGGTCAATACTGAAATCCAACCGGGCCATCATGGCTGAAATATCCGGCACTAAACCCTCGTATCGTCGCATCTGCACACTATCAATCATGAGTTCGCTTAGCGTCAGTACTTCTTCTTCTAAGTGAATGGAAGCAGAGTCGTAAGGAGACAAAAAAGCTTCATTTTTAGTGATAATAAAGCCCCTTTGGCCCGTTTCGGCATCTTTAATTAAAGACAGCACCACTTCTAGCTGGTTAATAACCCTTTGTGAATGCTGCACTTTTGTAGAAGATTGTATGAAAGCTTCGGTACTGGAAAAATAAAAATAACTGACTATAGCCAGCAACAATATAGCGGTGATAAAGGTGAGGACAATTTTATATGAAAGAGAAAAATTCATCATTAAAGGACTAGTACAGTATAAGGATCATGCAATAGAACTAGTCTTAGGCATGCTATCGTGCGCCCAAATAATGGGCCTCATTTTGATACTTAAAGATATGCTAAACTTTTTGAGATATGGAATGCATTAACCATAGATTTTTGTTTTTTCTGTCAACTATCAGTGAGATAAACAACATCAATAAAGAAATGACCACGAGTCTAAAGTACAATGGCTTAAAAAAGACTGCACAACATATTGCACAAGCTATGTAAAAATTAGAATGATTATAAACCCGCATATTCAATGGCATACCTCGCTTCAATTCTAGCCAGCTCCTCACTCAATGATCCCTGCCGTGATTTTTTCCTCAAATCGTTTATTTTCTTATAGTAAAAAATCGACTGTGCAATCTCGCCGTTTTGTTCTAATGTTGCAGCAAGTTTTTCAAAAGTCAAAAGTGAGATATTTTCATCACTTGTATACTGCTCCGCAGTTAGAAAATAATCAATAGCCTTTTCTTGTTGATTATTTTGAAGGATAATAAGCCCTATGTTAATATTGGCAATCGCTATGAATTTAGGATCTACTTTGTCAATTGGGAGCGATGAAACTTTATTAAAATAATGAAGTGACATCTTTGTATCTTGGTATGCATAAACCCTTCCAATATTAATATAGATTTTAGCCAAGCCATCAAAATCATTGGTCTTTTTATAATACTCTAATGCATTTAAATTAAGGTTTAGGGTAATCTGTTTTTCTGCTTCAAAGTTCAGATATTCTCCTTTCTCCAGTATCATATCATAAGTTATACTCAAATCATTATAGATTTGCGCCATTCTTTTTTCATTACCCAGCCTTTTCCAAATATACAAGGCTGTCCAATAGCAATCCTTAGCCTTCTCATAGTTTCCCATTTGCTGGTGTATCAAGGCAATATTACGATTCGTAACCGCCATGCTTTCCTTATTCTTTGTAAGAGTGTGTAATGTCAAGGACTTTTGATAATGAGAGATCGCCTTATCGTACTCATGAATATCCTTATATACATTACCAATGTTGTTATAGGCTTTAGCTTTCCCAATGGTGTCGTTGATACTTTCAAAGGCTTGTGCACTGTTTAAAAAATTCTTGAGTGCTTCTAGATAGTTATTTTCACTTCTGTCGATGCTCCCCAAAATATTATAAGCATTCCCCATTCCTTTTTTGTCATTAATGCCTGAAGCGAGTGCCAACAATTCTTCAGCATACTTTTGCGCCTTGTCAATATCTTTAATGTTAGCTTTGGCAGCTTCTGTTAGCTGCCAAAGCTGCTCTTCTGTCCCTTTTGAAACAATTTCATTTTCCAAGTTACCTCTACAACCAACTAGAACAATGAGTAGTAAAAGGCATAATAACCAACAATTTCTCATAAGTTAAAGGTCGTCCTCATGTTCATCTTGTGCATATAGGAGTTCACTGCTTGCATTTGAGCTTAGAACTTTGTTCGACCAGACACCATATAGGGTGGTTATATTATATTCTGCTTGCTGTATGCCAACTGAAGCATCTTGAGCAATACGCCTATCGAGTGCTGTTTCAAAGAAAGCTAATGCAAAGCTGTTTTCAACATTGAAATGCTCCAAGGCAACAAAGTCATGCGCCAGTGCATACACAACGCCGAGATCGTTATGGAGCTGGGCTATCCTAGCATTGTCTCCAAGAGAGCTCCACAATTGCAAGGAATGCCAGAAATTGAGGGCTGCCTCGTGGTAATCTCCTCTATGTTGGTACGCTAAAGCAATATTACGGTATAATGCTGCACCTTTCTGTATGTCATCATTCGCTATTGCTAATTGAACCGAGATCAAGTAGTATAGCAGGGCATAATTATAATTTCCTTCAACCAAAAATTCGTTTCCTATCAGATTAAGCTGACTGATACGTTCACTCAAGCTCAAGAAGCTATTCTTATAGTTGACTGCTTTTTCAATTTCATTATCAGAAATATTTAATGAGGCGAGCTGTTGATCAAGATAAGCCTCTTGGCTGGTTTTGCTTTGAAGGTTCTTTTCTGCTATGACAGAAAAATCAGTTGATATAATAGCGGGTTGACCTGTATTCGGCAGCACATCTGCTTCATCATTACAGCTGGATAAAAAACCTAATGCGAGTAAAAAGTAAATAAATCGCTTCATAAACGTGGGGGTTTAGTTGAAAATAATATTGTAAAAAAATAGAATTGTAAAAAAGCCAACCAGTTTTATTGAAAATGATTGGTTATAATTTATCTAAAAAGTCTAATCTGAAAAAATATATTCTAAATTAACAAAAAAGACTAAATGCCACAAATTATAAACATTTTTTCTGCCCACTGCACCCCTCCTTTGGTTTCCATTTCTTTGCACTACTTTTAGTTGCAAAATCAACAAAAAAATCTTTCTTTAGCGACTTCATTTAGAAAAACAGAAAATGAATTCACATTGCTGCAATTGGTTGAAATATTCCTGCGCTGTTTTTCCTAAACGGCATATGGTCAAAAAATGTTTTTCCCGACAAATGTAATGGCCTATTTAGACAAAAAACATCCATAAAACTTGGCTTTCTATGAACATTTCTACACTCGACACTGTCGTTTTTTCAGCTTACTGTTTATTAATTATAGGAATAGGTATTTGGGTTTCTCGCAAGGGGAACAAAACTTCTGAAGACTATTTCCTGGCTGGAAAATCGCTTCCGTGGTGGGCCATTGGAGCATCTTTAATTGCTGCCAACATATCCGCAGAACAATTTATTGGCATGTCTGGATCAGGGTTTGCCATCGGTCTGGCAATAGCCTCATATGAATGGATGGCCGCCATTACTTTGCTTATAGTGGGCAAGTATTTCCTTCCCATATTCATCGAGAAAAAGATATACACCATTCCTGAGTTTGTTGAGAAGCGGTTCAGCAAAAACCTTAAAACGATCTTGGCTGTGTTCTGGATCGGGCTTTTCATCTTCGTGAATCTAACCTCAGTTTTATACCTTGGTGCCACTGCTCTCGACACGATAATGGGCGATGGCACCGGCTCCTTGTTTATGTACAGTATTTTTGGTCTTGCTTTTTTTGCCGCTGCATATTCTCTCTATGGCGGCCTTTCGGCGGTAGCTTGGACAGATGTCGTACAAGTAGTTCTATTGATTATAGGAGGGATGATCACGACTGTAATAGCCCTGCAACATGTATCTCCCGATGGAGGCGTATTCAGTGGAATGAGACACTTATATGAGGTCGTGCCTGAAAAGTTTTCTATGATTTTAGAGAAAGGGGAAATCATCACCCCTGACGGAAAAGATGCATGGTGGGACCTTCCTGGCCTAGCAGTATTGCTTGGAGGTATGTGGGTGGCCAATCTTTATTATTGGGGCTTTAACCAATACATTATTCAAAGGACGTTAGCTGCCAAAAGTCTTAAAGAATCTCAAAAAGGAATCGTGCTTGCAGCCTTCTTGAAATTAGTCATTCCTTTGCTTGTAGTGGTTCCTGGAATTGTAGCTTATGTCTTGAATGTTGATGCCTCGGGAGCAGTAACCGCAACATCTGCCGATCCTGCTTTTATAGCAGCCAATGGCAATATCATCAACGATAGCGCCTACCCATGGCTCATCCAATCTTTTGTACCTTCGGGGCTAAAAGGTCTTGTCCTTGCAGCACTTGCAGCTGCCATTGTTTCTTCATTGGCTTCTATGCTAAACTCTACTGCTACAATATTTACAATGGATATATACAAACCTTACTTCGGACAAAAATCGAGTGAGGGGAGATTGGTAAATGTTGGAAGAATCACTGCGGCTGTCTCTCTAGTAATTGCCGTAATACTAGCACCACAGTTGAAAAACCTGGGTCAAGTATTTCAGTATATCCAAGAGTATACTGGGGTAGTAAGCCCTGGCATCCTGGCTGTATTCATGCTTGGCTTGTTCTGGAAAAAAGCCACTAACAAAGGTGCTATATGGGGTGTGGTACTGTCCATTCCAATTGCCCTTTACTTTAAAGTAGGCCCTCAAGGATGGTCGGACGCGTTAATATTCGCTACTTTGCCATTTATGCATCAGATGATGTGGACCTGGGTGTTGTCAATGCTAATCATAATAGTAGTGAGTTGGTTTGAAAACAAAGGAGCCGATAGTGAGAAGGGAATTGTGCTTAGCAGAAAATTGTTTCAAACTGCACCTTCCTTTAATATCAGTGCCATTATAGTTTGCATCATTGTAACTTTGCTTTACTTGATATTCTGGTAATTGAAGTTGGGTTGCGATGATTAATTATGCAGCTACTACTTAAAAAAAGCCCCGTTGGATTAATCTGGTGGGGCTTTTTTTAAGTGGCATTTTATTACAACTGATCTGAATTTTATCTTAATGCCTCGAAAGTATATCGAGCATCAGACCAAAAATCATCTAACGCAATTATTCTCGGCTTAAAAAAAGAGATGAGCCTTGACCAGTCATTTTGATCAAAGACATTTACTGGGGAAATGGCTTTATATATTTTGCTTATTATCTTACCATGTTCATCATGTGCATGAAGTTCCCAATCCCATGACTCTCCTACTCTTTCATGCAAAACATGCTTGAGTTCCAAAAATTGCTCAAAAAATAACTGTTGAATTTCTATATCTTGATGTGTCAAAACAATGGCAATGAAAGCCCGCTTTTGGTCTGCTTCCATTTTAAAATAAACATCCTTGAACCCTGTATTATAATTTATCCAATTTGTCTTAAAACCATCTGCCGAAAGATGCGGAGAAATATACTGTCCAAAGGTTGTCCAGAAAGCCTGACGCAATTGGGATGCCTGTTCTCTCGTATACATGCACGCTAGATATTATGGAAGCCTACCTTCACCAATTACTTTGAATCCCCCTTTTAGAGACACTATTCCCTGAGCAATATTGCAAGTAAATTTGCCTCCTCGTGGGCTCAATTGGTGTCCGACAAGATCGTTTTTCCCTAACCTCTCTGACCAAAATGGCACCAAGGCAGCATGAGAAGAACCGGTTGCGGGGTCTTCCAATTGTTTTACATGGGGAACAAGTGTCCTGCTTACAAAATCTACTTGATCACCTGGAGCAGTGATAGCATAGCCAAAAGTATCCAATTGGCGCAGCATGGCATAGTCAGGAGACATTTTACAAATGCTTTGCTCATTGTCGGAGAGCACAATTTGCTTTCCTTTGGTTTCATAACATGCCATTACAGGAATGCCTAAAGCTTTCGGCAACAATTCAGGTACTGGACTTTCGGATAAGACAGGGATAGCATCCATGTACATGGTACACATCGCATTGCCATCCTGCTTGCCTTCTATTTTACCATTGTGGTATAGCAGAACAAACATTTCGCTGCTGTGCTTAAGTTTGGACAGAAAGGCAAAAGCGGCAAGAGAACCATGGCCGCAAAGGTCAATCTCACCATCGGGGGCGAACCACCGTACATGAAAAGCATTATCCTGCTCGCCAGGCCAAAGAAAAGTGGTTGCAGGTTGGTTGAAATCTGTTGCTATAGCTTGCATTTCATGACCGGCAATAGGCGCATCCATTAATATTACCGCTGCTGTATTGCCTTTAAAACTGTGTTCAACATCAACAAAAACAGCAATTAAAGAAAAAGGGGCGTCTTTCATTTTAAAGGTTTTAGTAGGTTAAATAATTAAAAAATTTATGAGAAGAGCGCAAAACTTTCTAGCAGGTTTCTGGCTACTCTCGAACATATGCCTTCAAGGTAAGGATTTTCACATGGCCGGTAGGGTCATTTGTAAAAACACTGATCATTTTTTGCTGAGTCCCTGTAATGGAAGGCGTTTCCATCGTTACCGACAAAGTGAGAGAGCCTCCTGGTTGAATTACAGTATTTTCAGTTTCTACTTTTACGCAAGTGCAATTGGGCATTATCTTCCGAAGCTCCAATGGCGATCTTCCTTCATTAGTAAGGGTAAAGGTGGTCTGAACTGCTGAATTGACACGAACATTGCCAAAATCTTCAATGTCTTTATCAAATGAAACTTTGGGTGCCTTGGCCAAAGCCTGTGCATCAAGCGGAGGAAAATAGTCCAGAATGGTTGCAAACACATTAAAGCTCTTGACGGAATCTCCCAATTCGTAGGTGAATAACCTTATATTATCGGTTCTATAGCCCAGATCGTTCAGTTTTTTTCCATCATAGGAAACCTGAATTTCACCCACTTCACCCGGGTTAATGATTTTCGGTTCAACGACAATCTCAATATAGGAAGGTGAAAGTATACTATCTGAAAAAGTGATAACTTGATCCGTTCCATTATATGCTTTAATGATACTGGTCACGGGCTTCTCATTGGTGATATTGCCATAATGGATCGACCTTCGATTGAACGAGAGTCCGCCCATTCTATGAGGATATTGCGCTGTTATATCCTTTGATGGCGGCACTACCAGCCCTTCGATCGTTAGAATGGAAATTGAAGGGTAACCGTTGGTAGTCACCGTGATGGTTTTATTAAAAGGTCCTGGCCTATTGTGCGGATCGTATGCTACTTTCACAAAGCCTTCCTCACCTGGCCCGATGGAGTCTACAGACCAAAGCGGAGACGTACAACCACATGAAGCTTCTACATCTGTGATCACTAAAGGCATCTCGCCAATATTTACAAACTTAAAATCGAATACTGCTTCACCACCATCTTCAGCTATCCGGCCAAAATCGTGTTGTGTATTTTGAAAAGATATGGAAGCTTGTCCATCTTCGACATGCTGGGCACCTACCCACAATGGGAAGCATAGAATATGAACAAAAAATAATGTCATGAAGGTTTTCATCCGCAATCAGCTTTTCGAGATAGAAGTGAGAAAGTTAAGCAGCAATAACTGTGCATTTTCTTTTTAACAAAGGGAATGTTTTAATTAACAGCTCCTTGCCAACGCTTTTGTAAAATGACAAAATATGCCACTAACAAACAACTGGAATAGGAAAGAATTATTACACACTAAAAATATATTATTTATATTGCGGCATCATTTCAGACATATTCCATATCTGATAAATTAATTAAACTTTATGGCTAGAATACTCACAGGAATACAAAGCTCCGGCACGCCTCACTTGGGCAATTTGCTGGGGGCGATTATTCCCGCTATTGCACTTTCAAAAGAGGAGGCAAATGAGTCACTTTTCTTCATAGCAGACTTGCACTCCCTTACCACCATAAAAGACGCTACCGTAAGGAAACAAAATGTAAATGCTGTCGCCGCTGCATGGCTTGCCTTTGGTTTCGATACAGATAAAAACATATTTTACAGGCAATCTCGGATTCCAGAAGTTTGCGAACTGGCGTGGTACCTAAATTGCATCACGCCATACCCTATGTTGGCCAATGCCCACTCATTCAAAGATAAGGCTGAAAAATTATCAGATGTAAATGCAGGGCTGTTTACTTACCCTGTTTTGATGGCTGCAGACATAATCTTATACGATGCTGACTTTGTACCTGTAGGAAAGGATCAGTTGCAGCATTTGGAGATGACCCGTGATATTGCCAACAGCTTTAACCATCAGTTTGGTGAAACATTTGTGGTGCCGCAGGCCAAAATAGATGAAAATGTCATGACAATCCCTGGAATTGATGGGCAAAAAATGAGCAAGTCTTATAATAATTTCATCGATATATTTCTTCCAGACAAACAGCTCAGGAAGGTAGTGATGTCGATAGTAACAGACAGCACACCAATGGAAGAACCTAAAGATCCAGACACTTGCAACGTATTCACCATTTACAGTCTCCTTGCTGATCAAGAAGCAGTAAGCGATTTGCGCCAGAAATATTTAGGAGGAAATTTTGGTTACGGTCACGCAAAGCAAGCCCTTTTCGAAACCATTATAGACAAGTTTTCTGAAGAGCGGAAAGCCTACAAATACTACATGGAAAACATTGCCGAACTCAACAAAAAACTTGAAGAAGGAGAAGAAAAAGCAAGGGCCATGGCCGTAAAAACCTTATCTAAGGTGAGAGAACGGCTTGGTTTTTAGTCAGGAGCCTAATACACTTAAAAGTGGACGGCCCTTATGCCGACCACACTACTTTTTGTTCCTTATTCTTGATATTTAAAATAAGCCTTGTAGGACCTGGCACTAATACAAGTTTACAAAGCTGATTGGGATAAGCATCTGCATCTACCAAAACGCCCTCCTTTGCTCCTACTTCATATCGGTCACTGCCGTCCTCATTTTTCCCAGTTTTTTGATACTGCTTGGCCAAGTATGCTATGGGAAGCAACACATCAGAATCAGGACAGTATTCATCATGGACATCGCGCAGCACCTCCTCCAAAAAATCACCATACTCATCTATAAAGTCATCTTCCATATCATGAAGTTCCTCTTCTACCCTATCATAATTTTGGTCATTGTAATCTAAGGCATTAAGCTCATGGGTTTTCTCTACAAGGAGAGTAAGTGCGTGATCCAATTTTTTTATGTCCATTGTTCCTATATTATTTTATACAAAGCTGGTCAGACCCGCCTTAACTTGCAAGAAAAAATAACACTAAATCGAGAATGGAGTTCTTGAATATATTTTCTTTTGACGGCAGCTTAAATTAGTACTCGACTAAGTGGCTTGCCCTGTTAACAGCTATAAATATAGTATAAAGCTTTACTAAGTCATTTTTTTTTCCATTTTTGCATAGTCATATACTTTTAGAAAGTTTAAACCCTATATAACGTTAAAACACACCATGGATATAAAGCAAAAGGCCCAGCAATGGTTGAATAGTAACATCGATGAAGCTACAAGAAATGAAATCGATAAGATGTTACAATCAGAGAGCGAGGAACTTACCGATGCCTTTTATAAAGACCTTGAATTTGGAACAGGGGGCCTCCGTGGAATTATGGGTGTTGGCTCCAATCGCATTAACAAATATACCATCGGGATGGCCACCCAAGGCCTTGCCAACTATTTGTCCAAGACCTATGGCAAACAACAGATAAGTGTAGCGATAGCCCATGACAATAGGAATAATAGTAAACTTTTCGGACAAATCACCGCAGATGTGTTTTCGGCCAATGGCATAAAGGTGTATTTTTTTGAGGACTTGAGGCCCACACCCGAATTATCATTTGCCGTAAGACATTTTGGATGTCAAGGTGGCGTGGTTATTACTGCCTCTCATAATCCAAAAGAATATAATGGCTATAAGGTTTATTGGAATGACGGGGCTCAGGTTACGCCACCTCACGATAAAAACATTATTGCTGAAGTACAAAAAATAAAGGGAATTGATGAGGTAAAATTCACAAGAGACGAGTCCCTGATCAAAGAAATAGGTCAAGAGATTGACAACTTATATTTAAAAGCGATTGTAAAGCTGGGTGTCTCAAAAGAAGCTGTAGCGCGTCAGAAAGACCTTGGCATTGTATACTCTCCCATACATGGCACTGGTTATGCCTTAGTTCCGCAAGTATTGGCGCAAATGGGCTTTACCAATGTCCATACCGTAGCGGAGCAGTCAATCCCAGACGGCAACTTCTCTACTGTGGTGTACCCAAATCCAGAAGAAACAGAAGCCTTGACGATGGCACTAGAAAAGGCGGTCGAAGTGAATGCTGACTTGGTAATGGCTACAGACCCTGATGCTGACAGGGTGGGCATCGCTGTAAAAAACTTGCACAATAAATTCCAATTGCTCAACGGCAATCAGACCGCCAGCCTCTTGGTTTATTATATGCTCAAACGATGGCAAGAAAACAAAAAGCTTACAGGCAAGCAATATATAGTCAAAACCATTGTGACTACCGACCTTATTGAGCATATAGCCAAGAAGTTTTTTGTAGACTGCTACAATACCTTGACAGGCTTCAAATATATTGCTGCAATCATTCGCAAGCTGGAAGGTGAAAAGGAGTTTATCGTAGGAGGGGAAGAAAGCTATGGCTACCTGATAAGCGACTTTGTCCGAGACAAGGATGCCATAGCTTCATGTGCCATGATCGCAGAGATGGCAGCGTATGCCAAAGATAAAGGACACACCCTATTTGAAATGTTGGTAGATGTGTATCAGGATTTTGGTTTCTATAAAGAACACCTGATTAACATTACCAAGACAGGCAAAAAAGGGGCTGAAGAAATAGAAAATATGATGCTGAGGCTAAGGAACAATCCTCCCGCTAAAATAAACAATTGCAGGGTGGTGAAGGTGATGGACTACCAAGCCGGCAAAACCTTTAATAAACTGACAGGCGAAGAGGTTAAAATTGACTTACCTTCTTCCAACGTGCTTCAGTTTATTTTGGAAGATGACACAAAGATTTCGGCAAGACCATCTGGCACCGAGCCTAAGATAAAATTCTATATAAGTGTAAATGAGAAGCTACTGCGAAAAGAAGATTATGATAGTATCAATTTGCAGTTGGATGCAAGAATCAAAGCAGTAGCAGCGGAGCTAGAGGAATCTTTGTAACCATTTTAATTATAATTGGCGAGGTTGGGGTTGAATTCACACCTTGGCCTCGCTTTTTAATGTTTGACATGCAGCACGATTGCTGCCTCACCTACCCTTTTATTTCCTTTCCTATATGGAACAGCGCATCGCCAGCATTTACTACGGGCATATTGTTAATGCCGATGACAAATCCGTCAATTGGGCTCTTTACGGGAACTCTTAATTTTCCAAAAGGATCTGTAATGACCGCAATGAGTTGATTTTTACTCACTTTTACCCCACACTCAACCTTTGCATTAAAGATTCCCGACATTTTGGCTCTGGTCCAGGAGCGTTCTCTTAGGATAACAGATTGCTGGTGCTGCAAGAAACTCTTCTTTATCCCCAAATGATCCATCAACCGGATTACTCCATTCATGCCTTCTTGTATGGCATATGGGTCCAACCTTAAAGACTCTCCCCCCTCATATACCAATACAGCCTTCCCTACGTGAGCTGCAGCTTTACGGAACGACTTATCGATAAGGTTGGAATTGATCAAGTAAGGCGCTCCAAAAGCCTTCGCCAGGTTCATATTGGTTTCATTTTCCAATAATGCCCTGATTTGCGGAAAATTGGATATTTTGGCCCCACCTGTATGAAAGTCCACGCCATACTCTATGTGAGGAATAATTTCTGACATTAAGATATGCGCAATTTTCTTGGCGAGAGAGCCTGTATCCCCTCCTGGAAAACAACGATTGAGGTCCTTGCCATCGGGCAGGTTTCGAGAATTATTGATAAAGCCATAGACATTTACCAAAGGGATAGCGATGATTGTGCCGGCGTCCGGCGTCAACATTTTTCTGGTAATGAGGCGACGAATTATTTCGATACCATTAATTTCGTCCCCATGAATACCAGCTGTAAGCAATAGAGAAGGACCTTCTACTCTTGATCGGAATACAAACACAGGCAAGTCGATCCAAGTATGAGAAGGCAGGCGTGCAATTTTGATGTCTATTTGAGTTTCCTCCCCTGGTTCTATGCGTCGCTTGTTGATAATCAGTTCTTTCAAATCTATTGTTTTAGTTTTCAAACAATCTTCCTGCTCCCAAACTTTATTGATATGCTAACTATGGGAAAGCTTATCCCAGTTTCCAACATACTGATCTTACAATATCAATGCAGAAAAATATATAGCGGAGCAATTACATTACAAATCCAAATTTAATTTATATTCGCTTATTGTAGTGCCAAAGATATTTTTTTCTTGTTACGTTATAATCCTAAGAACAATGAGCACCTTGTAACCGTCTATATTTTACTTCACTTGATGAAGGTGGTTTGTAAGCGTTGTTTCGTTCGGATGACAAAATATATTTTTCACTCATTAACATTATAATCATTGGTACTGTGGAATCACGCATAGTTCTTGACATCTTAAGTCAGCCTGACGATACCACTTGCGGGCCAACTTGCTTGCATGCCCTGTACAAGTATTATGGCGATGACATTTCACTGTTTCAAGTCATTGATGAAGTGCTCACCTTAAAAGGAGGCGGCACCTTTGCCTCAGCCCTTGCCTGTCATGCTTTGCGTCGAGGGTACTCAGCCACAATTTATACATATAATCTTGAGCTTTTCGATCCCACATGGTTCCATCAGGACGTAGATATAGCGGCCAAGCTTAAAGCGCAGCTACAATTCAAAAACGAGGCAAAGTTTACGGTAGCTTCTCTGGAGCATATCCGATTTTTGGAGTTGGGCGGCGTTTTAAAATTTCAGGACTTAAAGCCCAGCCTCATCAGAAAATACCTAAAAAAGGCCATTCCAGTGCTTTGCGGTCTCAGCTCGACCTATCTATATGGTCATGCAAGAGAGTACGGCCCCAATGATGACTTTGACGACCTTAGAGGATATCCGGCCGGGCATTTTGTAATCGTAAGTGGTTATGACAATAAAACAAACCAGGTATTGGTAAACGATCCTTTGTTGGACAACCCTTATTCCCAAAAACAACAGTATAAGGTAAAAATAGAAAAGCTGATCTGCTCCATACTGTTGGGAGTACTGACCTATGACGCCAAATTATTAATTATAGAACCTAAAAAGAGCATGACCTAACATGTCCATACTAATAGTAGTTAGCAATCCAAATGACTGGAAATTCAACATTCCAGGTGTAGAGGTGGTTTCCAACAAGGCATACTTGACAAGTTCCAGCTTTGTGAAATTAAAAAATGCACGAATTTTCAACCTTTCTCGGAGTTACCGGTATCAAAGCAATGGCTATTATGTTTCCCTTTTGGCGGCCGCACGAGGGCATAGGGCCATTCCTAGCATAGGTACGATTCAGGATATGAAGTCGCAAGCTGTGGTCAAAATTATATCCGAAGAATTGGATGAATTGATTCAGAAAAGCTTGTCTAACATCTCCTCCAGAACATATACTCTTAGTATCTATTTTGGAAAAAATCTTTCTGCGAAATACAATAAGCTGAGCTTACAACTCTTTAATTTGTTTCAAGCACCTTTGCTCAGGGCTCATTTTGTCTATAACAATAAATGGAACTTGCAAAGCATTGCTCCAATCGCTGCCAGCGACATACCCGAACCTCATAAATCTTTCGTAGAAGAATTTGCTACCGCCTATTTTCAGAACAAGCGCTTTAGCGTCCCCAAACGTAACATTTCAGGCTATGACCTTGCCATTCTGGTAGATCCTAATGATCCGGTACCGCCCTCTAGCGAGAAAACCTTGCAAAAATTTATCAAAGGAGCTGAAGCAGTAGGCCTTAATGCTTACCTCATTACAAAAGACGAGTACAGCCAATTGGCAGAATATGATGGGCTATTTATTCGGGAAACCACTGCTGTCAACCACCATACCTTTCGGTTTGCCCAACGTGCACAAGCAGAAGGGCTGGCCGTAATCGACGATCCAGAGTCTATTATTCGATGTACCAACAAAGTATATTTAGCAGAACTGCTTAAAAACAATGACATTCTCGCACCAAAGACATTGATCCTTCATAAAGACAATATCGAAAATGTGAAAGCAGAAATGGGGTATCCATGCATCCTTAAACAGCCCGATAGTTCCTTCTCTATAGGAGTAGTAAAAGCAGACAATGAAAAGGAATTTGACATCCAAGTGGCCAAGCTGCTGGAAAAATCAGAGTTGATTGTCGTACAGGAATTCTTGCCTACGGAATTTGATTGGCGCGTGGGCATTTTTGATGATGAGCCGCTCTACGTCTGCAAATACTATATGGCAAAAAAACATTGGCAAATCATGGATTGGGAAAACAAAGGGAAAGTCCGGTTCGGAAAATTCGAGACTTTGCCCGTGGAGCTTGCCCCTCCCCAACTCATCAAAACTGCTTTAAACATCACCCACCTGATCGGAAACGGGCTTTACGGAGTAGATATCAAACAAATTGATAAGAAATTTTATGTCATCGAGGTAAATGACAACCCTAGCATAGATACAGGTGTAGAAGATGCTATGGTAAAAGACCGACTATATACCCGGATCATGGAGATTTTCCTCAATAAGATCAAGGACATCAAGCGAATAAAGAAGGATTAATATGGCGTTAGGATTATTTGAAGGCTTTGGGGTAGAGTTGGAGTACATGATTGTGCAGAAAGACTCCCTAAAAGTGATGCCGGTAGCAGACAAAGTATTGAAGATGCTTGCAGGAAAATATACCGACGAGGTGGAAAATGGCCAAATTTCCTGGTCAAATGAGTTGGCCCTGCATGTGATCGAGCTCAAAACCAATGGGCCAGCTCCTAGCTTGAATGGCTTATCGCAGCAGTTTAGTAAAAACATAAAGCAAATAAATGAATTGCTGCTGCCCTTGGGAGGAGTTCTCATGCCTACTGCTATGCATCCCTTTATGGATCCTTTTTCAGAAATGTCCTTATGGCCACACGAACGGAATGAGATTTATGAAAAATACAATTCTATATTTGACTGCCGAGGGCATGGATGGGCCAACCTGCAAAGTGTGCACATCAACCTACCTTTTAGCGGTGATGAAGAGTTTGCCAGACTACATGCTGCAATAAGGCTTATTCTGCCTATCCTGCCTGCTTTAGCAGCAAGCTCTCCCATAAAAGACAGCCTTATCACTGGACTGAAAGACACCAGGCTGGACGTATATCAGTACAACCAAAAGCGGGTGCCCTCGATAGCAGGAAAGGTAATTCCCGAACCCGTATATACCCAAAAGGACTATGAAGAAATGATTCTCCAGCGGAATTATCGGGACATTGCGCCATACGACCCTGAAGGGATTTTACAAGATGAGTGGCTGAATTCCAGGGGCGCTATTGCCCGTTTTCAGCGCAATGCCATAGAAATAAGGGTGCTGGATATACAAGAATGTCCGGCTGCCGACTTGGCCATTTTGAAATTGATTGTTTTCGTAATCAAAAGCTTGGTGGAAGAAAGATGGTGCGACTTACAGTTACAGAAAAGTTGGGCGGTAGATCCATTGTATGACTTATTTAAACAATGTGTGCATAATGGGGAAGATGCAGTAGTCGACAATGCAGAATACCTCCATGCACTAGGACACAAAGAAGATCGAGTAAAAGCAGGGGAACTTTGGCAATATCTAGCAGAGCAAGCAGACACGTTAGAGGAAGAAGAAAGGGAGATCATTAGGGTGATTGGAACTGAAGGTACATTGGCCAGCCGGATAGTAGGCAATTTAGGAGAAAACCCAAGTCATGACAAGTTGCTAGAAGTCTATAGGAAACTTGTAAAATGCCTTGAGGAAAACAAGATCTACAAATGAGCAATCATCAATCTTGAATTTTGAGAATAATATCCGCTATACACTGCCGAACCTGAAAAGTAAAAGTAGGCAATGGGCAATTTAACATCCCTTTCCTATCAATAATATCCGGTTTTTCTCCTTTTTGATTTCTATATCCAAGGTGAGGCGGATAAGCTCTAGCACTTCATCAAGCGTTTGATTTTTGAAACTGCTCGTCAAACGGCAGCTTTCTGATGCTTTGCCGCTTAGCGCTACTTCTGTATCATAATGTCGGGACAAGGCTTTAGCAACAGCAGCCAAGTTGGCATCTTCAAAAGTCAACACCCCTGTTTGCCAAGAGAGGTAATTGATATCTTCATTTTTTTTCTTCCTTACCAACTTGTCTTTTTTAATAAAATGACCAGCATCGTCCTTTTCAAGAACTACTTGACCTTCCTTGTTTCCTTCGGGGTAGAGGGCCACTCGTCCATTCACTACGGTTACGGTCACAGCATTATTCTCTGTATTAACGTTGAAAGAAGTGCCCAGTACCTCGGTAACGCTTTTGCCGCTATATATTACGAACGGCCTTGCTTCGTCTTTCGCAATTTCAAAATAGGCCTCTCCTTCTAGGTAAACGATTCTTTCCCCTTCAAAAGCTTTGGGGTAATAAAATCGGGTGTTACTGTTCAACCACACTTTGGAACCATCTGCCAAGACAAGTTGTCCTTTCTCATTGGCTTCTATTTTTTCATTTTGGAAGCTCATCTTCTGTACAAAGTGGGCGTCCTTCATGGCCCACCAGCCTACTAATACACATAAAACAAGGGCTACGGAAGCAGCGACATAAGGAAACCAGTTCCTGCTGTCGATGGCCACTGGTACACTTTCCTCTTCAAAATGGGGTTGCCTTGGCTTATCCTTGGCCTGCTTTACCTTTTCCCATGCCGATTCCACATTTGGGCAGAAACTTTCTGCACAGATTTCTGAAGCCTGCCACACCTTTTTCACTTTGTCGAAGAGATTCTTATTCTCTTCCTTTTCGCTTAACCAAGCTTCCAACGAAGACCGGTCTTCAGTCGAAGATTCATTTGCCAGATAGTCGGCAATCTTTTCAAAATCCTCGGCATTGTTATCTTTATATTTTTCCATGGGGGCAATATTTAAATGATTATCCCATTATTTATTACAATCAATAAAAAGGTCAGCAACTCCCAATGCTGCTGCAAATAGATCCTCAGCTTTTTCAAGGCTATGCCCATTTGGTTTTCAACCGTTTTAATGGAAATGCCTAATTCTTCGGCTATTTCCTTGTAGCTCATGCCAGCGTTTCTGCTCAGGGAATAAATGGCCCTGCACTTGGCCGGCAAATGATCTATGGCCTGATGCACTACCTGCTGCAATTCTTCGTACGATAGTGCCTCTTGTGTATCGTTTATGGGTAACTCTTTCTGATCAAAATAATCTCTTTGAAAATCCAGTTTTGCAAAACTGCTGTTCAAATAATTGAGTGAACTGTTTTTGACCGACTGAAACAAATAAGCTTTCAGTGAAGAGTGTATAACCAAATCGTTGCGTTTTTCCCATAATGTAACGAATACGTCCTGAACAATTTCTTCTGAAATGGTTTCCTCCCTTACATATTTCAAGGAAAACCGGCACAGCTGCACGTAAAACTGCTGAAAAAGCGAGGCATATGCGCCTTCGTCATTTTGTGCAATGCGTTTGAGAATAGCTTTGTCTGTAAAGTCGGTTACTTCTGTAGTCATAGTATTGCAGTTGTCATGCAAATTTACTTAATGTGCTTGACAACAATGTGATTACAGCCCTACTTTCACCTCTGCTGCTTCCCAGCGGCATTTATCAGCTTACTTATGCTTTTTCAGGGACGTTCTTTTTGCCATCTCTTCATACACTTTCCATGACGTCAAAAATCCATTCCTGTAACTTTCAGGCACTATGGGTCTTTTATTCAATATGATATGCATTGTATTATATGTTTAATTTAACTTATTCTTCTTTCACGCTTTCTGGTTTTCTTTCCCGAGCTTATCCTTCCTGAGATGCTAGACGCGCCCCCGATAGCAGTGGAAACCCCGCCAAGGGAGGCCAGTGCGTCGGCGCGGAGTTGGAGCGAATAGCGGGAAATGGCGCCCAAACATTTTCTTTTATTATATTTATTTTCATTGTCCCATTCATTTTACATTCCCTCCTCAATGACGATTTTAGCTGTTGTGATGGCGGTGACCATAAAAAAGCCTAGTGCGTACTCATTGTTGTTGGAGCCGAGGATATTTCCTTTGATAGGTGCTGGTGGCGGACTGAACTGTGACCCGCCACTGACAGTTTGTTGATAAAGCAGATTGAGGAAATCATAGGCGTTCTCGCTGATCGACATCTGCTCTACCAAAGCGACATCGCCCAACAGCAGCGGATCGCGATAGAAATTGACCATAAGGCCGTCGAGGCCATCTATAAGTCGGTCATTTCCGAAAAACAGGTCTTCCGGTTCGTTCTGATACTGGCCATTGACATAGTAGCGCCACCTGTAGAAATTGACGGTATCTGCCGGATCGGTAGCATTGATGGCCACATAATACCCTTCCTCCTCGTTGTAGATAGAAGCCTCCTCGAATGTGGCATATATGGTGTCGATAGGTGGCACTGGCATCATAGTTTCGTGAAGAGAATGGTACTGTTCCCCTTCTGCCGTCTCGATATGGA
This sequence comes from uncultured Roseivirgaceae bacterium, assembly GCA_964440915.1. Lineage (GTDB taxonomy): Bacteria > Bacteroidota > Bacteroidia > Cytophagales > Cyclobacteriaceae > CAMPJM01. The sequence continues at coordinate 45,214 of CAYTTV010000010.1, forward strand.
GCTGGTAACTCCTGCCGATGATGCCTGCAAATTCATGCTGATAAACACCTGGGGCAGTTTCTGGAAGGGCTATTTTTTGTCCTTGGTCGTCAGTGATATATACCTCCGCTTTTTGTACAACTGGCGTGGGTTGATTGCTGAAATAGGGTGCAGTGTATTTTAGCTTGACTGTCTGTAGCTCTTCCCGATCTGTGAGCATGCCTTCCACAACCAGCCTGGTTCTGCCTTCTGGCACATCTACTTCTATCACGTCTTCACATGCCATAGTGATGACGGTAAGGAGGATGAGACAGATATGGTATTGAATACTTTTCATTTTCTTGGTCATGGATTAGAATTTGAAATTGTATGTGGCAGATGGAATAATGGTGCCAAAAACAGAGTAACGAACTGCTTCGGTTATGGCAGGATTTTCTTCGTTCTGCCTGAAATATACTGAGAAGGCATTCCTACGAGCATAAACATTGTATATTCCGAACGTCCAGCTGCTTTCCCACTTCCGGCCCTGCTTTCTAGGAATTTCGTAGGTGGCGGATAGGTCGAGGCGGTGGTAGGCTGGCCCCCTTGCGCTATTGCGGTTCTCAAAATTAGGAACTGTTATCCCTTCATACTCATAGCGGGAGTTTGGCGGTGTGAGCGGCCGGCCCGACATGACAGTAAGACTTGCCGAGGCTGTCCACTTATCGTTGAGGCTATAAGTAGCCACGACATTGAGATCATGCATTTTATCGTAATTGGATGGATAGAACTCATCGTTTCTTATACCAATTACCCTTCGTTCGGTCCTGGCAAGGGTATAGCCGATCCATCCTGTCAGTTTTCCTTTTTGCTTGCGGAGAAGCAGCTCTAGGCCGTATGCTCTCCCTTTCCCGCTGAGCACTTCTGTTTCTAAAGTCTGGTTAAAAAGGAGCTCTGCGCCGTCTTTATAGTCAAGGAGGTCATGATATTGCTTATAATAAGCCTCGGCAGAAAACTCCAGCGTGTTGTCCTTAAAGTTTCTGAAATAGCCCAAACTATACTGATCTACCTTGGCAGGCTTGATATATCGGCCAGAGGGTGTCCAAACATCAGTGGGCAACGCTGCCGTGGTATTCGACACCAAATGAATATACTGTGCCATCCTGTTATAACTGGCCTTTAATGAGCTATTGGCATTCAACGTAAACTTGGCAGAAATTCTTGGTTCAAAGGCATCGTAAGACTGTATCACCTCTCCATCGTCATAGCGTACTGTGTCGATAATGGCTGATACTGTTCTTGGTTGTCCAGGTGCATACATATATACATTTCCTTCGCCTAGGTTATAGAATCGAGAGTAACGCAAGCCGTATTGCAGGCCAAGTCTTGGGCTAACCTTTTGCTCGTTGCTGATGTACACCGCTGGCTCTAACGCTGTTTCGGTATCTAATTTTATGCCTATATCATCCTTATCGAGCCTATCTACTTGGATGTCGCCAGGCTTAAACCTGTAGTGCAATGCATTCACACCAAATTCTAACGTATTACTAGGATTGATAAAGTATGAAAAATCAGCTTTGAGGTTTGTGTTGAGAATATTGGACCTCCAATTGAAGTGGTCGGAATCGCTACTGGCACCCAACGCATAGTCATAATGACTATACACAGCAGTAATATTGGAAAACAACCTGTCGTTGAAAAGGTGGTTCCAACGGAGTGTAGCGGTTTTATTGCCCCAATCCATACTGGCACTTTCTATTCCCAATACATCGCGTCCAAAATAACCTGAAAGGAATATCCTATTGTTGTCGTTAATGACATAGTTGATCTTGGCATTGAGGTCATAAAAATAGGCGGTGCTATTTTTAATATTCTCGTCCGAAGACAATATTGTAAATATATCTGCATATGACCTTCTGCCGGAAATCATAAAAGAGCTTTTGTCTTCTTTGATAGGCCCCTCTAGTAAAAGTCGGCTGCTGATGAGTCCTATTCCTCCATTACCGGCGAAATGCTTCATGTTGCCTTCTTTCTGGCGCACATCTAGCACAGAGGATAAACGACCACCATAAACAGCAGGAATTCCTCCCTTGTAGATTTTCATGTCTTTGATGGCGTCCGCATTGAAGACTGAGAAGAACCCAAATACATGGGAGGCATTATATACAGGGGCTTCGTCCAGTAACACAAGGTTTTCGTCTACGTTCCCTCCCCTGACATTAAAACCCGTTGCGCCTTCCCCTACTGTGGTCACGCCGGGGAGCATCTGGATGCTTCTGATGACGTCCACCTCTCCCATGAGCTGTGGCATGTGCCTTACTTCTACCATATTTACAGTAGCAGTGCTCATTTCGATCTTCTCCACATTATCGTTAGGTCTTGTAGAGCTCACGACTACTTCGTTGAGTGTAACGTCTTCTGTTTGTAGTTCTACATGGAGGGATTGGCTTTGTCGCAGGTCGAGTACTTTGGTAATGGCCTGGTAACCGACGTAGCTAAAAGTTATGGTATAGGTTCCTTCAGCGAGCGAAAGGGAATAAAACCCATAGGTATTGGAAATAGTGCCTGTACGCAGCTCCTCTACATATATCGCTGCTCCGATGAGGGCTTCACCATTGCCTGCATCTCGCAAATAGCCGCTTAAAGTTACCTTGGCATCATTGTTAACGGAAGACGACGAGTTAGTATCCTTTTCGCCAGCAAATAGGGGTTGGCTTTTAAAAAAATAACTAGTGCAATACAGCATAAAAAGTAGGCCGAACTTGGGTCGCATATTTTGGTTTATAGGGTAAAGAATTTTGGTCTTTGCTTTAGGACAAAATAATTACCTTATACCCCTAAGCCACGAGCAACTATATTTGAAAAATCAGGAAGATTTACAACTTGAAAGGGAATAGTATTGGGGTAGAATGAAAACAAAAAAGGAATAAGCAGGTTCTTAATTAAGATTATGCTCGATTTTATTCGATTTTAATCATTCAAATTTTTTAAACCTAAACGCAAGAAGATGGACAATCTAAGAATCAAGGGCAATTGGAATCAAATTAAAGGCAAGTTGAAACAACAATATGCTGACCTGACTGATGACGACCTGACCTATGTTGAGGGGAAAGAAGACGAACTTCTTGGCAAGTTGCAAGAAAAAACAGGCAAGAGCAGGGATGAACTTCGTAAGCAAATCAATGAATTGTAATGCGAATTCTGTTTTCATGAAAAGCTTTATCCGAATGGATAAGGCTTTTTTTATGGGCTGACAATAAGATGTACAAAAATAGGGGCTAAAAATATCATATTCATTGCTTCAGCAATTGTACTTTTACAACATAACGCTTTATTTACAGCAGGAAAACTAAACTTTTTTTAATAGGCGAAAATCAAGTAAGGTGCGATATATTTTTCATTCCCTAATAAAATTCCTACTTTTGCAAGGCAAAACAAAGCCTGCCTCATGCAACAGCTCCCTATCTTTGGCTCCACTCCAGATACGTCCTCCTTTTCAGGAGTAGGATTTTTCCTCTTAAAGTGGGACTGGGAAATCATAATATTTTTGCTTATTGACATGCGAGTAGGCGGTTCGTTCAAAGGCATGGCCGATAGATCTTACCCGACATAGTCTTATGTAGTATAAACTTTGCTACAATTGATCAAACCCCAATATGAAAATTTCAAAAACCGAATTTAATATGAGTTATCAAATTTCAAATGCTATAGTTTCTGCCACCTTACTTGAAAAAAATGAGATAGCCGATTTTCTTTTTGAGCATCTTGACCAATACGGTGATACTCGCGAAGACATAATGAAGTGCCTGGACTATGCGTTGAACAACTTTCCTCACCAAGGCGGCTTTGCAGTCTTAGCACGGGATGAAGGGAAAATTGTAGGCGCAGTAATTATGAACAAAACAGGCATGGAAGGATATATACCTGAAAACATCCTTGTATACATAGCTGTAGATAAAAGCCAACGTGGAAAGGGAGTTGGCAAAGCCCTAATGGAAGAGGCTATCAAAAGTGCCAAAGGCAATATTGCCCTGCATGTGGAACCAGACAACCCAGCAAGAAAGTTATATGAAAAGTTAGGCTTTACAAACAAATATCTAGAAATGAGATTAATAAAATAATCATGGCATTTCTCAAATTATACAGAAAGAATCTAAGACATAACTTCAAATTCCTCAACCAGTTATTTCAATCTAACAACTTAGAGTGGGGTGTAGTCTCCAAACTATTATGTGGTAACAAAATATACCTTAAAGAGCTGATCGACCTGGGCATCCGGGAAATCCATGATTCCAGGATCAGCAACCTTAGGACCATCAAAAGACTGTGCCCCGATGTACAGACTGTGTACATAAAACCTCCTGCAAAAAGAAGCATCAGAAATATTATAGAATACGCCGACGTAAGCCTTAACACCGAATACTATACCATGAAACTTTTGTCTGACGAAGCTGTGAGGCAAAACAAACAACACAAGGTGATCATAATGGTAGAAACGGGTGATTTGCGGGAAGGGGTAATGGGCGATCGGCTGGTAGAGTTCTATTCGAGTGTGTTTGAACTCCCTAATTTGGAAATCATAGGCCTAGGCACCAATCTGAATTGCCTGCATGGGGTAATGCCCTCTCAGGACAAACTTATTCAGCTCAGTTTGTACAAGCAGATCATCGAATTGAAATTCAACAAGAAGATACCATGGATTTCAGGAGGCACTTCCGTTACCATTCCTTTGGTTCTCAACAAGCAAATCCCCTCTGGAGTCAACCATTTCAGGGTAGGCGAAACGCTCTACTTTGGCGCCAACCTATTTGAAGAAAACATTATTCCAGGCATGAAAGCCAACGTGTTTGAGTTGTTCACGGAAATAATCGAAATCACCGAAAAACCCCTTCTTCCTATAGGTGAACTGGCTTCGAACCCTCAGGGAGATACGCATGAAATAGACGAATCGCTATACGGAAAAACTTCTTACAGGGCCATCGTGGATATAGGCCTACTAGATGTAGACCCCAAATACCTTATCTCCGGTTATGACTTTGAAATTGTGGGGTCCAGTTCTGATATGATGGTTATTAATCTTGGGGAAAACACAAAGAAATACAAAGTAGGTGACCTGCTGTCTTTCCACTTAAAATATATGGGCGCCTTGCAAATCCTTAATTCTAATTACATAGAGAAAAGGGTGGAGTAGTCTGCTTATGCAACAATGTAACCAATTAGTACATATACCAATGCTCCATGTGAGGTAATAGTTTTGAGTTCTCAGTGGCTTTTAAATTAGCATGGGCGGTTAAACGTAAGTCGATCTGCGAGCATGAATCTCAATTGGGCAAGAAAACTCCACAAACACTCCATTCAATCATTACCTTCCTTTCAACTATCATTCGCAAACTGTGGAACTATGTGAACCATAGACAGTGAACTTTCAATTTTTGCGTAACGCACATAATAGAAATTTCTAGCACGAGGATAAATAATTCTCGTTTTTGTTTTAGTTTATAAGGCAATTGATTATATTTTGTCTTTATCACACGTAATTGAATGAGGAGCAAGCACTTCAATGAGGAGTAAAGCTAAACACACTCGTTTGTTTAGCTAAATTAGTTGCTTGTATGTTTTTCGTTTTTTTTCAATTGAAAAGATAGCTGATAATGTCTTTTTTTTACATCAGAAAAAACCAGCAATATTTTTTATGAGGAACCCAATCCTGACATCATTTACCCTAGCCGTAGTCTTTGTATTATTTGGCGGTTTATGGATCATTATCTCGGATCATTTCCTCGTTCCTATTTTTCCTCGCATTATGGAAATGACCTATTTCCAAACCTTTAAAGGACTGCTATTTGTCCTTATCTGCGGCATGTTGATCTTCTTCTTGTTCTACTACTTACAAAAAAAGCTTATAGAGCAGCAGAAAAAAATCACTATTGGGGAGGAAAACTATGCAAAACTGTTTCGTAACAATCCGCTTCCCATGTGGGTGTACGACATTAAGACTTTATGTTTTACTGCTGTAAACAATGCCGCTGTTACTCAATATGGTTATACAAAAGAGGAGTTTGCTCAAATGAGCCTCTTTGACTTGCGGCCTCCAGAGGACCATAAGGCACTAATGGAAAACATCGTATTGGAAAACAACCTAACCTATACGTTATCTGGAAAATGGCGCCATATAAAAAAAGATGGGACCTTGATCTATGTCGATATGAACTCCCATACCATCGATTTCAAGGGAAGGCCTTCTAAAATTGTCCTAGCACTAGATGTGACAGAGAGAGCCGAAGCTGAAAAAGAAATACAAGGTTTGCTCTTCGAGCTTGACAACTTTGTCTATAGGGCCTCTCATGACTTAAGGGGGCCTTTGGCAAGGTTAAGAGGGCTTTCGCAGGTGGCACTAATGGATATATATGAGGAAAAGGCAAGAAAATACTTTACGCTAATCAGCCAATCTGCCACCGTGCTTGACAATACGCTCGTAAGGCTCTTGAGCATCAATAACCTAAAGCATGCGCTATTAGAAGAGCGGGAAGTAAACTTGCACCAGTTGGTAGATAGCCTTATAAAAATAAAGAAAGAGGTGCTGAACAAAGCCAATATTTGCTTTATAAATGAGATTGAAAAAGACCTTACGATCAAGTCTGATAGCAGCATATTACGCCTGACGCTTCAAAGCATGCTCGATAATAGCATTCAATATTGTAGTGAGGAATTGCCCGAACGCTATATAAAAGTTTCTTCGATTGCCCAAAATCAACATATTAAGCTTTTGATCGAGGACAATGGTATAGGCATAGAAGATTCCCAGGTCGATAAAATTTTCAATATCTTTCATAGAGGAACCGAAAAGTCGCATGGCTCAGGCCTAGGGCTTTATATTGCTAAAGTGGCCATGAGCAAGCTCAAAGGATCGATTAACCTTCTGGATCACAGGAAAACGCATACGGTCTTCGAGCTTTCTATCCCTTCGGCTGCTGATCTCGGCCCTCCGTACAACAAGATCGACAATACACGGGAAAACGCAAACGGTCTTTAATCAAAAAAGCTTATTGATATATCACCAATAAGCTTTTTCAAATTTCAAAAGTGGCACTTGAAGTTCTACCCTAAGTTTTCATCTGCTAAAGCCTGCTCGGGTTGAACCTCCGATAAAGGTTTGAAGTTAGCCGGCACTTGCTGGGCTTTTTCTTCCTCAGACACATAAGGGAAAATTTCCACAATGGGTGTCTCCACAATTTCAGGTATGCTGAAAGTCACCAACATGTTGTTGAGGCTTTCATGAATGCGTTCATATGCCTGTTTCACATCAGAGGCTGTCACAAGCATATAGTTATTGATTTTCTTTTCCTTTCCGCTTTCTTCTGCTACCATATAAGATATTTTGCACCTGTACCACACATCGCTATCGTCGTAATGAAAAATATCGATAATCCTGCTCTTTGCAATTCCACTCACCATAAAATCTCCCCTGATAATACTGCTCAGTTCTTCATAAATCCTCGCTTCTGCCTCTGTAAAAGACATGGCATCCACCAAATATGGTTCGGTCACATTCTTCACACTGCCATTTTCCATTTCCTTTTGGTACTTCACCTTGCACATAAACCAAGTCTTCATATCCTTCTTCTTTTAGTTTTAATAACACATTGCGTCTATAATGCCGAAAGATAAAAGCATTCTTTAGAAATATGCAAAGTTTCAAAGGAAAATCGGCAGCCAATTATTTCGAAAGCCATAATAAGCCCAAATTGAATATTGGTTATTAAACACCGCTTTATTTTATGGACGAACATTAAGATTAAAGGGTCAATGATACCCCTAAGACAGGAAGGTCAAAACATGAAAACTTCTGCCATGGATTTTTGCATTTCTGAAAACGGACACATTTCATATTTGTTAAATTTCACCGATTCCTGCCTAGTTTATATAGCTTACTTTCTATCAAGCCTATTCATTTTCACTTTAAGGAAGTCTTTATATATTTACCGGAAAATGATTATAAACCATACTAACTATCAATTTACTTATGAATTTTGTTAAAACCCCTGCTTTGCTCTTAGCGCTTTTGTTTATTTTAGGATCAAGTTGCTCATCTGAAAAGAAAGAAAATAACACGGAGCAAGCCGAGACTACTTCAAACGCTACGGAAACAACTGAAGAATTCACTGCTGGCCCAGGAGTAGGTCCGGTTCAATCTATAACTTTAGAAGAAGAGATTGATGCAAGCTTGGTAAAAAAAGGACAATCTATATTTGACAGCAAGTGCATTATATGCCATACTATCGACACAAAGATGATCGGCCCAGCTCTAGCGGGAATTACCGAGAGAAGAAGTCCTGAATGGATCATGAACATGATGATCAATCCTCAAGAAATGACCGCTAAAGATCCTGTAGCCAAGGCGCTTTTGGAAGAGTACAAAACACCTATGGTGAACCAAAATGTATCAGAAGAAGATGCGCGGGCACTATTGGAATTTTTCAGGGACAAAGACAGGTCATAGGGCTACAATGGGTTGTCGTTTAGCCAAGCCTAAAAAAAAGCCCACTAAACGACATCTTTCAGCAATTATTTTTTCAACCATTTCAACCCCTTTATATGACCTAAGTCATAAGATATTCTTTGAGCACGTACTACTTTTACATTTTCCCGCAAATTAAATTGCAGGAAAATGTGTTCTATGATTTGAACAAAAAGGAAAGAGGAAAAAAATGAACGACACTGAAAAAAAACCAATACACTCCCAGGAAGAAGTAAAAGAGCTTGTTGATTCTTTTTATGACAAAGTAAATCAGGATCCTTTACTATCGCCTGTTTTCAATGATTTTGCAGGAGTGAATTGGGAAGAACACTTGCCGATCATGTATAGCTTTTGGAGCTCTATCTTGCTCGGTGATTATACGTATAAAGGTAATCCCTTTCTAAAACATATTCCTCTGCCCATCGATAAGACTCATTTTGATAGGTGGTTGATGCTTTTCATGAAAACCGTAGACGAAAGATTTACGGGGGAAAAAGCGGAAGAAGCCAAGCAAAGGGCCCAGAGCATTGCAGGTATTTTCCAATATAGGCTCTCAACCATAAATCGGTAAATCAGCATAACATTTGTTAGAAGCTATTTATTGGCCACTCCATTATAAAGGATCATGAAGAAAAACAAACCGGTCTCCTTTAATCGGGAAGAACTTGCCAATAGTATTACCCATGCAATCGGTGTTGCACTAAGTTTGGCTGCGCTTGTAATCTTGGTGGTGTATGCCGCTATGCAAGGGGATGGTTGGAAGATACTGAGTTTCAGCATATATGGCTCCAGTTTAGTCTTGCTATATACGGCTTCTACTCTTTATCACAGTTTTAGTTCTGAACGCGCCAAACACTACCTAAAAATTCTTGACCATGCAGCCATTTACCTATTGATCGCAGGCACTTACACCCCATTTTTGTTGGTCATGATACGGGGTACTTGGGGATGGACACTATTCGGGATTATTTGGGGGCTTGCCATTACGGGCATTATCTTCAAGCTGTTTTTTGTCCATCGTTTCCGCATTGTCTCCACAATTATTTATCTGCTCATGGGTTGGTTGATCATAGTGGCTTTTCGACCACTTATTGCAAACGTTCCAGAAAATGGGCTGTATTGGTTGCTTGCTGGAGGCCTTTCCTATAGCTTCGGAGTTATATTCTACCTTTGGGAAAGAATCCCTTATCATCATGCTATCTGGCACCTCTTTGTTTTAGGAGGTAGCATCCTGCATTTTTTTGCAGTGCTTTTTTATGTATTGCCTTCTTAAGTTAGATTGCAAGACTTAAGATACTAGATATTAGACATATACATATTG
>CAYTTV010000010.1:55110-82518 GCA_964440915.1 uncultured Roseivirgaceae bacterium
TTCTTAAGTTAGATTGCAAGACTTAAGATACTAGATATTAGACATATACATATTGCTTTTGTCATCCAGCAGGGAACTTGTTGGCTAATAGCAGGTACAAATGGAGCAATAGGCGCAAGTATGGCAAGTTCAGAGGTGTATGTAAACCTGCCATTTAATCTTTAACCTGATATCTCATCCCTCATATATCCCAATCTTTGTTCAGAATGCTGATAGCGTGGTGCGCTGTCATATCGAACTGTACTGGCACTATAGATACATAATTGTTGGCAATGGCCCACTCGTCGTTGTCTTCCCCTTTGTCGAAGTTTACAAAATTGCCGGCAAGCCAAAAGTACCTTCGCCCATTAGGGTCATAACGTTCATCGAACTCTTCCTCCCATTTTGCTCTGGCTTGGCGGCATATTTTCATTCCCTTTGGTGGTTCGTTCCTTTTTGGTGGAAAATTCACATTCAATGCCACGCCTCGGGGGAGGCCATTTTTCAATACCTGTTGTGTGATTTTCAAAATATACTCCCTTGTATGGTCAAAATTAGCATCCCAATCGTAATCGCAGAGAGAAAAACCAATAGCGGGCATGCCTTCAATGGCCGCTTCAATGGCAGCAGACATGGTGCCTGAGTACAAGACGCTAATAGAAGTATTACTCCCGTGATTGATACCACTCACCACAAGGTCGGGCTTATTGTCTTTAAGCACATGATGCTTGGCTAACTTCACACAATCGGCGGGTGTTCCAGAGCATTTATAGGAAACAATGTCTTCATAAATATCTGTTTTGGTCAATCTCAAAGTATTACCGATGGTTATGGCATGTCCCATTCCCGACTGGGGTCCATCTGGCGCTACCACGATCACATCGCCCAATTCCTTCATCAACTCTACCAATAGGCGTATCCCCCTGGCTTCTATGCCATCGTCGTTGGATACTAAAATCAAAGGTCTTTTCATCTAAATATATTTCATAAGAACATCAGCTTGTCATGTCCTTCTTTATTCTTCTACCAAGGCATTATAATAAGCTACTGCCCTTACCAAATCTTCCCTCCGATCGTAGCGAAGGTTATTCTTCTTGATGAACTTCTTCATTTCATCTTCTTTCTTCTTCATGATTTCAAACAAATCATTTTTCTTCAATGTATACTTTCGGATGTCCCCGGTCTGGTCCAGAAAAAAATAGTCAAACGCCAATCGTGTTCGGGTAGAGTAATGGTTGCGGTAATAGTAACTATAATGCTGCACCGTTTCCTCTACCGTATATTCGCGCGCCAAGAGCGTCAAAGGACCCTCGTAAAGTACTTCGAAGAGTATCGGCGTTTTATAATTAGGTTGGACGAAATAAGGAAGAGAGTAAAAGTAGCGGAAGCTTTCAAAAATATTGTCAAATATTTCGAAATACAGCACCTGTTGGGAGGAAAACGCCCGTATTTGTTGACGCTGCTCATACTGAACAACATTTCCTTCGAGATTGTATTTTACTTGGCCCCTTAGTGTATCATTGCTCATCAAAATAATCTTTCCTTCGTGCCATACCTGAAAAGGAAACTCTTGGGCATAACCACAGAACGGAACTAGACATATGCCCAGCATTCCCAAGGTAATACCCAAGAATTTCTTCTTTATTTTGCTCATAAACTATTTTCCAAGGTTTTTTATCTCTTTCAAAATAGTGTGGCCCATTTTATCGCGCTTTGTCATCAAATAGCTTTGATTGTGTGCATTAGGAGTCATTTCAATAGCTACTGCATCTACAATCTCAAGCCCATAACCCATCAGCCCTGCTCTTTTCTTGGGATTGTTCGATATAAGTCTCAGCTTGGTAATCCCCAGATCGCGTAGGATTTGCGCTCCCACGCCATAGTCGCGCTGGTCCATTTTGAAACCTAATTCGATATTGGCTTCTACGGTATCCATGCCACTTTCCTGCAATTTATACGCTTTTAATTTATTGATAAGGCCAATCCCTCGCCCCTCTTGGTTCATGTACAACACCACGCCTTTCCCTGCATTTTCTACCATTTGCATGGCAGCATGCAACTGCTCCCCACAATCGCATCGGCACGAACCAAAAATATCGCCCGTCACGCAAGAAGAGTGCACTCTCACCAACACAGGCTCGTTTTCTTCCCATTCCCCTTTTATCAAAGCCAGATGAAGCTCATTGGTATTGGTTTGTCTATAGGCTACCAAATGGAAATCCCCGTATGCTGTGGGCATATCCACGTCTATTTCTTTTTTTATCAGGCTTTCCTTTTCCAGTCTATAAGCTATCAAGTCTTTTATAGAGACCAATTTTAGATTGAACCTATCTGCTACTATTCTTAAGTCAGGCAATCGTGCCATAGACCCGTCCTCATTCATAATTTCGACCAACACGCCTGCAGGCTGAAATCCTGCCAATCTAGCAAAATCTATGGCCGCCTCCGTATGCCCTGTTCTTCGCAATACACCGCCATGTTTCGCTCGTAACGGGAAAATATGCCCTGGTCTTCCTAAGTCCTCAGGTTTGGTTTCCGGATCCACAAGTGCCTTAATGGTCTTTGCCCTATCGCTAGCCGAGATGCCTGTAGTACAGCCATGCCCGATCAAATCTACCGATACAGTAAAGGGTGTTTCATGAAGGGCCGTATTACGCCCCACCATCAACTCTAGCCCCAACTCCTCGCAGCGGCTCTCAATCAATGGGGTACAAATAAGGCCTCGTCCATGCGTAGCCATAAAATTAACAATCTCCGGTGTAATACACTCGGCAGCACAAATGAAATCACCTTCATTCTCTCTGTCTTCATCATCGACCACAATAATGATTTCTCCATTTTTTATGGCCTCTATAGCTTCTTCTATTGGATCCAACATGCTTGTACTATTTCCCATTACTTTATATTTTCTTTAAACGCCGACAATGTTCTTTGGCATAACATTGTTGCCTAAAACTTACAATTTATAGGTCAACCACATAACCTGTGTTTTATAGAGCCGTAACAAAATTATCTCAAAATGTGTTCTTAGGGCTATAGTTTACTATTTATTTTGTCCAATATAGTTATCCTGATACGACTATTCCTAAAAGATCTGCTAAATCCTTTTCATAGGCTTTAAGGCCCATATGCACGTCCAACAACCTTTCCTGCTCTTCAAAATCTGCCGTCTGTTTAAGTTCCTGCATGTTTTGCCGAATCAGCTTTTGTACCACCCTAAACTTCAACCTTAGCACATTGGTATAAATTACGCTATCCAAAATCTGCCTTTCTTCGGGCACATATATCTTAAACTTGCTTTTCCAGTTTTCACTGATCTCATATTTTTCAGAAATCAGGTTAATCACCTCTTGCTTTATTTCTGGAGAACCGTTTTGTATAAATATTTCAGGTTCTGGTGTTTTGCCTTCGGCTACCATTTCTCTGTACAATTTCAGTATCTCCTTGTAAAGCGGTGTTTGAAACTCAATCTCTTCCAGTTCATTCAACAGATGTTCGTACACTCTGCCATTGCCCCCTACTTCTGTAAAACCATAGCTGATTAACAATCGAACACTCTCCCTCTCTTGTAAGGATATAATGGCCGCAGGGTCATGCTCGGGCACAACCTCACTTGGTGCCTCCCCAAACGCTTCCAGCGCAATATCTACTTGCCTAGGTTCTTTTTTTGCCCCTTGCCTCAGCAGCTTATTCAGCTCGGTGATGAGCACCCCTTCTTCCATGCCCAGCAGGTCGCTGCACTGCTTCAGGTACACTGCCCTTTTTATAGGATCTGGCACTTTGGCGATGCTTCCCACTATTTCTTTGATGGTTTCGGCCCTCTTTATAGGGTCGTTCCCTGCTTCGCGTGTGTAAAGAGCAGTTTTATACGAAATGAAATCCTCAGCTTTTTCCTTTAGGTAACCCGCAAAAGCTGTGCTTCCCAGCTTCTTTGAAAAGCTGTCGGGATCTTCACCTTCAGGAAAAATCACAATCCTCACATTCAGCCCTTTCTCCAAGATCATGTCAATGCCCCGGAGGGAGGCTTTCATTCCGGCAGCATCGCCATCAAAAAGCACCGTGATATTATCCGTATATCGGCCAATGAGCTTTATTTGCTCCTCGGTAAGGGATGTTCCCGAAGAAGCCACGACATTTTCCACCCCTGCCAGATGCATGGAAATCACGTCGGTGTATCCCTCTACCAAATAGCAATTCTCTGCCTGACGAATGGCCTGACGGGCTTGGTGCATCCCATACAGTATATTGCTTTTGTGGTATACAGGGGTTTCAGGGGAGTTAATGTATTTGGGCTGGTTCTTTTCTGCTTTCAGAATTCTTGCTCCAAAAGCAATCACCTTGCCGCTGACGCTGTGAATGGGAAAAATTACCCGACCCCGGAACCGATCATAATACCGATCTTCTTTATTGATTACCAGGCCTGCCTTCTCTAGCAGTTCCTTGTTATAACCCTTTTGCTCGGCAGCCTTCACAAGCCCGTCCCAAGCCTCTACAGCATAGCCCAGCTCAAATTGCTTTATGATCTTTTCGTTGTAGCCCCGCTCTTTGAAATAGCTGAGCCCTATGGCTTTCCCATCAGCATGCTCCCACAGCAAGTCTTGAAAATACTTGCCTGCAAAACCCAAGACAATATGCAGGCTTTCTTTCTCATTCTGGGCCTGAACCTCAGTGGCGTCTAATTCCTCTTCTTGAATCTCGATACCATATTTCCGGGCCAGATATTTCAGGGCATCAATATAATTCACCCCTTCAACGTCCATCACAAACTGGATGGCATCGCCCGCAGCACCGCAACCAAAGCACTTGTATATTCCCTTGTTTGGGGCCACTGAGAAGGAGGGCGTTTTCTCGTTATGGAAGGGACAACAAGCCCACAGATTCTGTCCCTTTCTTTTCAAGGACACAAAATCCGATACCACTTCCTCTATCTCTGTCCTTTCTCGGATTTGCTGTATGGTTTCGTCACTAAGTTTCAATGGCTGACTGTTATGATTCCCTAGCAAAGATAAGGGTTTATCAGGTAAGATAACTAAATGAAGCTTTCAGCTTTTGAGCAATGTCGCACCTACCCACTCCAACTTTTATTGTCCCGTTTGTGTCCTGATATTGAGAGACTGAATAAGGACAAACTTTTTACCAGCATGAGAAGATATAAAACAACATTATTATGGGTAGCACTTGCTTTTGTAATCATGCGCTGCAGCGAAGACAACACACCAAACCATTGTTACCAAGAACCGATTGTAGAGAAGGGAAACTCAAGCGAAGGTTTCTTTTCTGATGAATGTACATTATATACCCCCAGCCAGGAGGAAGCCTTTTTTGTTATCCAAAATCTATCACAATTAGTCGAGACAGTTATTTGTGAACAAGACTTACCTGAAATTGATTTTGAAAAGCACACCTTGTTACTGGGAAAAATACCTTTAGATTGGTGCTGTGCAACCGCCCTAAAACAAGAGGTCACAAAAGATTGTGAGAAAAAAGAATATACCTATTTTGTTCAGCTTGACAATCCCGAGGGGAAATACCAAGCACTCAGTACTTTTTATCATTGGGTCATTATTCCTAAAGTGACCTCCGAATATCAAGTTAATTATATATTAGATTTAAATCTTGAAACATGAAGCATTATTTAGCACCGTTGCTTTTACTCTCCTTTATTTTAATTGGTTGTGGAAATGATGAAAAACCTTTATCAGCCTGCGATTTAGCACCCTGCGATCCTCAAAAAAAGACAGTAAAAGCGGTTACAGATCAAGAAGGGCGTATTGGTTTCAGTGAAGAGGAAGGAAAATGGTTGATTATCGCTTCTATTCCCGAAACTTATGATTCACAAGACATTGGTATTGTATGCACTGGATTACCTGAAAATTTGCAGGAGGTTGGCAGAGAAGTGCTGTTCAGTGGAACATATAAAGAAAGATGCAATGAAGCTAAAGGAGTGCTGCCCGGACAAATATACTACTATCTCCATATAACCGATATTAATAACTTATAAAGTACTAGTTGACAAATGAACTTGTAAAATAGAATTTATAATCTTAAACTTGCCTCCAAACAAAACATCCAGCTATATGAAACCATTTCTTCTATCCACTTTTTTCCTATTGCTTAATCTCTTTACCCATGCGCAATCTGTGCAAAACAGCGCAAGTTCTATCGATATAAAGTTCCATGGATTTGCAGGAGTCGGCCGTGCTACCATCGAGACCAACCTCTCAGCTCCCACGAAATTCCCTGCGTTGGAAATAAAAATAGGTGCTGGCATAAGCAAACCACTCAGCGAATCCTTAACACTGCACTCACGCCTGGCTTTTGGCAGCAGGCTCAAAAGGCAGTCGGATATGGCTGCTAGGCATGATGGCAGGTTTTCGATCATTGACGAGCACGCCAGCGACAAAAGCCATTACTTTATCGAGGTTCCTATCTTATTTCAATACAACTTTTCGACCATTGGATTAGGATTGCGGGCGGGAGGTAACTTTAAACAATATCTTTCTTCCAGATCATCAGGTATGGCAGACATGATAAGCGGCAGAAGTGAGTTTGGAGTTATTGGCGGAGCCGTTTATAGCCTAACAGAAAGAATAAATATAGGCGTTGAATATCATGCTGGGCTAACAGAAATCTATAAAGCGGGCATTAGTACAAATGAACGTGACTATGAACTAAGGGGAAAGAATCACCTAGCTCAGTTCATTTTTGAGATTTCGTTTTAAAACAAAACAATAAAGCATTACTTAATTTGCAATCCTAACTAAGCAGTTTGTCTTCAGACTAATGAACTGAAGACAAACTCCCACCTAGTAACCTGAGTTCGATTACCAATTAGCAGTATTGTCAATTGTTCTCGTTCTTATGCCTGCCCCTCGACCTTATTTATTTTAGTCATTTCAATTTCTAATTGGATTAGAATAAAATGCCTGCCTCAAATCTAGTGTGAGGCAGGCATTTTATTTCCCAATCAGAAAGCAGAAGTGGCGTTAAGAAATAAATACAGTCTTGAACTTTGTTTCTTTTGTTTCAAGACAAAAGAAAGTAAAAACAAGTGTCTATCACTAACCTCAATAGCTCCGAAGCTTACCCATTCAAAAGAAAAAATCAAAGTCGAACTCAGGTTACTAGTGTTTACCTTCCTATCAATGATATTTAATCGGTGGTTTTAGACGATATCATCTAGCCAATCGCCCTGCAACTAATTTTGCCGCCATATTGTTACAAAGCTCATTGAATCGGTGTAACTTGCAACTTGGCGGTCTCAGAAAGTGAAAGTATGAAAGGATGGTTTGATGACCCTAGCTGCCAAAATTTTGATTAAAAATTAATTACAATTATGTCCATTACAGAAGCCGCAATAGTAAATGCTTTGCGAACAGTGGATGACCCCGATCTGAAAAAAGACCTGGTCTCCCTGAACATGGTAAAAGATATTAAAATAAACGGAGCTGAAGTAAGCTTTACCGTAGTGCTAACCACACCTGCTTGCCCTTTAAAAGAAGTCATCCGAAAATCGTGCGAAGAGGCTATTCATCAGTTGGTAAGTTCCGACTTAAAAGTGAATATCACCATGAGCTCTAATGTTACCTCTAGCAGGGATGACTCCCCGATGCTTCCTAAGGTAAAAAATATTATTGCCATAGCCTCAGGCAAAGGCGGTGTAGGTAAATCTACTGTCTCTTCTAACCTAGCCGTAGCACTTGCCCTATCAGGTGCCAAAGTAGGCCTAGTAGATGCCGATATATATGGCCCTTCTGTTCCAACCATGTTTCATTGCGAGCAGGAGCAGCCGACTATCCGGCAGGTTAACGGCAAGAACGTAATCGTACCTCTGGAGCAATATGGCGTAAAGCTGATTTCCATAGGTTTTCTAACGCCTCCTGACAATGCGGTGGTCTGGAGAGGCCCAATGGCCAGTTCAGCCTTAAAGCAGTTCTTAGGCGATACAGATTGGGGCGAGCTAGACTATCTCCTGATCGACCTGCCTCCAGGCACAAGCGATATCCACCTGACCTTGGTACAATCCGTTCCGGTAACGGGGGCTGTTATCGTCACTACCCCGCAAAAAGTGGCCGTTGACGATGCCAGAAAGGGCCTGGCGATGTTCCGACAGCCCCAAATAAACGTGCCCATATTGGGAATCATTGAAAATATGGCTTATTTTACTCCCGCAGAACTGCCTGATAATAAGTATTATATATTTGGCCAAGGAGGCGGAAGGAATCTTGCTGAGCATTATGATGTTCCATTACTGGGCGAGATACCATTGGTACAGAGCATCAGAGAAAGTGGAGACAATGGCTATCCAGCCGTACTTAAAGACGATATATCGGCGCCAGCCTTTCATCAATTAGCAGAATCCCTTGCCCGTGCAATTGCGATAAGAAATGCAGAAATGGCTGAAACCAAAAAAGTTACTATAAAAGCATAAACCATACAATCATGGAGCAATCTATCATCAACTCGGATCTTTACAACAGAATAGAAACAGCGCTAGATAGCATACGGCCTTATCTTGAAGCTGACGGAGGGAACGTGAAGATCCTAGATGTAACTGAAGACATGGTAGTAAAACTGGAGCTACTGGGCGCCTGCGGTTACTGCCCGATGTCTACCATGACCTTGAAGGCGGGCGTGGAAGAGTCGATCAAGCGGGCCGTACCGGAAATAAGAAAAGTGGAAGCGATCAACATTACCTCCCCTGATGATCCTCATGCGAAACTGCCCGACAACTTATTATAAAGCTCCTTTAAGATTTGACTAAATGATGATAAAACATTAGTTTATCATTTGGCTTAATTTTGAGCCATGATAACAAATTAAGAAGCGCTCAAGGATGATCATATCCCCAACCCTTTTTCGCCAAGTGGGCAAATCACTTTTGATTTTAAGCTTCCTTCTGTTATTTCATGGCATTCATGCTCAAGAAAAATGTGGAACCGTTCCTTACGGTGATCTCCTAAAGGAAAAAAAACAGTTGAAAGAAAACCAGTCAGATTTTGAAGACTGGATACAATCCCGCCTAACAGCAAAGAGATTTCAGAAAAGCCAGACCATGTCCACTCTTTCCGAAGAGGTTGTCTATACTATCCCTGTGGTCGTGCATATTGTTCATAATGGCGAGGCAATCGGACAGGGGAGCAACCTTTCCATGACTAGGATATTATCGCAGATCGACGCACTGAATGAAGATTTTCGGAGGCTGAACAAGGACACCGTTAACACCCCCGCTGCTTTTAGGAGCAGTGCAGTCGACACAAGAATAGAGTTTATCTTAGCAAAAAGGGATCCTGAAGGGCTACCTACCGAAGGAGTCACTCGGGCGCAGGGCAGCAAGGAGTCCTATGCATTGAGCGACAATTGGCTGCTGAAATCACACAACTACTGGCCTGCCGAGGATTATCTCAACCTATGGGTAGCGCCTCTTAGCGGTCAATACTTAGGCTTTGCTCAATTCCCCCAATCCAATACCACTCCCGGCCTAGAGGATGCTTCCGCCTACCGCCTCACCGACGGGGTAGTGATTACGCATGAATATTTTGGCATCAATGAAGCTGCCTCTCCTGTAAGCAAGGGGCGGACAGCCACGCATGAGATTGGTCACTTTTTAGGGCTTAGGCACATATGGGGCGATGGTGGTTGTAGCCAAGACGACTACTGCGAAGACACCCCCAATGCGGACAGTCCCAACTATGGATGCCCTTCGGGTGAAGTCATTTCCTGCGGCAACAGCAATATGTTTCAGAATTTTATGGACTATACTAATGACGGTTGCATGAACTTATTCACTTTCAATCAAATGGAAAGGATGCATATCGTACTTCAAAACAGTCCAAGACGATCAAGCCTTCTTGTTTCCAAAGGAGGGGAAGCTCCTGCAGCAGTAGCATACGATCTAGGCATAAAGAAGATAATAGCCCCGTTCCCTACCATATGTGACAATACAGTCGAGCCAGAGGTTTTAATAAAGAATTATGGCTCTGATGATGTATCGAGCTTTAAACTGCTCTTTACGATCAACAACGACACCATCGATTCTTTGTACCAAAGTATCAACCTAAAGCCTATGGACAGTATAAAGGTATCTTTTCCCACTTACTTGCTGAGCGACACGACCGACTTCGTCTTTGACTTCTATATAAAAGAAGTGAATGACTCTGAGGATGAAAATCCCGACAACAATCATAAAAATATTCTCGTGAACCTTCCGGCACGTTCAGCTTTGCCTTTTTTCGAAGATTTTGAGGGCAGCACCCATACAGGAACCATCCTAGACCCTGATGGTAGACTGGGTTGGGAAGTAGTTTCAGCACCCAATTCTGAGGAATCCAATATGGCATTGGTGTTAGCCGCATACAATTACAGTGCGGATGCTGGCGAACAAGATTTTTTCTTTACAGATGTGTTTGACTTGGCCGATTACAAAGCTGCGCAACTCAACTTCAGCATAGCCTATGCCCAATACAGCAGGGTAAGTAGGGAAGGACTAAAAGTGATGATCTCTACAGACTGCGGACAGACCTACTCTGATATTCTTTTTGAAAAATATGGATCAGAACTGGCAACAGCCCAAAGAACTACTTCTTTTTTTGCACCTTCCGGTCGATTGGAGTGGAAAGAAGTCACAATAGACCTATCGTCATATTTAGGAGAAGAAAATCTAAGAATTGCATTCGTGGGCATTAATGATTATGGCAATAACCTCTACCTAGATAATATACACGTTTATGGGGAAACAGAAGCCATTCGGGATTTAAGGATTGTGGACATCATCATCCCTCCAGTAGTATGTGATATTGCATTCACTCCTCAGGTTCGCATTGTTAATCAGGGGTCTATTCCTATCTCCTCATTTATCCTCAACGCCCATTCTGTTTGGGAAGACAATATTTCGATCTCGTATAGTGGACCGGAAGTATGGCCCTACGATACGGTAGAGATAGACTTGCCGCAAATTAATGCCCCTATAGGCCCTCACACCCTTTCTACTCATGTCCTCCATCCTGAAGGGCTTGCAGACAAAACACCAGAGAACAATTTTAAGTCCGTAACCTTTGTTGTAGACACCACTTACGAAGCGCTGCCCTTTCGCGAGCAGTTCCGTTCCACCGAGGCAGAAAACTTCAAATGGTTTATTTACAACCCTGATAAAAATAAAACTTGGGAAAGGACGGATCATGCTCATGAAGGTGATGAAGCACTCTTTATCAATCATTTTGATTATTCAGCTATTGGAGAAAAAGACTGGTTTATCAGCCCGCTGCTCGATTTTTCCAATCTCAGTTTTCTAAGGCTTACATTTATGTTCTCCTATGGCCATAACCTTAACTATAAAGATAGGTTACAGCTGCTGGTGTCTACTGACTGCGGCCTTAGTTACGCCAATGTTGCCTACGATGCGGCTGGAGAGGATTTAGTTTCCAACTACACTTCTTCTATGTGGATCCCAACTGCCCAAACCGCATGGAATAAAATTTCAATACCACTCGATGACTTCATAGGAGAAGAAAACGTAAGAATCGCTTTTGTAATGAACAATGGCTATGGCAATAACTTCTACCTCGACGACATAGAGTTTTTCATATCAGAAGAACCGACAATACCTTTGCCAACGGATGCCAATTATGCTTTTCCTAACCCCACAATCAATGGCATATTGCCTATTACCTTCAATTTAGAAGAAAAAGAAGACATTCAAATGGCACTATACGATGTGAGAGGCCGAATTCTGTACGAAGGAAATTTTCCTGCTACGTTAAATCAAACCTATCAGATTGATCTTTCAACGCTTCCGGAAGCTGTATATTTGCTTAAAATATCGAGCGTTTCCTTGCATAAAGTAGAACGTGTGTTGCTACGAAAATAAATAATTACAACAGGTTGAATTGTTTGATTCACAGGATCGTTATATTTTTTATAATTTAGTCGTTTAGAAAACAAAAAATGAAAGTAGGAATATTTTTCGGAGGACAATCCAGAGAGCGTGAAATTTCCTTTGCTGGTGGCAGGACGGTTTACGACAACCTTAACAAAACATTGTTTGAACCTATTCCCATATTTGTAGATAGTCTGGGAAACTTCATTCTGCTCGAATGGGCCTATATTTATAAGGGCACTATTCGGGATTTTTATCCACCTACGGAATTTCTTCCTGAATCTCCCAATTATTTTCAATTATATATAGAATCTTTAGAAAACTTGGATCAAGATAGGCTTGAGTCGCTGATCAGCGCTGTCGGCAAAAAAGTTTCTCCTGACCAATTTCCAAGTTTAATGGATTTTGCATTTCTTGCACTGCACGGACAATATGGAGAGGATGGCAATATTCAAGGCATATTAGAATGGTACAACATACCCTATTCAGGGTCCGGAATTCTGCCTTCTGCCATCGGTATAGACAAAATCGCACAGCGAGACTTGCTTAGGGCCTATCAGTTTGAAAGCCCGAAAACAGCCACTCTTTCCAGAAAAGAATGGCTGGCAACCTCCGACAAAACCATATTCTTTGAGCAACTTGTGGCTTCATTAGGATTGCCTTTGGTGGTAAAGTCGCCTCATCAAGGCTCTTCTATAGGAATTTCGATTGTAAAAAAGAATGACACAAAAGCCTTTGTGGATGCAGTAAACAAAAGCTTCTTTATAAAAGAAGTATTTTGGGAGGAATGGCAAGCTAAGAACGATGAAGAGAAGAAAGCCTTTATCATTTCACTCATCGACATCAGAGAAGGCATCGGTATGCCTGTAAAAACTGCAGATTCCATCATTTATCATCCGGACCAATTGTTGGATTACCTAAATGATAAGGATCATTATGAAGACAAAAAACTAAGCATGACACCCCTTGATTCTGAAGCCAATGTGCTTTTTGAATCCTTTATTCATGGCAAGGAGTTTTCTTGCATTGTGATTCAAGATGAACAGGGTAATCCTGTAGCTTTGCCTCCAACAGAAATCATCAAGGGACAAGAACTTTTCGACTACCGTTCAAAATATCTCCCCGGCATGAGCCGCAAAGTAACGCCTATCGACGTGGCTCCTGAAACCATTGACGCCATAAGAAAGGCTTGCAGCCGATTGTTTGACGCACTTCACTGCAACGTATACGCCAGAATAGACGGGTTTCTATCACCAGAAGGGAAAATATTCCTCAATGACCCCAATACCACTTCAGGTATGTTGCCCTCTTCGTTTTTCTTTCATCAAGCGGCGGAAATTGGGCTTAATCCTTCACAATTCTTGACCTATATCATCCGAACTTCCATAGCAGAGCGGATAAAGACAGGGAAGCACAAAGTAGCCCTAGAGCTCATGCTGACATCCCTTGACCAAGCGATTAAAGCCCTGCAGGAGAAAAAGTCCAGCAAAATAAGGGTAGGGGTAATTATGGGAGGTTTTTCATCAGAGCGCCATATTTCGGTAGAAAGTGGAAGAAATATTTATGAAAAGCTGTCTTCCTCTACAAAATACAGCCCTATTCCAATTTTCCTTACTGGCAGTGAAGCACAGCATGAGCTATATGTAGTGCCTATAAACGTAATGCTTAAAGACAATGCCGACGATATTAAGGAGAAGATCCATCATTATGCCGAGGAGCAGCAGCATCCAGCGCTACAAAAGATAAAAGCTGAGACTGCTCCTATTACTGCCAAGTATGTAGACCAAGTAATACAGGATTTCAAGCAGACCAATTATCAGGAATTAAAAGAGCTGGTAGATGTTGTTTTCATTGCGCTGCATGGCAGACCGGGAGAAGATGGAGCTGTACAGGTGGCTTTGGAAAAAGTGAATATCCCGTACAATGGATCGGGCATTGAAAGCTCGCAACTTACCATAAACAAGTATGAAACCAATGAACTACTGGCCAGGCATGGTATTAAAGTAGCCAAGCACATGCTGGTCTGGAAGGAAGATTGGCAAAACGACCAAAAATCGGTCATCCAAACGTTGGAAACCGAATTCCCATATCCCTTTATTGTAAAGCCTTCCGATGATGGTTGTAGCTCTGCCGTAAAGAAGATCAAGTCGCGAGAAGAATTGGCTGCCTTCGCAGAGACAATCTTCAGAGAAATAGATGGCTTTGATCCTGAGAATGCAAGCGTACTGAAATTAAAGCCTCAAGAGGAGTTCCCAAAGAAGCAGCAGTTTTTGGTAGAAGAGTTGATCACTAAGGGCAATGCCCGCCATTTCTTGGAAATAACCGGCGGATTGTTGACTAAGGCTGATGATAGCGATCAGATTATTTATGAAGTGTTTGAACCATCTGAAGCGCTTGCTACAGGAGAAGTACTGAGCCTTGAGGAGAAATTCTTAGCGGGAGAAGGTCAAAATATCACCCCTGCGCGTTTTCAAAAGGATACTGCTTTGAATCAGGAAGCAAGCGAGATAGTGCGGGCCGAACTTGAGAAAGTGGCGCAACTCTTGAAAGTAGAAGGCTATGCACGGATAGATGCTTTTGTGCGCATATATGAAAACAATGAAGTGGAAACGATTATAATAGAAGTTAATTCACTTCCTGGCATGACCCCTGCGACTTGCATTTTCCACCAAACGGCTATTAATGGTTACAAACCTTACGACTTTATCGATGCGATTTTGGAGTATGGCATGGCAAGAATCAAAGCCTCAACCGTTCATATATAATTCATATATTTTATATTTGCTTTATGACAAAAATACTTATTAATCTGGCCATAGTGCTTGTGGTGACTATAGCATTGGTGTTGAGCTTCTTTTTTATTTACCTGCCTGCTACCACCAACCATGGGGAAACCATCACGGTTCCTGACCTCAATGGCATGACTTATGACCAAATAGAACAGTTCTTGACCAGTCGGAATCTCCGCTATGAAGTAACAGATTCTAGCTTTTCAGGCGATTTCCCCCCTTTGGCCGTCCTTCGCCAGGAGCCAAGAGCGGGCTCTAAAGTAAAAGAGAACAGGAAAATATATTTGTGGCTGAATGCCGAGAACCCCCCAAAGGTAAAAATGCCGAGATTGATCGACGGCTCGGTAAAAAATGCTCAGATAGTGCTAGAAAGCTATCAATTATTATTGGGCGAAATACAGTATGTTCCGGACTTGGCCCAAAATGCCGTTTTAGAACAATGGTATAACGGGAAGAAGATAGCAGAAGGCACCAACTTGCCTAAGGGTTCAAAAATAGACTTGGTCGTTGGCGACGGACTGGGAAATCAGGTTTTGCCTGTCCCCACTGTTTTAGGTATGGAAAGGGACGAGGCAGAGATATTGATCATAGGGTCTGGCCTGAAGGTAGGCACCGTGATTTATGAAACTACCAACGAGACCCTTCCTGGAACAATCATTAAACAAACACCTCCTGGCGGTGGTAATATCAGGATCGGTGAAACCGTAGACATTTGGGTATCAGGCCTAAAAGAAGGAGAAGAAGTGAACGATAAACCCATCATCCAAAATCTGGATTAAAGCATCTTTCAATATCGAATCATTATCTAAAAATAAATTTTAATGTCATGAATGATATCACAGCAAAAGAACTGAAGGAACGTCTAGCCAATAATGAAAAAATGAACATCGTGGACGTTCGCGAAACATGGGAGTTTGAAGAAAAGAATATCGGGGCAAACCTGATCCCATTGGGTTCCCTTCCCTTGAGGGTAGATGAACTGGAAGCGCTTAAGGATGAGGAGTTGATTGTTCATTGCAAGTCAGGTAAAAGGAGCGCTCAAGCCAAACAGTTTCTTGAATCGAAAGGCTTTACAAAAGTACGCAACCTCGAAAAAGGCATCGAAGGGTTCTTAAAAGAAGAAGAAGAATAGCAATATTTTTCTATTGGGGCCTTGTTGCCCCTTTTTCTTTTCAATCATAAACACTATCCTTCATTCTCCCCTTTCCCACTCATTTGCTTAAACCAATCGATGTTCTTTGGTCCTCATAATCATCTGCATAACTAGTTTCTTTCTATTCTACTATTAGTTTTTCTTTCTATATTTCGATTAATTTGCATGGCTTCTTTGGAAAAAGCATGCCATATATCATAGGCCCGGCTTTACTTGTGCCTGCATTGCAAGCTTAAAATACGCCCGCTTCGGTAGCCTTGCTAGGAGAGATTTCTGTATATAGAAAAATGGATGTGAGGCATATTCGAAGAAAATAATGACTGGAATGGCTGGCAATAATATAGCGCATTCGAGCTTGATTACTTTTAGACGATATTTGACTAACCCTATAATATGACTTTACTGATAGTTCTTTTCGCCATCATTGCTTTGGTTGTCCTGATTGCCGTATTAAAATTAAACCCCTTTCTGGCATTTCTGATCATCTCTATTTCGGCAGGCATCGCTTTGGGCTTACCCGTAGATACAGTAGTGAAATCGGTAGAAAGAGGCATAGGTGACATGATGGGTGGGATATTGATCATTATCTGCTTAGGGGCCATGCTCGGAAAAATAGTAGCCGAAAGTGGTGCTACCCAAAGAATCGCTTCCATAATGATGCAGATTTTTGGTGTGAAATATATCCAATGGGGCATGGTCATCACTGGCTTCATCGTAGGCATCCCTTTGTTCTACGGCATTGGGTTTATTCTAATGGTACCTTTGATTTTTTCTGTAGTATATAAGTATAAGCTGCCAGCGGTTTATGTGGGACTTCCCATGCTCGCCGCTCTTTCAGTGACACATGGATTTTTGCCTCCAAGCCCTTCTCCAACGGTTCTAGTGACCCAGTTTGGAGGAAGTATGGGCCTCACCTTGATATATGGGATAATCGTAGCTGTACCTGCCATCATTATTGGAGGGCCTTTATTTTCCAAGCTGCTGAAAGGCATTAAGTCTCAACCTTTGGAAACCTTCAAGCCCAACGACCTTCCGGAAGACAAGCTTCCAGGCTCGTTCAATAGCTTTTTAACAGCACTTCTTCCTGTTATTTTACTAATGCTTACCACTGGCCTGCTATTTCTTGTGCAACCAGGTTCTTCCATCGCCAAAGGCATTTCATTTTTAGGTGATGCCTCCATCGTCATGATTGTTTCTTTGGGAGTAGCTACCTTTTCTTTGGGTATCGTGCAAGGGAAAAGCATTGGCTACCTAATGGACATATATGGGGACGCCGTAAAAGATGTGGTCATGATCCTGTTGGTGATAGCGGGAGCTGGGGCGCTAAAGGAAGTGTTGATGGACAGTGGGGTGAGCGAGGAAATTGCTGTATCGCTACAAAGCATGGACGTACACCCCTTGATCTTAGGTTGGGTGATAGCAGCGGTAATCCGAGTAGCAGTAGGTTCCGCAACAGTGGCCGGTCTAACGGCAGCAGGCATTGTCCTCCCCCTGCTCGGCACGACCAGTGTAGACCCAAATTTGATGGCCCTTTCTATTGGCGCTGGAAGCTTAGTGCTTTCTCATGTAAATGATTCAGGATTTTGGCTCTATAAAGAGTACTTTAATCTAAGTCTCAAAGACACCTTTCGATCATGGACAGTCATGGAAACTATAGTAGCCGTGGTGGGACTTGTAGGAGTTCTATTGCTCGATTTAATCATTAAATGATCTGGTTTAACTCTTTGAGAAAGCACCGAAGTCACCCCGCTCACATAAAAAACAAACGTCTGGGAGCAATAAATACTACCAGACGTTTGAGCAAACACTAAAGCTTAACATGTAATTTCAACTTAGCCGATACGATCACATATGCAGGCCACATTCTGTTTTGGCGATATCTGCCCAGCGGCCAGTCCTACCTTTGCCCTTTTTAGTACAATGTTTACACCCTATAGACTCGTATCCTTTTTCTATCAACGGATGTTCTGGAAGATCATAAAAGCTAAAATACATGCCTACTTCCTCCTTAGTCATATCTAAAATGGGATGGAAGCTTAGAATATTATTCTTCTGCTCAAATATCTTCTTGTTCTTCCTGTTTTCATTTTGAAATCCCAAAAGCCCGTTGATCCATACATCATAGTTGGGTTTGAGTGATTCCAAAGGATATACCTTATTGATAAAGCAGCAGAGATCCTGGTTGTATTTCCAGGTTTTGTTTTTGCGGGTGAACCTATTTTTATTGGCATCCGCCTTCACTTCTACAATGTTGAGATTCAAACGTTCCTTAAGTTCTTCCGCATAAGCCAACGTTTCTTTAAATAAATATGTGGTATTGATGAAATGTACAGGATGGCCCGGTCTCACTTCACTTAACATATGCAGCAATATGGCCGAAGTCGTACCAAATGACGAGGTCACCAATAGCTTATCCTCACTTATTGTATTGAATATTTCCTTTATTCTATCCTTGGGAAGCAGTGGTTTGAATTTCTCTTCAGAAAGGGTGCTCCTTTTTAAGAACCAAGACTCTACTTCCGACATACTTTCATTTTCCATAATAATAATGGGCTTATAATTATTGATGGGCTTCTCTCGAAACCCTTATTATAATTCTTATTTAATACCTTCTTTTCTTAAGACGGCAGTTACCTCGTCTAACACTTTTACTTTGTGACTAAAGTCGCCTTTCAAGGAATTTCTAATTTCATGCAGATTGTCCAGCAAACTATCAATATCTTCCGGCAAGACCTCTTCTAATACTTCTCTGAATCGCTTGGCAAAGGTCGGAGACTTTCCATTAGTTGAAATGCCTACTTTCAAATTGCCTTTTTTTACAGTCGACCCTAAGTAGAAATCACATAAATCAGGCGTATCGGCCACATTCACCAAAAGCTTACGCGCTTTGGCCTGTGCTAGAATCGTTACGTGAAGCGCTCTGCTTTCTGTAGCCAGAATTACCACGTCTACATCGTCAAGGTCGGCTTCCGAATAGGGCCGCTCGACCAGCTCCACTCCCTCATAATCGTTGATCAGAGATTTTATCTCTTCTTGAATGACAGTCCCCACCAGCTTTACCTTCGCTTCAGGATTGTTTTTCAACAACGCTTCCAATTTTTCCAGTCCCACATTGCCCCCACCTACGATCAATGTTTTCAATTGATCTAGTTTAATAAATATAGGAAAGAGACCGTTACCTTCGTTTTTATGTGCCATTTTCGCATTATTTATTATTCCCTTCAGCATCTGGATTTTCCAATATTTGCCTTATCTGCTCTTGAAACTCCTTATGCGTACCCACTGCCTCCCCTATTACAATAATGGCAGGAGCAGGCACCTTTTCTACAGCCAGCCTGCCTACAATAGTATCAACCGTGGCCAAGAGCATTTTCCCGTCCTCCCAAGAGCCTTTAGAAATTACCGCCACGGGAACTGTATATTTCGAATGACTTTTATACACATCTACTATTTCACGAATCCTTTTCAATCCCATAAACAGGACCACAGTAGCGGTTGACTGGGCCGCCAGGTTCAGATCCTTCGATAATGAACCATCACTTTTAACAGCTGTCATGACCCAAAAGCTTTCGTTCACTCCCCTTCTAGTCAATGGTATGCCATAATAACCGGGCAAATTGATACTGGAAACACCCAGCACCACCGCCGTTTCTATTCCAAAAGATTCGGCATACTCAATTTCTTCTTTCCCTCTGCCAAAGATAAATGGGTCGCCACCTTTGAGCCTAACAACATCGCCTACCGACAAAGCATATTCCACAATCATTTTATTGATAGCATCCTGGGCAAATTTATGTGCTCCTGCACGTTTGCCTACAAACACTTTCAGGGCATCCTTTTGAGCATGCTTTAGCAGATCAGGATGCACCAAGGCATCATACAGGATTACTTTTGCACTGGCAATGGCTTCAATACCCTTTAAAGTAATCAAGCCTGGATCGCCAGGACCTGCTCCAACCAATGTTAGTTTTTTATTCAACTGTAGCATATTATTCCCTTAAAGCCATAGCTTTAAGCCTTATAAAATTCCCTGACAACTTGTTTGTCGTCAACTGCTTTTGTTTTTTCAAGCTGCTTTTTCCTAAATGCCAATACATCTTCAATAAAAGCTTCGGCATCCCTTAGGTAGGCAGTGGCAAATGCTTCATCTGGCCTGTTTTTGTTGATCCTAAGCACCCAAGAGTCAAACTCTTGTGGCAGACGGATCTCTCCAGTTTGCACGAAATGAGCATTGAAATCATTGATGATACCGATATGCGTGTTGCATAACACATCTTTGCCCAATAGCAAAGCTTTTGCTCCGACTATAAAGGCACTGTAGCTATGGTATATGGCATCAGCAAATTTTTCCTTATCCAATGCTTTCTTTCCATAAAAAAGCTTCTCCTCAGCATCTGTAAGGATTATACCAATAACATCGTACATGACGCCAGCACACTCTCCCACGCCAATTTCAGGGATAAAGGACTCGGTATGTCCCCAATCTACATAGTCACTGCTATCCAAATTATTCAAATCTGCCAGTGGCTTTAACAGGCCATAAAAGTGCATCTTTCCCATCCGTTGATAGAATGCATTGAAGTATTCACCCTCCAGCGCATGAGTTTCAAATTCGTTGAGTATCAATCGTATGGTGTCCAAAACCTTTTTGGTAGGCAACTTGACCACTTTCTCTCCCATCATACCTTTTCCATTAGGGTCAACGCCTCCGCCTAGCACCACTTGTAGGGCAGGCACTACCAAATCACCATGCTTGATAGAACTGCCATGAAAGCCAATCGCTGCGGCCATGTGCTGTCCACAAGCATTCATACAACCGCTAATCTTAATATCTATACCCGTTTCTTCGAGCAGATGAGGGTACTCTTCCTTTAGGAGCTTTTCTATTTCTAGTGCCGCGCCCGTGCTGTTGGTTACACCAAGATTACAGGTATCAGTGCCCGGGCAAGCCGTAATATCACCTATAGTACCAAACCCTGGCTCGGCCAATCCAAGTTGATCCAAGGCATCGAAGAAATAAGGCAAATATGCTTGTCGGGCATAGCGAAGAAGCAACCCTTGATTTACCGTCACTCTGATGTCATCAGCAGCATAACCATCAATTATTTTCACAAGCGCACGTGATGTTTCCGCACTAATATTGCCTAATTGTAGCTTTATATAAATACCGAAAAACCCTTTTTGCTTTTGCTCAAAAACATTGGTTTTTAGCCACTGATCATATTTCTTCTGATCCTTGATTTCGATCTTAGGTACTTCTTTTGGTTCCGGTACTACCACCTCACCTACTATATTGAGATCAATAGGATAAGACTGATAAGGAACTGCTTGACGTTCTATCTCCACCAATTTCATAAACCCTTCTAGGCCAAGGCCCCTCTTCTCATCCAAAAGAAACTTCATCCGAGCCTTAAATCTCTTTTCTCTTTCACCATAACGGTCAAACACCCGAAGTCCTGCTTCTATGAATGGAATCACTTGATCCTCTTCAAGAAATTCATATGCTACGGGAGCAATGTAAGGCTGTGCGCCTAGTCCTCCACCTATTACTACTTTAAATCCTCTAACTTCTTTACCGTCTACAACCTTGACTCTTGGAATAAAACCAAAATCTTGAAAATAGGTGTAACCTGTATCTTTATCGCTAGAAGAGAATCCGATTTTATTCTTGCGGCCCATCTCTTGGTTGACGGGGTTTCGTAAGAAGTATTGAAAAACAGATTCCGCATAAGGACTTACATCAAACAATTCCTCCGGATCAATACCGGCCAATGCCGAGCCTGTGATGCCTCGAACCGTATTGCCACAAGCCTCTTTTATGGTTATTCCCTTTTCCTCCAATTTTGCCCACATGGCAGGGGTGTCTTCCAGGTGCACAAAGTGAAGCTGTATGTTTTGCCTTGTGGTCGTGTGCAAATTGCCGTTGGTGTATTCTTCAGAAACATCTGCTATCCTTACCAATTGCTCGCCTGTCAACCTGCCGTAAGGAATTTTTATCCGGAACATCTGTACGCCTAGTTGCCGTTGACCATATACCCCGCGGGTAAGTCTGTAAGACTTGAACTTGTCTTCTGCAATCTCACCTTTCTTATACTCTTGAATCTTCTTTTTCAAGTGAAGAATGTCTTCTTGAGCTTCGGGCTTTATAGTGTCGTTTAATACTAGTGTCATGCTTTTTAAGTATGGTTCTTAATATAAAAGGTCTCTACAGTGTGCTATAGAGACCTTTATTTCTTTTATGTTATAAAATAAATTCTCTACAAGTTAGCTTTGAAAGCACGCGCAAATGCAACAACATAAAACTGCAGGATTGATCATCTGATCATTCATTTCCATTGATAAATGTGGATGCGTGTTTTTCATTTTTATATTATTTTCTTGATTTGCTTTCAATTCTTATCAGATCGCCTACTTAGACGCCCTTAGCGCTCCTTCAATATCTTCCAATACATCATTTACGTTTTCTAAACCTACCGATATCCTAATCAGTCCTGCTGCAATTCCTGCCCTTTCTCTCTCTTCTTCAGAGAGCTTAGAATGGGTTGTAGAGGCTGGGTGGGTCACTGTAGTCCTCGTATCACCTAAGTTTGCCGTAAATGAAAGCATCTTTAAGTTATCTAAAAACTTCCTTGCCCTATCAATCCCGCCTTTCACGATGAAGGTAACCAATCCTCCTCCTAACTTCATTTGCTTCTTTGCCAAATCATATTGAGGATGGCTTTTCAGAAATGGGTATTTCACTGACACCAGCTCTTGGTGCCCATCCAAGTAATCCGCAATATTATAGGCATTTTCACAATGCTTATCCATACGCAATGCCAATGTTTCAAAACTTTTGGCCAATATCCAGGCATTAAAAGGCGACATGGAAGGGCCTGTATGTCTTGAAAAGAACCTGATCTCCTTAATAAGCTCCTTACTGCCCAAAATAGCGCCGCCAATGGTCCTACCCTGCCCATCGATAAATTTGGTGGTAGAATGCGTGACTAGATGCGCTCCATATTTTGCTGGCTGTTGCAAGTAAGGTGTGGCAAAGCAATTGTCTACATTTAAAATAAGGTTATGCTTCTTAGCCAACTTGCCCAACCACTCCATATCGATAATGTCAAGGCCAGGATTGGAAGGGGTTTCCACAAAAATCATTTTCGTGTTTTTCTGAATAAGTCCTTCCCACTCTTCTGGCTTATCCATATCGGCATAGGTGTAGGAAATCCCCCAGCGAGAGAAAATACTTGTCAGAATCTGATGGGTTGATCCAAATATAGACCTTGAAGCCAAGATGTGATCGCCCTGGTGTAACAATGCCGCCATGCTAGTAAACATTGCAGACATCCCAGAAGCTACCGCTATCCCATCTTCCGTTCCTTCTAACGCACAAAATTTCTCGATGAATTCTGTTGTATTGGGATTGGAAAATCGAGAGTAAATATTGCCCGGTATCTCGTCACAAAACATCGCTCTGGCCTGCTCTGCATCTTCAAATGTAAAGCTAGACGTCAAATATAAAGGAGAAGAATGTTCTCTAAAGGCTGTTTTATGCGTCCCGCTTCTAATTGCCCTGGTTTCAAAATGCTTATATTCAGACATGTATTATTGCTTTTTAAAAATACGACCCTAATTGTTTTGCAGTATTTTGACTTACAAAAACTACTTTTAATTCAAGTGCAACCATTCCTTTTTTGCCAATAATTCCTCTTCCGTTTCCCTGTGATCAGGATCATCCACACAGCAATCTACAGGACAAACTGCTGCACATTGCGGCTCTTCATGAAAGCCCGTGCATTCGGTACACTTCCCAGACACGATATAATAGATGTCATCTGCCACTGGTGCTTGGGGTTCAGTAGCCAAAACAAGCGTGCCGTCTCCCAGCTCAACTTCCTGCAGGCCCGTTCCTCCTGCCCAGGTCCACTCCATTCCCCCTTCATATATTGCAGTATTGGGACATTCAGGTTCGCATGCACCACAATTGATGCATTCATCGGTAATCATTATTGCCATAACGTATTAAAATTCAATTGATAAAACTTAAAATGATCGAAGCTACTTTATAGTGCCATAAGCATATGGCGGCCTAACCAAAGGCATAGAGGTTGGATAAAAAGTTTATCAACAACAGCAACAACAGTAAAGTGCGTGATTAATAAGGGGAATATTCTTCCTGTTCAAGGTATTGTTGGAAAATACCTTAATTGAACCAAAAGATTTCGAGATTGAATGTGTGATGTTTTTCATTGCTAAATTAATTTATATTCTCCCGAATACTTATCGAGATTAGGAATTAGCACCATATCCGTGTTCTGGCAGGTTGCTAGAGCTTCACAGAGCCTATCTCTCCACTCTTCTTTATAAACCAATTACAAATATAATTGACTTTAAGGTGTAAAATTGCACTTAAATTTTAAAATCCCAAAATATTCAGCAATAAAAAATTCTATTGCTCAAAATCTATCATTGTTTCATTAAATCTCTCAATGTCTATATCTTTGGGCAATGCATAACATCAGCACAAAAGTCTGGTCGATTCTTGTACTCCTTATAGTCCTATTGTTTTTTGCCAATATCTCTTTAGGATCTGTCCACATCCCTGCAAAAGCAATTTGGACCATTTTAGCAGGGGGAAGCACCGAACATGAAGCATGGCGCTATATTCTTTTGGAGTTTAGGATTCCAAAGGCCCTCACGGCCATTTTTGTAGGCATGGGACTTTCTGTGAGCGGCCTTCAAATGCAGACCCTTTTCCGAAACCCCTTGGCAGGGCCCTTTGTGCTGGGCATCAGTTCTGGAGCCAGTCTGGGCGTGGCCCTGCTGGTCATGACCGGAGGTTTATTTGCTTTTTCCATTGTTCTTGGCAACTGGCTACAAGTAATGGCTGCCACTGTAGGGGCTTCATTGGTCCTTTTTCTCGTTTTAGGGGTATCGGCAAGAGTAAAAGACAGCATGGCTTTGCTTATCGTGGGATTAATGCTCGGAAGTGCGACAGGAGCATTGGTAAGCGTGCTGCAGTTTTTTAGCAGTAAAGAACAATTGCAGGAATACCTAATATGGACATTTGGCAATCTAGGAGGACAGACTTGGTCTGAATTAGGTATTTTTATTCCTTTAATTATTTTAGGACTCTTCTTGTCCTTTATACTGACCAAACCGCTTAATGCTTTACTCTTGGGGGAGCAATATGCCCAAAGCATGGGCCTGCACATCGGAAAATCTCGGTTTATGATCATCGTTTCTACCAGTATTTTGGCAGGATGCATAACGGCATTTTGTGGCCCGATCGCATTTGTGGGAATAGCTGTTCCTCATATCACCCGATTATTGTTCAATACTTCTGATCACAGGGTGCTTGTGCCTGCCGTAAGTCTTACAGGAGCCCTCTTGATGCTGTTTTGCGACCTCCTTGCCCAACTGCCTAATGCTGGCTACACGCTGCCCATCAATATCATTACTTCCTTGCTAGGCGCTCCAGTGGTAATCTGGGTAATTTTAAGGGGCAAGAACATAAGCAACTCTTTTTAAGGATGAAAGAAGACAGAGAAAATATTCTTGAAACAAAAAGCTTAGAAATCGGCTACAAAAAAGGCAGGGCGGCGCATAGCGTGCTGAGCGAGATCAATCTTAGCTTGAAACCTGGAGAGCTAGTCTGTTTTCTTGGGCCCAACGGCGTTGGCAAATCCACTTTGCTGAGGACAATGGCCGGCATCCAAAGACCTCTTCAGGGCCAAGTCTTTGTGGACCAGCGGCCGCTTTCTAGCTTCTCTCTTAATGAAAAAGCAAAGTATATCAGTTTGGTGCTGACTGGTGGAACTGGCGGCAATCTCACCGTAAAGGAACTTGTAAGCCTTGGCCGCCACCCCCATACTCATTGGTCTGGAAAGTTAGACAGCAAAGACTTGCTGAAAATAGAAGATGCCATTACTAAAACGCAGCTGGAGGCCTTACAACACCGGAAGTTATATACCCTAAGCGACGGTCAATTGCAGAAAGCCATGATCGCAAGGGCACTGGCGCAGGACAGCGCGATCATGATATTGGATGAGCCTACAGCGCATTTAGATCTGAACAACCGTATGGAGATCATGGATCTGCTGCATTTAATGGCCAAGGAAACCAACAAGGCAATTTTAGCAGCAACCCACGAGTTGGACTTGGCATTGCATACGGCAGACAAACTTTGGGTAGCCGCTTTTGATCGTCCTATTATTGCTGGGGTGCCAGAAGACCTTATCCTGAACGGCACGATTGAAAAAACATTTATCCGTGAAGGCACGAGCTTCAATCCATTCTCTGGAAGCTTTTCACTTAATCGTCCCATGCTGCATTTTATGATAAGATTGACTGGAGAGCCTTTGGCCAGGCAATGGACGAAACATGCCCTGCAAAGAATGGGGTTGCCAGTGAGCGAAACTGATGGAGCGCTGCATATCGAAGTATTGGAAAAGGATGGCATACTATCCTGGATGCTCAAGTCTGCCGATAGCGTAAAGCTTTATGATTCAATAGAAGCCTTACTGATTGATATGAAGGAAAACCTACCTTTGCACTGATTCTCACTCTTAAGTTCACACTATGTTCTTTTACCTTTCCAAAATACTGTATTACCTTATTATGCCTGGCTTCCTGATCGGCGCATGCCTTGTCTTGGCCATATTTATTAGGAAGAAACGATTAAAAAGAGGGTTTTTGATACTGGGCACATCCCTTTTCTTTTTATTTAGCAACGACTTTATCATCAACGCTGTTTTCACCAAATGGGAAATCCCTCCCACACCATTTGATGCTATAGAAGGCCATTATGATGTAGGAATTGTCCTGACAGGTATTACTAACATGCGCATCGAACCACAGGATAGGGTTTACTTTCAAAAGGGAGCCGACAGGATCTTGCATGCTATTGAACTGTATAAAAGAGGGAAAATAAAGAAAATCCTGATCACGGGAGGCACTGGTAGCCTTACAAGACCTGACCTTTTGGAAGCCGATAACCTGGCCAGGACCTTGCAACTCTTTGGGGTGCCAGAAGAAGACATGATCATAGAAAACCAGTCGAGGAATACTTATGAAAATGCCCAGTTCACAGCTACTATCCTTCGAGAGCAATATCCCGACGGTCGATTTTTATTGATCACTTCTGCTTTCCATCTCCGAAGGGCTAAAGGCTGTTTTGACAAGCAAAATATAGCAACCGACATGTTTAGCACCGATTTCTACACCCATCCTGTTACCTACACCCCCGATTCTTGGCTTATTCCCAATGAGAATGCCTTTAAGAAATGGGCAATATTGGAAAGAGAGATTGTAGGGATATTGATGTATCGGCTGGCAGGGTATATTTAGATAGTAGATTTTAGAATTTAGAATTTAGAATTTAGAATGAAATAAAGCGGTTAGTTGACAAATGAATAGTAGGCAAAACAGATGACAGACATTGGACACAAAACATCAAATAGACAAAATCCCGAGAAAAAAGTAGGCAAAGAGGATAAAAAAACAGGTTGAAGGAGGAGCCAGAAGCTCTCTCTGTCCTGTGAGGCCTGTGCGCCCGTAGTTGGAACGGATAGCGGGAGGTGGCGCCCAAATTATTCTACTTTTAAATTTTCACCGCCGTTTATCCA
>CAYTTV010000011.1:0-9485 GCA_964440915.1 uncultured Roseivirgaceae bacterium
TGTGTAAAATCTTCCTTTCAATAAGTAAAATCTTCTCAAGTAACGTGGTTATATAGGATATAATACGGCCTTAGGACTATATAAATGGGTTCGTATGATTTTACAACTGTTTCGGAGAATTTTACACATGATTAGAATATCAGGCGGATATATTTGAGAAAAGCTTAAAACTGGTTTATGTCTTTTTATTTTAAATGTTTTTCAAAACTTAAACTTATGAAAAAGGAAATGTACAAAAATGCTAGTTATCCCATTTTGGTGCTTTTGATGGCATTCGTCATAGCACTTGGGGCCTGTAGTGATGATGATTCTGGAGCAATAGAAGAGGAGTTCGTTTTTCCTCCTATAATGTACCCTGCACAATATGATGCAGTAGCTGGGGAGGCCACACTTACGTGGGATCCTGTAGAAAATGCCCAAGGATATTTGGTCTATTACACGGACGATGAAACTGCAACCTCAGAAGCGTATTCTTTGCTCAGCGAAGACCCTTATAATAGCACGTCCGCCATAGATGCTACTATTCCTGTTGGATCTACTAGGATATATGCGATAAAGGCGGTTACAGGTAATGGACAAAGCGAGTTTAGTGAGCCCATTATCCTTTCTGTAAACAACACCGGAAACGATTTAATTGACAATATTTGGTTTGATATGGTGGATGTAGAAGGAGGCACCTTTACTATGGGAGGTTATAAATCTGATGAGCAGCCTCATCATGATGTGACCTTGTCTTCCTTTAGGATGATGAAGTTTGAACTATCCCAGGAAATTTTTGAAGCCCTAGGATATGCCAACCCTAGTAAAGAACCTACTGATCCAAAAGCCCCTGTAAATCAGGTGAGATGGATTTTAGCCCGTGATTTCGTTAATAAATTGAATGGCATGACCAATATGAATTTCCGTTTGCCTACAGAAGCTGAATGGGAATATGCTGCCAGGGGCGGAAATCTTGATGAAGACGGTGACTTTCCAGGATTTAATGATCCAGCGGTTATCGATGAATATGTGCATAGAATTGCTAGCGGCGACCCCACAAAAGTAGGCACCAAAAAGCCTAATGAGCTTGGATTGTATGATATGGCAGGCAATGTGGCAGAATGGTGTGCAGATTACTTCGATCCTGAATATTATACCGCAGACCCGATTACTGATCCTAGAGGGCCTTCATCACCTACAAGTTCGGATAGTTTACGCGTTATGAGAGGCGGAGGTGCCAACCATGAAACTGTAAGTGAAGAGACCTTTTTAATGGTGCATGAACGTTCATCAAGAGCACAACAAAGTTCACATAACGCCCTTGGATTTAGGTTGGTGCATAGCATAAGATAATTATAATAGGGTCAAGGCCAAAGTTGGGAATTGTTGTTGAGAAGCTTCCAAGGAGTGTCGATAGCTATTTCAGACCTCGTTTTTGGAAGGGTTTCCAGATCACTTGATCCCATAAGCACCCTTCAAATATTGGATTGAAGGGTGCTATTAAAATCCGTTTGCTATCGATAAAAATAATCTATGAAAAATATAATTAACTCTAGAAGAATTGGCATCGTGCGTTACCTATTAGCCTTACTTATAGGTATGGTTGGGGCAGGCGATTTGTTCGCCCAAGAAGTTTCAATATCAGGAAGCGTTATAGAGCCATCAGGTGAGCCCATTCCCGGTGTCAATATATTGGAAAAGGGATCTAATAACGGTACTATCACTGATATGGAGGGCAATTTTTCTCTGGTGGTGAGCAGCGAACAAAGTACTTTGATTTTTTCATTTATCGGTTTTGAGAACCAAGATATTATTGTTGGTCAAAATACCCAAATCACTGTCACAATGGAGCCTGCTACTGATGTGCTCGACGAGATTGTGATCGTGGGTTATGGCACGCAAAAAAAGGTAAATATGACAGGGTCGGTAGCCACCATCAATTTTTCTGATGACGTGTCGGGCCGGCCAATAACCAATGTTTCTTCAGCTTTGGCTGGCCTTGCAGCAGGGGTTAATGTCATGCAAGGCTCAGGACAGCCAGGGAGTGACAATGCTACAATAAGGATCAGGGGAACAGGTACATTGAACAACAGCAACCCTTTGGTGCTGGTGGACGGGTTTGAAGCTGATATGAACAATGTGAACCCCGCTGACATTGAAAGTATTTCTATACTTAAAGATGCCGCTGCTGCTGCTATATATGGTTCTAGAGCTGCCAATGGCGTTATATTGATCACTACAAAAAAAGGATCAGACAAACCTTCCTTTACTTATTCAGGATCTTATTCGATTCAAAGTCCTTTAAATACTGTCGAAATGGTCAACGACTATGCCCGACACATGGAACTCATCAATGAAGGAAGAGAAAATATGCAAAGACCTCATCAGTTTTCTCAGACAAGTATAGATGCTTGGCGTTATGCCCAAGAAAATCCCTACGAACTGAATCTATACGGTGTTCCCAATCATATTGCTTACCCTAATACAAATTGGTTTGATGAGGTATTTAATGCTGGAGCTATGCAAAAGCATGATTTGTCCGTTGCGGGAAGCTCTGATAAAGTAGATTACTATATGTCTTTTGGGTATCTCGACAATGAAGGGATTATGAAGGATTCTGGACTCAAAAGGTATCAATATCGCGTGAACTTGGAAAGCGAATTGAATGATTGGTTGACCTTGGGAACAAGGATATATGGACTGCAGCAATCGAAGGGGATGGCCAATGTGAGCAATGCTTTCCAGTTTTTAGATAAAACTACTCCTGGCATTTATCCCGGATCGGATGATAGGTGGGGAGTGCCCGCACTGATCGTCGAAGAATCTT
Source organism: uncultured Roseivirgaceae bacterium (assembly GCA_964440915.1). GTDB lineage: Bacteria > Bacteroidota > Bacteroidia > Cytophagales > Cyclobacteriaceae > CAMPJM01. The sequence continues at coordinate 2,807 of CAYTTV010000011.1, forward strand.
CGAATGCTAACAATATTTTTGAGAAAATGGTGAGGGGCGGTCATGATAAAATGTTTAGGGCCAGCGCATCCATATATGGTATTATAAAACTGGCAGATAACCTCACCCTTGAGCCTAATTTGAATTATGCGCCTGAGTGGGGCGATTATGCCACTTGGGGAGTGCAGAAAGGCCGATGGGATTTTGTGAAAGATGAACGGCAAGATAAAACAGATCTAGGCGTCCAGAATATATATAACAGCTCTTTTAAAAGAGTCAGGTATATTTCCGATGTGCTGTTAAGATACTCCAAACAGATAAATGCAGACCATAGCATTGACCTCTTGGCAGGGAACAATGTATCCTACTATAATGAAAACAGCTTTAATGCAACAGGACGAGGAATGTCAGATTGGAGTTTGCACGAACTGAGTACGGCAACAGAAATTACCAATGCGAACGGCACTCAAACAGACTGGGCGCTGGTATCTTACTTCGGAAGATTAAACTATAACTACAAAGACAAGTATCTTTTTGAGACGAACATAAGGGCCGACGAATCCTCTAGGTTTCACCCCGACAACAGGTTAGGGATTTTCCCTTCTTTTTCTGCTGGATATCGGATTTCAGAAGAGCCTTTTATGCAAGGTTTGTCGGGCACATTTCAAAATATAAAAATCAGGGGTTCATGGGGGCAGCTAGGCAATAATAGTATCGGAGATTATGCTTGGCAATCGATCTATGGCCTGGTAAGACAAGTTGTTGGAGGACGTCCTGAGACGGGTTTGGCTGTGACCAAAATAGGCAACAACTACTTGAAGTGGGAAAGTACCACCACGACAAATATTGGCTTAGAAGTGGCCCTGTTAAATCAGCGGTTGACGGGAGAGTTTGACTTTTATAACAGGGATACCGATGGAGTTCTCTATGTTCCTGACATGTATGTTTCTATGGGAACCGCTGCCGGATCAACACAAAACTTAGCATCGGTCAGGAACAAGGGGATGGAAGCTGTTGTCAGTTGGAGAGACAATAAAGGAGATTTCTCTTATCAAGTTCAGGGAAATTTCTCTATCAATAATAATGAGGTGACCAAATTTAGGGGAGCAGTGGAACGTGGATGGGGCGATGACGGAAACGGTGGCCAAGTTTATAGAAGCAATGTCGGTGAAACTGTACAGAATGGATTTGGGGGAGTAATTGCCGAAGGACACACGCTGGGAGAGTATTTCCTGCATACTGTTTATTCCGGAGATGGAAGATACCCAGGATCGGGTGATGCTGGCTTAACACAAGGGCCTACCGATGGCATGGTCAGGAATGGGTATAACCTCAGGTGGGTCACCAGCATGATCGAACAAGGCTACACCTTTGTTGGAAGTGATATTGTTGCTCCCAATGGATTGTATCTGGGAGATTTTATTTATGCCGATAACAACGGAGATGGCGACTATGGCAATGAAAACGATAAGCAGTTTACAGGAAAGTCATCCTTGCCAAAGTATAATTTCGGAATGCAGCTTTCGGCGAGTTACAAGGGATGGGACATGTCCATGGTATGGGGAGGAAGTGCAGGTTTCCATTTGTACTGGAACCAAGACTTCTACAATGCTACAAGGACTGTAAATGGCAACCCAATTTCCAAGCACATAGCGGACGATCATTTTTTCTACGACACTTCCAATCCGTCTGACCCGAGGGCCAATCAAGATGCGAAGTATCCTCGCCTTACAGATGCTACGGAGCGTACCAATGACCTTCAAAGCGACTTTTGGCTCTACGATGCCTCCTTTATTAAGTTAAGGAACATACAAATAGGCTATCGTTTTCCCCAAAGATGGATTGAACGTGTAGGGATCGAAAATCTCAGGATGTACTTCTCAGGAGAGAATCTTTTGACAATCACAAAATATCCTGGAATAGACCCTGAAATTGGAGCATCGGTAAATTACCCAACGCTCAAGCAGGTTGCCTTTGGGGTTCAGCTTCAGTTTTAACGCATTTTGGTTAGTGGATTTTAAAACATAAAAAGAATGAAGGTAAAATATCTTATAACGATACTTGCTTTGGTAATTGCTGGTTGTAATGACGATTTTCTCGACACCACACCCTACAATGACATTACCACCGCAAATATGTGGACTTCAGAAGAGTTGGCAGATAAAGGCGTAAATGCAATCTTTAATGTGTTTAGAAATGCCGATGTAAGCAATACAACAGGTGGCCTACTTGAGATCGCTTTAACGGAAGGGGCTGGGTTTACCAGCCAATTCTATAAAAATAACTTTACTTTTAGGTTTTTGACCGGTGATGTCACACCCGATTATCAGATCATTGAAAATACTTGGAGACGGCATTATGAAGGAGTTCATCGAAGCAATGATGCCATTGCCAATTTGCATAGGGCACCATTGGCGGAAGAAAAGTATAACCGATTGCTGGGCGAGGCGACTTTTATGAGAGCGTACTTCTATTTCCGCCTAAACAGGTTATATCAAGGAGTGCCTATATACGAGGAGCCCATTTCAAACGAAGAGGCCATCAAGACACAATCTTCCGCAGAAGATGTTTGGAAGTTCTGTATTGAGGATTTGACATTTTGCATCGAAAACCCCCACTTGCCCAATGCCAACCTATCGGGAGATCTTTACGGAAGGCCTTCTAAAGCTATGGCATATGCCTTGAGGGGTATGGTGTATATGTGGATGGAAGATTATGAAAAAGCAATAGATGACTTTGCAGAAGTAGAGCCGCTCGGACATCGGTTGTTTATGGGAGAATATGGCGACCTTTTTACACAGGCGCATGAAAATGATCCCGAATTTATCTTCAGCGTACAATTTGATGCGGCCGCTGGATATGGCGACAATTTACAGAAGATTATAGGAGGAAGGGACCATTACGATGGTTGGACAGAACTTCAGCCAGCCCCTGATTTTGTGGACTATTACCAAAATAACGATGGAAGCGAGTTCTTTTGGGAAGATGTACTGCCAGGTTGGAACCAACTGACGGTTCAACAACGTGAGGTGTTCTTTTTGCGAGACAGCTTGCAAACTTCAACTATAAAAGAAAAGCAAGATGCCTATGAGAGTGCAAAAAACCGCATAGGGGAAGGCATCATCAATACATATTATCTGAATATCGGCAATGAAGAGCGCATCACCCAAGCTTACATTCACAGAGATCCAAGGCTTAACCAGTCCATTTTCACTCCTTATGATTCTGCCGATAGTTACAGCCCCTATTATAACGGTGGAGAAATGCAATACAACAAGGTATTAAGGTGGCCTATGATACTACGGGGGGCAGATGGTGGAGATATGTGGTCAGATAAAAGAGAAACATTGTTCTATATATATGAAAAGTATAATGTTACCCATAAGGGAGAGTTGATCGACCGGCAGCATTATGATGTTGATTATCCTCTGATAAGAATCACTGATGTGCTACTCATGCAAGCTGAGGCCTATGCTGAGTTGGGTAATATAGATGCGGCCATTGCGATTGTGAACAGGATACGCACCCGGGCTCATATGCCTGAATTAACCAATGGTGGTGCTGGACCTAATGCAGTGCAGGGACAGGATGATATGATCGAAAGAGTCCGTTATGAACGTCGGGTTGAGCTTTGCTTAGAGGGAGTAAATTACTACGATGAAGTCAGGTGGGGCATGGAGAATTATAGGGAAATGAAATTCGATGGAAGCCTTGAAAGCGGAAGGAAATCTGTATGGGGCGATCCATCAACAGAAAAGTGGTATTGGGCCGATCGGATATGGCCATGGCCTGTCCCGACAAAGGAAATTCAAATGAATGAAAACCTCGTGAGAACTCCTGGATGGCTTTACTAAGGTTGATCGTTCGTCAATGCGCGAACTGTTTAGATGAACTCAATATGCAATTGAAGAGCGTGGAGATTCTCGCTGTTCAACAAATCTTATGAAACCCAATTTTATGAAAAGAATAGTATTAATAGCAATCTGTCTGGCAAGCTTTACCTTCTTGTATGGCTGCAATGACGAAACGGTGGATCATCCTGATCAGGATCAAAAGCCAGGCCCTGTTTATCCAGAAGGCACATTTGATTATGCGCAAATTGAAGCCCATCCTAGGTTGTTGATGAGCACAGAAGATGAAGAAGCGCTCAAGGGCCTCTTGTCTGCTAATGCATCCATGAAAAAAATCCATGACCATATTATTACGCAGTGCAATATGCTCGTTGGGCAAGATGAAGTGGTTTATCAAAAAGATGGAAAGCGGCTCTTGGCTGTTTCCCGCGAGGCATTAAAACGGATATTCTATTTGTCGTACGGCTACCGTATGACAGGTTCGCAGTTGTACCTTATCAAGGCCAAAGCTGAACTCAATGCGGTGATCAACTTTGCTGACTGGAATCCTAGCCACTTCTTGGATGTAGGTGAAATGGTCATGGGTGTGGCCATAGGTTACGATTGGCTGTATGACGAGCTTGACGATACCATGAAAGAAAATATTCGTCAGGCTATCGTAGAGAAGGCTTTTAATGCTTCCAAGGTTTCAAGTCATAATTGGTTTTATGACCGCAAGAACAACTGGAATCAGGTGTGCAATGCTGGCCTGGTGTACGGTGCCTTGGCAATAATAGAAGACGAGCCAACGGCATCTGTAGAGATTATAGAGAAGGCTTTGTCAACCAACAGAAAGGTGTTGGATATCTATGCTCCTGATGGAAATTATCCTGAAGGGCCCGGTTATTGGGCTTATGGAACCTCGTTTCAGGTGATGATGATCGCAGCCCTGCAAAGTGCCCTTGGAGGAGATGCAGGATTGTCCGATGCACCGGGCTTTATGGCGTCGGCAGAGTATATGCTTTATATGAATTCACCGTCAGGGCAATGGTTCAATTACTCTGATTGTGGCAAGTGGGTTCAGCCTCTACCAGCAATGTTCTGGTTTGCCGAGAAAAACAATGACCCTTCTTTGCTATCTGAAGAGCTGAAGTTACTGAATGAAGGAGATTATTTCCGACGATTTGAAGAAGAAAGATTGTTGCCCATTGCTTTGATTTTTGGAAAAGGTGTTGACCTAGAACAAGATCTTGCACCACAAAAAGCGGTATGGTCCGGTGGAGGTTTCACACCCATTGTAGTCGTACGGAAAGGGTGGAGCGGCGATTCTGACCAATACTTGGGAATAAAGGGAGGAAAAGCTATTACGGATCATGCTCACATGGATGCTGGATCCTTTGTTTATGACATTGGCGCCACAAGGTGGGCCGTGGATTTTGGTATGCAGAGTTACGGAGTAGTAGAGGCTGCAGGAGTAGATCTTTGGAACATGGGGCAGAATTCAGAACGATGGGATGTTTTTCGACTGCACAATAAAAACCATAATACCATTACCATCAACAATCAGCGACATAATGTCAATGGCGAGGCTCAAATCATAGAGGTTTATGACTCTAATGATAAAAAAGGAGCCAAGTTAGATTTAACAGAGGCTTTGAATCTATCCAATGAACTTGAGAATGCGGTCAGGACAGTCACCTTAGAAAATGATACCTATTTACAGGTTGTGGATGAGCTGAAAGCGGGAGAAGCACCCGTAGAGATTTATTGGAATATGGTAAGCTCGGGTTCGGTCGATATTATCGATGCTCATACAATGATTGTTTCAAAAGAAGGTAAAGAGCTTGAAGTGAAAGTGAGCGCTAACTTCGGTTTTGTACTAGATATAGATCGTTCCACAACGCCAACAACTCACTATGAAACCAAAAATGGGGACGCTATCATGCTAGGATTCACATCGACCATTCCTGCCCATGCAAAAGCAACCTACACCATAACACTTACACAAAAGTAATCAGGAATAGGGAAAGACATTAATTTCAATAAAGAGAGAATCTAATGAATATAGGATTGTGCATAAAAAGCACTTTGGGTGTATTTCTCCTTTGGAGTGTCATGGTGGGCAATGTCGCTACAGGTTTCGCTAGTGGGGTTCCGCTCAATATCCATCCAAAGGATATGGAATCTCATCCCCGGTTGCTGATGAACGACAGGCAATTGGAAGTGCTAAGGACTTCCATTGAAGGAAATTGGGCATTGCAGCAGATGCATGGTTATGTGATCAACAAAAGTGATGATATGTTGCAGCAGGATCCAGTGCATTATGAAAAAAATGGTAAGCGATTACTGGCTGTTTCGAGGCTGGCCTTGACCAGAATTTTCTTCTTGTCGTACAGTTACCGGCTCACAGAAGATAAAAAATACCTCAAAAGAGCAGAAGAAGAGCTTTTGGCTGTAAGCAACTTTAAAGATTGGAATCCTTCCCATTTTCTTGATGTAGGGGAAATGAGCATGGGGGTTGCCATCGGGTATGATTGGCTTTATAATGACTTGAAGAAAAGCACCATAAAAAAAATCAGGGAGGCCATAGCGGAAAAGGCATTTGCACCTGCGGGAAATGATCAATATTCATGGTTTTACGGCAGCACTAGCAACTGGAATCAGGTTTGTAATGCAGGATTGGTAATGGCCGCCTTGGCGATATATGAAGATGAGCCGGAGAAATCAAAAAAAGTAATTGAAAAAGCCGTAGCCACCAACGTTAATGCGCTCAAAAACTATGGTCCCGATGGAAACTATCCAGAAGGACCTGGATATTGGAGCTATGGCACCAGTTATCAAGTTATGATGCTCGCAGGGCTAGAAAGCGT
>CAYTTV010000011.1:9585-11487 GCA_964440915.1 uncultured Roseivirgaceae bacterium
TATTTTGGGGTGAAGGGTGGTTATGCGGCAGTAAGTCATGGGCACATGGACCAAGGGGCATTTGTATATGATATTGGTGAGTTGAGGTGGGCTATGGATTTCGGATCGCAGCAATATGAAACCCTTGAGAATACTGGGGTGGACCTATGGGACATGAGCCAATACGGACAAAGGTGGGAGATTTTCCGCTTAAATAACCTCAACCATAACACACTTTCAATTAATAACCAACCTCATAATGTCAATGGTAAAGCCTCAATTATCGAAGTATATGATGGAGATGGTGCGCTTGGGGTCAAATTGGATATGACGGAAGTGCTGAACATCCACAATGAAGTTGAAATGGTTGCACGTGAAATTAAGCTTATCGATGAAGCTGTTTTGGCAATAGAAGACCATCTGACCACAGGTGAGGAAGGTGTTTGGTTACGATGGAATATGATTACCCCTGCATCTGTGAAGATAATAGACGAACGAATAATTGAACTCTCACAGGAAAACAAAACGCTAAGGCTTGATTTTTCTGGTTCGGTTCCTTTAGAGTTAGAAATTCGACCTTCTGAAGATCCTGCTCAGGTGATATGCGATTTTACCAATAAGCAATACGGTGAGTATAACAATCCGAATCCGGGAACGACGATGTTGGGGTTCAATGCTTATATCCCTAAAGCAACCGAAGCGAGATTTCGGGTGACGATGATAGAGGACAATGCCATCAATTAATATGGTGAAGTATGTATTAATATTAAACAATAAATGATATAAAATGAGGAAAGTAGTTTTAATGGGTTGTGCAGTGCTATTATCCCTTAGCATGATGAATTGCAAGCCTACTGGGAATAGTTTGCCGGAAATCCATGCTTTGGAAGCGGGGTTGAAGCCATTGATGCAGGTTGCGGTAGAGAACAATCGGGTGCCTAGGACGCTCAACGAAGACGGCAGCATTAAGTGGATTGAAGAGCCTTACGATTGGACAGAAGGGTTTTGGTCAGGAGTATGCTGGATGCTGTATGATCATACTGGGAAAGAAGAGTGGAAGGAAGCTGCAATCTCTTCCCAAAAGATATTTCTTGAACACAAGAATTTGACAACAGACCATGATTTGGGCTTTATCTTTAACAATTCTTATGGAAAAGCTTATGCGATTACGGGTGAAGAAGCGTATAGACAGGTAGTGATTGATGCATCCGAATCCTTAATTCAGCGGTTCAATAGTAATGTGGGTTCCCTACAAAGTTGGGACGTGGTGGATAACTGGCAAAGCAAGCGAGGATGGAAGTTTCCCGTAATTGTCGATAATCTGATGAATTTGGAAATGCTTTTTGAGGCCTCGAGGCTCACTGGCGATGAAAAGTTTGCCCAAATAGCGATACAGCATGCCAATACTACTATGCATAACCATTTTAGGGAAGATGGCAGTTCCTACCATGTTGTGGATTACGATCCAAATACAGGAGCTGTAAGAAGCAAGGAAACTGCTCAGGGATATGCCGACGAAAGCGCTTGGTCCAGGGGGCAGGCTTGGGCACTATATGGCTATACCATGTGTTATAGGTACACCAATGATGAAAGATACCTCCAGTTGGCGATGAAGATTTCGGATTTCATCCTTTCCCATCCTAACTATCCCAAAGGCGGTGTTCCCTATTGGGATTTTAATGCTCCAAAAATACCAAATGAGCCTTATGATGCATCTGCGGGCGCTATTATGGCTTCTGCTTGGGTAGAACTGGACCAATATGCTGCTGGTAATGACTATTTGGAACATGCCAAAACTATATTGAAAACATTGGGCTCTGAGGAGTTTTTGAGTAAAGCCGACGAATACTTTCTGTTAAAGCACAGTGTAGGCAGTATTCCCCATGGCAATGAAATTGATGTTCCCTTGGTTTATGCAGATTA
>CAYTTV010000011.1:11587-78213 GCA_964440915.1 uncultured Roseivirgaceae bacterium
TAGGCAGTATTCCCCATGGCAATGAAATTGATGTTCCCTTGGTTTATGCAGATTACTATTTCTTGGAAGCAATGACGCGATTGGAAGACAAGGGCAAGGAGTAGCCCGCTTTGTATTCATTAGTTTAGTTGGTTGGATGTCAGCGATTTTCAAGAGGCCAATAGCCCGTATTGAAAATTTGCTGACATCTTAATGCTAAGAAGCGCATAGCAAGTTTTGGGTTTGGTCGGCATGTTTTGATAGACTTCCGAAATATAAATAAGTAAGCCGCATACGTTTGCATTAATGAAATGAACAGTGCATGGAATATAGAGGCAAACTTGTTAAATCGGAAATAAGTATTTTTGCAATGGAGCATAATAACCGCTTAGAATCAACTTGTGAGGATTGAAATATTTGAATTGTAAAATTATTGTTTTTGTTTGCATCCTGTGCTTTGGCAGCTATTTCACCAAAGGTCAAGAAATCACCTTTAAGCACATAGGAACAAGGGAAGGACTGTCACAATCATCCGTATCGTCTATCGCACAAGACCAATTGGGTAGAATATGGATGGGCACGCGTGATGGATTGAACCTTTATGATGGCTCATCTATAAAGACATTCCGGCCAATCAGGGGAGACTCTACCTCCTTATTGGGGCATTTTATAACCAAAATTGTGGAAGATGGGGAATACTTGTGGGTGATTTCGAGAAGTGGCTTGTCAAGACTGCACATCAAAACCCAAAGCGTTGAAAGATTTCCTATAATTGGACAAACCAGCTTGATCAGATATCAAGACAACATTCTTCTAGGTACAAATGAAGGGCTATTTGAACTTGACATAGAGAACCGGTCAGTCAAAAAGAATACAAGGTATTTAACGGATGGGTTCATCATTCAGGATTTTTATGCAGACAGCTTTGGAAACTTATGGATGTGTACCAATGAGGGGCTGTTTGTTTATTTCTCTGAAAATGCTGAAACCAAGAGAGTTTTAGGGGTAAACGCTACAAAAATATTTATGGACTCGAAAGACCGAATATGGATCGGGACATATAATAATGGGGTTTACTTGCTTGATGAGCATTATAATGTTCATAAACATTACCAAAGTGGCGATTCGATATTCAATCTTGCCAGCAATACCATTAGAGATATTGAAGAGGACTTGTCGGGAAATATATGGGTAGGTACTTTTTTAGGTTTAAGCGTGATTTATCCTGCCGATGACTATGCCGTGAAAAATTATGTCCATAACGAAAACGATTTCGGTTCCTTATCCCATAATAGCATCCTGAGCATTACCAAAGACAAGCAAGGGGGAATGTGGTTGGGAACCTATTTTGGGGGAGTAAATTATTACCATCCTGAGTTCAATATTTTCCAAACCTATCCCAAAGCTTCTGAAGGCGGCAAGCAGAAAAAAGCACTCGGATTTAATGTGATTGGTGAAATAATTGAAGCGGATAATGGGGAATTATTTATTGCAACCGAAGGCGGAGGAATAGACCAATACAACAGAAACACAAGGTCATTCCAGCATTTTAAACTAAATGAAGAAGAGGAGCAGGTAAGGGCCAACATCAATGTGAAAGCATTGCAATTTATTCATGATGACACCCTTTTGGTGGGAACCCATCTTGCCGGTCTCAAAAAATTAAATGTCAGAACGGGAGTGCACAAAACCTACCTGCCTGTTTTTGGAGACACTAGTACTATTCCATCCAATATTGTAGAAGAAATAATACCTTATAAGAAAGATTTGTTTCTATTGGGAACAAAGGAGGGCGTTGTTTTATTCGACACCCGAACGGAAACATTCTCCTATTTTATTACCGATGAGTCAGGAGATGTTTTCAATAAAAGGGTGAACTGTTTGTTGATCGATAGATTTGGTGTGCTCTGGATAGGAACTATGGACCAAGGTTTGTATGCGTATGATCCCCAAACGCAAGCGCTTAAGACGTACGTATCTACCAATGATTTGAGCACCATTGGATCCAATAACATATCCTATATATACGAAGATCATTATTTTAGGCTATGGTTTGGCACCCACGGAGGAGGTCTAAGTCTTTTTAATAGGGAAAGCGAAACATTCCAGAGTTTCAATGTTGAGAACTCAGACTTGTCAAGTAATTTTATCCAGGGGATAGAAAAATCTCGACAAGGAAACCTATGGGTCAGTACTTCCAAAGGCTTGTCTTTATTTGACCTTACCAATCAAAGATTTTACAATTTGTCCGAAATGAACGGGTTTCCTTCAAAGGAGCCCAACCACCGCTCCATTTACCTTACGAGTGATGGAGAACTTTTTGTTGGTGGTATCGATGGGCTAGTATCGTTTAAAGAGGAAGATTTATTTAACAGAACAAATAACTTCAATTTGATATTCTCCTCTTTAGAGGTAAATGGACAGCTTGTTGCCCCTAATGATTCCACTCAGATTCTAAAATATGATTTTGCTTTTACAGACTCTATTATACTAAGCCCCAATCAGCAATTTTTTACTGTCCACTTTGCAGCCGGGAATTATGTTTCTACCAGACAATTTAATTACCGCTATAGATTAGATGACGATCATGACTGGGTAAACATACAGCATCAGAATAGCCTAACATTCTCCAAACTTCCTTCCGACAGCTATAACCTGAGTGTGCAAGCAATGAGCAGTGGTATGGAGACCGTTATAGGTGAAGCAAACCTTTTTATTGTGATTCAAGTGCCTTGGTACCGCAGTTGGTATGCTATTGTAGGGTATTGTATAGGAGCTATTTTGGTTGTCGGAACACTGCTTCGTATCTATAAAGATAGGATTCGTGTAGTGAATGAGTTGAAGTCCGAACAAAGAGAGAAAGAGCAATTGCAACAGTTGAATCAAGCTAAACTTACCTTTTTCACCCATGTTTCCCATGAGTTCAAAACCCCATTAACCATAATCTTGGGGTTGTTGGAAACGGTGTTGGAAAAGCCTTTCGAAAAGGATACCAATAATAAAATAAAGAAATCCCTGGACAATGTCTATAGGCTGGACTATTTAGTGAATGAGTTAATGGATTTTAGGAAATTGGAAGGGGGCGAGAAAAAGTTGAACCTCAAACAGTACGCTTTCAATGATCTTATAAGAAGTGTTTTTGACCTGTTTGTAGAAACGGCGAAACAAAAATCGATAAGTTATCAGCTCCGCCTGCCTCAGGAAGAAATCTATTTTATGTTCGATTTTAGGCAATTGGAAAAAGTGTATTTTAATCTAATTTCAAATGCATTCAAATTTGTAAGGGATGGGAAAGGGGAAATAACCGTTGAGGTATGGGTGGAGAACGACCATGTGTATGTTACTGTAAAGGACAATGGTATCGGGATCCAACAAGAAGATTTAGACAAAGTGTTCGACCCCTATTATCAAGTAGAGCAAAATCAAGATGATACCTTTTTGAAGGGGAGTGGCATAGGGCTTGCCATCACTAAAGAGATTGTAAATCTCCATAATGGGATTATAAAGGTGGATAGCAGGGCAAATGAGTACACCATTTTTAATGTGGGAATACCACTGGTGAGCAACCATGACATGGCTGTCACGGAAAATACACCAGTCAAGAAAACTCCTGAAGTCGAAGAGCTAAAAGGAGTTGCCAGCTTGATAAGCGAAGACCCAATAGGGGAAAATGAAGACGAAGTGTTTCCGAAAAGTGAGGGACAAAAAATACTGATTGTAGAAGACAACAAAGAAGTCCAAAGGCTTATTGTGGATATACTGGGCGAAGATTACGATCTTTCATTATGCAATAACGCTAAAGAAGGATTGGATATAGCCTTTAAGGAATCTCCAGCATTAATTATCTCGGATATTATGATGCCAGGCATGCCAGGAACAGAGATGTGCGCAATTTTAAAACGCAATATTGAAACCTGTCATATCCCCATAATTTTACTGACGGCAAAGTCTTCCGTTGAGGCACAGCTTGAAGGCTTTGCCAGTGGCGCAGATATATATATACCCAAACCTTTTCGAGCTGATATCCTCAAGATAAGGGTGAAAAATGTGTTGCAAAACCGTGAGTTGATACAAAAAAGGTTCCGGTCAGATCCTAATATGGAAGTAAAAGAAGTCGCTAGCAATTCAATGGACGAGCGCTTTTTGGAGAAGGCTAAGGAAGTGGTCGAGGAGAATATAGGTAATTCAGAATTTAATGTTCATGATTTTGCGGATGGGATGAATCTGGGGAAATCTACATTTTATACCAAAATAAAAAGTATTACCGGACAAACGCCTAATGAGTTTATATTATCTGTCAGATTAAAAAAAGCTGCTTTTTACATGATGAGCAGCGAAGATTTGACGATATCTGAAGTGGCCTATAGCGTTGGCTATAACGACCCCAGATATTTTAGTAAAAGTTTCAGACAGTTTTATGGTGTTTCTCCTTCTCAGTATGGAAAGGCCATTAAAGGTAAGATACAGCCTATATCTTCTGAGTCTACTGGCGAATTGGATGATGTTTAAACACTCCCATAACTACTCTTATGGAAAAACATAACGTTTAAGAACATCGTCTGAAGAATCTCGTTCAGTTAAAAGGGTTCGTTTATTTCATGGATGAGCTAATAATGAATAAGTGTTTTAAAAATAATCATAATGGAAAAAGCAACATTAGGAGCAGGGTGTTTTTGGTGTACAGAAGCGGTTTTTCAACGACTTGATGGCGTTATAGCCGTAGAGCCTGGGTTTACAGGAGGTCATGTCAAGAATCCAGCCTATAGAGAAGTGGTCACCGGTAGAACGGGTCACGTGGAGGTTGCCCATATTACTTTTGATCCGGCTGTAATCAGTATTGAGGAGTTGTTAGAGGTGTTCTGGAAAACCCATGATCCTACCACTTTGAATAGGCAAGGCAATGATGTGGGCACGCATTATCGATCTGCTATTTTTTACCATAATGAAGGACAAAAGAAAGCTGCTGAACAAACAAAAGCAGCAATAGAACAGGAAGGCGTTTGGGCAGACCCTATTGTGACAGAGATCGTTCCTTTTGAGCAATTTTACCCTGCTGAAGATTATCATAAAAACTATTTCAATATGAATCAAGAGCAGCCCTATTGTTCTTTTGTGATTAAGCCTAAAGTCGAAAAACTAGAGAAAATTTTTGCTCACAAATTGAAATAGCCAATGGAGATTTCTCTGATTTGGCCTATAGAATCAAGTATAACGGGAATTTTGGGTATATTGTCTCTAAACCAATCACTTTAAGTATCCAAAATGAACGTTGAGCGATTTAATCGAACCATAGAAGCGTTTGACAAGGCAAATGCACAAGACCCTAATCAAGAAACTTATGAAGGGAAACCCTATCCCAAGGAGCTGATCTATGGAAAAAGAATGAGCGAATACTTGCTTTCTTTTGCGCCTGCTGCTTCTGAGGCTTTGCAGTTAGCGGTAAGGAGCCAGCATATTAGAAGGTGGGAGATGCCCCGAAACTCTTTTCCCCAAGGCCGTAAGGGATACCTGCAATGGCGAGAAAAATTAAAAATGTATCACGCTTCTGTTGCAGGTGACATCATGGATAAAATCGGCTATCCAGAGGAAGATATAAAACGTGTCAAACAACTGCTTTTAAAAAGAGGATTGAAAACCGACTCAGAAGTACAGACCTTAGAAGACGTGGCCTGTGCTGTTTTCCTTCGCTACTATTTTGAGGATTTTGCCAAAGATTATGAACCTGAGAAGATAAAGGATATTTTAGAAAAAACACTGCGTAAAATGTCAGAAGCAGGAATAGATTTTGCGAAAAACCTGCCCAATGCATCTGCTTTTCTAAAGTATTTAAAATAATGAATACCGGACAGGTCGAGGATAAAAAGACCAGTCCGGTACATATACAGATTAGAAGTACTTGCTTATAAACCTTCCTAATTCTTTACCCGCTTTAGCATAGGCTTCTTGGATTCGGAAACCAGTATCAAAATCATATCCCATGCCACCGCGGCCAGGAGAGTTCATGATCGTAATAGTAGCCAGCTCTTCTCCGCTATCAGACGATACAAAAACTGCTTCGCAATTAATAGAGGCGTTTTTCCTAACTACTCCAACATTAAATCCAGGCTCAGTAAAAGTCGTTTTCAGGATCAACGTATAGCTAGCGTCTGGATGTCCTCCTACAGACACATTCTTTTTCCCTAGAGAATTATTGATCAATTCTTCAAACTTGGGCTCGAATCTCTCTTCGCGATCGGCAATCCAACTTTCTCTCCAATTATCACCTCTTCCAGGCTCTTTGTCATTATAATCGCTGACTTTGTCAGCCACATAGTCTGCTTCCTTATCATACTTGCCAACGCCCATGTTGTCGTAGTCATATTCTACATTGAGCACTTCCACGCCTTTAAGAAAATCAAGGTTCCCTGAACTCACCTTGATCTTTTGTGCAAAAAGAGCGGTAGAGAAAAGCATTGCTATACATGCAATAAAAATAGTTTTCTTTTTCATGTCTATTTGAAGTTTTTTAATAAATATATGCACAATATAACACTAAAGATGAAAGGATAAAATAGGCAGGGAAAGATGAATAAAAAAGTTGTGCAAGATGGCTTTTAAAGGAGGATTAGTCTAATATCCTATAATTGCTTAGTGGATTTAGCCTTGGTGCGTAAAGCACTGAATACCGACATGGGAAAGTATAACATTGATTTAAGGCCTGATATGGAAGATAAGGTTTTTACGTCTCTGCCCAGTTCGGAAGATATTTCCTTGAGTACTGTTTTCCTTCTCACTTCACCACCTTCTGTAATAAATCTCAAACGGTACAATGAAAAAAGCCCTAAGAAAAAAGCGATGAAGAAGAAGAAGTCCCAAGCTTGCAAACTAAGGGTGTGAATGACTATTCCCCCCGATGGACTTATCCATTCCATACTCCAGTTCAGTTTCCTTTCGGCAAAGAAATCTGCAAAAAGGCCTCCTGTTATAGGGGCAACGCCTGCAAATAAGGCTGTGACCAGGCTTTTAGTAGAAAGAAATACAGCAGCGTTTTGCCTGCTTGGGGCTAACTTATACCCTATGTTGGTCAACGAGAGGTTGATGCCCGATAAGGCTACCCCGCTGCCAATATGGATGAGGACAAGCAAAGGGATAGTGAGTGAATGCACATCCGGAAATGTAGTGAATGTCCATCCCAGGATGCAAAATAGGTATATGGGAGCGGTAATGCCTAGAATGGTTTTATTGCTGTATTGGTCCGAATATCTCCCCCACATTCTAATTGAAAAGATGTTTGAAACTTGGCTGATAATAGATAAGGCAATGATATAGGAAAGCGGAAATCCTAGTGTTTGGAGCATGTATACTGTGAAGAATGGGGCCGCTAAATTTATAGAAAACACCCATAATGAGTTAAAAATTAGCAAGTTTCTGAAATTCTTTCTCCTTAAAGGCCTTTTGAAAAGTCGGATGAGGTTTTGTTTTATAGGATAGATTTTTGGTTCTGGTACTTTGTATAAGAGATACACACCATATAAGCCTGCCACGCTACCTACAATAAACATACATGAGTATACAAAGTAAATTTTGTCAGGATCATTGATTTGAACAAAGTCGAGTAGGGCAGCTACTGCCATACTCAGGGCTACCGATACAATGGTTATAATTCTGCTTCGGTTTGAAAAATAGGTGCCAAGGATTTTTTGAGGCACAAGATCCTTTATCCAAGAAGACCAACTTGTGCCTGAAATAGAACCAAAGAAATAGTGGATGAATAGGAGACCAATCAACAAAAGGAGGCTAACCTCTGGCGGAAATATAAAAGGGAGCATCCCGATCAGTAGCAAGGGTAAACGAGCGCATATTGAACTTATAACTGTAATGCCCTTTCTGTTGGCGTATTTATGCAACAGGTAGATCGAAACAAGTTGAAATAAATTGGCTAATGTAGGTAGAGCAGCGAGCAGCCCAATCTGAAAGTTTGAGGCACCCAGTTTTAAAGCTAATGCCACAAGGAATGCGCCCCCCGTAAGAACAGCCATAACTTCAGCTGCTACGCCATCTTTCACCAATATTTTTAATCCCCGGTCTATCTGAGATGGCGATATTTTTTCATACTGTTGAAACCCCATTATCAGTAAGTTTTGATAAAATACTGTTGTAATTACAATCTGAGGGGTAAAATGTTATTGTAATTCATCAAGCGAAAAATTAGCTATTGCTCTGTCTGATCCATAGCATGCAATATCGCCATTCCCTGAAGCAGGAGAACGTAGGTAATCAAAGATATTGTGAGCATAGACAAATCCAAGGCTAAAATGGACGCACGCCATCATAACCTTGGATCTTAAAAACAACAAGTGACTTGAGGAAGTGAGGTTAATTTATTGTGTTTAATAAGGAGCTTTCATTACGAGTCTAACAGCGCGACGCATTGTCTCACAATTTCTACTTCTTCATTTGTAGGGATAACCAGTACTTTTACCTGTGCATCTTCCTTGTTTATTTCTCTGAGGCTTTCTGATCGATTTTTGTTTTCATCCACATCGATTGTTATCCCGAAGAACTCCATATCTTGGCAGACAAGCTCTCTGATCCGGGCATCGTTTTCTCCTACACCGGCAGTAAATACAATTGCATCTAGCCCATTTAGAGCTGCCGCATATGCTCCAATGTATTTTTTAATCCTATAAGCATACATCTCGTAGGCTATTGCCGCATCTTGGCTACCTTCATTCATGGCCTGAGTTATGTCGCGCATATCGCTAAAGCCTGTCATTCCGAGCATGCCGCTTTTTTTATTCAGCAGGTTATTGACCTCTTCTGGCAGATAGCCACATTGGTTGATGAGGTGGAAAATAATGGACGGGTCGATATCACCCGATCGCGTTCCCATGATGAGGCCGCTTAATGGGCCAAACCCCATTGTCGTATCAATGGATTTTCCCGCATCTACTGCTGCCATGCTACAGCCATTGCCTAAGTGCACTGTAATGACCTTGGCGTCGGGCTTATTGATGTATTCAATTGCACGTTCAGTCACATATTTGTGGCTAGTGCCATGAAAACCGTATGCCCTAATCCTCAAGTCCGTATAAAATTTGTTGGGAATAGCGTATCGGTAAGCTTTTTCGGGCATAGTCTGATGAAAGGCAGTGTCGAATACTGCAATTTGCTTGGCGTTTGTGAAAATTCTTTCGGAGACTTCTATGCCCAAGTAATTGGAAGGATTGTGCAAAGGTGCCAGAGAAAATAACTTTTTTATCTCTTCTTTTACTTTGTCAGTAATAATAGTGGTTGCTGCAAAACTCTCCCCTCCATGCACTACCCGATGACCAACAACTTCAATTTCATCAGGGTTTTGAATCACCCCAATGGTTTTGTCTGTAAGCAATTTGGTTACTTCAAGCAGACCAACTTCATGATTGTGCAGTTCCAGGGTTTTTTTAATGACTTCTTCCGTATCTCCTGAAAATATTTTATGGGTAATAATGGCATTTTCAAGTCCTATTCTTTCAACCAAACCACTGCATATAGGATTTTCATCAGGGTATTTAAAAAGTTGGTATTTAATAGAACTACTCCCGGCATTTACAACAAATATATTCATGTATTTACTTTAGTTTTTTCCCAAATGATTTCCTATAAAAGGCATTATAATAGGGGTGATGCGAAAAATAATCGCCTCCCTTAACAATCAAAATCCAGGCTTAATTACCAGAGACACCTTGAATAATGGAAATTTTTTCTGCTTCTTTTTCTTGTTGGTCTTGACTTTGAATCGCTGTAATCACCACAGTATTGAATATGTCACTCACGGTACACCCCCTGCTAAGGTCATTCACTGGCTTGTTCAGACCTTGAAGCATTGGGCCAATGGCCAGTGCCCCCGTTTCTCGCTGTACCGCTTTATAAGTATTGTTTCCGGTATTCAAATCGGGGAAGATCAGCACACTGGCCTGTCCTGCAACGGTGGAATGGGGCATTTTCTGGATGCCAACTATGGGGTCTACAGCAGCATCGTATTGAATAGGGCCTTCCACTTTCAAGTCGGGGCGCTTTTCTTTTACCAATGCCGTGGCTTTCCTTACCTTTTCTACATCGGCACCTTCTCCAGAAGAACCTGAAGAATAGGAAAGCATGGCGATTTTTGGCTCGATGCCAAAGCGCAAGCTGCTATCGGCCGATGATATGGCAATTTCTGCAAGTTGCTCTGCAGTTGGATTAGGATTAACAGCGCAGTCGCCAAACACGCTTACCCGGTCGGGCAAGCACATAAAGAAGATCGATGAAACGACAGAAACCCCTGGCTTGGTTTTAATAAATTGTAAGGCGGGCCGGATGGTGTGCATAGTCGTGTGCGCGGCTCCGGATACCATCCCATCTGCATGACCTTTATAGACCATCATGGTGCCGAAATAAGAGACGTCGGTCATAAGGTCCTTTGCGGTTTCTAATGGCATTTGTTTGCCTTTTCTCAGTTCATATAAGGTTTCAGCATAATCATCAAAACAATCTGCATTGGTAGGGTCTATAATATTGATCTTGTTCAAGTCGAGATTAAGCCCCATTCGGCTTACTGCTTGGGCAATATCTTCATGCCTGCCAAGCAGCGTTATATCCACAATGCCTTGTTGGATCAACTTTGTAGCTGCCCGCAATATTCGGTCATCGTTGCCTTCTGGAAGTACGATATGTTTCTTTTGACTTTTTGCCCATTTTACCAATTGATACTGAAACATGTTTGGGGTTATCCCTTCGGGTTTGAAGGTGATGATTTTTTCATCCAAGGCTTCTGTGTCTACATACTTTTTATAAGTATTGATGGCCCTTTGAATTTTTTTGGGGTTGTTAGGGCCAATCCTGGATTTTATGGCACCAATCTGTGTGGCTGTCTCAAAAGAGTTCTTCTCTACAGAGATAATAGGCACAATGGAACGCGAGCCATCAATCAGCTTGATGACAGAGGGGGCAGGTTTGAACCCGCCAGTAAGCACAATGCCGGCAATGGCCGGGTAATTGGAAGAAATGCTCGCTTGTAGCGTGCTTAGGATTATATCGGCCCTGTCTCCAGGTGTCACAATCAAAACATTCTTCTTTAAATGGTTCAAAAAGTTAGGGACCTGCATGGCACCGAATATAAAATGATCTGCTTGGTTGGAGAGGTATTGTTCTCCGTATAAGACTTGCCCGTTTAGCACCGTATTGATTTCCTTCATAGAGGGGCTTTTGAGGCGCTGGTCTTCAGGTATTACAGCAAGGATGATTTCACTGTCTAGTTGCGGCCTCAATACTTTCTCAACCTCTTCTACCATTGACGGGTGGACTTTGTTGGCTACAACGGCCAATACTTGCACCTCTCTTTTCCTGAAATTTCTTAAAATAGTAATGGCCGTATTGGATATTTGATGGGTGGTTTTGCCTTCACCTGTAACTACTATAATCACAGGAGCACCCAAGTTCTTGGCAATGGATACATTGGCATCAAACTCAAACGCTACGCCTTCTCCTAAGAAATCGCTGCCTTCAATGACAGTGAAATCATAGCTTTCTTCAAGTTTCTTATATTTGTTTATAATCTTATCGATGATTTCTCCTTGACTACCTACCTTGATCAATTGGTTGGCTTCTTCTCTCACAAAAGCATAAGTATCTTCGTATTGAAAAGGGAGATTGAAATAAGAAATAATCGTTTCAATATGAGGGTCAAGGGCTTGCTGAGGAGCCCAATTAATAATGGGTTTGAAATATCCAATCTTCTTTGCTTTATGCATGAGCATATCTACAAGACCCAAGGCTATGATTGACTTTCCGCTATAGGGTTCCGCAGTGGCAATAAATACTGTTTTTGTCATGTTTTTAAGTATTATGGATCAAGGCAAAGATAAGGGTAAGATTAACTTTATCTCATGATTTAAATCAGTTTTGATTTTCTTTATCATTATACTTAAAATTGCCCATTAGGTTTTGTGATGGTGTACGTTTTGACTTTCTTGCTAAAAATCTGTGACAAGAGAGGTTAAATATCTTCCACATCCGTTCTTATACAGTAAGATTTCTACAATATCAAATTCTCAATGACAAAAGCTAAAAATAATCCAAAAGTAAGTATACGACAGGTATTTCATACCATTATATGGCCTAGAAAAAAACAATTGTTCATAGGCCTATTCTTGATTGTCCTCAGTCGGTTGTCTGGTCTGGTACTGCCAGGAGCCAGTAAGTTTCTGGTAGATGATGTGATTCCTCATAACGATATGGAAATGTTGAAGTGGCTTATTGCCGCTGTTGTGGTGGCAATACTTATCCAATCTGTGACTTCCTTTGCGCTTACCCAAATATTGAGCGTCGAGGCACAGCACCTGATTTCCCAGTTGCGGGCAAAAGTGCAGCGTCATATTATTCAGCTTCCTATCAGGTTTTTCGACAATACCAAAACCGGAGAGCTCGTTAGCCGCATCATGACAGATGTAGAAGGGGTTCGAAACCTGGTGGGCACTGGGCTTGCCCAAATGGTAGGAGGCGTGCTCACAGCCATTATTTGCCTTGTATTGCTCATCATTATCAGTCCGCTGATGACTTTGTACGTACTCGTTCCAGTCGTCATATTTGGGCTTATTTCTTTAAAGGCATTTGGCAAGATCCGTCCCATATTCCGTGAGCGTGGTGTCATCAATGCGGAAGTTACCGGACGACTTACCGAAACATTAGGTGGGGTAAGAGTGATAAAAGGTTTCAACGCCGAGGCACAGGAAATCAAGACTTTTGAAGAGGGCGTGACGCGACTTTTCCTCAACGTGAAGAAAAGCCTTACCACCACAAGTTTGGTGACGAGTTCTGCAACATTGCTATTGGGACTGGCTTCTGCGGGCATTATGGGCATAGGAGGTTATATGATCATGGATGGAAGTCTCACTTTTGGAGATTTCCTTGCTTTTACCTTGTATCTGGGGTTTATGATCGCCCCTATTGTGCAAATGAGCAATATCGGCAGCCAACTCACGGAAGCCTTTGCAGGGCTGGATAGGACAGAGGAGATTATGAATACACCCCTCGAGAGCGATGATATGATGCGTGATGTTTCCCTAGGAATGATAAAGGGCGATATGGTTTTTGAAAACGTGTCTTTTGCATATGAGCCAGGAAAACCTGTAGTACAAGAAGTGAACTTTAAAGCACCAGCAGGAAGTGTAACTGCACTGGTAGGAACCTCTGGGTCGGGAAAGACCACCATAGCCAGTTTAGCTGCTTCTTTTTTGAATCCTGAAAACGGTACCATAACCATAGATGGTCATGACCTGAAGCGCGTCACATTGCAAAGCTATAGAAGTCAACTGGGCGTAGTGCTTCAGGACGACTTCCTTTTCGAGGGATCTATACGGGAAAACATCCTATTCCCACGACCCGATGCCACAGAGGAGCAACTTATGTCCGCGGTTCATACCGCTTATGTACATGAGTTCACCGATCGATTTGAGGATGGCTTGGACACTTTGATAGGGGAGAGGGGAGTGAAGTTGTCGGGAGGGCAAAGGCAGCGTATCGCCATTGCCAGGGCCGTATTGGCAGATCCTCGGATTCTGATTTTAGATGAAGCAACTTCCAACCTGGATACGGAAAGCGAAACGCTTATCCAGGCCAGTCTCAAGGAATTGATGAAAGGCCGTACTACTTTTGTCATTGCGCATAGATTGAGCACAATTCGTCAAGCCGACCAGATTTTGGTAGTTGAACAGGGGCGTATAGTCGAGCATGGCCAGCATGAGGAGCTGATAGAGCGACAAGGCCGTTATTATCAACTATATACTTATCAAGCACGGATATAGCAGTTTGATATGATGGAGGGAAAGGTCAATTGGATTTGGTGCCAGTATTAAAACTTTAGCATAAAGTCTGTTAAATTGTCATTTCTCTCCAATTCTAATTTCTTCCTCAATCTATATCGGCTGATTTCTACACCCCGCACGGATATGTTTAAGAGGTTGGCAATTTCTTTCGTCGTCAAATTAAGACGAAGATAAGCGCAAAGTTTTATTTCTTGAGGCGTTAGTTTGGGGAACCGCTCCAACAGTCTATTGGTGAAATTGCCATGTACATGATTAAAGTGCAGCTCGAAATTTTTCCAATCTCCATCGCTATTAATGTTATGGTCAATGTTTTTAATGATTCTTCTCAGTTCTTCATTTAGACTGACTTTATCCTTCTTTTTTAAAATATCTGCCAATCCTAGTTTTACACTGTTTAGTAGCTCATTTTTATTAATTAAATGAATCGTGGAAGAGGTCAGCTCCCTGTTTTTATGATTGATTTCTGACCGCAGCTTTTCATTTCTCAGCTTTACAATTTCCTGTTCACTTTGGTTGGTAATCAGCTCAATTTCCGTGTTCTTTTTATTCAGTTCCCTTTCTTGCTTCAAAAGAATTAATTTTTTCTCTTTTTTGAAGCGCTTGTCAACCTGAAAGATAATCAGGCCGATCAGAAAAATACCAGAAATGGTATAGAGCATATAGGCCCAGCGACTCCGGTAGAAAGGAGGGTGAATGTAAAAGGAAAAGCTCTCTGCTTCACTTACAGTACCGTATACATTCTTGGCTTTTACATAAAATTCATAGTTACCTTCGGGCAGGTTGGTATATTCTTTTTCAACCTTATTGGTCCATTCTGACCAGGTATTGTCAAAGTTTTTAAGAAAGTATTGGTATTCTGTCTTTTCGGGGCTCTCGTAAAATGAAGAAGAATAAGCAAAGCGCAGGGAATTTAACTTATATGGAAGTGCGTGTTTGATAGCATTTACCCGCTTTCCCTCCGCCATAAGCGAATCCTGCTTTTGGGCGGTATTGACTACTTTCGTTAAGTGCACGTGAAAAGGGAGCATTTCTTTTGTTTTAGCCGCATTGAAATGGATAAACCCTTTCTTTGCGCCAAATAGAATATTTTTGGGATCTAGGATATGGATCGTTCCGAGGTCGTCATTGAGCATGTCTTTTATTCTATTAAAAAGGCGGATATCCAATTGGGGATTATCGAATTTGTCGAAAGTAAGTTTGCCTACATGCTTGTTCGATATAAAATAGATATTGCCTAAAATGTCCTCGTCCAGTTTTACGATATGCTCATCAGGTTCAAATATAGCGGAAAAAGCCTCGTCTCTCACAAATCTATCAGAAGCCTCATTGTAGCGATAAATGCCATACTGTGCAGGAAAAACAAGCTGGTTTTGGATTTTTTCCATGTTGATCAACTGGTCTGAAGGGAACCCTTTCTCAGTATCATAAAAATCCACTGTTTTAATGTTGTCGAGATTCTCGTCAAAGGCAATTTTGAAAATACCTTTATAGCCATGGGCCATCCATAAATTTCGTTTGTTATCGAAAGCCAATACGCGTGAAGACTCTTCAAATCCTTTAAATTGCTTTAGGACATCTACTCGTTTTGAATCGGATGACAATAGGCTGATGCCATTGTAGGAACCCATGAGTATTTTATTGGGATGTTCGGGAACAGCAATAAATTCCCAAGCACCTTTATGTTGATCTATTCCAATTGCCTTATTGCCTTCCACTATGAGGGGGCCATTGTGGTGCCCTACCAAGATATGACCATCGAGGTGTTTTAGTTGGTACACCTGGCCCATGCTATTTGATATCAATGAGAAATATCGCTCGGGATCATTCAACTGCAATGCATATAAGCCATTGTTTGTGCCCAGGAATAGGGTGCTGTCTTCTTGCAGAGCAGCGTAGCCGGTGCCTGATAATCCCATAGTTTCATCTATCAGGCTAAAAGGAGCACTTAGCTCCACCATAGAAATTCCGTTGTTTAGACCCATCCATAGATTTTCATGTGCATCTTGATAAAGTGACAAGATGGTTTGGTCAAATAACCCCTTGTTACGGGTTAAATGCATTAAAAGGTGCCCTGTTCTATTAATAACAATCAATCCATTGTTTTGCGTACCGAGGGCAAAGGTGCCATCTTTCAGCATGATTGCTTGGTTAATCACCAAATGCTGCAAAGCAACATGGTCTTCTAATATAAAAGGGGATGCAGTGTGGCCATCATAAAGAAACAGCCCATCCCTGATCGTAAAGATTAATAGCTGATCTTTACTGTAAGGCAATATAGAGGCGATGGGCTGGTTGGCAAAAAACTCACCTCCCTTAAGAAGTTTTATCTTGCCATTTTCTACAGCAGAAAGCCCTTTGCCCCATTCTAAGGTAAGTAGCCTGTTGTTCACATGAAAAGAAAATTCTAATGGATTCTCTGGTGCTATTACTGTTATCCCTTTGTCAGGTTGATAACAGTATATGTACTTAAATGTCAAAAAGTAAATGCAGCCGTCGATTTCATATATCCGCCAAACTTCATCGAAATTTCGGAACTCCTTTGGCACTAGGTCGGCTAAAGAAGTATAGGTTAACAGCCCCACTTCATTTGGGCTGAAATAGCCAAAGTCTGCTTGAGAACCTACATAAATTCTCTCTTGATGGCCTATGTATACCGACCTGACCTTTGTTCCATGCGTTACTGGATATAGGTTCCATGTAGTTCCGTCAAATTCCAGTAGCCCAAAATTGTTTGCAAAGTAAAGAATCTCCCGATTGTCCTGCGTGATGGCCCAACTTTGTATCCCGCCTTTAAAATCTTCCGTGCTGAAATTTTTGATGAGAGGGGTACCGTAAAAATATTGTTGACCTTGAGTCTTCCCCATTATAAATACGGCCACACAAAGCAAAACATAGCGAAATATCCAATGCATAGAGATGAATTATATTTTAAAAATAAACTTTCAGGTAACACCTATTGATGTAATTGTAATAATTACAAGTTAAGGTAATAAAATAAATTTAAACATCACTGTTATATCCCTTGAAGGTCAATTTAAGCATAAATTGAAGTAGTATTGATGTATTCAAATGTGTTTGATGATGTATTATTGTTGTAGTCAATTTTTTGGAATTAGAATGCCATATGACCACTTTGTGCAAACGTTTCCGGTGAAGAGGAAACAATCACATAACTCTATAATAAATATGAAGAAACTATTACTGATTTTGATGCTCTGTATGAGCTACGGAGCAGCCTTGGCACAGACGGTTTCTGGAAGGGTAACCTCTATGCTGGACGGAGAACCCCTTCCTGGTGCTAGCGTCGTAATTAAAGGCACTACTAATGGTACTGTCACCGATATCGATGGCCGTTACCAATTGCAGGTGGCGGATAGCGATGCCACGCTTGCGTTTTCTTTTATAGGATACAATACCCATGAAGAGGCCTTGGGTGGACGAAGCACAGTGGACGTAGTACTTATGGAAGATATTACAAGCCTTCAAGAGCTTGTAGTGGTAGGTTATGGCACTGCAACCAAGAAGGAACTAACGGGTGCCGTGGCTTCGGTAAGTAGCGATAATATTCAAGCTCTGAATCCACAAAGGATTGATCAGGCTCTTCAAGGACAAGTTGCAGGCGTGAATATTACTTCTGCCTCAGGATCTCCTGGTGGGGCTATGAACATTAGGATAAGAGGTATTTCTACTAACCGCGACAACAACCCGCTGATTTTGGTAGATGGTATCGACTATTCTGTGGGTGGCCTAAATGCACTAAACCCGTCTGATATTGAGAATGTTACTGTTTTGAAGGACGCAACTGCGGCTATTTATGGAGTGAGGGGCGCCAATGGGGTGATTTTCATAACCACAAAAAAAGGGAAATTGAACACCAAGCCTGTACTTGAGTTCAATGGCTATTACGGTGTCCAGGAAACCTCTAAAAAGTTGAATTTGCTCAATGCACAAGAGTTTGCAGTATTGAAAAATGAAACTTATGCTGGCGGTGGATTAACTCCCCCCTATAACAATACCAATCTTGGTAAAGGAACAGATTGGCAAGATGAGATTTTTCAAAGCGCGCCCATTCAGAGCTACAATCTCTCTGTATCAGGGGGGTCAGATAAAACGGCTTATTCTATTGGAGGATCTTATTTGGATCAAGAAGGAATAGTGGGAGGCGATAAATCTTCCTTTAGGCGTTACAATGGCAGAATAAATCTAACTACCGAGTTAGCTCCTAGGGTGAAATTTGAAAATGTTCTTCTGCTTTCGCGCGAAACAAGAAAAACACTCCCAGAAAATCATATTTCTTCCGTCCTATATAATACGATCAACGCTTCCCCCCTTAGAAATGTGCGTACTACAGAAGGCAGTTTTACTTATTTGGAAGAGTTTAGCGATATCATTAACCCAAGGGCACAGATTGCCAACTCCTTCAATGAGGCCATTACCAATAAGCTTACAGGTAAGCAGGAGTTGATGTATGAGATCAATAATAATTTTGATTTGACAGGTCGTGTAGGTTACAATTATGCGGTAGTGGATTATAAAGGATTCTCTCCTTTGGTATATTATGGCGCTGGAAAAGCACAAAATACAGCTCAAGACGCTAATCTCACGCCTAACATTATAGATGGTGTAATAAACCACAATAGTGTAAGGGAAGAAAAGACAGTTTATTGGGATTATACTTTAGAAGCCTTTTTGAATTATGATAGAGTTTTTGCTGAAAATCATGGAGTGAAAGCTACCTTGGGTATTTCTGCAAAACATGACGAAGGAAGTAATTTGGGTGGAACAGGTTATGATATTCCTTACAACTCATACAAATTCGCAGATATATCTTTGGCTGACCCCAACCATGCTTTGAACAGGACCTCCTCTTATCAGTATAGCAGCAGGCTCCTATCTTATTTTCTTAGGGGAGAGTATGATTATAAGCAACGTTATCTTTTTTCTGCTATCATCAGAAGAGATGCCTCCTCTAGGTTTGGAGAAAACAATCGCTTTGGGTACTTCCCTTCCTTTTCGGGAGCATGGATCATTTCCGATGAAAGTTTTTTTCCATCGGGCCTGACAGACTTTGCTAAAATACGAGCAAGTTATGGGGTTTTGGGAAATGACAGGATAGACAATTATCTATACATTGGACAATTAAATGGTTTGGGAATTTATCCTTTTGACGATGAATTGATCAATGGCATAGCTTTAGGCACGATGGGCAATCCTGATCTAAAATGGGAAACCACACATCAGGCAAACTTTGGATTGGATTTGACTTTCCTTAATGGGAAGCTAGATTTAGGGCTTGACTATTATATCAAGACAACGAGAGATTTGCTTTTCCCTCCTGATGTATCAGGTGTGCTGGGTGCATATGGTGCAGGTGGAAGTCCTCCAACAATCAATGCTGGAGATGTCAGAAATAGCGGATTTGAGTTTCTGATAACGTATAACACACAAGTTAACAATGACTTCAGCTTTAATGTGAGTTATAATTTCGCCACATTAAAGAACGAGGTGATAGGTTTGCCTACTGGCGTCGACTTTTTTGAATATGGGGCTTTTAGTGTAGGAGGAGGCGCTGCTACAAGAATGGAAGTGGGCTATCCGATAGGATATTTCTTCGGCCACAAGACAGATGGGGTATATCAGACACAAGAAGAAATTGAAGCGAGAGGCGTATCACAAACTGGGGCCCAGCCTGGGGATTTGAGATTTGTAGATGTGAGTGGGGATGGCGTGATCAGCTTTGGTGATAACTCCGACAAGACCATGATCGGTTCTCCTTTGCCGGATGTAACGATGGGTCTTAATCTTGGGTTGAATTATAAAAGCATCGATTTCTCTGCTAACATATACTCTTCTATTGGAAACGAGATACTCCGGAACTATGAAAGGCAACAGCCTTTGGCCAACTTGCTCAACTACAGAATAGGGAGATGGACAGGGCCCGGGTCGACTAACGAGCATCCTCGTTTGGCAGAATCTACTGAGCATAGGAACAATGTGCTTTCCGATTATTTTGTAGAGGATGGTTCTTTTGTCCGGTTGAAAAATATTCAATTGGGCTATACTTTCCCTTCTAAGTTGACAGAGAGAATCGGTGGAAATCAATTCAGGCTATATGTGTCAGCTACCAATTTGGTCACTTTAACCAAATACATGGGTTATGACCCCGACTTTTCTTCTGGTAGTGCTACCGCGGGAGGAATCGACTATGGATTCTATCCTCAACCTAGGACTTTTATGTTAGGTGCAACCTTAAAATTTTAATCTGATGAACTTTAAATATAAAATATCAACATTTCTGCTCAGTGCTGTTTTGTTTTTTGCTACAGCCTGTGATGATTTTGTAGACATAGGGCCGGAGTACTCTCAGGATGCCGATAATTATTTCCTGTCTCCTGAAGACTATGAAAAGGCCCTGATAGGAGCATACGATTTATTGCAGACTTCTTATCTCGGTGTATGGATAGGAGAAATCGCTTCTGACAATAGCATAGCAGGTGGTGAGAGTGCTACCGATACAGAGGGCTTACATCAGATAGATAATATGGCACACGGAGGAGTAAATGCAGAATTGCGAAGTGTTTGGCGCTATATGTATGCGGGTATCACGCGAGCGAATTATATGTTCGAGAACCGTGACAACATAGAGTTTGAAGGCAAAGATCGTATCTATGCTGAGGCTTCCTTCCTCCGTGCTTACTATTATTTCGAACTAGTTAAGTTTTTTGGAGATGTTCCCCTGATTGTCGATAAACGCTTAGGGGCTCAGGAAGTGACTTCACTAGTGCGTACTCCCAAAAATGAAGTATATAGCCAAATTGAGGCTGACCTTAAATATGCTGCCGAGCACTTGGATTGGACCACACCTGTTAAGGGGAGGATTACAAAAGGTGCTGCGTTGTCATTGTTAGGAAAGGCCTATTTGTACCAGAATAAGTTCACAGAGGCGGCCAATACCTTAGATCAGGTAATTCACGAAGGCCCCTATACCTTATTTGGTGATTTTAGCACGCTATTTAGAGTGGCTTCTGAGAACAATAGTGAAACCGTTTTTGATATCCAATATATAGGTTTTCTAGGAGGTAGTTATGGTTGCTTCGTGTGTTTAGAAGGCAATGCCGCAGTAGGCTTTCACGGTATCAGAAATTATAATGGCCCTATTTATGGCGACGGCAATAGCTATAATTTGCCCACACAAAACCTCGTAGACGCATTCGAAGCCGGCGATCCCCGGTTGGAAGCTTCCGTATTGGATATAGAAGCGTTTAAAGCACAGCATCCTGAAGTTACTTATGTGGAAGGTGCTGGAGGGCACACAGGGTATTATAACCATAAATACCTCAAACGAAAAGATGAATTAGGTTTACCTGATGACGATTTGACAAGTCCTGTTAATCACAGGGTCATCCGGTATGCCGATGTACTACTTATGGCAGCAGAGGCCCATAACAGAAAGCCTGGGCCTAATGATGAACTAGCCAGGCAGTACCTGAACGAAGTAAGAGATCGGGTAGATATGCCCGCAATCAATGCTTCTGGAGAAGCCCTCACTGAAGCGATATACCACGAGCGTCGGGTTGAGCTTGCTGGAGAAGGGCTGCGCTTCTTTGACCTTGTGAGGACAGGAAAGGCGGCCGAAGCCATAGAAAGCTTCAAGACCGGCACGCATGAGGTGTTCCCTATCCCACAAGCCGAAATCGATTTGGCTGGAGGGAACTGGTCGCAAAATCCAGGTTATAACCCATAAACATTAATCCTATGAAAAAATTAATATATAATATATTGCTATTCCTGAGCTTTCAGTTTGTGATTTCAGGATGTGAAGATGAGTTTAAGCTAGGAGAGGCACCTACACAAGAAGAGGCTGTTTTTACTTATACCGCAAGCGATGAAAATGATAATATCATTCTTTTCTCGAATGCTTCCAGCGGTATTAAGCATTGGGATTTTGGCAACGGGAGCAAGGCAAATGGCAACCAAGTAAGGGCGGTCTATCCTACTAAGGGAACGTATATGGTTACTTTGACTATTTACGGCAAGGGTGGAAGCGTTTTTTCGACCCAAGAAATCGTGATCGCTGAAACAGATCCTACATTGCTAGACATTCCCGTTTATAATTTCCTGACTGGTGGAGCAGATGCTTTGGAGGGAAAAACCTGGGTAATGGATAAAGACAGAGATGGGCATTTTGGTATTGGGCCTGCTGCAGGCGATTGGCCTGAATGGTATTCTGCCAAAGCCAATGAGAAGGCAGGCAGGGGACTATATAATGATGAAATCACCTTTAAGCTGGATGGGTTTGCCTTGCAAATCGAAACAAATGGTGATGTATATGTAAATGGTGCTTTCTCATCTGATCTTCCTGGAGCTGTACCAGAACCAGAAGGCGGTGATTTTATTGCTCCCTATACAGCACCCGATAATATGACATGGTCACTTGTAGAAGTCTCGGAAGGCAAATGGCAGTTGAATATAGCAGGAGGCGGGTTTATTGGGTATTATTCTGGTGGAGCTACGTCATATGAAGTGATGAGTCTGTCGGAAAATGAGTTGTTTATTCGTTCTGTCCAGAGAAATGAACCTGGGAATGTCTGGTATCAACGCTTTATACCCAAGGGTTATGTACCTCCGGTAGAAGAGCCTGAAGAGCCAGAAACCTCCGCCCTTCCTGTTGATTTTGAAGGCACTGAACCTCCTTTCAACGGTTTTGAAGGCGGTTCCTATGAATTGGCGGACAACCCCGATGTCAGTGGCATTAACACCAGCGCCAAGGTTGGAAAAGCCATAAAAAATGCCGGAGCACAACCTTGGGCAGGTATCGAAACGGTATTGGCGGAAGACCTAGATTTTACGCTCAACAATCTTATTAAGATGAAAGTGTATGCTCCGAAGACAGGCGTGGTGAACTTTAAAATAGAAAACAAGGACAACTCTGCTATGAGTATGGAAGTGGGAGTAAATGTTACCAAAGTAGGGGAGTGGGAAGAATTGACGTTTGACTTCTCCGCTGCCGACCCAGCCAATACTTACAATAAAATAGCCTTGTTTTTTGATTTTATGGTTGCGGACGAAAGCGAGTTTTATTTTGACGATATCAGACAAGCTGCCGAAATGCCGGAATTAACGGAAGCGGACTTAACAGGAGGGTCTTCCAAAACCTGGAAACTCAGACCTGCGGCGGGCTCATTCGGTGTTGGGCAAGGAAAAGGCATGGATAATTACTGGCCGGCTGGTAATGACATTTCCGCAGACCGCCCTTGTTTGTTCAATGATGAGTTTATTTTCAAAAGCGGAGGCATATATGAATATGACAGCAAAGGAGATATCTTCGGAGAAGGTTATTTGGGTGTATCCCCTGATGGTTGTGTAGATGAGTCTGAATTGGCTCCAGAAGCTGCTGCTTGGGCCTCGGGAACGCATAGCTTTACATTTACTCCCGCCACAGAAACAGATCCGGCCTATATCACTGTCACTGGTACAGGAGCATTTATTGCATTGCCTAAAGCTTATAATGGAGGAGAACATTCAGCAGGCCCACCTCCAACTGAAGGGTCTGTACAATATGAAGTTTATGGCTATACCAAAAATGCCACCAATGAAGCCCTTTTCTTGACCTTGGATATTTCTGGAACGGGAGAAACTTATTGGAGCTTTGTATTAATCGCCGAATAATGTCCTTACAGGTAGTCAACTCTTAGGTGGCTACCTGTTCAAGCAAATAGTTTTAAATTATTGAAAGACAATCTTATGAAAAATATAAAAATATTAATGCTGCTCTTCTTGACAGGCCTTATAGGAACAGCCTGTCAAGAGGATGAAGGTTCACCCCAATTAACAGCACCGAGCAACCTGTCCATAACGACTACTCCAACAGAAGATAAACCGGGAGAGATAACGGTTGCTTTCTGGGCTGAAAATGCGAACTACTATAAGATTTATTTTGGGGTAAATGAAAACGAAAGACCTGTTGAAGTAAGACAAGGATCCGCTACTTACACCTACACCGAATCTGGAAAGTATACCATAAAAGTAAGGGCGCACGCAAATGATGCTGTATATGTAGAAAAGACCCAAGAGGTTACCATTGATCTTGGAGATAATGGTGAGATTACGGATGAAGGGTATGCCACTCCTGAAAGTTATGACGGCATGACTTTGGTTTGGCGGGACGAGTTTGACGGCGACGCCTTGAATTCCAGCAACTGGACACATGAAATTGGTACTGGCGAATGGGGCTGGGGCAATAATGAGCTTCAGTATTACCGTCAAGAAAACACTGCAGTAAGAGATGGATACTTGTTCATTACAGCCCAAGAGGAAGCTTTTGAAGGCAGTGATTACACTTCATCTCGTATCATAACCCAAGGCAAACAGTCTTTTCAATATGGCAGGATCGATATTAGAGCTAAGTTGCCGTATGGGCAAGGCATATGGCCGGCACTATGGTTGTTGGGCGATAACTTCGCTACTGACGGATGGCCAAAGTCTGGTGAAATAGACCTTATGGAAATGGTTGGCGGAGGAGAAAAGGATAGTCAAGTTCACGGAACCATTCACTGGGATAACAACGGAGCACATGCTTCTTATGGCAGCGGCGATGCTAGTGGCCCTTATACACTCTCCAATGGAAAATTTGCTGATGAATTCCATGTTTTTACGATCATTTGGGATGAAAATGCCATCAAATGGTTGGTGGATGACGAGCAGTTTTTTGAGGCCGATATCAAGCCGGAAGGGCTGAGCGAATTCCATCAAAAGTTCTTCCTGATATTCAACGTAGCTGTAGGGGGGCAATGGCCTGGAAGTCCGAATGCAAGCACCGCTTTCCCGCAACAATTAATAGTGGACTATGTGAGGGTCTTCCAAGAAAATTAGATTCAGAACAGTTGGTGGTCGAATCTGTATTTTGACTACCAACTGTGCTCATTCATTTTAAAACAATTCTTTAAACTTAAGCTTGGAGTTCGGCACTATCGATTACGGTAGCTAAGGATTGCCTTATGCTTATTCTAAAATATATGACTATGGATTTTCGTCCCGTTTTATCACCAATACTGCTTTTGGTATTGGTCCTGTTTTCCTTTTGTCAATCCAAAGAATCTTCAATGAAGCTGGTATGGAGCGACGAGTTTGACTATGAGGGTGCCCCAAACCCAGCACTTTGGGACTATGATGAAGGAAATGGCTGCCCAACACTTTGTGGTTGGGGAAATAATGAACTTCAGTATTATACGAATGATGAAGAGAATGTGAGGGTAGAAGATGGAAAACTTGTCATAGAGGCCCATAAGGCAGATTACGCAGAAAGTAGCTATACCTCCGCAAAGATAAAGTCTAAAAATAAATCCTGGCAGTATGCCTACATTGAGATAAAGGCAAAATTGCCTGCTGGACGTGGCACATGGCCGGCTGTATGGATGATGCCCGAAAATCCCATTTATGGTAGTTGGCCCAAAAGCGGTGAAATTGACATTATGGAGCATGTAGGGTATGATCCAGGAGTGGTTCATGGAACAGTGCATACAGAGGCTTTTAACCACTCCATTGGCACACAGGTGGGCAAGCAAACTACAGTGACTGACTTCGATACGGATTTTCATGTCTATGCCATCAATTGGACCGAAGATCGAATAGAATTTTTTGTGGACGGCAATAAATACCAGGAATTTAAAAACAATGGTAATGGACCTGCTGCATGGCCTTTCGACCATCCTTTTTACCTTATTTTAAATGTAGCGGTAGGAGGTAACTGGGGTGGTGCTGAAGGAGTGGATGATTCCATTTGGCCCCAAAGAATGGAAGTAGATTACGTAAGGGTATATGAGCCATTAGCACCTAGGGATACGGTGGAGTAATAGGGAGAAAGGATTTTAGATGCTAGATGCAAGAATAGGCAGTAGGCAATTGGCAGTAAGCAAGTGCTAATTTCTAAGCATTCAGCGGCTGGCAATTGGCAAGGACTGTACTGTTGTAGTCATCGACGAAGTAGAGATTGGAAAGCCCCTTTCAGAGCGGAAGGGTTTATCCTCTTTCCTATGGTTTGTGTTCACAAGCTATAAGAAAGAGGATGAACCATTGTTAATTAATTCAGAACAAAGCTTACTGTTACGTTTCCTTTGATTTCCAGTTCACCTGGAGCAATAGTCGTTTCTTCGCTACCGCTAGCGTCGTAGCTCATGGCTTTCATTTCCATGGCCATCCTGGGATATGGAATATAGGAAGAGGAGTTTTCGTTGATATAATAAGCTTTCCCGATCGATTGGCCTATGGCTTCTGCCAAAGATTCAGCTTTCTCTTGGGCATTCTTTATTGCCAGGTTCCTTGCTTCAGTTTGATGTTGCGTCAGCTTAGAAGAGCCAAAAGTCACTTGGTTAATTTTATTGATACCTCTTTCAAGCAGTCCTGAAGCTATCTTTTCGTATTGCTTTATATCGGTCAGTTTCAGGCTAACTGTATTGACCGCCACATATTCTTCTTGTCTTTCCTTCTCATTATAAATATACATAGAGTTGAGTCTTACATAGTCCGTTTGAATGTTTTTTGGATCTATTTTTTGCGACTTCAAATATTGATGAATATCACTCATCAGTTTATCATTACTGGATTTTGCGATTTTAGCATCAGCGTTTTTGGTTTCCACTCCAAAGGTCAGCGTAACTTCATCTGGTTTTACATATACAGTGGACTCTCCTGTCACAGTAATAAGGGGGACGTTGTTATTGTTGTTTTGAGCATTCATGGCTGTTGTGATAGTGAGAAAGCTGATGATCAAAAATAGTGTCTTAAGATTCGGGTTCATAATAAAAATGTTAAGTTGTTAGTAGCTCTTTTAACGCAAATACAATACCTGTTTTGATTTCAAATGGAGAATATCCTTATGTTTTTTTATGCCTATTGATAATGAGGTGATTAACAATAACTGATTTAAAAATCAGCCCTATGATTATTGGCCTGGGTCTTTACATTGCTGTAAAGCGGATGATTTTTATGCTAAAATCCCAATCTGAGCTAAGAGTTTTATAATTTGCGATATTCAAATAAAAATTGTGCATGAAGCTTCAATCTATAGCCAATATTTCAGAGATATGTGCTTTAAAAGGGGTTGCTAAGGCGGTGCTTTCTCCCGGCTCAAGATGCGCTCCGTTGACTTTGGCTTTTGTAAGAAACCCTAAAATACAAACCTACACGTTCAGCGACGAGCGCTCTGCTGCTTTTGTTGCATTGGGTATGGCCCAACACACACAAAAACCAGTGGTGTTGATATGCACTTCAGGGTCGGCAGCTTATAATTATGCGCCAGCCATTGCTGAAGCTTATTTCAGACAGGTCCCTTTAGTTGTAATGACGGCAGACCGTCCTCCTGAATGGATCGACCAATGGGATGGACAAACAATTCGGCAAGCAGGTATATATGGCAACCATATCAAGAAGAGTTATCAAATTCCTGTTTCATTCGGCCATCCTGACGAAGCGTGGCATGCAGAGCGGATCGTTTCTGAGGCCATCAATTGCGCGCTTTCAGGAGCTCAAGGACCAGTGCACATAAACGTGCCGCTACGCGAACCTTTCTATCCTGAAAAAGATGTTCCTTATGGCTTTTCTGACGATATTAAAATAATCGAAGCGTTATCAGCTACACCAAATCTCTCCGAAGGAGAGTGGCAGCAGCTTATGGAGGAGGGCGTGCAGCATGATAAAATACTTATAGTAGGTGGACAATCACCCAAAAACCCTGAAATAGATAGGGCTTTGGAAGACCTATTGCAAAAACACCAGTATGTGGTTGTGGGAGATGTCATATCAAATTTGTCAGGAAAGCAGGTGATTGCTAATCACGACCTTTTTTTAGGTTGCAATGATCTAAAAAGGAAAGAGGCCCTACGGCCAGAATTTTTAATCACTTTCGGACAGTCATTAATATCCAAAAACCTCAAATTGTTTTTAAGAGCCTATAAACCCAAAGCGCATTGGCATATTGCTCCTCATGGTGAAGTAGGAGATACTTTTCAATCCTTGACTAAAATCATACGAACTTCCCCTGAAGCGTTTTTTAGAAAAATGTATCACTGGCGAGAAAAGGAAACATTTCGAAAGCAAAGGGAGGATAATTTTTTCAATATCTGGCATATTGAAAACAAAAGGGCTGGCGAGTTTATACAGTCTTTCTTTGATGGCCAGATGTTTGGAGAATTTGAGGCTGTTCATGCTATTCTAAAGTCCCTTCCACCAACTTCCGATTTGCACCTGGCCAATAGTATGGCCGTACGTTATGCCAATTTCTTCGGTCAATTGCCGGAAGAAATTCATGTGTATGCCAACCGTGGCACAAGCGGGATAGACGGATCTAACAGCACCGCAGTAGGAACAGCTTTGGCATCGGGAAGGCTTACGACACTCATCACGGGTGACATGGCCTTTTTCTATGATAGAAATGCTTTCTGGCATAACTATTCAACGCCTCATTTGAGAATAGTTGTAATCAATAATCAAGGCGGCGGGATTTTTAGGCTCATAAATGGCCCTTCTCAACAGCCTGAATTAGAAGAGTATTTTGAAACAAGGCAGTTGCTTACCGCAAAAAACACAGCCAATGATTTCGGGTTCTCGTACACTTGCGCAACTGACAGGGACAGTTTAGAAGAAGGGTTGAAAGATTTTTTTGAAAAAAGCGACCAGCCAAAGCTATTGGAAATCATGACAACGAATAAAAATAATCAAGTTGTTTTTAATCATTTTAAAAAACTAATTAATAATAATTATGGAAAGTAGATTCGATTGGAAAACGATTAAAGAGTATCAGGACATTAAGTTCGAATTTTTTGAAGGGATCGCTAAGATTACCATCAATAGACCTGAAGTGTATAATGCCTTTCGTCCACAGACCAACGTGGAAATGATAGAGGCTATCGATCATTGCCGAGAAAATAATGATATATATACGGTTATCTTTACTGGTGCTGGCGATAAAGCTTTTTGCAGTGGCGGAGACCAGAACGTAAAAGGTATAGGTGGTTATGTAGATGATCATGGTGTGCCCCGATTGAACGTGCTCGACTTGCAGAAAAAGATCAGGTCTTTGCCTAAGCCTGTTATTGCTATGGTAAACGGGTATGCCATTGGAGGTGGACATGTACTCCATGTGGTATGTGACCTGACGATAGCATCAGAAAATGCTCGATTTGGACAAACCGGCCCCAAGGTGGGTAGTTTTGACGGAGGTTTTGGGTCAGCTTATCTAGCACGTCACGTGGGGCAGAAAAAAGCCAGGGAAATATGGTTTTTGTGTGAACAATATACCGCAGAGGAAGCAGAGCGTATGGGTATGGTGAATAAAGTAGTGCCTTTAGAAGAGTTGGAGGCAGAAACCGTGCGTTGGTGCCATATTATGATGCAGAAAAGCCCAATAGCCCTTCGAATGATAAAAGCAGGATTAAATGCTGAGCTTGATGGACAGGCTGGTATACAAGAATTAGCTGGAAATGCAACGCTGTTGTACTACTTTACTGAAGAGGCTCAGGAAGGAAAGAATGCTTTTCTGGAAAAAAGAGCACCTGATTTTAAAAAGTTCCCGAAATTTCCATGATCGGAAACAGGTATTGCAAAAGCCTTTTGTATTTCTTTTATAATTTGTTAATTTGAATTATTAGCACGGTTTCATTGGGATCGTGCTTAATTTAAATCCAGCTAAAGTTAATACTATGAAGAAAAATCTATTACTGCTATTGGCTATTGTTATTACTTTTCCAGTTTTAGGTCAATATGATCCTGATTATCAAGACAGAGAACGCAAAGCAGAATTGTATGAATCAAAAATAACGAGCTATTCCAAAATGAAAAAAGCAGGATCCGGATTGGCGGTCGGTGGAGGTGCTCTTGCGGTTGTCGGGGTAGGATTGATATCTTCAGCTACATGGGAGACCACCACCAATAGTAACGGCTACTCAAGCACCACTACAGCAGATGCCGAAGGCGTAGCGGGGGTAGTAATGTTGACCGTTGGGATTCCCTTGATGATAACCGGCATCGTATTGAACAGGGTCGGCAACAAAAAGGTAAAAAGTTACCAAGAGCGGCTGAGTAGAGTATCTTTCAATATGGGTTACACGCCAAATAATAAGGGATTTGCATTGGTGTATAAGTTTTAAATAGCAAGTCCTAAAGCTTGACTGATTGGTCTGACTTTTTATTAAAACCTTTGTATTTTCATGAATTAGTAAGGAAATGTGTCGAATACTTCTCAGTTTTGATTGAAATTTAATATACTTGTTTTCCAATAAAAATCAAGTATGCTTTTACGTATTAAGACTGCATTTCTTTTCATCTCTTTTATAGTTTTCTCGCTCTCCGCCTTCACACAAGCGCCCGATCGGCTCAATGCCAGTGATATCCAATTGGCTTTAAAAAAGCTGAATGTGCTAGGGTCGGTTTTGTACATTGCGGCTCATCCCGACGATGAGAATACTAAACTTATTACATGGTTCGCCAACGAAAAGCTGATGAACACGGGTTATCTGTCGCTGACAAGGGGAGATGGAGGGCAAAATCTCATCGGTCCTGAAATGCGTGAAACACTAGGGGTGATCCGGACCCAAGAGCTGCTGGAAGCAAGAAAAGTGGATGGAGGGCAACAATTCTTCACCCGGGCGAATGACTTTGGCTTTTCCAAAACACCTGACGAGACTTTCGCTTTATGGGATAAGGATAAGGTGCTTGCAGACATGGTGTGGGTCATAAGGAAGTTCAGGCCCGATATCATCATAACGCGCTTTTCTACCACTCCTGGAGGTACGCATGGGCACCATACTGCTTCTGCAATTTTGGCCGAAGAGGCATTTTACGCAGCATCCGACAAAAGCAAGTTCCCCGAACAACTTACCTATGTAGATACTTGGCAACCTAAACGCCTGCTTTGGAATACTACATGGTGGTTTTATGGGGATGAAAGCAGATTCGATAAAACTGGGCTCATACCCGTAGAAGTGGGCGGCTTCAGCCCGCTTTTGGGAAAATCCTATACCGAAATCGCAGCAGCGAGCAGAAGTATGCACAGTAGCCAGGGCTTTGGTGCACCGCAGACGAGAGGAAGTGATATAGAATACCTTCAACCTATTATAGGTGGAAGTCAGCCATTATTTGAAGGATTGGACATGAGTTGGTCGCGCGTAAACGGTGGAAAGGCCATTCAGAAAATAATCGATAAAATTATTGTGGACTATGACGCTGAAAAGCCTGAAAAAATTACTAAAGATCTTGTGGTTTTGTATAAAAAGTTGAAGGCGATGCCTGAAAGTTATTGGCGAGATCAGAAAACACATGAAGTAAAAGAGCTGATTCAAGTTACCATGGGACTGTATTTAGAGGCTTATGCCAAGCAGTATTCATCGTCGCCGAAAGAACCTGTAGAATTGACAATAGAAGTTACGAATAGGTCCCACATTGCCGCCAAGCTTCTCAAAATCAACAACAATGCAAATGGAAAAGATAGCACAATAGAGCAGTCCTTGGAATATAACCAACCCTTGCTTCTCGATAGCCGTTTTGTTTTACCGGTAGATAAACCATATTCTCAACCGTATTGGCTGACAGCCCCACATGGGATTGGTATGTATGAAGTTTCTGATCAGGAATTGATCGGAAATCCTGAGAATGAACCCCCAGTGACTTTCGAATTATCAATCGATATTCTTGGAGAGATATTAACTTATACCGTACCACTTGTTTATAAGGCTACCGATCCTGCTATAGGCGAGGTTTACAGACCTTTTGAGGTCACACCGCCTGTTTTTATGAATCTGAATGAAACAGTGTATATATTTCCTGATCAAGCACCCAAAAGCATTCATGTGTTAGTTGGGGCAGGGAAGGACAATGTAAATGGTTCCCTTAGCTTGCAAGTCCCTGATGAGTGGACCGTTTCGCCGTCAACCATTGATGTTGCTATTGCGTCGAAGGGAGGGAGCCAAACTTTTGCATTTTCAGTAGTAGCGCCTACTGATGCTGATGCCACTGAGCTCAAAGCCATATTCACAATGGATGGAGAAACGTATTCATACAGTAAAGTAGCCATTGATTACGAGCATATTGCCAAACAAACCCTGTTCCCTCCTGCCACTGCAAAGATTGTGAGGCTCGATTTAGAAAAGAGGGGCGATCGTATTGGCTATATCGTGGGAGCCGGTGACAATATACCGGCCAGTCTTCAGCAGTTGGGATATAACGTGGACTTGCTGCATGAAGACATCCTAACAAATGAAAAGCTGAAAGTGTACGATGCTGTTATTTTAGGGGTGAGAGCATACAATACGATAGATAAGCTGAAGTTCCATCAACCAGCACTCATGGACTATGTGAAAGAAGGAGGTACCGTAATTGTTCAATACAATACAAACTTCAGATTGGTGACAGAAGATTTAGGACCATATCCATTTTCAATTTCTAGGGAAAGGATAACGGTAGAAGATGCCCCCGTACGGATATTGTTACCTGAACATCCTATATTAAACTATCCCAATAAAATAACGCAAACAGATTTTAAAGATTGGGTGCAGGAGAGAGGCTTGTACTTCCCCAATGAGTGGAGCGATAAGTATGACGCTCCTATCAGTAGTAATGACCCAGAAGAACAACCATTAGATGGAGGGATATTGGTGACGCAATATGGTAAGGGATACTATATCTATACCAGTTACTCTT
The DNA here is from genome assembly GCA_964440915.1 of uncultured Roseivirgaceae bacterium. Taxonomy (GTDB): domain Bacteria; phylum Bacteroidota; class Bacteroidia; order Cytophagales; family Cyclobacteriaceae; genus CAMPJM01. The sequence goes on from CAYTTV010000011.1 coordinate 44,080, forward strand.
GGTTTAGAGAACTGCCTGCCGGCGTTCCTGGAGCCTTTAGAATATTTACTAATATGATCTCTATTGGGAAGTAGAATGTTAGACAAACAGATGTTATAAGTTAAGATATTTAGACAACAGACAACAGATATAAGGACCCAGAGGAGACGGAGTTTGTTAAAGTATGATTGGATGAAAGCTGTGGAGATTGTAATATCTACAGTTTAATATCTGGTATCTGAAATCCTGAGTTTATTCCCTTGCTAATTGTTGTCTCTAGAGTCTAAAAGCTTAAAATCTTATTTATCTACGCTCTTCTTGGCTTCTGCTAAGGCCTTCTCAAATTCTTCTGCTTCAATATCACAAAATCCGTCTTCGTACATTTCCGCCAGGTCTTCTTGTGTTAGCTCGTACTCATCAATTTCCCACAGTCCGTCATCTTCCGATATCACTTCTAGCCCTTCATAGATATATTCACTCGCATTCGCTATTGGTTTGATTTTGAAATAAACCACTCCATCTTCGAATATGGATTTTAAGTATATGATATTCATGATCTTTTTCTGTTTTGGCCAAATAGGCCGTTGAGCTCTAAATCAATCCTGCTAACGATTTGAGAAAAGTCTTCGATATTATGGATGAAGTCGATTTTATTAACATCTATGATCAACAATTTTCCCAGGGTATAGTTTTGAATCCAAGCCTCATAATGAGCATTTAGATTTTTAAGGTAGTCGAGCCGTAACAGATCTTCGAATGGGCGTGCCCGTTTATGGATTTGCCCAACCAGTTTTGGGATATCTGCACGCAAGTAAATAAGCAGATCGGGAGGGGAAAGATTATCAACCATCGATTCGAAGAGCTCCATATAAGTAACAAAGTCTCGTTCGCTCAATAGTTTGGACCTATGAAGCGTAGAGGCAAAAATATAAGCATCTTCATAGATTGTTCTATCTTGTACAATAGATGTTTTGCTTTCTCTAGCCTTCTTTGCATGTTTGAATCTGACATTCAAAAAGTGGATTTGGAGATGAAAAGCCCAACGCTCCATGTCCTCATAGAAATCAGCAAGGAAAGGGTTGTCTTCTGTATCGTCAAAATGAGCAAGCCAATTATAGTGTTTAGCGAGTTTGGCTGTAAGGATAGTCTTTCCGGAACCTATGTTCCCCGCAATAGCTATGTGATGCATAATCTGGTTTTATAAGGCGGGGGCAAATCTACACATTTTATAATAAGTAGGAAAATAAGCGCATTGAACATCAATGTTGTAGGTTATTTCTTGCACAGATTGGCAATATGGACAAATGCTCTAATGAGCCGTGTGGCATTTTCAGGGTTTTTGTCATAGATGATCACCTCTGAATTACTTGCCGCAACATTATCTTGCATCACTTGAATGGCATTATTTTGTCCCTGAGAAGCTAGTTTTATATACACATAGCTTTCCTGCTCCTCCATTTTTATCGTGTTTGGGTCAATGCCTGCGAAATTGAATGTATAGACTTTGTGTAGATATCCACTGGGGTGCATACTGCTTATGGTAAATCTGCATTGGCATTCATTTTCCAGATCGTAAGTAAATTTTTGCCTATAGTTGTGGGTATCGTTGATATACACATTTACTACGTTGGTGCTTACCCACTCTAAGGTGCTGGCCAATGAGGGGCCATCATTGGTTTTCCATTGAGAAAAAGAATCCAAAAAAGAGCATGTTAGTAATAACAATAGGAACAACTTTTTCATATCAGCTTAAAATATAGGATGAGTCGTTAGATGAAGCTTATGCCTGATCTTCGCCGAGCCTTACGATGAGATCGGTCAATCGAAGTACCCATTAGGCTTAAATTTATGAAAGACAAAGGAGAAAACCCATCAACTTTGGCATTCTCTATAATCTCTTTATTACCAGGTCTGCAACGGTCTGACCAATTGATAGCGACGAAGTGGCGGCGGGCGATGGCGCATTGCATATGTTCACTACACCTTCTCCTTCCAGAATTAGGAAGTCGTCGATTAAGCCACCATCCTTATCACATGCTTGAGCACGTACTCCTGCTCCGCCCGGTACCAGGTCGGCCTCAGTTATTTCAGGCATAAGCTTTTGTAGAGCTTTGGTGAAGGCAGCCTTTGACCATGAACGGTACATTTCACCTATACCGGTGCGCCAGTATTTATAGGCTACTTTTTGGAACCCAGGCCAGCCTAAGGTTTCGCCAAACTCTCCAAGGTGGAAGGCCGTTTTTGTATAACCTTCTCTTCTAAAAGCCAAGACTGCATTTGGGCCTGCTTCTATACCGCCGCCGATCATTCTGGTAAAATGGACACCCAGAAAAGGAAAGTTGGGATCTGGAACCGGATATATTAAATTTTTAACGAGATGTTCCTTTTCTTTAGATAGTTGATAATATTCTCCACGAAATGGAATGATTTTAAAATTGATATGAGGCACGGTCATCTTGGCCAATTTATCCGAATAGAGACCAGCACAGTTGACCATTAGATTAGCCTGATATGTAGAATTTTTGGTTACTATTTCCAGCGCACTGCCTTTTCTATGCACTGCAACTACCTGTTCACCAAAAACAATCTCACCTCCCAAAGACTGAACTTTGGCCAGGTAATGCTGCGCTACAGTTTTATAATTTACGATACCCGTTTGGGGTACAAGAATACCTCCTAAGCCGTTTACGTGCGGTTCATATTCCTTCAGTTCTCCTTCAGAAAGCTTTTTCAGCCCTGTTAGGCCATTTTGTATGCCGCGATCGTATAAGCCGTCCATAATGGGCAGTTCCTCAGGTGACGTGGCCACGACAATCTTTCCACAAAGCTCATAAGGAATGTTTTCTTCCTGACAAAATTGGATGAGTTCTGTGTAACCCCTAATACAATTGATGGCTTTTAGGCTACCTGGCTTGTAGTATAGCCCGGAATGGATAACACCACTGTTGTGCCCAGTTTGGTGTAGAGCAATATCTGCCTCCTTTTCTAGAATAAGGAGCTTCAATGCGGGGTTAGCTTGTTTTACTTTCAGTGCTGTGGCAAGCCCTACAATGCCTCCTCCCACTATTATCAGGTCGTATTTCATTCGACAGTATTATGACCTACTTTAAAATTGTTTCTTTGGCCAACAGAAACAGCGTAAGCATACAGCCCAAGAATGAGTGATATGCTATAAGATAGATTGAAAGATTAGATGACATTCACCCGAGTATTAGGGAATCCAGAGGTTGCCAGGGCTACCAAAATGCTAGAGCACTTTGGCAGAAAAGGCTCCCCCAAGACTATTTCTTGTTGCTGAGCTTTTCGTTTGGAATGGTGAACGCTGATACAATAGCAGCAACAAACAGTACGAGTACTATAATTAATGCAGTCATATTCTTTTTTTAATTTTATGGCGCAATTTAACATTATACTCTCAAAATAACGATCAAATAGATATTTATTTGATGCAATTGAAAAGGTATAATAGAATGTATTATTCTGATAATACTTCCTGCGTCTTTTTTGCTTGTTCCAAGTTGCGTCGAAGGACTTCAAGGTTGTCTGTTACGAGGCTCCTGGAAATCGGATTTTCTGTTTGTGAAGCCAAACGAGTAAATTGTTCGATGTCTGCTTCGTGTCCTTCGATTATAGCTTTTATATAAGCTTTATCGAATTGGTCTCCCGAGAGCGACTGGATAGAATCTAATAGTCCTAAATACTCCACAGATAAGGCAGGCGCCATCTCAACACCAGCCGCTTCGGACAACTGAAGGATATTGTTTTGTATGATTCTGTTTTCAACAGCAATTTGTTGCCCTAGTGCTTTTACTTCCGGCGTATTGGATTTTTCTTCAGCGGCTTTGCTCAGCACTATTTGTATCTCGCTGTTCATATTGGCATCAATAAGAAAATCATAGGCCGTTTCCATTTGAACATCTTCTCCGACTTCAATCACGGGCTCTTGTGATGTAAGCTCTGTCTGAGAAGTGTTTTGATTGTCCCTTTGCCCACATGCTATTAGTGAGGAAACAAGACCTAGCAAAATGAATCTATAGCTTAACTTCATCGTATCTTATTTTAAAGTTTTAAAGTCCGAGTTAACTAACCTAACATTCAACAAAAAACTTTGTTTGTGATTCGTTAAAATATCCACTCGGCATTATCCTAAAGCACTTCATGATTCAATTATAATCCTTGCAAAGCCAAATTATATCTTTAAATCTTGCAATTGTAAATAATAAGTTATAACTTATAACCATTCGGCTATGGTTCCTTTGTATTATGAAAATCTAAATTTCATGGCCCAGAAAATCCAACCTTCATTAGAAGAACTGAAAAAAGAGAAGAATCAACTTTTGAGACGTGTTCAAGTGATCAATGCAATTATTAAAAAAGAATATCCGGGTGAAATAAAATCTGGAAGGAGAGTATCTGATATAACAGTGCTAGAGGCTATACGAGAGAGCAAAAATGTGAGGGAGGTGATCGATAAGCTGAACATGAATAAAGGAGGCTCAACATACCTGCGGGTGAGAAGGATAGCAGAAGAAAATGGCATTACGTTATCTAAACGTTAGCTATCATTTTCTTCTGATAAAATCCTTGGGCGGATATGCCTTCTCTAGCCTTCTACTTTTATAAGAAAGTAATTTTTCTTTCCTTTCTGTACCAATAGATATTTTTGCTGCAGCAGTTCGTATTCGGGAAGCTGTTCTGGCGATGACAGCTTTTGTTTGTTTACACTCACCCCTCCACCTTTTATCATTCTTCTAGCTTCTCCTTTTGATGAGAAAATAGCTCCTTTGGTTATTTCTGATAACAAATCAGTCACATTTTCAGCACTATCAAGTTCTTGCGAGGTAATGCCTACCTGAGGCACTCCTTCGAGCACCTGAAGCAATGTTTTCTCGTTGAGCTGGGCCAGGTCTTCTGTCGTGGACTTTCCAAATAAGATACTGGAAGCCCTTACTGCCATAGCATAATCCTCTTCTGAGTGCACACGAGTAGTAACGTCTCTGGCTACTGCTTTTTGTAAAATCCGCTCATTGGGATTTTCAGCATGCGCAGCTTCTAAAGCCTCAATTTCTTCTTTTGAGAGGAGTGTGAACACACGAATAAGTTTATGCGCATCTTCATCTGAGCAATTCAGCCAAAATTGGTAAAAATGGTAGGGAGAGGTCATCTCCGGATCTAGCCATACATTGCCAGATTCGGACTTGCCAAACTTAGAACCATCGGCTTTGGTCACGAGTGGAGTCGTAAGGGCATAGGCCTCTCCGCTTGCCTTGCGCCTGATGAACTCAGTGCCTGTCGTAATATTACCCCACTGGTCCGATCCACCCATTTGTAGCTTTACATTCTTGTTGGTATACAACCAATAGTAGTCATATCCTTGCAAGAGCTGGTAAGAAAACTCAGTGAAAGAAAGGCCTGTCTCCAATCTTTTTTTGACCGAATCTTTGGCCATCATATAATTGACGGTGATATGTTTTCCCGCTTCCCTTAAGAATTCTAGAAAACTAAACTCCTTTATCCAGTCATAATTATTGACCAGCTCAGCAGCGTTTTCACCCACATTAAACTCAAGAAACTTTTTCAGTTGATTTCTTATACCTTCTTGGTTTTTTCTCAAAACCTCCTCATCTAGCAGATTCCTTTCTTCTGACTTGCCCGTAGGGTCTCCTATCATGCCCGTGGCTCCACCTATTAATGCAATAGGTTTATGGCCAGCCAATTGAAAATGTTTTAATAACATGATAGTGGCCAAATTGCCTATATGCAGTGAAGCGGCAGTTGGGTCAAAACCAATATAAGCGGTGGTCATTTCCTTTTTCAGTTGCTCATCTGTTCCTGGTACCATGTCATGGATCATGCCACGCCATTTCAGCTCCCCAATAAAATCATTCATGTTCTAAGCAGTTCTTGCTGTTTATGATATTTCCTTGTTCTAAGTCCATAAAATCTTATATCCTTGACTTAGTCCAATAATAGTGGGGCAAATATAGAAAATCTACCTTGCTTTAACATGGCAGCCGATTTTTTTATGTGGATTTTGAAACCTCTACTACAAAATGACCAGCATAGGCAGAGGCACTAATGATTAGGAGCTATGATCTCTAGCAATGAGAGGACTGCCTATTGCTGGAATTATAACGCAGACGGATGTGCCTTTATTCACGCTACTTTCAAGGCTTACTTTCCCTCCAAGCTTGTCTGCTGCCGACTTTACCATGTACAAGCCAAGCCCAGACCCCGGCGAAAAGTTATTGCCTTTGTAGAACATGTTGAATACTTTATCCTGAATTTCTTGTTCTACACCTAAGCCGTTATCTGTAACAGTTAGTTTAAGTTCTTTCTTTCCAGTGATTTCAGCCCTGATTTCGATGTTGGTTGTTATATCCTGACGGGAGTACCGGATGGCATTGTCTAAAAGATTTTTAATGATGACCACGAGCAATCCTATATCCGTATAGAAGGATACATCGGGAACATTCAACTCAAAGGTGGTGTTTTTGAGCGAGTTTTTGATCCCCACAATATCGAGCGTATCCTTGACCACCTGAGGCAAGTTTACCAAGTCTAGGCAAATAGGCTTGTCTTTTATTTCTGAAAGACTTATCAAAGCTTTCAATACTTGATCCATTCTTTGGGCGGTTTTATAGATATATTCGAGATATTCCAACGATTTTTTATCCCGTACTTCTATTACTGCGGCATTGTACAACCCCATAAGCGATGCAATAGGGCCTCTCAAGTCGTGAGATGCTTTGTAAATGAAAGTATCTAACTCAGTGTTTTTAAACTTAAGGTCTTCTTCGATCTTTTTCCTGATCTCAATTTCCTGTAAATAGGATTTGTTCAGCTTTACCAACTCTATTTCCCTTTGCTTCCGTTCGGTAACATCCATCGAGAAGACACTGGCACCAATTACTTTCCCTTCGGAAATAATAGGATTCATGATAAATTCAATCATAATCCTGCGGTCGTGGAGCTTTATTCTGCGATCTTCCCGTAATGGCAAGCCCTGATACACCTTATCGAGCTGCTTTTTGAAATATCTCTGGGAAGCTTTGTCCATGAACTCGAGAATGTTCATGCCAGGATGAAGCTCAATATCAAAAGTGCTTTTGAAAAATTCTTTTGCCTGGGAGTTCAGCAAGATAAGTTTGTAATCTCTATCAACAGACCACACCAGCGTATCATTATTTTCTACCAACGAAATGAGGTTGGCTTCATTCTCACTTAATCTCGACTCAACAGATTTGTGTTTGGTAATGTCTAATGTGCTGAAGGAAACTCCCATGATTTCCCCTTCATTATGATATACAGGAACGAAAGTGATTTCAGACCAAATCTTGGGGCCGGTAGGGTATTCTATTTTTTGTTCTATCACAAACTTTTCTCCATTAATGGCCCTGTTGAAATATTCCAAGAACCGATCGTGCAGCGCTGCGGAGAAGTAATCGAGGATATTGTCTTGAATGTTTAACTCTTTGTTCCATATTTTGCGAATATCATCAGAGGCCTTTTTGTTGAATTCAATCACTTCATGATGCTTTCCTAGCAGAAAAATAGATTGAATGGAACTGTCGAAATAGCTCTTAAGCTTATTTCTAGAAAGGTGCATTTCTATTTCAGCCTCTTTACTCGCTGTCACATCGTTGGCCATGATAACGGTCCCAACAGTCTTCCCTGTCAGAGAAATGATCGGTTTAAAACAAAATTCATAGTGTTTTTGCGACTTTCTGAAAAATTTATGCAGTTTTATTACATTTCGAGTTGCCATTACTTCCTCTACTACCTTAACCAAGGGAGCATGAAGTTTGGGAGGGATAATGTCAAAAACTTTGTCACCTAAATTAAAGGAATTTTGACTCTTTTCTTTGGCAAAGGTCATTCCTAAATTGTTGCAATCAAAAACCTGAAAGGATTCATTGAGGAAAAAAACATAGTCGCGATTACTTTGGATGAGCGACTTTAATTCCATGTCCTTTTGCAAGGTTTCATTTTTCAGCTTCTCGTGTTGGGTTAGGTCCTTTCCTACTGCCAAAATGGTTTGTCGAGGAGCGTCTTCAGAAGACAAAGGAGAAAATCCCCATGTGAAAAACTTCTTAACTCCTTTAAGATCACTCCACTTTGAAACAGTAGCTTTTCTTCTTTTTTCAACACATGCTTCTATAGTCGGACGAAAAATTGTCAGGTAGGAGTCCTTTCCAACCACTTCCTCAAAGGAATTTGAGTGAGATTTTAGAGTATTAAGGGGGAAGTTTCTTTTGAACTGGTGGTTACTTTTTATGATCCGGTGTTTCTCATCAAGAATCAACATCATATCATCAGAAGCCTCGAAAAGCAATTCAAAACTATAGTCCGGCTTTATTGCAGCATCCTTATACATGATTTTCAATCTCGTCTTTAACTAACTCATCCCATTTTTGAAATTATACAATTTTGATACCTTTAATAGGTCAATAAGATTTTTTTTATTACAGTGGTTTTATTTTTTCAAAAAAGGGATGGTTTTTAACACGCTGTACATAATGTGCGAAACAGTAATTTTTAACTCATAAACCTTCTCTGAAGATAATTATGCGTGGGAGAGAAGATAGCAATAAACGATTAGTTTAAACCTTTCTGAAAGCTATTTGTTCAGAGGAGAGCCAAAACCAATATATGACTAAAAGTCGATCTAAAATCACAAGAAACAAATGGATACTGGGCATAATATCTTTTTTGGTCGCAATATGGCTATTGTCGACCCTGGCACTGGATCCCTTCGTCAAAAATCTACTAATAAAACAAGTAGCTAGTCAAACACAAGGCAAGTATTACCTGGAAATCGATGCGATTGATTGTAGCATAATGCAAAGAAAAGTTCATCTTTTTTCTCCTCGATTAGTACCCCATACTGATTATGCCACAGGGTCTCAAACCGTATATTCTTTGCATGTTGATGAGTTGGAGTTAAAGGGCATACAATTATGGAGATTAATCTGGAACGAAGAATTTATTGTAAATCATTTGAATATTTCGGATCCAGAAGTGGTATTGAAAAAGGGATTGAATGTCGACTCTCTCAATAATGTCGGTGCTAAAGGGAGAACAGGCGGAGCTCCCCTAATTCAGATTGGAGCATTTAATCTGGATAAGGGCAAACTTACTGTTTTGGGCCCTGATAGCACAGAAATTATGGCTTTTGCCGATGCCACTATTTCTTTAGAATCTTTTATTTACGACGAAAAAGGTCTTTCTCCACAGTCTTTTGATTTCGATAATTTTTCTCTATCTGTTAAGGATTATTCCATGATACTCCCTGATAGCTTTTATAGGCTTCAAGCAAGTGCCATTACTGCTTCTGCTCAGTCAAAGGATATTGCCATTTCTAGCATAGCACTTATTCCGTTATACGAGCAGCAGCAGTTTATGGAAAAAAAAGGTGAGCAGACTGATAGGATGAATGTTTTTGTAAAAGAGCTTTTGGTAGAAGGATTAGATTTTGATCGAATTCTGAAAAAGGAATTTGTGGCTTCTTTTGTCACGATTGATAGCCTAAATTTGGTAGCCTATCGCGATAAACGATATATTCTGCCTGCCGATAAATATGTGAAGTTTCCCCAACAGGCATTGCGAGAGTTCCCTCATTATGTGCATATAGACAGTATTTTGCTCCACAATGCTCAAATTACCTATCGAGAAAGGGTGGAAGGAGGAGAGGAGCCAGGCCATATCAATTTTGTTAATATCAACGCTCTCACAAACAATGTTACCAACGATATGGCTTTATTGGACGACAGCATTGCCATGGTTACCCATGCTACAGGTTATTTGATGGGAACCGGAAAAATTACAGCTCATATCCATATCCCCATTGGTAACGAGCAGAATGTTCATTATTTCGAAGGCACTATGTCTCCTATGGAAATGAAAGCGGTGAATCCTATGCTTAGGAATATTGTATTCGGAGAAGTAGTAAGTGGCAGGGTAAATGGGTTATCGTTTAGTGCTCATCTGAATGAAGATGAATCGCAAGGCACCATGCGCTTTGGCTATGAGGATTTAAAGGTGCAGATCAACCATGAAGAAAGTGAAAAGGGTAGAAAGGGGTTGATATCTTTTATTGCTAATACTTTTATCGTGAAATCGGAAAACCCTAGCAGTGACGAATTTAGGGTGAGCGAAATGCATTATGTGCGCGACAAAAGAAAATCATTGATCAACTTCTGGTGGAAAACACTGCTTTCTGGGTTGAAAGATACTATGGGCGTACCCGAAGGCAATGAAAAGGATAAACCGGAAAGTTAGTTTATGGTTTATGTAATATAAAAACGTAAAATCTTCCCTTTTTGTATAGGGAAAAGATTATATTGCCTCCTGAAAAGACATTAAAATGCAGGAAGGCTTCAAAAGTAATAGGAAAAGAAACGTGCTTATTGCACTGATTATAATAGGTTCTCTGATCCTACTCATGCAATTGACCGTGATGTTTTATATTGATCCCAAAGCGGAGCAATACATTAGTAGAAAAGTGAATGAAAGGACCCGCGGGCAGTACAGCGTCCGTTTTGAAAACATCAGCATCAATATCTTTACACAGCGAATTTCTGCCAAATCAGTATATCTCACCCCTGAAATACTGCCTGATACCGTAAAAAAGTGGCGTACGGATGAAATGGAACTTTTCTTTCCAGAGGTTTCTGTGCAAGGCTTGGGTCTTTGGCCTGCCTTATGGGATAGGAAATTAGTGATCTCTCATCTGAAGGTTGAAAAACCTCGAATAATACTGAAAAGAAATTCTCGAACAGATGCCAATCCGGCCCAATATAAAAGGCATATAAATTATTACCGTGCCTTAAGAGGGATGTTCAATGCAGCACTTATCAAGAATATAGAGATTGAGGATGGTTACTTGGAATTGTACCGGTTGCTTGATGAGTACAATTACGTTGCTACAGTGGAGTCGTTTGATTTAAGGTTCAAAGATGTGCTGTTGGACTCGTTGGTAACGGGCAAAGACAAAGGATATATGGACATTGGCGCGCTTTCAGCTAAACTTTCAGCTTTTTCTCAACGTTCGCCCGACAGTACCTATCTGTTATCGGTCGGACATATTGATATTTCCTCTTCTCAATCTTACTTTCATGTAAAGGATATCAATGTGGTGCCGCTTCAAGACCTCAATGAGGAAGATGTGAAGCAAAACATTATCTATGAGCTTTATGTGCCTGAGTTTAATCTGGATGGAATCGACATCAAAGAATTATATGACACGCGTTCGTTAAAGTTGACGCAAGTAAAAGTTGCAGCACCGGCTATTAAATTAATGGGCCACAATCAAGAGGGAGAGGGAGTAGAGGTGCAAGAAGTCAATTTTTATCCATTGATTTCTGAATATATAAAGACACTGCATATAGACAAGATATTATTGGACGATGCTAAATTGGACGTGGTCAACACAGAAAATGGTTCTAGAGCTAACTTAGAAAAAGTTGATATTTTTTTATATGGTTTCAAAATGGATTCTAGCCTTTTGCAAAGCAGGGAAAAGCTTTTTTATTCAGACCGCGTTTTTTTGAAGGTGAAGGAAAACAATCCAATGCTGCTTGAGAATATAGATATGGGTGAAGAGTTCATCGATAGGCTTAACCGCTAAAAGAGGCACCTAGATTGATGCCCATTTTCCCAGCAATAAAACCCGTCGTCCATGCTGCCTGAAAGTTGAATCCTCCGGTAATGCCGTCGATGTCCAATACTTCTCCAGCGAAATAAATCCCAGGGCATCGTTTGCTTTCCATTGTTTCTATATTAATATCATTCAGGCTTACACCCCCACAGGTTACAAACTCTTCCTTAAAGGTTGTTTTTCCAGACACTTTGTATGTGTCATTCATTAAAGTGTCAATGAGCTTGTTCAAGTTTTTTTTGCTTAGTTCTGCCCAGATTGTTTCTCCATCGAGTCCGGCTTTAAGGATGATAAAATCCCAAAATCTATTAGGCAGCTGAAAGGGGTTGCCATTGCTGATTTTTCTTTTCCGAATATTGGCAATACTGGAGCTCAAAGAATCCCTCAATTGGTGTTCTTTGATGCTTCCTAACCAATTGACCTGTAGTTTAAATTGATAATTTTGCTCGTGAAGCACCCTTGCACCCCAAGCTGAAAGCTTGAGAATGGCAGGGCCGCTCATGCCCCAATGAGTAATCAGCAGAGGGCCTTCGGCCATGAGTTTGGTAGACTGGACTTTTACGTTAACGGGGTCAATCACAACCCCCATTAAAGAACGAATAGTTTCATGAGGCATATTGAAAGTGAAAAGGGAAGGAACAGGTGGGATAATTGTGTGGCCTAATGCTTGTAGCCATAGAAGTCCTTCCAATTTAGGGCTGCCTCCAGCAGCAACTACTACTTTATCTGCTTTTGATGTGGTTTGATCGGCAAAGGTTAAAAGGAATTGCTTGCCTGCTGGTTGCAGTTGAATGATCGGCTTTTTTAGTTTTATGGCAATCTCCTGCCTCGTGGCTTCTTGTAGTAGGCAATCTACAATGGATTGAGAGTCGTTGGTAGTGGGGAACATCCTCATGTCGGCTTCTGCTGCCAGGTTCACACCTCTTTTTGCAAACCAATGAATGGTATCCTCAGCACTAAACTGGCGAAGGGCCTTCTTCATGAACTTTTCTCCTCTCGGATAGTGTTTGGCAAACTCGCTTATATTGCCACAAGCGTTCGTGACATTGCATCGGCCACCACCCGATATTTTTACTTTAGACAGAAGCTTTCCAGATTTTTCATACAAGGTTACTCGGGCATGAGGATGATGTGCTTTACATGATAGTGCCGAGAAAAAACCTGCAGCCCCACCTCCAATAACTGCTATGTCCATTTATTTGATATTTCCTTGTTTGGCACTTTTCCTTTTCCGTATTTTGGAAAGTTTTGATATTTCGATTGCCAAAATTAGAAAGTTTAAGCCAAGGATGGCAAATTTATCTGACGTTAAACCTCTTTCCTTCTAAATATTTTTGAACGATTTGGTGAGTAAGCGGTTCAAAGAGTAATAATATAAACTTGTTGCTGTAGACCATAAGTTGCTGTAGACAAATAAGTAGAGCGGCGGTGGCTATAGCATCACGGCATTTGCCCAATAAACCAAATGCGCTCCATTGAAATCCATTTTATTATACATATTAAATACAATTTCCATTTATGAAGATTCAAAAAGACCACGTTGCCTCGTTGACCTATACTTTAAAAATAGATGACGAATTAATCGAACAGACTGACGCTGCTAACCCACTGACATTTTTAGTAGGCACTGGCGCGATGATCCCTGGCTTTGAACGACAACTTTTGGGGAAAGAAGCGGGTGAACATTATGACTTTACGGTGACTCCTGAAGAGGGTTATGGAGCATTAGATCCAGATGCCGTAGTAGATCTTTCCAAGGAAGTATTTGTTGTCAACGGAGAACTGCAAGAGGAAATGTTGGTGGAAGGGAACTCTATTCCAATGCAGGATCAAGATGGCCAGCAATTGACAGGCGTTGTGCGCGAAGTAGGAAGTGATACAGTAAAAATAGACTTTAATCATCAACTTGCAGGAAAAACACTTCACTTTACAGGTGAAATTGTAGAAGTAAGACCAGCTACAAGTGATGAACTTGCCCATGGTCACGTACATGGGCCTGGCGGACACCATCATTAATATTCAATTTATTGATAGACTAAAGGAGGGAAGTGTGAATAATGAAACTGTTTTCACCTTCCTTCATTTTTGCTATGAAGCTATATGCAAATCTCCTACGTTATAGCAAAAAATTTTTACGACACCTTAAGCAAATCTTCTATCTTTTCTATCGTAATGGGTTTTACGAGTATGTCGTTGCATCCTAATTGATTGAGCTGGCTTACCTTTTCTTCGTTTAAAGGAATAGCAGTGAGGACGACAATTTTGCTCGAAAAGAGGGCCTTTTCTTTTGCCCATTGCAGAAACTCGAAACCGCTCATGCCTGCCATATTAATGTCTAAGAAGATAAGATCTGGAGCACCCAATTGCTTGATATAATGAATGGCTCCTTCAGCACTTTCAATTGTTTCCACTTCGAAATGACTGTCTACCATGAGCAATAGCTCTTTGTTAATTAGGTTATTGGTTACGTCATCATCTATTAGTAAAACCTTAAAAGTCGTCATGTTGAAAAATTAAAAAATGAGTAGACAGTAAATGTAATAATTTTAAGTCAATCAAAAATATTTCAACAGATTATTTTTATAGGTTTTTTGTTTTTCATTATTCATAATCAGCCGGTTAAATAAAATGCTGACACCATCTCACTTTTATAACATTAGAGAGGGTGTTAGCATTAAGGCAAATTTTCAGTCGATATATTTTAGTAGTTTCTTGCGTAAATCAAAACGCGTTTTACCTGAGTGCCTTCAAAGGAATAGGAGAGAGGCTTGGAAACGTACGATTTTGTAGGATCGCTGGTAAAAAGAGAGGCAGAATTAGGGACTTGAATTCCCCATATGCCTGAAAGCCTCATTTCTCCAGGAACAATAAATGATACATGGCCCAGACCTTCTTCATTTACATAGACAGCTACCGCTGCCTTGTTTTCATTGGCAAGCCGCTGTGCTTCCGCCAAGGCTTTTTGTTCAAATCCATAGCCCAGTAGTGTCCACTTTTCGCTATTCTTTAAAAACACAGCAATCTCATTGGCTAACATATGACGCTCTGCCGAGGGCGAATAAAAATCATCTACCTGATAGATTTGTTTTAAAGCATTCCCCATATAATGATTGCATGAACTCACGCCAGTAGGGTTGGTGTTTTCACATTTTTTTAATTCTTCCAAGGCTAAGTTTAAGTCCTGTTGCCAATTAGCGTTAATGCTTTGGCCGTGTACATAAGTGATGGACAATAAAAAATAGAGGATAAAAGTATGTTTCATAAAAATACAAATTTTTGATTTCAAATTAAGGACTTTATAGGTTTGCAAAAAGGTAAGATAGCTCGATTTTGTTACGTGGGTAATTGAAAATTCTGAAACAGGCCTGTCTTAGCTATTTTAAATCTAATCTGGGAATGACCTTATATTTAAGGGTTCGATTGCTGCGAAAGTTTTCTAAATAGGCGTAGTTTTGACACCAAATCACCATATCTGTTATTGTTAATGGCTTTCTTACAAATATCATCAGTCTCTAAACGAGGGAATAAAAATTTAACACTGAAAAATGTGTCTTTTCTACAAAAAAAGCTTAGCCGCATTGCCATTGCAGGAGAGACTGGATCTGGAAAGAGTACTTTATTGAAGATAATTGCAGGTTTGGTACAGCCTGATACAGGCGAAGTGTGGTTTCAGGGAAAAAAAGTCAAAGGACCTCATGATCAATTGGTGGCTGGACATCCTGATATTGCGTATCTGTCCCAATATTTTGAACTGCCTGGCTTTTTGAGGGTTGAAGAGGCATTGCCCTACATCAGTGCTGTGCCTGCGAAGGAGGCAGAGGCTATATATAAAGTGTGCCGAATCGATCATTTGCTAAAGCGTAAAACGGACGAACTTTCGGGAGGGGAGCGCCAAAGAGTGGCACTCGCAAGAATACTGGCCAATTGGCCCGACCTCTTACTGTTAGACGAGCCCTTTTCCAACTTGGATATGGCGCATAAAAACATACTGAAGTCAGTAGTGGAGGACATAAGCAATAGGTTGGAGATCACTTGCATGATGGCTTCTCATGATCCTACGGATACATTATCCTGGGCCGATGAGATTATCGTGATGCGTGATGGGGAGATCGTGCAAAAAGGTTCGCCAGAACTGATTTATCGAAAACCTGATGACGAATATGTGGCTGGGCTTTTTGGGAAATACAGTCTTTTGCCTGTGCCTGAACTCAAAGATTTGGTCGGCTTCAAGAAATTGCCAATTGTGCCTATAGAGGGGAGAGAAATGGTACTAATCCGGCCAGAGCAATTTGTTGTCAATAAAGGTCCGGCAGGTGTAAAGGGGAAAGTGCAACATGTGAGCTTTTTCGGAAGTTATTATGAACTGGAGGTCTCGGCATTTCAAACAACCATAACAATAAAAAGTGATAATGGGAGCTATCAAATTGGTGAACAGGTCACTGTTACTCTTTTCGAAGAAGATTAAATGAATGGATAAGGGCTATATGTTGCATCATTAAGCCAAAAAGTGCGACCTTTGTTGATCATATAACGCGATGTTTGATGTTAAGAATAGGCAATAACAATACTCTAAAAGTAGTAAAAGAAGTTGATTTTGGGATGTATCTAGAATCTGATCAAGGAGAAATACTCATTCCAAGAAAATATATTCCTGAAAACACTCAGATAGGGGATGAATTGGATGTGTTTGTTTATACAGATTCTGAAGATAGGCTCATTGCCACAACTGTAAGTCCGATAGCGGTGGTGGGCGAGTTTGCTGCCATGACTGTGAAAGATGTAACCGATTTTGGTGCTTTTCTTGATTGGGGTATTCAAAAGGATCTTCTCGTGCCGAACAATGAGCAACATAGGAAGCTGTATAAGGGGCAGAAAGCCGTAGTTCGCGTTTGCTTGGATCCAAGAACCTCGCGTGTAATAGGGGTGGGGAAGCTCAATCCTTTTTTAAACAAGGACACAACGGATTTGGAAGAAAAACAAGTGGTAGATTTATTGATCTATGATGAAACGGACCTCGGCTATATGGCCATTATAGACAGTCAGTACTCGGGAATCCTCTATAGAAATGAGGTTTTTGAACAGTTGAATGTAGGAGACACCCGAACAGGCTATATTAGGAAAATAAGGGAAGATGGTAAAATCGACTTACGGTTGAGCAAGGAGGGCATTGAAGCCATAACTGATGGAAAGGATATCGTCTTGCAAAAGCTCAAAGCCGGAGGTGGCTTTCTTCCGTACCACGATAAGACGGAAGCAGATATTATAAAAGAAGTTTTTGAAATGAGCAAGAAAACATTTAAAAAGGCCATTGGTGGCCTTTATAGAGATGGCTCGATTGTTCTTTTAGAAAACGGCATCAGATTGAATGACTAACAAAGCGTCAGGCAAGTTTTAGTATTTCGGTAGGCTTGATACACAGCACTGCTTTTTTATTTTTTACAGCGATAGGTGCTTTAATAAGGTAAGGGTGTTTGATGATTATGTTCAGCCAGTCTTCATCATTGTAATTATTGCCCGCCAGTTTAGATTGATATTCGGGGTGGGCGCGGTTCATGATGTCCTTGGCCCTTAGATTGAGCAGTTGTAATATCTCTCTCCATCGAGTAGAGGAAAAACGAGCATGCTCAAAGGCCACCTCGTTCACATGCTTGGTGATGGAGTATGCATATGCACGGGTTTGTTTGCCCGTATTGCTCGCCGGATCATAAAAGATAAACAGTTCATTAGGGTGAAATCTCATGATAGTAGTAATTTAAGGTGAAACATATTTGAGTGAAATAAAATATTAAAAAGTTAAACGATATCAGTGTTATTGATGCGTTTATGTGGATTATAGCCAATTATTATTTGGCAATCCCTATCAAGTTAAAAATATTTAACAACAATTCAAAATTTCGAGTTTCAAAATTTGAATATTTTTCAGAACCAATCAAATGCAGAAGGGGGAGGAGCTTTTCAACAATAACAAAAGAATAGCTTGTTTTAGCTGATCAAACATTGATTAAATATTGCATGTAAAATGCTTATGTACGTAAGCGTTGCTTTCGAAGTAGTTATAACTGCTGTACAAATACTTCATTCACCTTATTAAGCGCACTGAAACGCACATACAGATATCGAGAAGGGCTTTTCGGATCAATGTTCCCATCGCATTCAGGTGATGGGCTCAAGTAGTAAATGTAGAACTTTTGCCCCCTGGTATATAATTCTTGTTTTTCAGGTCTCCCCAAAAAACGAATAATATCCTCTTGGGTGGCGCCAACAACCTGATCCCTTGCTGCAATAATTACCTTCTCGTAATCGATCCTTGAATTATTACAGGCTCTTTTGTCCGACTTCCAGGACTGGGCATCAAATCCCTTGACCTCTATAGGTTCGCTGCAGCTATAAAATACAACTGCATAAAAGAAAAGAATAATTATGGTACTTAAGTTGGGTCTTTTAAAAATGGGGGAGGGGCCAATGCTCATACTATTTTAAAACTTATCTCCAATTCTGATAAAAATGTTTTTACTTTGCAAAGGTATGCTTTCTTAAGGTTTCTACCCCTATCCATAAAGAGAAATTGATATCATGGTATACTACTGCCCCTGATGGAACTTTTGGGCATGGGTAGTCCTTGAAGGTTCACATTGCAATATTAAATTTAAAAATGAACAGATTTATTAAGTTTTTCTGGATTCTTTCGCTGCTAGGGTTTCTTGCTGTTTTACTCTTTGCTTTTTCAGGTATGCCTGCAAAAGTCGATCTTGCATTGGGAAGTTCTGTAATGTCCAGTGTCTTTCTTTCGAGAGATATTTTCTTTTACATAATGGTAGGGATAACCCTTTTTTCTAATGGCTTGATCCTGACAGTGACACGAGTGTTGGGTTTGGTGTCTCCAGTGCGGTATGAGCAAGGCGTTCTGCAGAACCCTTTTAGGATCGTATTGAATAACTGGCTGGGTGCCATGGCTGGGATATTAAATCTTTTCTATGCTATAACTTCCTTGATCGTAAGCTTTTATAATAATCCAGGCTATTCTAATCCAACACATTATAATTATTTGATTTATATTGGGCTTTTCCTTATCCTTTTCTGGATGGCAGGGTTTGTATGGACTGTTTTGAGAAGAAATAATCCAAAGCCCTCCGAGGTCTCTTAAAATCGGACAAATGCGAGCACAACAAATTGCAATGATTTTGCTGCTGTAGGAGAGGTGTGCAACAATAATTAAAAAACAATGGCGGAAAACAACAACTATACTGAAGATAGTATTCGGTCATTAGACTGGAAAGAACATATCAGGTTGCGACCTGGGATGTATATTGGGAAACTTGGCGATGGCTCTGCCCAGGATGACGGCATTTATGTGCTGGTTAAAGAAGTTATAGACAACTGCATAGATGAGCACGTCATGGGCTATGGAAAGACTATTGATGTCAAGGTATCAGAACATAGGGTAGAGATTCGCGACTATGGAAGAGGTATTCCGTTAGGCAAAGTAGTAGACTGTGTATCTAAGATCAACACAGGAGGCAAGTATGACTCTAAGGCTTTTCAAAAGTCTGTAGGATTGAACGGTGTGGGTACTAAGGCAGTGAATGCGCTGTCTTCATACTTCAAGGTTCAGGCCTTTCGGGAGGGGCAAACCAAATTAGCTGAGTTTGAGAAAGGTGTGCTGAGCCACGATCCTGCTATCGTAACAAGCAGTGGCAGGAACGGGACGCTAGTAGTTTTCGAACCCGACAACACTATTTTTAAAAACTATCATTTTATTCCCGAGTACCTGGAAAATCAAATATGGAACTATGTTTTTTTGAATTCAGGGCTGACGATCAACTTCAACGGTAAAAAGTTTTATTCTGAAAATGGCCTGCTCGACTTGTTGCAGCGCAAAACAGACGAAGAGAATATCCGATACCCCATTATTCATTTGAAAGGAGAAGATATAGAGCTTGCGCTGACGCACTCTAATCAGTATGGAGAGGAGTATTACTCATTTGTTAATGGTCAATTTACAACACAAGGCGGTACCCACTTGGCTGCTTTTCGGGAAGCACTTGTTAAGACGGTAAGAGAGTTTTACAAAAAGGACTTTGATGCTACCGATATTCGCGCTTCTATCGTGGGTGCCATATCGGTCCGTGTTCAAGAGCCTGTGTTCGAATCTCAGACCAAAACAAAATTAGGGTCGCAAAATGTAGGACCGGATGGACCTACAATGCGGACTTTTATCAATGACTTTGTGAAAAAAGCATTAGATGACTACCTGCATAAGTTTTCCCAAGTGTCGGATGCTCTCC
This sequence comes from uncultured Roseivirgaceae bacterium, assembly GCA_964440915.1. GTDB lineage: Bacteria > Bacteroidota > Bacteroidia > Cytophagales > Cyclobacteriaceae > CAMPJM01. The sequence goes on from CAYTTV010000011.1 coordinate 64,003, forward strand.
TTAAAAGAATATTGCAATCTGAAAGAGAGCGAAAAGAAATTGCAGGCATAAAGAAGCTTGCTAACGAAAGAGCAAAAAAAGCCAACCTCCACAATAAAAAACTGCGTGACTGTAGGGTACACTATGATGACCCTAAAGCAGAAAACAGAGACAATTCTATGCTTTTTATTACGGAGGGAGACTCTGCTAGTGGTTCGATTACAAAATCAAGAAATGTGCAGACACAGGCTGTATTCAGCCTTAGGGGGAAACCTTTAAATTGCTATGGCTACACCAAAAAAGTAGTGTATGAAAACGAGGAATTTAACTTGCTTCAGCATGCACTAAACATTGAAGATGGGCTGGAAGGGCTACGCTACCGGAAAATCGTAATCGCCACAGATGCCGATGTGGATGGTATGCATATCAGACTCCTACTGCTCACTTACTTTCTGCAGTTTTTCCCAGACCTCGTCAGGAATGGCCATTTATACATATTGGAAACCCCTTTATTTAGGGTTAGAAATAAAAAAGAAACCATATACTGTTATAGCGAGACAGAAAGAATCAATGCCATTGCCAAGCTGGGAAATAAGCCCGAAATCACGCGATTCAAAGGGTTGGGTGAAATATCTCCTGAAGAGTTTGGCAACTTTATAGGAGAAGATATTCGACTAGAGCCCATCATCCTGAGCAAGGAGACAAGCATTGCCAACCTGCTATCATTCTATATGGGTAAAAACACCCCTGACAGACAGAATTTTATTATTGAAAATCTGAAAGTAGAAAAAGATGTCGTCGAAATCCAGGACAATAAAATGGATCTTGCCCTGAGCGAATCCATGGAACTGGAAGATTAAACAGTATTTGATATTGTTAAAAATCAGCGAAAAGTTGAATTTCCGATAGTGAAAAGACAATGAGAGAAGAAGAAAACGGACTGAATCCTGAAGATACGGGCAAAGACATTATCCATGATGTGGTGCCTGTATCAGGGATGTATAAAAATTGGTTTTTGGACTATGCCTCCTATGTGATCTTGGAGCGTGCAGTCCCGGCAGTTGAAGATGGCTTAAAGCCGGTTCAGCGCAGGATTATGCATGCCATGAAAGAAATGGATGATGGTCGGTTTAATAAAGTGGCCAACATCATAGGGAGTACCATGCAGTATCACCCTCATGGCGATGCCTCTATTGGTGATGCTATTGTGAACATGGGGCAAAAGGACTTGCTTATCGAGACCCAGGGAAACTGGGGAGATGTAAGGACTGGCGATAGTGCTGCAGCCCCTAGGTACATCGAGGCCAGGCTTTCCAAGTTCGCCCTAGACGTGCTCTTTAACCCACAGACGACCCAGTGGCAGCTTTCGTATGATGGCAGGAAAAGGGAGCCGATAACCTTGCCTTCAAAGTTTCCGCTGTTGCTTGCCCAGGGAGTCGAAGGGATTGCCGTGGGGCTTTCTACAAAAATCCTACCGCACAACTTCTGTGAACTGATACATGCCTCCATAGATTATCTCAAAAAGAAGAATTTTGTCTTATATCCCGATTTTGCTACTGGGGGCATGATCGATGTGACGGATTATAATGAGGGCATGCGAGGTGGGCGTGTTAGGGTAAGGGCCAAGATAGAAGAGGTGGACAGAAAGACGTTGGTAATCAAAGATATCCCTTTCGGGACGACTACTACGGGCATAATCGAATCCATTATAAAGGCCAATGACAAAGGGAAAATAAAAATCCGAAAGGTGGTGGACAATACTGCCAGGGATGTAGAAATACAGGTGCAACTTGCGCCTAACCAATCGCCTGATATAGCAATAGATGCTCTGTATGCCTTTACGGATTGCGAAGTCTCCATCTCTCCCAATGCGTGCATCATTGCCGATGACAAGCCTCACTTTATCAGTGTACATGATATCTTAAAAATCTGCACCGACCGAACGGTGGCACTTTTGCAAAAGGAGCTAGAAATTAGAAGAGGCGAGCTCAAAGAAAGAATCCTATTCTCCTCATTGGAAAAGATTTTTATAGAGAACAGGATTTACCGCGATATTGAAGAATGTGAAACTTGGGAAGCGGTCCTAGAGACTATAGATAAAGGGTTAGATCCATTCAAAAGTCAGTTTTATCGAGAAATCACTACCGATGACATCATTAGGCTGACAGAAATAAAAATCAAAAGGATCTCCAAGTTTGATGCGTTCAAGGCTGATGAGCTGATGCGCCGCTTGGAGGAAGAGCTGCAGCAGGTGGAACATCACTTGGCCAACATTATCGACTATGCTGTCGCCTATTACAAAAATCTTTTGGCCAAATATGGGAAGGGTAGAGAAAGAATGACTGAAATAAGGACTTTTGATACTATTGCAGCCAATGTGGTGGCCGCTAATAATCAGAAGCTTTATGTGAATAGGAAGGAAGGTTTTATTGGATATGGCATCAAAAAGGATGAGTTCGTTTGTGACTGTTCTGACCTTGATGACATTATAGTGTTCAGAAGTGATGGCGTCTGCGTGGTGACAAGGATAGCCGAAAAGGTTTTTGTTGGGAAAGATATCTTATATGCCGCAGTCTTTAAGAAGAACGACGAACGGATGGTATATAACATGATATATGTGGACGGTAAAACCGGACGCTCCATGGTGAAGCGATTCCAAGTCCTTTCTGTTACAAGAGATCGTGAATATGACCTTACAAAAGGCAATAAAGGATCCAAGATGAGCTACTTTACCGCAAACCCTAACGGTGAGGCAGAAATAGTGACCGTTTTTCTAACCTCCGGAAGTAAAGCCCGAATCAAGGTGTTTGATTTTGATTTTTCTACCATTGAAATCAAAGGTAGAGCAGCGCAGGGCAATATCCTTACAAAACATCCAGTTCGGAAGATTCAGCTTAAAGTTGAAGGAACTTCTACGCTCGGGGGCCTCGATATATGGTATGACGAATCTATTGGAAGGCTGAATACCGACGGTAGAGGAAAAAAACTGGGGACGTTCAAAGGGCAAGATAGCGTTTTGGTGATCGACAAAAACGGATGCTATACCCTCACCTCTTATGAGTTGACCAACCGCTATGATCCCGAACAAGTGCTGTTGATGGAGAAATTTAATCCTGAAAAAGTCATTTCTTGCGTCTATTATGAAGGTGCCAACAAGGTTTTTTATGTGAAGCGGTTTAAAATAGAGACTTCAACATTGGGGAAACCGTTTTGTTTTATCAGCGAATCAAAAGGCTCCAGTTTAACGGTTGTTACAACAGAAAAGCAGGCGCAAGTAGAAATTACCTATAAGGCCAAAAAGGGCGGGGAGAAAGAAACTGCGCTTTATGATTTCGACATGCTTATCGACGTGAAAGGATGGCGGGCCATTGGCAATAGAATGCCGCAGGCCAATATCTCGAAGGTGAAGGTGCTGGCCAATAATGCTGCTGAGGATAGAGAGCAGAAGATAAAAGGAACCGACAAGGACTCTTTTGATGTAGGCGCTACTATAGACTTGGAGCTTGGTAAAAAAGGGGGACCAGAGGCTAAGGATAACGAAGAAAATGACCAACTTGGCTTGTTTTAGTTGTTAAAACGATAGGATGAAAATCACAATAAACACCATAATTTGGTTAGGGTTTTGGTTAGGGGTATTGTTGCTCCTTCTTCCAAATGTATGGGTGATGTATGCCACTAAAAGCCAAGTGTTTCAATCTATCGATGCCTTGCCGAATACTGAAGTTGCCCTTGTGTTGGGTACGAGCAAGAAGTTGGAAAATGGTAGAGATAATCCATTTTTCATTTACAGGATGGATGCTGCTGCTGAGTTGTATAAATCAGGAAAGGTAAAGCATCTCATATTAAGTGGCGATAACGAGACCCGGTACTATAATGAACCGCAATACATGAATGAGGCTTTGTTGGCTAAGGGGATTCCGGCAAGTGCCATCACCTTAGATTATGCGGGTTTCAGGACGTTGGATTCAGTTGTGAGGTGCAAAGAAATATTCGGGCAAACAAACTTTATTATTGTTACACAGCGTTTTCACTCCTATAGAGCTTTATTTATAGCCAATCATTATGGCGTGGAGACTACCGCCTATGCAGCCGATAATCTTCCTTTCTCACAATCATTCAAAGTCTTATTCCGTGAAACGTTAGCCAGGCCAAAGGCGATAATAGACCTATATATTTTGAATATTGCTCCTCGTGTACTGGGTGAAAAGGAAGAAGTTGATGTAATTTAGAAGGTCAAATTGCACCTGTAGCCATTTTAAAATAAGATATCTTTCGGCCATATAGTACATTTTTTTGAATTAATACAAAGGCTATAATTGACATCAGCTTAACACGACAAACAACATGTCCTCTCTAATGGAATTTAAGCCATGCGCTAAGAAAACTAGGCGATGCACAAAAAAAAGTGCACGGTTTATGCCCCTTGACATTAGAGCGTTCTTGACATTTTTTTATTTGTCATTCATATTGTCGCAATGGGCAGTTGCACAAGAGACAGTCGTAAATGGAAGAGTGACAGATGCAGACACTGGAGACCCATTGCCATTTGTGAATATCCTGTTTCAAGGTACTTATATTGGAACCACATCTGATTTTGAAGGTTACTTTTCCCTCAGTACAAAAGAGGAGGTAGATTCATTAGAGGTATCTTATATAGGATATCACAAGAGGGTAAAAGCCGTAACCAAGGGTCATGTCCAAACGGTCAACTTTCAGCTTGCAACGGATATTGTCAGCTTATCAGAGGTGGTCATCATAGCTGGCGAAAATCCAGCCTATCCGATCATTAGAAACGCTGTTAAGAACAAACGCAAGAATGACAAGAAGGCACTGGAAGCCTATGAGTTCGAGAGTTATAATAAACTCGAAATCGGTGTTAGCGAGATTCCTGACAGAATAAGGAAAAAGAGAGCCATGCAGCAGGTAAGCATGGTTTTAGACAGCATTCAATTGATCGTGGGGGAAGATGGTAAACCAATTCTACCCATCTTTATCAGCGAGTCCATATCTAAGCTCTACTTTAGGCAAAACCCGCAGGCACAGCGGGAGCATATACTAAATACCAAACTTACAGGGGTAGGCCTTCAAGACGGAAGCCTGGTTTCACAATTTATAGGCGCTTCTTTTCAAGAGTATAATTTCTATGAAAATTGGCTGACCATTGTCGAAAAGGAATTTGTGTCGCCTATAGCAGATGGTTGGAAAATATATTACGATTATGAACTGGTGGATAGCATGTATATCGGTCCGCACTTTTGTTACCGGATAGATGTATACCCTAATAGCCCCCAAGACCTCGCTTTTCAAGGGGTGATATGGATAACAAAAGATGAATATGCTTTGAAGCAGGTAGACCTTACGGTTCAACCTTCTGCTAATCTTAATTTTATAAGAAGAATTAGAATACAGCAGGAAATGGAGCCCACTGAAGCGGGACCATGGGTTCCTACCAAAGCCAGAAAGCTATTTGAGATTGCCGAACTCAAAAGCGCACCGAGCATGCTAATGAAGTCCTATACTTCCAATAAGGATTACAGAATCAATGCCCCTCACCAGGCCAATTTCTATCAGATACCCATTGAAGTGGCCGAAGATGCTAAAACACCGGACGAAGCTTTTTGGAACGAGAAACGGCACGAACCCCTATCCTCAACGGAAAAGAATGTATATGTCATGATCGATACGCTACAAAAGATACCGATAGTAAAGTCTTATATCGACATTGTGAACGTATTAGTCAATGGTTATAAGAAAGTAGGAAAAATTGACGTCGGTCCTTATTTACTGGCCTATGCCAACAACAATATTGAGGGAAATCGCTTTAGGTTGGGTTTTAGAACGAATATCGATTTTAGCAGAAAGTGGGTGCTCAGAGGTTTTGTTGCTTATGGTACCAAAGATGAGATGATCAAATACCAAGGTTCCGTACAATATATTTTATCCAGAAAACCATGGACTGTCATTGGGGGGAGCTATGGGAAAGACGTTGAACAGGTAGGTCTGACAGCAGAAGAATTCCAGGAAATTTCAGTTTTTTATGCGGTTAGCAACTTTGGCACTTTGGTACGGCCTTTTATCAATACCGAAGCGAAAGTATGGTTTCAGTCCGAAATCAGCAGAGGACTTACCAATACCATCACACTTAAAAACAGGCAGTTTTCTCCGCTTTATGATTTTACCTACCAAGCAAAAAATGATCAGCAGAGCGAAGTCATCCGTAACCAGTTTCAGGTGTCGGAATTTACCATAGGGCTACGTTACGCCAAGAACGAATTGTTTGTACAAAATGATAATGAAAGAATAAGCCTTGGCAATGGAACACGGCCAAAGATCTCGGCCAACTACACTTATGGTTTCAAAGATGTGCTGGGTAGTGATTTCGAATATCATAAAGTGGCACTAGAGTTAAAACAAAATCTAAAAATGGGCGTTTTGGGCCGATCTACATATACTTTTACCTCCGGTAAAATATTCTCCACCATACCCTATCCGCTGTTGAAAGTACATATTGGCAATGAAACCTTCTTTTCGGCTACAAATGCCTATAATCTCATGAATGAACTCGAATTTGTGAGCGACAGATACGTATCGCTGAACTACCAGCATTATTTTGAGGGCTTCATCTTAAACAGGATTCCACTGATGAAAAAGTTGAAATGGCGCTTGGTTGCCACAGGCAATATTCTCTTTGGAGATGCCACAGAAGCCAACAGAACCATTACTCCTAATACGGAGGAAGATGGAGAAAGCGTGCCCGCATTTGAATCTTTGTCTTTTGATAGGCCTTATATAGAAGTGGGTTACGGTATAGAAAATATATTAAAGTTTATCAGGATAGATGCCTATCATAGACTTACTTATTTAGATAAGCCCGACATAAGTAAGTTTGGCGTTAAAATCAATTTTCAGTTTATTTTATAAACAGGTATTGTGTAATTTGGGCATCAGCTTCTTTAAATATTGGCAAATGTTGCGTATCAAGAAAAATCTTTTTTTACTATGGATGGTGGTTTTGGTTTGTGCCTGCGACCGACATTATTCCTCCGACAGGGTCATAGAGGCTCCAACCATAGACAAAGAATTCTATAATATCGCTCTGGCTCACCTTAACAGCTCCATCGAAAACTATCCCAATAATGCGGACAACTATTATAAGAAAGCACTCGTGCTAGAAGCTTTTGGCAATTATGAGACAGCACTGCTCGAAGCTAAGAAGGCTACAACATTGAAAGAAGGTGATCCCGATTATCTCCATCTTCTGGCGAAGCTATATGCGCTTAACCATACCCCAGACTTGGCTATTGCTGCCGCTTGGAACGCCATCGAGGCCGGTGCATCGGAGCCTATGCTTTATGGACTGATGGCAGAGATGTACTTTGTAAGTGATTCTTTGCAATTAGCTTTGGACTATATCGATAAGGCTATTCATGAAAATGACCAGAAGAGGGTTTACCGCTACACAAAAGGCAAGATTCATCTGGCATTGGGCGATACAGCCACGGCCGAGAAGGAACTTTTACGAGCCATAGAAGGGGAGGGAACAAACAAGGAAGCCTATTTGGCCCTTTCTGACATTTATGCCGCAAAACAAGATTATGCCTCTGCTGGTCAACATCTCAATGAAATATTAAAGACAACCTATGACAAAGAGGTGCTTTATGCAAAGGGAACCATTTTGAATAAAATGAACCTGCTCGATAGTGCTAAGGGGGTGTTTATGAACATACTGGAAAACGATACGATGTATGCGCCTGCATATTATCAATTAGGGCAATATTACTATCAACATAACCATCTTGATTCTGCCAATTGGTATGCCACAGAGGCATTAGAAATAGATTCTATGTTTATAGCACCCATGTTGCTACAGGCCCGGATTTTAGATAGAAGGCGACAGTATCAAAATGCTGTTCAGAAGTATGAGGCCATCCTTGCCATCGAACCGGCCAATACTACCGCAGTTGGAGAACTCCGAAGTTTAAAAGGGAAGATCGCCTACCTTCAACGGATCCAAGAAGAAAGGAGGATAAGGGAAGCCCAGCCTATTCCGTTGCTGACACCTATTTTCTGACATTGCCGTTCAGCCTGACAAGGCTGCCCAGGAATGACTTTTAATGGTAACACAATCGCTGGTTAAGAAAATTTGGCCGATCATAGAACACTCAGTCTTGCAGATATAAAGGAAGAGATAGTATTTTTGAAGCCTATATACATTACTTTTGCTACCTTTGAAAAGTTTGTAATTAAGGAAGAGAACGAAATTAACGCGTAAGGAGAAAATGATAAATATTACCCTGCCAGATGGATCGATAAAAACATATCCTAAAGGAGTAACAAGCTTAGAAGTAGCTTCTGGGATCAGTGAAGGGCTTGCCAGGAATGTTTTGGCAGCCAAAGTAAATGGAGAGGTGCGCGATGCCCATAGGCCTATTGAGGAAGATGCCACATTGCAACTGCTCACGTGGAATGACGACGATGGTAAATCTACTTTCTGGCACTCATCGGCGCATCTTTTAGCCGAGGCTTTAGAATTGCTTTATCCAGGCGTGAAATTTGGAATTGGACCTGCCATAGAGAATGGGTTTTACTATGACATTGACTTGGGTGATAGAGAGTTTACCGCCGAAGACCTTGCTTTAGTGGAAAAGAAAATGACAGAGCTTGCAAGGGAGAAAAACCCCTACAAGCGTATAGATATTGGTAAGGAAGAAGCTATATCATATTTTAAGAAAAAAGGAGATGAATATAAGCTGGACCTATTAGAAGGATTAGACGACGGTACGATTACTTTTTATGAGCAAGGGAATTTTGTGGACTTATGCCGTGGTCCCCATATACCCAATACAGGTTTTATTAAGGCCATAAAGCTTACGAATATTGCTGGTGCCTATTGGAGAGGAGACGAAAAGAACAAGCAATTGACTCGTATTTATGGCATTTCATTTCCCAAGCAAAAAGAACTAACAGAATACCTAGCACTATTAGAAGAGGCTAAAAAGCGAGACCATAGGAAGTTGGGCAAGGAATTGGAGCTTTTTGCCTTTTCAGAAAAAGTAGGCATGGGCCTGCCGTTGTGGTTGCCGAAAGGAACATTGTTGAGAGAAAGGCTGGAGAATTTCTTGCGGAAAGCGCAAGTAAAAGCTGGCTATAGCGCAGTTGTCACGCCTCATATTGGCAGCAAGCAACTGTATGTTACTTCCGGTCATTATGAAAAATATGGAGCCGATTCGTTTCAGCCTATTCTTACACCCCACGAAGGTGAAGAGTTTTTGTTGAAACCAATGAATTGCCCGCATCATTGTGAAATATACAAGACCAAACCAAGGTCCTATAAAGACTTGCCACTGCGACTGGCTGAATTTGGAACCGTATACCGATATGAACAAAGTGGTGAGCTGCACGGTCTTACAAGGGTGAGAGGATTCACACAAGACGATGCCCACATTTTCTGTCGCCCAGACCAGGTGAAAGAAGAATTTTTAAAGGTGATAGACCTCGTATTATACGTATTCAAGGCCTTGGGCTTTGAAGAATTCACCGCACAAATTTCTCTACGGGACACCGATAAGAAAGAAAAGTATATTGGTGGCGACGAAGCTTGGGAGAAAGCAGAAAATGCCATTATCGAGGCGGCTGCAGAAAAGGGGCTGTCTACAATATCGGTAAAAGGAGAGGCTGCCTTCTACGGGCCTAAGTTGGACTTTATGGTAAAAGATGCCCTCAGGAGAAGCTGGCAGCTTGGCACTATTCAGGTAGATTACCAAATGCCGGAGCGTTTTGAGTTGGAATATATAGGAGCAGACAACCAAAAGCATCGGCCGGTAATGATCCACCGTGCGCCATTCGGATCTTTGGAGCGGTTTGTGGCCTTATTGATCGAGCACTGTGGAGGGAAGTTCCCGTTGTGGCTTGCACCAGATCAAATTGCCATTTTGCCGATCTCTGAAAAGTATGCTGATTATGCGCAAACAGTGAGCACCTATTTAGAAGACAGGGATATTAAAGGATACGTTGATCATAGAGATGAAAAAATAGGAAGGAAAATCAGAGACGCTGAAGTGAAGAAAGTGCCATATATGCTCATAGTAGGAGAGAAGGAGCAAGAAGAACAGACAGTTTCAGTCCGTAAACAAGGCGAAGGAGATCTCGGAAGTTTTACTTTAGCAGGATTTGCGGATTTATTTACGCAAGAGTCGAAAGCACTTATGGGATAAATAAGGCAATCTGTTAGACGAATGCTTGTCATGAAACGAAAATTTATCCTTATCTTTCCGATAATGGACATATTTACAGTATAGTTTTTTGATTCTTTAAAATATTTTGGATATTTGCAAACTAATTTTTTTTAATAAACAAAGGAGGTAACTATTAGCAAACAAGTAAGAAGAGTACCTTTTCGAGGGAGAGTCGAAGAGCCTTATAAAGTAAATGAGAGAATAACAGCCCGGAAAGTTAGGGTAGTTGGGGAGAATGTGGAGGTGGGTGTCTATGACATTCGAGACGCTCTGAAAATTGCCAAAGAGCAAAATTTGGACCTTGTAGAAATTTCTCCTAAGGCCGATCCCCCCGTTTGTAAGGTGATAGACTACTCGAAGTTCAAGTACGAGCAAAAGAAAAAGCAAAAGGAGATAAAATCCAAAGCGCAGAAGACTGTAGTTAAGGAAATCCGATTCGGTCCAAATACTGATGAGCATGACTTTAATTTTAAGTTAAACCACGCTAAAGGCTTTTTGAAGGAAGGGGCGAAAGTAAAAGCTTATGTTCATTTCGTGGGTAGAACCATCGTATTTAAAGAAAGAGGGGAAATTTTGTTGTTGAAGTTTGCCCAAGCGTTGGAGGATTTAGCTAAGGTAGACCAGTTGCCTAAACTTGAAGGCAAACGGATGACCGTTTTCTTATCCCCAAAACAAGGGCAAGGAGCAAAGAAGTAGCATCAATACAGTTAACTTAATTTATATATAATGCCTAAAGTAAAAACTAATTCCGGAGCGAAGAAACGTTTCAAGCTGACGGGTACTGGCAAGATAAAAAGAAAGCATGCTTTCAAGAGCCATATCCTGACCAAAAAGACGACCAAGCAAAAAAGAGCTTTGACTCACATGGGCTTGGTGCACAAGTCAGATGAGCCGCGTGTAAAAGACATGCTTAACATCTAAAATGTGACCGTCGGGAAACCGATACCACACAAAATTAAAAACTAAGGTTTTAAAAATGTTTAACCGGACACCTGGTATAAAGCACTTCATAAAGAAGACACCAGTAGTCGAAAAATCAAAATTATGCCAAGATCAGTAAATGCTGTAGCGTCTAGAGAACGCAGGAAAAGAATTTTAAAGGCCGCCAAAGGATACTGGGGCCGAAGAAGCAATGTCTATACCGTTGCCAAAAATGCGGTTGAGAAAGGGATGCAATATGCTTACCGTGACAGGAAAGCTAAGAAAAGAGAATTTAGAGCGTTGTGGATCCAAAGGATCAATGCTGGCGCAAGGGAGTACGATATGTCTTACTCTCAGTTTATGGGTGCTTTGAAAAAGAGTAATATTGAGCTTAACAGGAAGGTGCTTGCTGACCTGGCTATGAACGACCCTGCTGCCTTTAAAGCGATCGTAGCAAAAGTGAAATAAATATTATTATATAAAAAAATAAAAAAGGTAAGCAGGGATAGCTTACCTTTTTTTATTTTTACGCTTTCCCAATCCCATTAACTATTTAGTAAATAATTAAATCGATACAAAGATGTTTGACCAAGACCTGGTGCAGAAATTTCAAGCATTTCCTACCCCTTTTTTCTATTATGATATTGAGTTACTGAAAAAAACTTTAAATAGCATCAAGGAGCATGCGCTTTCAAAAGATTACCATGTGCATTATGCATTAAAGGCCAATTTCAATGATGTCATTCTACAAACCATTAGAGCAGCCGGCCTTGGTGCAGATTGCGTTAGTGGCAATGAAGTCAAAAAGGCCATAGAGGTAGGATTTTCTGCCGACAAGGTGGTTTTTGCAGGGGTAGGGAAATCGGATGAGGAAATCAATATTGCCCTGGCGGAAGATATCCTGTGCTTCAATGTAGAGTCTGGTCAAGAGCTTTCTGTCATTAACCAACTGGCAGCGAACATGAACAAGAAGGCCAACGTCGCACTGAGGATTAACCCCAATGTGAAGGCCGATACACACCATTATATCACCACAGGGCTAGAAGAAAACAAGTTTGGCATCAACGTTTGGGAATTGGATGAAATAATAGCTGCCATCAAGCAATATGAGCACATAAATTTAAGTGGCATCCACTTCCATATTGGTTCGCAAATCACCAATTTGTCTGCTTTTAAATCACTATGCGAAAGGATAAATGAACTTCAAGGGTTTTTTGAGGGGCATGGCATTGCCTTAAAGCACATTAATGTTGGTGGAGGGCTTGGAATTGACTATGAAGATCCAAATGGTAACCCTATTCCTGATTTTGAAAGCTATTTCAATGTTTTCGGGCAGCATCTGTCTTTGAGAAAAGGGCAAGAACTGCATTTTGAACTTGGGAGAGCGGTAGTGGCCCAATGTGGTAGCCTTATATCAAAAGTGTTGTTTATTAAAAAGGGAATACGAACTAATTTTGCCATCATCGATGCTGGCATGACGGAGCTTATAAGGCCTGCATTGTACCAGGCAGAGCACCATATAGAGAGCCTTACAAGCAAGGTAGAAACAAAAGCTTTGTACGATGTGGTAGGGCCAATTTGCGAGTCTTCTGATTGCTTTAGAAAAGGCTTTGAGCTGCCCGAGTTGGAAAGAGGTGACCTGCTCGCTATAAGGAGCGCAGGTGCATACGGGGAGGTAATGACAAGCTTTTATAACTTGCGAGACAAGGCAAAAGCTTATTATTCCACTACACTTGTGGAAATGGCGACCTTGGCCAAGTAAGCTTGCTGTCCAGTTTGAGTTTTTTATATCGGGAGCATTCATTAATTTAAAGTCTTATTTTTAAAGCCATGAAGAAAATTTGGATAGTGCTTTTTGTCACAGTTATGGCTTTGAGCCAATCATGCTCCCCTGTTTATTTTCCTACTAACAGCAATGTGCCACTTTTTACTGAAAAAGGAGAGTTGCAACTGTCAGGATACCATGGTAGCAACGGTCTTACAGCCCAAGGAGCAATTACTTTTATAGACCATTTTGCCATTATAGGTAACTTCGGATACACTATCCACGAAGACGAGGATTCGCATAAAAATAAAAAACAAAAAGTAGGAGAATTGGGTGTAGGGTACTACAATACTTTCTCCAGGGCTGGCAGATTTGAGATATATGGTGGTTATGGCAGGGGCAGCTCCATGGCTTATGATTTTTTTGATCTTGATGAAAATGAGACGAGAACCGATGCGAAGTTTGAAAAGTGGTTCCTACAAGGGAATCTGGGGTTGGGCAATAAAATTGTCGAGGGGGCGGTAAGCTATAGATTGACCTATGTCCATTTTTATGAGGTAAATGGCATCCACCATCAAACAGGAATATTGCATTATGATCCCATGGAAGAATTGATGTTGGAGCCCTCGTTTACTATTAAGGTGGGCAGTGAAAATCTGAAGTTTGTTAGTCAAGCCGGCTTTACCTTTCCTTATGATGACTATGCAAAGTTTGATTACTTTCCTCTTTACATTTCTGTGGGGATAATGGGAAAGATACCACTTTGGTAAGAGCCTGTCATCTGTCTGTGCCTCATGTGACTCTGATGATGCTAAACCACGCAGGGGTTGACCTTGGCGCGGATGCCTGTTTCGGTTATTTATGTTGAAGCCTTTCGAGGCTAGAAGCTGTGTAACTCTGGCGATGACTGGAATTTGAACTTCCTCGTATTCTTTGACAATACTCAATTTAAAATCTTCGGAGAATGCTTGCCTCCGCATGATATATTTTCCGTTTTTTAACATAACTTGTGAGTTTTGTAAACGGTCAACGCTATTTAGGGAAGGTCATTCTTGGCTACTGCCAGTTGCCCACTGCCTACTCTTGTATCTGTTTGATATCTTATGACTTGCTGCCTTTGTTCAGCAAGTTGGCAACAAGATGACAAAAGAGGCTAGATGAACTTCCTTGCCCACTGTCAATTGTCTCCTTATCTTTATATGTCAATTGCCTACTTATCTTATGACAACCTATATCAGGACGTACAGATATCTAGAGTCTGATTTCTAACATCTGGTGTCTAATATGTGGATAATCAAATAATTTGTGGAT
>CAYTTV010000011.1:78313-82493 GCA_964440915.1 uncultured Roseivirgaceae bacterium
GTCTGATTTCTAACATCTGGTGTCTAATATGTGGATAATCAAATAATTTGTGGATAAGTCAGTTGAGCGTGTGGATAAGCCGCAGTAAAAAATGTGGATAAACCTTTTACAACTATTAATTCTTTTTACTTAGGTTTGCTTTATGCTCATGATCGAGCAGCACCTAGTTAGTCCATTTTAATCAAAATAGTATCAATGTCTTTGGAAAAATCAAATACTTTGCGCGTAGGATACAAGAGCAAGTTTCGACCCAATCTGGAACCAGGCACAATGCTGGGGAAACTGCCCCCTCAAGCTGTTGATCTTGAAGAGACTGTGCTAGGTGCTTTGATGTTGGAAAAGGATGCTTTGACAACAGTAATCGACATACTGAAGCCTGAAAGCTTTTATAAAGATGCTCATAGGGAAATATATGCTGCCATCGTCACACTTTTCAACAATTCGGAGCCGGTCGATTTGCGTACAGTAGCCAATCAACTCCGAAAAGAAGGCAAGTTAGAGTTTGTGGGGGGTGCCTATTATATCGCCGACCTCACGACAAAAGTCAATTCTGCTGCCAATATAGAGTACCATGCAAGAATCGTATCCGAGCAGGCCATCAAGCGCGAGCTTATCCGTATCGCTTCGGAAATTCAGCATGATGCCTATGAAGACACTACAGATGTCTTTTCTTTGTTGGACAAAACGGAACAGGCGCTTTTTGAAGTGTCCGAATCTAACATTAGGAAGAACTATGCCGACATGCGTTCTATTATGCGGGAAGCCATGGATGAACTCGAAGCCAAAAAGCACCATAAAGATGGGCTTACTGGTGTGGCCAGTGGCTTTAGCGCTTTGGATAGGGTCACTTCAGGGTGGCAAAAATCTGACTTGGTCATTATTGCGGCACGCCCTGGTATGGGTAAGACCGCTTTTGTAGTATCTGCTATGCGCAATGCGGCAGTCGATTTTGGGCATGGCGTGGCTATATTCTCACTAGAAATGTCCTCTGTACAGTTGGTGAACAGGTTGATATCCGCAGAGGCACAACTCGAGAGCGAAAAAATAAAAAAGGGAAACTTGGCAGACTACGAGTGGGAGCAGCTTGTGTATAAAACAGCAAAACTTACTGAAGCACCAATTTTTATAGACGATACGCCTGCCTTATCCATCTTGGAGCTTAGGGCTAAATGCCGCCGATTGAAAGCCCAACATGATATTCAGCTCATCATCATAGATTACTTACAGTTGATGTCTGGCGATAGTTCAAAAAGTGGAGGTAGTTCAGGCAATAGGGAACAAGAAATTGCTTCTATTTCTAGGGCATTGAAAAATATCGCCAAAGAGCTAAGTGTACCTGTCATTGCCCTCTCACAATTGAGCAGGGCAGTAGAGACTCGGGGTGGGGACAAAAGGCCACAGCTTTCCGATCTTAGAGAGTCGGGTTCTATTGAGCAAGATGCCGACATGGTAATGTTCCTATACAGGCCAGAGTACTATGGTCTAACTGAGGACGAGAATGGTATGCCGACACAAGGAGTGGGCGAGGTCATCATAGCCAAGCACAGGAATGGCTCATTAGATACGGTACAACTTAAATTTATCGGGAAGTATACGAAATTCACCGACCTCGATATGCATCGAGATATTGACGGAGGAGGTTATGGCAGCTTTCCCGCCACAGGACAATCAAGCGAATTCGAAGCGGGACCGAACACAATAACTTTGGGGAGTAAATTAAATACGCCAAACAAACCCTCTATGCCCAATTTAGATGAAGATGAAGCACCCTTTTAATAAGATATAAAGCCAATAGGCAGTGTGGATTTTGTTTTAGAGACATTACTAAAGGTAGGCTTTGAAAGCATTAATATTATCGGAACCTAGCAAGATAGAGATTGCAGATATAGACAAACCTGTGCCAAGGACAGGCCAGGCTTTGGTCCGTATGCGAGCAGCCTCCCTTAACCACCGTGACTTATGGTGCCTCCAAGGAAAATATCCCAATATTGCTTATGGAACCGTGCTTGGTTCTGACGGTGCTGGTATCGTGGAGGCGACTGCTGAAGGAGAACATCAAGATTGGATTGGCCGCGAAGTGATTATTAACCCTAATATAAATTGGGGCAACAATCCTCAGGTGCAATCTTCCCAATATAAAATATTGGGCATGCCTGTCAATGGTACTTTTGCTGAATATATTGTTGTTGATATTGACCGGTTGCACGGCAAACCTAAGCATCTAGATTATAGTGCTGCTTCGGCCTTGCCTTTGGGTGGACTTACTGCCTATAGGGCCGTGTTCAGGCAAGGGAAAATTGATTCTGATAAAACTGTATTGATTACAGGCATTGGTGGAGGAGTGGCCCAGTTTGCTTTCTTGTTTGCTCTCGTCACCAGAGCCAAAGTATATGTCACTTCGAGTAAAGATGATCAATTGGCAAAAGCAAAAGCTTTGGGAGCAAGGGGTGGTTTTAACTATAAAATAGAGAAGTGGGAAGCCTTGGCTTCGCAGGTGGGATTTGATGTGATCATTGATAGTGCAGGCGGTGATAGCTTAAACACGTTGATAAAGCTGTTGAATCCAGGCGGGAAAATAGTCTTTTATGGTGCTACTACAGGAATCCCTTCCTCACTGAACGTGCATAGAATGTTCTGGAATCAGCTATTGCTCCAAGGTACAACAATGGGGAATGATGAGGAGTTTGAGGCGATGTCAAAGTTTGTGGAAGACCATGAAATTGTCCCCATTGTAGATTCAGTTCGGCCCTTCCATAATATCGTAGAAGCTTTCGATATTATGAATTCTGGTAGTCAATCCGGAAAACTTGTGGTGACCTTTTGATCTCTTCTGGCGGGTGGGAGTAATATTGATGGTTCTGCCAATATTTTCAATAATCGCAATGAAATTTCAGCAAGGGCAAGGCATATTTATGGTTAAAAAATAAAAAATGCTTATGTTTAGGCTTGAAGATAACTAGGATTCATCCTATAGTTTAAAATTCGATAGACTTATGATTTCACCAAATACTATCCTTGCAGGGATTGATCTTTCTACCTCTGATGAAAAAGTGGTTCCTTTTGCAGCCTTGTTTCATGCCATTTATAAATCGAAGTTGATATTTTATCATGTAACAGATCCCGCAAGAAGCATTGTTGATGTGGAAAAATTAGTAAAGAAAAGGGTAGAAGACTATTGGGGAGGAGTGCTGCCAGAAAATGTGAATGTGCTTGTAGAGAAGGGCGATAGAAGGAAGATGATTGCCCAGAAATCTGACAGTAAGGAAGTAGAAATGATAATCTTAGGCAGAAAGTTTCAAAAAAAGAACCCTTTGCTTACGAGTAGGTTGCTGAATTCATCTGGATGTACAATTTGCTTGGTTCCTGATCATGCCAATAGCGATATAAAGAATATTGTTGTAGGGGTAGATTTTTCCGAAGAGTCTAAAAAAGGTTTGGAAGAAGCGATTAGCCTAGCAAAACACACCAATGCCGCAGTACATTGCGTCAATGTATATACTGTTCCTTGGGGCTTCTATAGCACAGGAAAAGACTATAATGAATTTGCAGCTATCATGGAAAAGAATGCCATAAAAGCGACTAAAAGATTTGTGGATGAAACGAAATATGATATTCCTTTAGACTTCCATTATGTTTTGGACAAAGATAGGAACCCTTCTGCTAGCCTAAGTAAATTTGCTAAGGAGTTAAAAGCGGACATTGTTTACGTAGGTTCAAGGGGAATGTCTTCTTATGCCTCCATATTTTTTGAGAGCACACTTAATAAGATTATTGACTTCAGCAATGAAATACCTTTGTTTATTGTAAGAGGTAAAGATGAGAAAAGGAGCTTTTTAGATATTATAAGAGTGCAATAGGAGAGGGTTCTAAACTAATCCTCTTCTTCGTCATACAAAAACTCATTATAAGCATTCTGTAGCTCTCTATAAGCATGGTGGTCAGCCTGTTTTTGTGCTATTAAGAGCCCTTTCTTAAAAGTTTCTTCCGCTTCCTTCTTTTTGTCCAACATCGCATAGAGCTTGGCCGCATGATAGTAGGTGCCTACATAGTCCTCATGCTCTCTTAGCAGTTGCTCATAATAGCCCAATGCCTCAAAAGGTTTTATTTTTTCATATTCCATGGCAATGGCATATAAAGTGAACGGATCATTCGGATCCTCTTCCAAAAACTTGAAAAGCTG
>CAYTTV010000012.1:0-36235 GCA_964440915.1 uncultured Roseivirgaceae bacterium
GAAGGATATCATTATCGGTTACAGTAGCCGTCACTTCAAAATAATTCACCAATTCTTTATTATCACTTTCCTTTTCAAAAGTACTCTTTACTTCTATTTCCTTGATCTTAGCGGCTATTCCTTCATCTACTCCTAATCGCTCTGCTAATACAGCTAAATTCCCTTCCTCTATGAGAGGCTCAAATGGATCTAACAAGGCTTTAACATTAGCCAATACCAAAACCTCTGAGCTGAGTATCATATTGCTTTCATAAGTGGTTTTGGAATTAAAGAAGTAAGCCAGCCCCAAAATAGCACCAAGCAGTATGGAAAGGATTATCGTTTTTGTTCCTCTAGATAAGACATCTATGATCTTTTTTAATAAGTCTTTCAGGTCAATTTCGTCGTCGTTATTTTGAGGAGGAGTGGGATTGTCATTCATGATTAAAAACTAAGTATAAAGCAAAGATAAAAATAATAGCAACCAAACAAGATGGGCGACTACGTTTTAGGGTTTTCAATATTATTGTTTTTATATTTAATTAGGGAAATCGATGTATATGAGAAATTTGCTAGGTTTGTATTTCTTTAGGTTCTCCAGATGTGGATTATCCCTTTTCAAAAAGGAGAATATGTATAAAGACAATTAAGTTAATAATCATGAAATGATGAGGTTATATTGCAGATACAGCATCATCGTTTATAACTTCAAGAGCAATTTTTTGTATACTTTATCCAACATATTTAAAAGAGGTGCTAATTATGTCTTTTTCTTATTATTAGCAAGAGCCATTTCTGTAGAGGAATTAGGCACGTATTCCGCTTATTTAAACGTAATTAGCTTACTGTTGCTAATTACCAATTTTGGATTTAATGAATATATACTTGTTAATTCGGCCAATAGCAAAATTCTAAAATCCAATTTATCCCTATTCTTAAGTGTTTCTACCTTTATCTTTCTGATTCTACTGCTAGGTAGTATGTCTGTTACGCCTTTAAATAATCTATTGTTTGGGCTGATCTTATTAAAGGTATTTTTAGAAAATGTTATTTCTCTTATTCTGCTTTCCTTTTATCAAGTTTCTGATACTTTGACAACTTTGTCTATCTATAATTTTATTTCATCAGCAATCATAATATTGCTTTCCCTTTTAATGTATGAGGGAGGTGCTGATTTAAATAGTTTCTTAAAAGTCATTATTATTATACATCTAATAGTAATAGTTTGGAATTTGTTTAAAATAAAACCTCCTATTTTTTCAATAAGTTTTATAATTAGATCTTTAACGGCAAAGCTACCAGATTTAAAATATTATGGATTATCCATTATTACCATCCCACTCTATATGATGATCCCAAATGTAAGCGCATCTTTAATATTAGGAAATACTGAGCTAGCTATTTATCAAGTTGCATTTTCCATATCAAATGTGATCCTGTTAATATCCACTTCGTATATTCAATCAGCATATCCAGCTTTTCTTAAAGACCCAAAATCGTTTTCTCAATTAAGTGCGAATTTATTAGAGAAAGTTATAGTATTCAATCTCGGACTAATTATTCTATTTATTTATTGGGGAAAATCGCTACTAATGGTATTGTTTCAAAAAGAAATTTATGTGGATTCAATCTACCCTCTCATAGGATTACTCTTTGCAAACTCGTTGCAAAGCCTTTCTTCAATATTTGCGATTGCAATGGTATTGAATAAAGAACAGAAAACTAAAACAAAATTTCATGTAGAGTTTATTGTCATTTCAATCATATCAAGTTGTTTATTAGTTTATTATTTTAGGATTTGGGGAGTAGTTATTACTTACTGTATAATATACTCATATACCTTTATTCGATATTATTTTAGATCAAAAAAAATTAAGTTTATAAACTATAATTAGAATTGTATGCGGATATTATTAGAAGGAGTGTCCTTATTTAGTGATAATAGAGGAGTAAATGCATTAGGATTAGGCGCAGTGAATGTATTAGTAGAAAAATATAATATATCAGAAATTGAAATATTAGCTAAGGGAAAAGAAAGACGAGTATTAACCGAAGAAATAAAGGTTTCAGGGGATAGAAGAGTAATTGTTAACGTTAATTATTTTGTTAAAAAAGATTTTATACGTGCACTTGCTGAGTCAACACTTAGAAAAATTGTCAATTATCCTCCAAAATCTAATTTATCGAAATTGTTTTATGGAGTAGACTTAGTATTTAATGTTAATGAAGGTGATAGCTTTAGCGATATTTATGGTATAAAAAGAATAATATATCATGCTATAGATTCATGGTTAGCTCTAGGTTGGAACAAACCAATTATATTTTTACCACAAACTATAGGTCCATTTCATTCAATAGTTGGTAGATATATTGCAAAAAGCATATTGAAAAAAGTAAGACAGGTATATGTAAGAGATGATAAAGCTAACAGGTTCCTAGATAAAATAAATGTAGCGTTCAAAATTAATATTGATATGGCCGTATTCATGGAAGTTACTCCTATTATGAATTATGAGTTACCAAAAAATTTTGTGGGCTTTAACATCAATGGTTTAATGTATTTTAATAGATATAAATCTATGAAAGATAAGTATTTACGGTATCGAGAACTTGTGCACAAAATAATAAATTTTTTCCTGAGTAAGAATATCAACATCCTATTAATCCCTCATACATACAATGTTGACAATCCTAATGAAGAAGATGACCTTGAAGCCATTAAAGAGATTTATAGCAATAGTAGCAATGAAGATAAAATGTATCTTAATATTGTTTCTAAAGATTATAACGCACAAGAAATTAAATATATAATTTCAAAATCTGATTTTTTTATAGGTTCAAGAATGCATTCATGTATTGCAGCTTTATCTTCCAATGTTCCAAGTATTGGGCTTGCATACAGCTATAAGTTTGAAGGTACTTTCTCTATGTTTAATATGGAAGAAACTGTAATTAACACAGCTGATATACAGATAGAAGATATAGAACAAATTTTAGATAAAATAAAAATTAATTACAGCAACAGGGATCAATTAAAAGAGAAATTAATTAAAAACACTTTCTCCTTTAATTGGTAATATGGCAAATTTCTATGATTGATTGGGTAGTAAAGAAGAATTTATGTACAGGATGTGGCCTCTGTGCAAGTTTATTTAAAAAGAAGGTATCATTAGATTATTCTAGTGATGGGTTCATTAGGCCTATTCAGCTAAGTGCCTTAAATAAGGATGAAGAAAATTTATTTAAAAGAACTTGTCCAGGAATATATGTTCAACAAGAACCTGCTAGTAATTATGATGTTATTTGGGGGCCAATAAAAGACATAAGTTCTGGATTTTCTGTTGATGAGTCATTGAGATATAAAGGTTCTTCTGGAGGGGCCCTTAGTGCTTTTCTATACTTTCTCATTAAAGAGAAAATAGTTGACTATGTTTTACATACTGGCGCTTCAACAATTAATGTTATTCATTGTGACACTACGATTAGTTTAAGTAAAGAAGATATTTTAGATAAGGCTGGGTCTAGATACGCCCCATCTTCCCCCCTAAAGGAAATAATTAAACACTTAGATCAAGAACAAAAATTTGCCATTGTAGGCAAACCATGTGATATTGTAGGTGTAAGAAATCTAATTAGAGAAAATCCCAAATATGAGAATAAAATAAAGGTCCTAATTTCTTTCATGTGTGCAGGAGTCCCAAGTATAACAGGGACAGAGGAAGTAATAAGTGAGCTGAATGTAGAATCCTCCCAAATTAAATCACTTAGATATCGGGGGGAAGGTTGGCCCGGGTATTTCAAAATTGTTGATTTTGAGAAAAAAGAATATAAAATGACCTATAACGAGTCTTGGGGGAAAATTCTGAATAAACATTTACAATTTAGATGTAAAATATGCCCGGATGGAACTGGAGAGTTCGCTGATATTGTATTTGCAGATTCTTGGGAAGAGAGTAGCAATGGGTTCCCTTCCTTTGAAGAAAGACCTGGGTTGAGTCTAATAATTTCCAGAACTTCTTTAGGTGAAAACATGATTAAAGATGCGATAAGTAAAAATTTCATAAAAACCAACAGCAAAAGATTTAGCTCTTCCGATCTTGAAAAAATACAACCTTATCAATTCGAAAGAAAGGGTGCGATCCTTCCTAGATTAGCAGCAATGGTCTTAGTGGGGAAGCCTATCCCTAATTATAACTGGCGAATTCTTTATAATTCTACAAAAAGGCTGAGTGTTATAAGAATATTTAGGAACTTTTTAGGAATGCTTAAAAGGTTGTTATAATGGAAAAGGTTTACATCATAATTGTTAATTATAAAAATCATTTAGATACAATAGAATGTTTGGAAAGTTGTCTAAAAAGCCAGTATACAAACTTTCAAATTATCGTTGTTGATAACTCCCCAACTAATTCTTCCATTGATTTTATTAGTAATTGGATAAGAAATAAATATTATACATTAGGATCCGATTTAGGTCTTTTATCAAAGGAACTTGTTTCGTTTGAAGTTCTTTCTGAAGAAAAATTAGATAAAAATTATGAAGAAAAATCAAAAAGAATCTTACTAATTAAAGCTAGTGAGAATAGAGGGTTTGGAGCTGCCAACAACATCGCTATAAAACTCATAGTCTCTAGAATTAACAAAGGATATATTTGGCTTTTAAATAATGATACGGTTATAGAAAAGGAAACTTTGAACTCTTTGATTAATAGTTTTAATGATTCTAAAAATAAAATTGGGCTTTTAGGTTGTACTTTATTGTATTATTCTGATCCAGATAGAGTTCAAGGAATTGGAGGATCTTATAATTCATGGATGGGAATGACCAAACATATAGGGGAGGGGATTTCATATAATAGATTAAAAGAAAAGCATATTGAGTTACAAAATAAAATTGATTACGTTATAGGCGCATCTATATTTACAAATATTCAATTCGTAAAAGACGTGGGGCTATTATGTGAAGATTATTTTTTATACTTTGAGGAACTAGACTGGCAAAAAAGAGGCGAGAAATTTGGCTATAAAGCTTCGACTTGCTTGGCTAAAGTATACCATAAAGAAGGAAGATCAATCAATAATGAAATGGCTTATGAAAAAGGGAAAACCAAATTAGCAGATTTTTATTCAATCAGAAATAGATTTTTATTTACCAGAAAGTTTTATAGAAAAAAAATTCCTTTTATTTACTTTTCTACTTTTTTAATTATAATAAACAGAATAATTAGGAAACAATATGACCGTATTCCCTTAATTATGAATGCAATATTTAACCACAAGGACATAAGATATAAGTAAGATCCCTAAAATGTATTGCGTTAAGAGAGCATTCCGAAATTGACATTGTTGAAAATATCATAAGGAGAACGAAACGTAACTGGAGATGTGTGATATTAGCAAGATATTTACGTACAGATTAATTCAATATAATAATGTCAACAACAGATCTAAGAAATAATAAAGCGTCATTATTATTACAATTGTGGTTGTTATTTTTTTTTATTACTACTATTGTTATCTTTCCCACAATAAAAGGTACTACTCCTGCTTTTATTTTATCTTTCCTTTCTCTTCCGCTTTCCTTAATTATTTCCAGATATCTTTCAATAAGACTAATTCAAAGGTTATTTATTACAGCCATTTTTATATTAGTCTGGTTTCTTTTTTCCCAATTGTTAATTTTTGTTTTTTCGAACTATTTAGACGTAAACCCTCAAGTCATATTCGTGAGTGAGCAAGACAGTCTCCTTTTTAGAAGTAGCTTTTTTACTCAATTTCTATACCTTTTTGCTAGTTTAATTATATTTTTTTACGTATCAATTTTCTATAAAGCGGAAAAGCATGATAAATTTATTTATTATGGAGCAATTATAGTAGTAGTCTATGGTTTCTATGAATTGTCTTATTTTTGGTATACAGGATATTTTGGGGATTTTTTATCAAATAGAACCTTTGGAGATGGAGAATCAGGAAGTCTTTTGCAAATCTTCTCAATAGGATCTTTTACTACTCAACGCTTCAAAAGCCTCACAGGAGAACCATCTATGTATGTGTTTTCATTATTTCCCGTATGTGTTTATGCATATTATCAAGGGAGAATTAAAACTGCATATCTTATTTTAGCTTCATTATTATTTACTTTTTCTACTTCGTTGCTTATCGGAATGGCAATTCTATATTTAGAAAGACTTAAAAATAGGGGTTTTAGAGATCACTTTGTCCTATTTTCAAGTTTAGGCTTTATAGTTGCCCTCATCTTGTTCTCGCAGAATTTAACTATAATTTTCGATGAGTTAATTATACAAAAAGTCACGAGTGCTAACCTGTCAGGTATTCAACGAATTAGTAATTTTACCAATCACATGGAGTATTTCCGGGAATTTCCATTATTATTAAAGTTATTTGGACTGGGTTTTGGGTATGTTCGATCTACAGATTTTTTTTCAACCTTACTTATAAATGTCGGGATTTTAGGATTTTTATTTTATTCTGCAATTTTCCTTTTCCCAATATTAAAACTAGGTCGATCTAAAAAGGAAAAAGCGTTAAAAGTAATCCTTCTCTTCATATATTTAGTCTCAATAATTTCTGTTCCGGAATTCTCCTATCCCTCTGTTTGGTTATTTTTAGGAATCTCGTATAATCTGATACAGCATGAAAACAATTTACATTAATGGAAGGTTCTTAAGTCAAAAAATTTCTGGGGTTCAAAGATTTGCCTCTGAAATTATAAAAGAATTAATATTATTAAAGAAAAATTATTCGATTGTTATCCTAATACCTAGGAATTGCAAAACAGAAACTTTTTTTGATATTAAACTTAAAAAAATTGGCTGGAATATAAGCCACATATGGGAACAGGTAGATTTGCCATTATTCCTAAGTAATAAGAACAATGCTATTCTCCTTAATTTAACTAATACAGCCCCTCTTTTTTATAATAACAACATTGTTACTATTCATGATCTTGCATTTCTTGTCAATCCAAAATGGTTCTCATTCTTATTTAGAACTTTCTATAAGTTTTTGATTCCAAAAATTACTAAAAAAGCACGTCATATTATCACTGTTACAAACACAATGAAAGATGAGCTTGTTGAATATTTAACTATTCAACCACAGAAAATAAGTGTTGTAAACAATGCGGTTTCAACTAATTTTTATCTGGAATTAAATTGTAAAAAGTATAGTCCGAATAATTATGCATTAACAGTTTCCTCCATTGACCCTAGAAAAAATATAAAATTATTAATTCAAGGATTTCTTGCAGCTAATTTTTCTGATTTAAAACTCTATATCATTGGCGATAAAAACACAAATTTTAATTTTGAAAATGACATTGATTATTCTTCTAAAATTATATTCTTAGGTCGGGTGAGTGATGAAGAGCTAGTTCATTATTACTCTCATGCAAAATTTTTTGTCTATTTATCGATATATGAAGGCTTTGGCATTCCGAACATTGAAGCAATGAAGATGAGGGTTCCTGTACTAACTTCAAATCTTCCAGTGATGAAAGAAGTTTGTAGAAATGCAGCTATTTATGCTAATCCATTAAATGTTATTGATATTAAGGAAAAAATGCAACTTTTAAATTACGATGAAAGCCTTAGAAATACTTTAATTGAAAACGGCATCAAAAATATAAATGATTACTCTTGGCATAAATCAGCAAAAAAATTACAAAATATAATTGAAAAAATTCAATGAAGTATATCTTACATAGAAGCTATATCTTAAAAAACATATTATTCTATTCATCCTGTTTAATAGCTTGTATGCCCTTGCTTCACCCTAAAATACAAGTTGTTTCTTTTATTATATTAGGAATTGCAGCAATTATCGATCGAACAATTAACAAAGATAATCATGCCAAAACAATTAGCTTGAAAGTGCTAGTTATACTGCCCATTGGATTTTATTTATTATTGATTAGTAGTATAATATATAGCAGTCATATTCGAGAGAGCCTATTTTTTATGGAAAAGAGTGTATCATTTATTTCTGTTCCTTTAATACTATTTATTAGTAGATCTCAATTTCGTAAAAAGCAGGTAACAATATTATTAGCTATATTCATTCTTTCATGTTCCATTTTGAGTTTATTTATGCTATATAAAATTTCTCTATATATAGCACATTTAAATACACATGATATTACTATAATTCAAGCCGTAACAAACATTCGAAATCATTTTGCTGATGTATCAGGAACTCATCCAACGTACTTATCAACATATTTCTTATTTTCCTGCTTGATTCTTTCTCTATTTATACTATCCCCTAGTTTCAGTAAAAAATCAAAAATTCTATTCATACCAAGCTATCTTATCTTGCTCTTCATTTCTATTTTATTAGCAGCAAGAATGCCTCTTTTTTCATTTTCCTTTATTCAGATATTAATATTATTTTTTACCGATTCTCTTTCGGTTAAGATAAAAATTGCAGCTATTTTATTCATAGCTTTTATATTAATCATGGGTTCGATTTACGTTCCCACTTTTAATCAAAGGTTGAAAGAAGTATTTTCGACTGAGTTAAAGCCTCCAGTTAATGTTCATTACAATTCAACAAATTTAAGAGTAGGGATTACAATGTGCTCAATTGAAATAATAAAAAACAACTGGCTTTTTGGAGTTGGAATTGGCGATTCTCAGTATGAACTAAATAAATGCCTATACAAATTTAACACTACAGCATATGAAAAAATGGATTATAACCCACATAATCAATATTTATCCATATGGTTGAGTAGTGGAATTATAAGCCTGATAGTATTCTTAATATTTATGGGCACTTTATTTAAATTTGCGCATAAAACTAAAAATTCATTTTTATTAATCTTATTATTACTAGTTAGCTTAAACATGGTCACTGAAGATTTTCTTTTCCGACAAGCTGGAATACTATTTTTTATGTTTTTCTATTTTGTGTTTTGCAAATCTTTACAAAGAAACAATTTCCAATGAAAAAGGTCAAATCAGCCTTGGTACATGATTGGTTTTATACTAATGGAGGAGCGGAAAAAGTTATCAAATCCATTATAAATATTAATCCAAATTTTGATGTATTTGGGCTTATTGATTTTTTTTCTGAAGCAGATAGAAAAGAAATTCTCAAAGGAAAGCCTGTATCTACCAGTTTTATCCAAAATCTTCCAACATCTAAATCAAATCATCGTAAATTTTTACCTCTCTTCCCCTTAGCTGTTGAGCAATTCGATTTGTCACAATATGATATAATAGTCTCTTCATCATACTCAGTAGCTAAAGGAGTTTTAACCAACGCTAACCAACTCCATATTTGCTATTGCCATTCCCCAATGCGTTATGCTTGGGATTTATATCATCAATATTTAAATGAGGCTAACCTTACTTCTGGAATAAAGAGTTGGGTAGCAAAATATCTTTTACATAAAATACGAATATGGGACGTTGTTTCTGCAAACAGAGTTGACTACTTTATAGCCAATTCGGATTATATAGCCAAACGGATAAAAAAGATTTATAACAGGGATGCGGTTGTTATATATCCTCCAGTTAATACGGATGATTTTGAATTGGTGGAAGAAAAGGAAGATTTTTACTTAACTGCTTCCCGTATGGTTCCTTACAAAAAGATGGACTTAATTGTTGAAGCATTTTCAGAAATGCCAGATAAAAGGTTAATCGTTATAGGGGATGGTCCAGAATTTAAAAAAATAAAGGCTAAAACAACAAAAAATATTATCCTATTAGGTTATCAATCTTTTGAAATTCTTAAAGAGCATATGCAGAAAGCTTGCGCTTTTGTATTTGCTGCAGAAGAGGATTTCGGTATAGTTCCCGTGGAAGCTCAAGCTTGTGGAACTCCTGTAATTGCATTTGGTAAAGGAGGGAGTCTTGAAACTGTAGTTGATGGCAAAACAGGTGTCCTTTTTTATGAACAAACTACTGCATCCATTAAAGAGGCTATTTACTACTTTGAGAAAAACAGAGAGCAATTTAGTTCTTTAAAAATACGTGAGCATTCCTTAAAATTTAGTACTACTCGTTTTGAAAAAGAAATGAAGCAATATATCACCGAGAAAATAAGTACTCATTTTACATATCAATATCCCCCTACCTCGCCAAAGCCCCAAAACTGATAGAACCACATCCAGCAGCAACGAGCAGTCAAAGTCATTGCTTAATGGCTAGAGATAGATTAACTAATGAAGCCAAAGCTGACCTTATCCGAATCTATCATTATGGAGTCCATCAATTTGGATGGCACAAGCGGATGAATATTATAATTCACTTTTGAATATTTTGACATCATTGCGCAACGGCCATTTTCATTTGAATCAGTTTATTATATAAAAAATGGGTATAGACGTTGTGTATTTGGATCAGACAGCATTTACTACAAGGTAAATAATGATTTTGTTGAGATAATGGCCATTGTCGCAAGACTAGATTTGGGCAACATTTTTTAACCTTACAAGAATCATGGGATCGTACATAATCTTCTTTTTTGGAAAATGCGAAACATATTTTTTGGGATGGGGAATCATCCAGCCCAGGCAGTATCTAGGTACCTAAGCCTTTATGTTTGCCTTCGTACCCATTGAAAATCACCTCCTCTACCGCGCCACAGCCAATGCAGCAAAACTGATAGACCCACATCCAGCGGCAATAATGGGCTGAGCAGCAGAAAATAAAGTGGCACCAGTAGTGATAACGTCATCCACGAGCAATATGCTCTTATGCGCAACAATATTGGGGTTTGTTAACGCAAAAATTCCCGTAACATTGTCGAATCGCTCCAATCTGCTTTTGCGAGTTTGAGTTTCGCTATCCAAGTTACGCTGCAAAGATTTACCATCCCATGTTATTGCCATAGCCATAGACAGGCCTTTTGCAAAATAGTCGCTCTGGTTATACCCACGTTTTCGAAGTTTCTGTGGGTGCAAAGGCACGGGAAGTATCAAATCGAAGGCAGTGGAGAAACCGGCATCTGCTAATTCACTGCCGTACCACTCTCCCAACATGGTACCTACCTCGGGGTGGTTTTCGTATTTTAGCTTGTTCATGATTTTCTGCACCTTGCCCTTCTTTACAAACCTCAGATAAGCCAACACATGGTCTACGGGTCCCAAACCATGAAACCGCTGTACGATGGGGTGGTCGGGAAAACGGTGAAGATTGGCGCGGGGCAAATCCCCTCTACAATAGGTACAGATATACTTTTCTCCTGTTACCAATCCTCTGTGGCAGGAAAAACAGAAGTGGGGAAATAATAAAGAGATAAATTCACGAATCATAGCAGGTCGTATAAGGGCTGAGGAACAGCAATTTCATTATATTTGTAAAATACAAATATTAAAACTTACTGCAACTTAAGAATAGAGAATATAGCCGCACAACGCTGTGGAGGAAGGGAACATAAGAAGGAGAAACAATGTATAAAAAAGATTTAGACCTTGAGCGAAAATGGCATCGGCTGTTGAACAAGCTGGGGGAAGTAATAGGAAAAAAACCAGCAGATACCAATGGGGTACTGTTCTTGATTGGTGTACAAGAGCTAGGAAAGGGTAGAAAGGTCTTTTCTAAGGAAGAAAAGCAGGATCTTATGCACATCGCCATCTGCAAGGTACTCAGCTTGTCTGGCTTCTATGAGCTGGAAGGGCTTGATGAACAGGGATGGCCCCATTGGAAATTGGTGAAAAAGCTACCGCACCTCGATCTGCTCGAACAGGAAAAAGTTTTGAAGATGCACATTCTTGAATATTTTGAGAAGGAATTGGATATCCATATTAACATCGATGCACACGACGCTTAAACTATGAAGATCATTACTTATAACGTCAATGGCATAAGAGCTGCCGTTAACAAAGGCTTTATAGATTGGCTGAAGGCTACCGATGCCGATATGGTTTGTCTGCAAGAGGTGAAAGCGCATCCCGACCAAGTCGATTTTGAGGTGTTTCAAGCATTGGGATATGCTGTGTACTGGATGCCAGCAGAGAAGAAAGGCTATAGCGGCGTGGCCATCCTTACCAGAGTGAATCCAAAAAACGTGGTATTGGGCTGCAACATCGACCAATATGATTGCGAGGGAAGGGTGATCACACTGGATTTTGAAGATTTTTCACTGATGAGTGTTTATATGCCTTCTGGTTCAAGTGGTGAAATCAGACAGCATTTTAAAATGCAGTGGTTGGAGGATTTTTACAATTACATAAAAGATTTCAAGAGAGAAAGACCTAACTTGATCATCAGTGGCGACTATAATATCTGCCACAAACCTATTGATATCCACAATCCTGTATCAAACAAAAACTCTTCAGGGTTCTTGCCAGAAGAAAGGGCTTGGATGAGCGAATTTATAGACAGTGGGTTTATAGATACATTTCGGCATTTTAATGTGGACCCTCACCATTATACCTGGTGGACTTACCGTTTTAGTGCGCGCATGAAAAACCTGGGATGGCGCATCGATTATCATATGGCCACAGCGCCAATGCAAGCAAGATTAAAAAGAACAGCGATCTTAAAAGAAGCGCATCATTCCGACCATTGCCCCGTTTTGTTGGAAATATCATAAAGAATGGCTTATATTTGATTGCTTGAGGCTTATGAAATACATTTATTGCTAGTAACACATAACGCCATTATATAGATAAACCGTTTGTTCTTATACATTATCCTTATTCACCCTCTCCCGCATGAGCAAACTACCCTACATCCTTATTTTTCTATTTTTAAGCCATGGATTTTTCTCTTGTTCAACTTCTGAAAATCGCCAAACAGGAACATTAGGCCTCACTACAGCACAAGGAGGGAGGAATTATGGCGGTATTCTGAGAATAAATGAACCAGAGTACATTAAGAATCTTTTTCCTCATAACATTACCGATGTTTACTCTTACCGGATAGCCAGCCAGGTGTATGAAGGTCTTTTTAAATTCAATCCCCGTGATCTCAGCATTGTCAATAGCTTGGCCAAATCGTATGATATCGATTCCACAGCCACTGTATATACGTTCGGTTTGAAAGAACACGTTTTTTTTCATGACGATCCTGCATTTCCAGAAGGGAAGGGAAGAGAAATGACTGCCGATGATGTGGCTTTTAGTTTTACACAACTTTGTACCGCAGGACCTCAAAATCAAGGATTTTCTGTTTTTAAAGATATCATAAAAGGGGCAACAGCATTTTATGAGGCGAGTTCGACTGCTCAACCACTATCTGCTGTAGAAGGCATTAAAGTCATTGATCGTTATACGATAGAAATTACCTTAACACGTCCCAATGCTATGTTCCTTGCCAACTTGGCACGGCCTGCCTGCTACATCTTCCCACAAGAGGCACTAGCAACCTATGGTCAGGAAATGAGGGTAAAGACTGTAGGGACAGGCCCATTTGTATTGGACGCAATAGACGATGACATTCAGATTATTCTAAAAAAGAATGATCAGTATCATGGTATAGACAATTTTGGGAATCCACTTCCTTTTTTGGATGCGATTACGATAAGCTTTCTCAAAGATAAGCATACCGAAATGCTCCAGTTCAAAAAAGGGGATCTGGATATGATTTATCGATTATCAACTGCCCACATCAATGAAATACTCGAAGATACAGATCCCAATCAGCAAGGTGCATATGAAGAATACCAGATACAAAGCTCTCCTGAAATGGTAACGCAGTTCTTATCTTTCAACAACGAAAGTGAAATATTCCGGAATATTAATGTCAGGAAAGCTTTTAATTTTGCCATAGATAGGGAAAAAATTCTAGACTTTGTACTACAGGGAGAAGGGGCGGCCCCAGGCATTCATGGCATTACGCCCCCTGCTTTTGCCGAGTACGATATTCGTAAGATTAAAGGATATTATCTCGACATAGATTCTGCCAAATATTACTTAGCAAAAGCAGGTTATCCTGATGGGAAAGATTTCCCGACGATATCACTTGATTTTAATGCTGAGGGAGAAAGAAACACAGCCGTAGCAGTAGAGCTCCAAAAACAATTATATGATCACCTAAATATAAAGATCAATTTGAATATGCTGCCATTTGCCCAATTGATAGATAACGGTTACAAAGGGCAATATTCGGTATTGAAAACCGCTTGGTATGCAGATTTCCCCAATGTCGAGAATTTCTTGTGGCTCTTTTATGAAAGCTACGGTCCCAATTCAACAGCACATCCCAATATCATGCGTTATAATGGACCAAAATTTAGAAAAACATATGAAAATGGCATCAGGGCAAAAACACAGGAAGAAGCATATGGTTTATTTATGGAGGCAGAGCAAATCATGATTGATCATGCACCTGTAGCGATATTATGGTATGACCAAGGATATAATATCCTTAAGTCTAATGTAAAAAATTTTACTACTAACCCTATGCAATACCGCGACTATACCGAGGTATTCTTTAACCATTAAAGTTTGATACATAAAGCAGTTGCTTTGACGTTGGGTATACATGGAGACTAATTTGCAGAAAATATTAAACCGCTTAAAAGCCTATAAAAGGAAATATTATCAAAACATATTGATAAGAGGGGTAATATTGTCTTCTGCACTTTTGCTCAGTATCTTTCTTATATTCAATTCCTTAGAATATACTTTAAGACTCGGCAGCTATTTGCGAGGAGGACTGCTTTTCATCTTTATTGCAATTTTGATAATAGTATTTTGGCAGTGGGTACTCAAGCCTGTGTTTCAGTTATTCAATCTCAAAGATCAACTAACACATGAAGAAGCAGCGAAACAAATCGGTACGTACTTTCCCGAAGTAAAAGATAAACTTCTGAACATCATTGAGTTACATAAAATAGAGGCTAGTGAAGGATCGCTAATTCAAGCTAGTATCGCTCAGAAAACCGCCAAAATTAGCCTATTTAATTTCCCTGATGCTATTAAATTAACGGAAAACAAACAATATATTAAGTACCTATTACCTCCTGCATTCATCTGTATAATAGTCTTCATGTTTGTTCCGCAAGTTTTCACAGAAGGAACTGAAAGGATCATTAATTTTAAAAAAGAATATGTAGCGGAAGCTCCATTTGAATT
This sequence comes from uncultured Roseivirgaceae bacterium, assembly GCA_964440915.1. GTDB lineage: Bacteria > Bacteroidota > Bacteroidia > Cytophagales > Cyclobacteriaceae > CAMPJM01. The sequence goes on from CAYTTV010000012.1 coordinate 15,032, forward strand.
TGTGCTTATAAATGAAGATTTACGAGCATTCCAGAATGAAGACTATTCTTTAAAGCTACAATTCAAAGGAAATTCTAGACCTAACGATGCCTATTTGGTTGTTGGTGAGCGAAAGATAAAAATGCAAAAATCGGGAGACGAGTATGGCTATACGTTCAATAATATTCAGCAAAACACTAGGTTTCATTTTGAAGCGGCAGGGTTCCGATCTGTAGAATATAGCTTAAACATCCTGAATAGACCAAATTTAACAGGATTTGATGTTAGGCTTATTTACCCTCCCTACTTGCGCAAGGAAAAAGAGCAAATAAAAAATGGTGGAAACCTTGTTGTTCCGGAGGGTACATTGGTACAGTGGCAATTTAAATCTATAAATGCCGACAGTCTCTTTATGATATTTAAAGGGGAGGGCCAGCGATATAACATTCCAAAAACAGGAACACAAAGATTTGCTTTCGAAAAGGGCATGAGAGAATCTGACGCTTACGCAATAGAATTGCAAAACGATGTGAGCAAAAATAAAGAAGCCATACAATATGCTATAGAAGTAATAAGCGACCAAAATCCAACAATCTCAGTGGAAATATTTAGGGATACAACGTTCTACAACTTTATGGTTTTGGGTGGAAATATCAGCGATGATTATGGCCTGACGCGCTTGCAAGTATTATATCAAATAGAACAAATTGATGAGGCTGCCTCTTCTAAATTTAAGTCCTTCACCATACCAATTACAAACCAGCTACAGCAAAGTTTCTATTTTCCCTGGAGATTGGACTCCCTTTCATTGACGACCGGTAGCAAGATTAATTTCTTCCTACAAATCTGGGACAATGATGGGGTGAATGGTCATAAGGCAAGCCGAACCTCCATGTTTAGTTTTGAAATTCCAACAGAAAGTGAAGTGAATGAAATCTTGGAAAATACTTCCAATAAAACCAAGGAGAACATTGCTCATAATAAAGACAAGGCTTCGGGAATAAAAGAAAGTTTGGAGAAGATGCAGGACGAATTAAAAGGGAAAAGGCAATTGGAGTGGAAAGATGAGAATAGATTAGAAGATATTATCAGAAAAAAGGAAGAACTGAATGAGGCACTTGAGCAATTAAGAAAGCAAAATGAGATGAATAATTTGCAGCAAGAGCGCTTTGGTGAGCAAAACGAAAAGATAAGAGAAAAGGCGCAAGAACTTCAAAAGCTGATGGACGAACTGCTGGATGAAGAAACCAAAAAACTTTACGATGAATTAAAGAAGCTTTTGGAGGAGAAAAGTGATATCAACAGCATCCAACAACAATTGAGTAAGGTAAATGACAAGGAAACCAATCTAGAGAAGGAATTGGAAAGAGTGCTTGAGCTTTTTAAGAGGATGCAATTTGATCAGAAACTGGACCAGTTGGTACGTGATATGGAAAATTTGTCAAAGGAGCAAAAATCTTTAGCAGAAGAAACCAACCAAAGCAAAAGGGATATAGACAACGAGCTAAAAGAAAGGCAAGAAGAAATAAACAAGGCATTTGAGAAAAAACAGGAGGAAATTTCCAAGCTTGAAGAAATAAATCAAGAACTTAAGAATCCTAACCCAATACAAAATCTGGAGAATGAACAACAACAAATAGAGCAGGAGCAAGAAGAAATAAATAAGGCACTCGAGAAAAACCAATCGAAACAAGCAGCAAAACATCAACAAAAGGCGGGTGATCAAATGAAGGCTTTGGGTGAGAAATTGGCGCAAATGCAAAACAGCATGGAAATGGAGATGATGCAGGAGAACCTAGACAATCTTCGTGATATTCTCGACAACTTGGTAAAGTTATCTTTCAATCAAGAAGACCTTATGCAGGAGTTTAGGCAGATAAACCAAAGTGATCCAAGATTCGTTAACCTATCACAACAGCAGTTAAAGTTGAAGGAAGATGCCAAAGTCATAGAAGACAGCTTACTTTCTTTGGCCAATAGGGTTTTCCAAATTCAATCATTCGTGACTAGGGAAGTCGACAATATGAATAACTATATGGAAGGAAGTCTCGAATCATTGAGGGAAAGAATGCATCCTAAAGCCCTAAGCGAACAACAATTTGCTATGACTTCAATGAATAACCTCGCATTACTCCTCAATGATGTATTGCAGCAGATGCAACAGCAAATGGCTGATGCTATGGGACAACCTCAAAAAGGCAAAGGAAAACAACCTTCTATGAACCTGTCGGATCTTCAAGAAGAGCTAAACAACAAAATATCTGAATTGAAGAAGAGCGGTAAAACTGGTAGAGAACTTTCCCAAGAATTGGCTAAACTAGCGGCTGAACAAGAACAAATCCGCAGGGCACTCCAAAATGAAATGAATGGTTCTACTGGTGAAGATGGCAACAACGGAACTAAGAACAGTCTTATAGAAAAGATGGAAGAAACCGAGGCGGATTTAGTAAACAAGGAACTGACGGAAAAAACCATCAAACGACAGCAGGATATACTCACCAGACTTTTGGAAGATGAAAATGCTGTAAGGGAAAGAGAACAGGATGAAGAAAGAGAAGGCAATCGCCCCAGCTCATATGAGCAGATCGCTCCTAAAGTATTTGAGGATTATATTAAAAATAAGGAAAGGGAAATAGAAATGCTGATATCGGTACCCCCTCGGCTCAATCCTTATTATCTAAAGGAAGTAAATAATTATTTTAAGCGTTTAAGAAAAACAACTATTAATTAAATAATGAATTCAATTAATATTCAAATACCCTCATTGTCCGACAATATTAGGATTGTGGAAAGCTTCATTGACAATGCAAGAGATAGGTTTAACCTCAATGATGACATCTATGGCAATATAATGATTGCCGTCACAGAGTCAGTGAATAACGCCATCCGGCATGGGAACAAAAACGACAAGGGAAAGAATGTTTCCTTATCGCTTCAACTCAATGATGATGTGATCCGATTTATTATAGAAGATCAAGGACAAGGTTTCGATTATTTGAATCTTCCTGACCCAACTTCTCCAGAGAACATCGATAAACCAGGAGGAAGGGGAATATTCCTGATGAAACACTTATCGGACGAAGTAAACTTTAAGGATAATGGGAGAGTAGTTGAACTCTGTTTTTATTTTAGTTAAGAGAAATCACTATTCAAATGGGCAAAATTTCGTTCTTCTATGAGGATATTGATTTCAAGCTTTCCCAAATCAATAAGAACAAAAAATGGATACAGTTCATTATAAATAAAGAGGATTTTAATTTGAACCATATCAATTTTATATTTTGTTCTGATACATACCTTCATTCAATCAATATTGAATACCTTAACCACGACACCCTAACGGACATCATCACCTTTGATTATTCAGAAGGAAACACACTAGAGGGTGAAATATATATTAGTATAGATAGGGTAAAGGATAATGCTGAAGGGCTAGGAATAGAATTTGAAAGCGAACTGCGAAGGGTAATGGCACATGGAGTTCTACACATGATGGGTTATGGAGATAAAAATAAAGAGGAAAAATCTATCATGCGACTAAAAGAAGATTCTTGCATATCTTTGTATCAAGAAATTCTTACTGTTCCACGTGGAACAGTAAGAAAAGATTAAATACAAGTTCAGATGTTCCACGTGGAACAGTAAAAATATTAAAACAATGTTTCCAGAATATGACGTAATTGTAGTAGGGGCAGGGCATGCAGGTTGTGAAGCAGCCCATGCAGCGGCAACTATGGGATCAAAAGTGCTGTTAGCCACCATGAATATGCATACAATTGCCCAGATGTCATGCAACCCTGCCATGGGAGGTGTGGCTAAAGGCCAAATTGTCCGAGAAATAGATGCTTTGGGAGGAATGTCCGGAATCATTACGGACAAAACAATGATACAATTCCGAATGCTTAACCTCTCCAAAGGACCTGCGATGTGGAGTCCTAGAGCGCAAAGTGATCGTATGATGTTTGCAGCCGAATGGAGACAAACATTAGAAGATAACCCGAACGTTGATTTTTGGCAAGAAATGGTAGTCGGATTATCTGTAAAAGAAGGAAGGGTAAGGGGCGTATATACATCATTAGGCATAGAAATTAAAGCTAAATCAGTTGTGCTAACCAATGGCACATTTTTAAATGGGTTGATCCACATCGGAGAAAAACAGTTTGGTGGTGGAAGAACTGGAGAGAAATCAGCGAAAGGATTAACAGAACAACTTACCCAATTAGGATTTGAATCTGGAAGGATGAAAACCGGAACTCCTCCGCGAGTTGATGGGCGAAGTTTAGACTATAGTAAAATGGAAGAGCAATTTGGAGATGAAAACCCAAACAAATTTTCCTTTACCAATACACCAGCCCTGACAAAACAAAGAAGCTGTTTTATAACCTATACCAACAATACCGTTCATGAAACCCTCAAAACAGGGTTTGTAAAGTCCCCTATGTTCAATGGCAGGATTAAAGGGCTAGGCCCAAGATATTGTCCATCTATTGAAGATAAAATAAATAGGTTTGCAGAAAGAGAAAGACATCAAATATTTGTAGAACCTGAAGGATGGAATACAGTAGAGGTTTATGTGAATGGATTTTCTACATCTCTACCTGAAGATGTACAATACAAAGCGTTAAGGGAAATACCAGGATTTGAAAATGCAAAAATGTTCAGGCCTGGATATGCTATAGAATATGATTATTTTCCACCAACACAATTGAATGCTACATTAGAAACACACCTCGTAGAAAACCTTTATTTTGCTGGTCAAATAAATGGAACGACTGGCTATGAAGAAGCGGCCTGTCAAGGATTGGTTGCTGGTGTAAATGCTCATTTAAAAATAAATGAAAGAGAGCCCTTTATACTCAGCAGAAGTCAGGCTTATATTGGTGTATTGATCGATGACCTTATCAACAAAGGCACAGATGAACCCTATAGAATGTTTACATCAAGGGCTGAGTTTAGAATATTGCTGAGACAAGACAATGCAGATTTTCGCCTTACTGCATTGGGCAATGCCCTAGGTTTGGCATCACAAGAGCGTCTGGACATTATGCTCAATAAAAAGGAAGCAGTTAAAAATTTGTTACAAGAACTCGATACATTAAAGGTAAAACCAGAGGAAATAAATCCAACCTTAGAGAAACATAATACAGCTCCAGTAAAAGAAAAAATAAACCTCTATGGTTTAATCAAAAGACCCCAATTAAATATTGAAGATATTATTGAGGATCATCAGAAGGTGAAACAAGCAATAGGTCAATATCCCCTAGAAATAAGGCAACAAGCAGAAATTCATATCAAATATGAAAACTATATAGAGAAAGAAGAAAAGCTAGCGGAAAAAATGAAAGGATTGGAATCGTATCGAATTCCCGTAGATTTGGATTTGACCAAAATAACAGCATTATCTGCAGAGGCAAGAGAAAAATTTAGGAAAGTAAGACCTGAAACTATTGGACAGGCATCTAGAATAAGCGGTGTATCACCTGCGGATATATCCATAATGATGGTTTATTTAGAGAAGTAGTATGTACGAAAGACTGGAACAGTGCCCTATTTGTAAAAGCGGCGTATTTAATAACTTCATGATTTGTAAAGATTATGCTGTAAGTCAAGAAAGTTTTGCCATTGTGCAATGCAAAAAATGCCATTTCAAATTTACTAATCCAAGACCTGTTCCAGAATCGTTGCCAAAATATTACCGATCGGATAACTACATTTCCCATACCAACAAGGGGAATAACCTTATTAATGTAGCCTATAAAATCGCCCGATATTTTACCATCAACAAAAAGATCAACTTTATAAAGACATTCCATGACCATGGCAACATTTTAGACTATGGTTGTGGCACAGGTATATTCATAGAACGAGCAAAAAGAGAAGGCTGGAATGTCCTCGGGATTGAACCAAGTGAACAAGCAAGATCTCAGACCTCTCCAAAAATGCAACCTTTTGTATACAGTGATATAAAAGATATAAAACTAAAAAAATACTTTCATATCATTACTTTATGGCATGTACTAGAACATATATCTGATCTGCAAGACGCACTTAAAAAGCTTAAGAAATTGATGCATCCAGATGGTAAAATAATTATTGCTGTTCCCAATACAGCATCTTGGGATGCCCAACATTATAAGGAGTTTTGGGCTGCATATGATGTGCCAAGACATATGTACCACTTTACACAAGACAGTATGCAGAACCTTCTGTCTCAATATAAACTAAAATTAGACGCCACCTATCCTATGAAGTTGGATGCATACTACGTAAGCATGTTAAGTGAAAAATATAAAAATGGTCAAAACAACTTCTTTAAAGCCATCAAAAATGGATATACTTCTAATAAATGGGCAAAGAAAAACAATAACAACTACTCCAGCATCATATTTGTAGCAAGCATCGCATAGTTAACTACAAAAGCAAGTACCTTTAATAATGAAATACTTCCTAATATCGCTTCTTCTGATTACCACTTCATCCTTATACTTATATAGCTGTGCTACTAGGAGTGTACCTACCGGAGGGCCAAAAGATACGATTCCTCCACGTCTGATAAACACGATACCGGCAAATAAAAGCCTTCATTATAATGGCAATACTATTGTCTTGAACTTTGATGAGTTTATCAAGACAAAGGACATGAACAATCAACTCATCATTACACCGAGGCTGAATGAAGAAATTAATCAAAAAATAAACAAAAGATCTTTGATCATCAATTTGAATGAAAAATTAGATTCAAATACTACTTACACATTTAATTTCCAAGATGCAGTACAGGATATTACTGAAAGTAATCCAGCAAGAGACCTAATCCTGGCCTTCAGTACAGGGGATTATATAGATTCGCTCTACATAGAAGGAATGATCAAAGATCTGTTGACAGATAAAGTAATGGAAAATGCAGTAGTAGCCTTATATGCTTATAATGATACAGCAAATGTGTTCGATCATAAACCACAATACTTCACCCGAACTAAAAAAGATGGCTATTTCAAACTAGAAAATCTAAAAAATAATACTTATAGATTATATGCTTATAATGATGTTAACAAAAACCTAACATTACAAAGTGATACTGAGCCTTATGGTTTTGTTCCAGATAGCATTGTACTAGACAGCTCCATAAGCGATATTATAATTCCATTGGTAAAAAGAAATGTGAAGGAATTCATGGTGCAAAGTGCCAGGCCCAGTGGTAAATACTATGAGATCCGCTTAAGTAAATACATACAGGATTATACACTGACACCCATTGAAGATACAAGCGATTCAATCATTAGTAATAAGGCTATAGATCCTACTATCATTAGGGTTTATAACACGATAAAGAGCGACAGTATTACAACCATACTAAATGCTATTGATACCGTTGGCCAAGAAGTGATTGATACAGTAACAATAAAATTTAGTCCTACTCAAAGAAAATCAGATCCTGCAACTTCAAAAATTACCCCCTCAAACAATACGACAATATTAGAAAACTATGAAGGTACGATAGAATTTAACAAACCTATAAAAGCAGTAAACTTAGACAGCGTCTTCTTCTATTATGATAGCCTCATGATAGTACCCATACAAGAACATGAACTGGAGTGGAACAAATTCAGAGACAAACTGACAATAAGAACAAAATTAGATAAATCCTTATTGGAGCGAGAGCGTCCTAAAGTTGATAGTGCTGCTGCAGATACAACAAATATCATCGAGGAATCTGATATTTCAGAAGAAGAAGAAAGCCCCAATGTTCAGTCAACAAATAATAAAAAGGAAATCGAAGAAAAAGTAATAAGCAAATTTGATAAACGGAGTAATCAAATTATGCTGTTTATGGCAAAGGGTAGTTTTATAACTGTAGAAAACGATACATTGCCTGAGACTACAGCACTATATTCATTTTTGAAAACTGAAGATTTAGGGCTTCTAAAGGGCACAATAAATACTGCATTCAAAAGCTATTTTATACAACTACTAGACAAAAGTGGTAAATTAATAAAAGAAATAGAAAATGAACGCAATTTTATCTTTAGAAATCTAAGCCCAGGAGAATATAGAATAAGAATTCTCATTGATAATAATGAAGATGGAGAATGGAGTTTAGGTAATATTCTTGAAAACATTCCACCTGAAGAAGTATATTTTTATGAAGAACCTCTCATAATTAGGGCCAATTGGGAGCGTGAATTAGATGAAATTAGTTTCTAATAGAGGACATTTATATGTGGATAACTATAGAATAACTGTGGATGAAAATATTAGCGTGTGGATGAACTGAATTCTTAAAATCAGTTGTGTATAAGTAAACTTTTATCGTCTTTATATCCACCAATTACTAGCTACTTGTTCACATCCAATACTTATCCACCGTATCTATGCGTTTTTATATAAATGAGTTAATTTTCTTTAAATCAGTAAGTTATATGTTGATAAATTGTGGATGAGTATTAGATTATAACCAGTTAATTCACAATCGAATTAAACAAACGGTATTTTAAGAACTTTTCCACTTTTCCACAGCTTAATAAAGAATAATAAATTACTTTAAATTAAATATCTAATATTGATTATAGGTGAGCATATGTGCATAACTCTTTTACGATCTATAATTTTATCACTAGCTTTTATTTTTATACTTTCTTTTGATGCTTTTAATCAAAACATCAATCAAGTACAAACGGCCCGAGAGTATTATAATAATGGTGATGTTGAAAAGGCCCGCGCTACTTATGAAGCGTTGGCAAAAAATCGGCAAAATATACCCTTTATCCACAACCCCTATTTAGACATACTGCTTTCTGCCCATGATGCCGCAGCGGCACATCAATACATTAGGACTATAAAAAAATGGTATCCTGAGAATATTCTATATACCATAGATGAAGGAATTATTTATGCACATTTTGATGATCAGAAAAAAGCAAATGATATTTTCAGTTCAGTAGCAAAACATGCCAGTTCTAATCCTACTTTAGTAAGGACCACTGCCCAGTATTTTTTTCAAAAGGGGATGACAGAAGAGGCAATAAAAATATACGAGACGGGTAGAAAGCTCAATGGCAATCCTTGGGATTTTGCTATTGACCTCGCCAATATTTATCGACGTTTGAACAACAAGGATAAAATGGTGGAGGAGTTTTTAAATTTTGTTCATCAAAATCCTGACAACCTATCTTATGTGCAAAACCTCTTGCAAAACGTACTTACAGAAATAGAGGATTTAGAAGCTATGCGTGCTATATTGTACAGTAGGCTTCATAAATCACCCAATTTTTCTCCATATTCAGAATTATTGGTTTGGGTGAATGTGCAGCTACGCGATTTCAATGCTGCCTTTATTCAAGCAAGAGCACTTGATAGGCTTCATAATCAAAACGGCAACAGACTTTTGGAAATTGGTCAAATAGCCTTTAAAAATGAAGATTATGATAACGCAGCGAAAATTTTTGAACATATCATCCAAACTTACAAAAAGGGCCTTAACTATGAATTGGCTCGGAGGTTTCTCATAAAAGCCAGAGAGGAAGTTGTGAAAAATACATTTCCTATAGACCACCAAGCTATCCATGCTTTGATCAATGACTATCACCTATTGATTCAAGATTTGGGAATGTCTCGGGTTTCGTTGGAAGCCATGAGAAGTAAGGCCTTGTTGCACGCTTTTTATTTGGATGAAAAGGATACTGCTATAGCATTGTTAAAAACTGTTATTCGATCTCCTCAACTGGATATAGAACTTGAATCGTACGTAAAGCTTGATCTTGGAGATATATATTTACTCCTGGACCAGCCTTGGGAATCTACATTGCTTTATGCGCAGGTAGAAAAATCGGCAAAAGAAACGCCAATCGGATATGAGGCAAAATTAAGGAATGCAAAGCTGTCTTATTATACAGGCGATTTTGCCTTGGCACAAGCCCATTTGGACGTGCTTAAATTGGCTACCAGCCGTGAAATAGCCAATGATGCCATGGACTTGAGTCTGCTAATCCAGAATAATACAGTTTTTGATACTACGCAAGAAGCCATGCGCGAGTATGCGAATATTGATCTTTTACTGTTTCAACATAAGCATGAGGAAGCATTGTCCAGACTTGATGCGATGCTGAGCCAATTTCCTGGCCATAGTTTGACAGACGAAGTTTTATGGAGAAAGGCACAGCTTCTATTGAATTTGGGAGAATTTGAACGTGCCATTGACTTGCTCAATAAAATCGTAAATCAATATCCTTATGATATATTAAGTGACGATGCTGCATTTTTGATGGCTACTATCTATGAAGACCACTTAGGGCAAAATGAAAAAGCCATGGAATGCTACCAGCGCTTTTTAGTCGATTATCCAGGTAGTTTGTTTTCAGCAGAAGCTAGAACGAGATTTAGAAATTTGAGAGGTGATTTTTCAGGACCAATGTAGGGTAATTATAAGGTAATCAATAGTATAAGTATTTTGTATAAAATAATGCCCAAGATATTTTCTTTTAAATTCCTCTAATAATAAAATAGAAATTGATTTTCCCTCTTGAAGTCGTTTTGTCATGCTTTCTAATGAGCTTCTTGTCAAGTATTTTCAAGTTTTTTATTCTCATCCCTTACAAAATTGCATTTCCTGCCAACCTGTCATTTATTGATCATGGAATAGTATTTGTCATATAGCCAACAGTTTGTATAATAGTTAACCATAAAATTATTTTATCGATGCAAGAGAAAGGCACAATTTCGATTCATACCGAAAACATATTTCCCATAATAAAGAAATTTCTTTATTCAGACCATGAAATATTTTTGAGGGAGTTGGTTTCTAATGCAGTAGATGCGACACAAAAACTAAAACGGCTTTCTGCCATAGGCGAGGTAAAGGAAGAAATTGGAGCAACCAAAGTAGTTGTTTCTTTAAATGAGGAGGCCAAAACCATTACTATTAGCGATAATGGCATTGGTATGACCGCAGAGGAAATAAAAAAATATATCAACCAGATTGCTTTTTCAGGTGCCGCAGAATTTGTTGAGAAGTATAAGGACAAAGGGGATGATAAACAGATTATTGGTCATTTTGGTTTGGGTTTTTACTCATCCTTTATGGTAGCCGATCAAGTGGAGATCATTACCAAGTCTTATCAGCCTGATACAGAACCTGCACGTTGGATATGCGATGGCAGCACAGAGTTTGAAATTACCAAAGCTAATAAAAATGAACGCGGTACAGATATAATTTTGCATGTAGCAGAAGACTCTAAAGAATTTTTAGAAAAGTCAAGATTACAGAATATCCTCGAAAAATATTGTAAGTTCTTACCCATAGAAGTAGAATTTGATGGTAAGGTCATCAACGATTCCAACCCTATATGGACAAAAAACCCAAGCGAGCTTAAGGACGAAGATTACCTAGAGTTTTATAAAAAACTTTATCCCTTTTCAGGAGACCCACTTTTTTGGATCCATCTAAATGTTGATTACCCATTCAACCTCACAGGTATCCTATATTTTCCAAAAATTCAAAAAGATTTTGAGTTCCAAAAAAACAAGATACAGCTATATTCTCGTCAGGTTTTTATAACCGATGAAGTGAAGGATGTAGTCCCAGAATTTTTGATGTTACTACATGGTGTCATCGATTCACCCGATATTCCGCTTAACGTTTCCAGGAGCTTTTTACAGTCTGATGGTAATGTAAAGAAAATAAATGCCCACATCACTAAGAAAGTGGCTGACAAACTCTCTGAGCTTTTCAAAAAGGAAAGAAAATCTTTCCAAGAGAAATGGGACAGCATCGGCCTCTTTGTAAAATATGGAATGATCAGCGAAGATAAATTCTATGAGAAAGCAAAAGATTTTGCACTGCTCAAGAATACCAAGGACGAGTTCTATACTTTTGATGAATATAAAAAGCATGTAGAGGCCAATCAGACTGATAAAGATGGCAACTTCACATTTTTGTATACTACCGATGCAGGAAAGCAAGATGCTTACATACAAGCAGCGACCAAAAGGGGATATGATGTCCTTACTTTAGGAGAAGTAATCGATAGTCATTTCATCAATACGTTAGAACAAAAACTTGAAAAGGTGAGCCTGAAACGAGTAGATGCTGACGTTGCCGATAAGCTCATCGATAAAGGAGAAAAGAAAGAAAGCGTACTGTCTGAAAAAGATCAGGAAGCTGTTAAGAAGATATTTGAATCTGCCATCAATAATACCAATACAACCTTATCGGTAGAATCCATGTCGCCAGATGATATGCCTGTCACGATTACTTTGCCTGAATTTATACGAAGGATGAAAGACATGGCAGCTACGGGAGGTATGGGTATGATGGGCAATTTTCCTGAACAGCTTAGCGTATCAGTAAATGGTAATCACCCATTGGTGGCCAAATTGCTCAAATTGGAAAATGAAGAAGAGAAGACTGCATTGGCAAAACAGGTTTATGACCTTGCGCTGTTGTCACAAAATATGCTAACCGGTGCCAGCTTGACAGACTTTATCCAGAGAAGTATTGATTTAGCTACAAACGAATAACAAAATAAATCTCATAAGCCATGGTTATTGCAACCATGGCGAATTATCCTTACCTTAAATACGTTTTTGAGAAAATAATGCACTGCTTTGCACGTTGGCTAATTAACAGCAAGTACTATCCATGTTATACAGCATTACCATCAGGTTTTTTTTAGCACTTTTATCGATAGGGTTAGCCAGCACATCGCTCCTAGCCCAAAATAAAGTGTATAAATTTGATAGAACTAAGGAAATTGCCGATACAGTAGAGGTAGAGGAGCTTGACCTGACATCCGAGTCTTTTGGTACAATTAATTTGGAAGTAGATAAAGAAGAGGAGAAAGAAGAGACCGTTGACGCAAAGAAGAAGAAAAAGAAAAATGTGTTTTATGATTTAAGAACCCGGAAAGGCTTTACCAAAAAGGGTTTCGGCGATCGGGAGGTCATCACCTTATTCCATTATCTGAGAGAGTACCAGGATCCCAATCCCTATATCCGTGATGTGTATTGGTACGATACGGAGTCTGGTCAAATAAAAATATCTTCCAATATTAATAGAGAGACGGCTCGAATACTGCATGGACCTTATAAAAGGATTTTGGGAGATCAAGTTATAGAAGAAGGAATATTCTATGTTGGAACAAAACACGGCCGCTGGACAGAACATAACAGCAACGATATTTTAACCAACAAACAAAAGTTTATAAAAGGCTGGCCAAAAGAATCAGAAATATCATATTACGATCCTAAAGCAAATCACGTAAAGGAGGTAATTCCTATAGAGCATGGGGAAGAAGAAGGCATATATTATTATTTTCATGATAATGGCCAAGTGGCAGTAATGGGTGAATATCAATACGGCGAGAAGGTGGGAATATGGCGAGAGTTTTATAAAAACAGGGCTAGAAGGAAAAAAGAAATCCAGTATAAGAAGGATCCCTTTGAGAAAAACTTCTCCCCTTATGTGCTTCGTGAGTGGGATGAAAGTGGAAAACTTGTATATACGCACAGTGAAACCGGCAACTAGTAGTCAAAATTTACGCACTTGAATCATATAATCAATAAACGAGTCCATTATAAGCATTTAGGGCTAATCGACTACAAAGAGGCCTGGGACTATCAAGAAAGGCTTTTTAAAGAAGTTGTGGACTTGAAGATTAATAACCGTAAGCTTGCTCCCGAACACCAGCAGATTACCACAAACCACCTTATTTTTTGCGAGCACCCTCACGTATATACTTTGGGAAAAAGTGGTTCAGAGGAGCATATTTTGCTCAACGAAAAAGAATTGGAGCAAAAGCAAGCCAAATACTACAAAATCAACCGAGGTGGCGATATTACTTACCACGGTCCTGGACAAATAGTAGGCTATCCAATTCTCGATCTAGACAACTTCTTTACCGATATCCACAAATATCTACGTTTTCTAGAAGAGGCTGTTATCCTTACATTAAAAGATTTTGATATAGATTCTGGCCGGATAGCAGGACTTACAGGGGTTTGGATAGATCACGAAACACAGCATAATCCCCGAAAAATATGCGCATTGGGTGTAAAATCCAGTCGTTGGGTCACGATGCACGGATTTGCCCTGAATGTCAATACTGACCTATCCTATTTTCAAAATATAGTACCCTGCGGTATCAGCGACAAGGCAGTTACCTCTATGGCGATTGAGCTTGGCTCCGAGCCAGACATAGCCGCAGTAGAACAAGTACTGTTGAAGCATCTCGCCCAAATTTTTGAAATGGAAATTATAAAATAATTTCCAACTGAAGTAACTTGTTGATAACAAGATATTTTTTCTTATTTTGCTCAGGTATACAGATAATCGCTGCCCATGAACCTACAGCATATCTTATTTCTAGACATAGAAACCGTCTCATGCGAACCGAGCTTCGACCGTTTGGCAGATAGGATGAAACCCTTGTGGGAGAAAAAAGCCACACTCCTGAAAAATGAAGAACTCCTTTCGACGCAAGAGCTGTTTTTTGAAAGAGCAGGAATATTTGCTGAATTCGGCAAAATCGTCACCATCGCTGTAGGCTATTTTATATCGACCCCAGAAGGCCTTACCCTCAGAGTAAAAGCTTTCGCTTCTCATGACGAAAAGGCCTTGCTCCAGGACTTCAAACATTTGCTTGAAAGCCACTTTGACCAAAGCAAGCTTGCCTTATGTGCACACAATGGCAAGGAGTTCGATTATCCCTATATATGTCGCAGAATGTTGGTCCACGGCCTTCCTCCTCCGACCTGTTTAAATATTGCAGGCAAAAAACCATGGGAAGTCCTCCATATCGACACCCTCGAAATGTGGAAATTTGGCGACAGGAAAAACTTTACCTCCCTCGAGCTACTCGCCGCCTTGTTCGATATCCCCTCCAGCAAATCCGGCATCGATGGCAGCATGGTCAACCACACGTACTACAATGAGAACGACCTTGACAAAATCGCCCACTATTGCCAACTAGACGTAGTCGTCACCGCCCAACTCTATCTAAAATTCAACTGTCAGCCCTTTATCGAAGAAGAAAATATATTTTTGGTATAACTACTAACCTATGGCAAAAAGGCATTTTAATGCTTATACATTTGGGCGGCATTTCTGGCTGTCACTCATACTCCGCCCTGCCCTATGGCTTCCCTTGGCGGGGTATCCGTTCCATCCAGGCCGCTCCTACGATTGCTAGGCCCTAGACTTATATTAATATGGAGGTTTTGTTTTTGATTTAAATTGCGGCAACACTTCTGCAACAAGAGAATCTTGAGTTCATTTTCTTGCTATTGACCACATCAATAGGCGTTATCGCTACCTTTTATCAGAGAAGATATCGTGAGGAGGATAATTTTGATGTCGAATATCAAAGACCAGTTCCCTACATAAAAACGATCCAGGCGAACACGGTTCTGCATGAGCAGGTCATTTTCGGTTTCCCCTCTAAAACCTTTGGCCTGTGCCAATCCGGTAATGCCGGGTTTCACAAAATGACGTGACATAAACTTCTCTACCACTTTAGAATACTCTTCAGTATGTTTTAGCATATGAGGTCTGGGTCCTACCACCGACATATTACCAACGAAAACATTAAAGAACTGGGGCAATTCATCCAAACTTGTCCTTCTCATAAATGCACCAATCCGTGTTATCCTATTATCATGTTTTGTCGCTTGGGCCATGTCTGCTTCTGTATTTACACGCATAGACCGGAATTTATAACACCAAAAGGCCTTCTTGTCCTTTCCCGTTCTTTTCTGTTTGAAAAATATAGGGCCTTTGGAATCTAGCTTAATGATAATGGCTAGCAAAGGCATGAGCCAAGAAAGCAAGAAGACAATAACGAAAGAAGAGAAGACCAAATCGAACGTTCGTTTTACCAAACGGTTTTTATAGTCGTCTAGTGGGATAGGATTTACATTGATAACCGGTATAAGATCGTAACGCTCCAATTCTAGACCCTTCATAGAAAAGCCCCTAAAATCAGCTATGAGTTTGATCTTGATTAGGTTTTCTTCCCCAAAGTCAATCAGGTTTTTTACTTGAGTATATCGAATGTAGGGCAGGCAACAATAAATTTCCGAAACATCATGCTCCTTCGCATATGTTTCGATATCAGTAAAAGTGCCTAGAATGCGGTCGCTTTGATGTCTATTGTCAAAAAAACCGAGCAGTTTATAACCATACTCAGGATGCAGTAAAAAAAATTTACGAAGATCTTCTGATAGTTCACCATATCCTACAATAATTACATTGCGGAAGTTGAAACCTTTTTTTCTGTATATTCGGAGCAGATAAACGAAGCAGACTTTCCATCCAAAAAGTAGAAAGGATAGAATTGCATAGGTTGTGAGTATCTGGCTTCTTGAGAAAAAGTATGCATTGGCAATAACAAAAAAAGCAGTGATAAGCAGCAAATGAAGAATCACCAATGTAAAGTGACCTCTCAAAATTGCTGCTACTCGAGAAATACGGGAGTATTTGTATGGTTTTAGGATAAGCACTAAAGTCACCCATGCAGCATTATAATATAAAAAAAGGTTAAGGTAAGGGACAAGAAATATTCCAGCTATCGTATTGAATTGAAGATAATAAGACAGTAGAAATGCAATATTGATGATTAGGAGATCTCCTAACCATTGGATGACGTTGATATATTTTGAAAATCTAGCTGGCACTATGTATAATCAATTAAAAGTCAATAACTGAACTTAGCAAAAATAGTCGCTTTTGTCCGATTAAAAAATCCCCTATAGGAAAATTTATAGTCATTTTAAGGAATAATCACACTTATCATTATAATATTTGCCAATATACCTACGATTGCAATCGTTTGATCTTTTACAAAATCATTTTTCGCTGCCGCAAGGCATAGTTTTTGTTTTTGGCTCATATAAAAATTTGATTTATTAACTTTGGCTTGGATGATTTATCCGTTATAAACTAAGCTGTTAGTCTTATGTATGTAAAAAGGAACTCTGTGTGGTTGTTGGTATTTTTCATTTTTCTGTCCCATTTTGTGGTAGCACAGGAAATCACTATTACGGAAGGACCAGGAGAGATATCGCTGAATGAAGCATTTACTATTACCGTTACCATAAAAAATGAACGCCTTTCCGAGTATGATGGCTTCCCTGAAATTCCAGGATTGTCCAAGCGGGGTACATCCTCTTCCAGCTCTACCAATATTGTCAATGGACAGGTTTCCTCTACGCAAAGCATTACTCAGAATTATGTCGCTTCACAGGAAGGGACATATGTACTGAAACCTTTTACAATGACGGTTAATGGCCGTCAAGCATCATCACCAGGCAAAACCATTAAGGTAGGTCCTCCCCGTCAGCGCAACAACAATGCTTATGATCCCTTTAGCGCAGATCCTTTTGATGACTTTTTCGGAAGGAGAAGTGCCCCTCAAGAATTTATAAATGTCGAAGCAGATGCTTTTTTGGCACTTTCTACCAATAAAGATGAAGTCTATATTGGAGAAGGCGTCACCGCAACACTAGCCTTTTATGTGGGAAGGACCAACAGGGCGCAATTGCAATTTTACGATTTGGGGAGCCAATTGGCTGAAATATTGAAAAAGATAAGGCCGGCAAATTCCTGGGAAGAAAACTTTGAAATAGAAAGTATTAATGTTGTGCCTGTCACGATAGACGGCAAGCCATACGATCAATATAAAATTTACCAAGCAACGTTCTATCCCCTCAACCTTGAGCCCATAAAATTTCCTTCAGTAGGCCTCAAATTGATCCAATATCAAGTGGCGAGGAATCCATCTTTTTTTGGCAGGAACAGAAAGGAGGATTACAAAACTTTTTATACAAAAGCCAAGACCATCAAGGTGAAGGATCTACCGCCACATCCTTTGAAGAACCAAATAGCTGTGGGAGAATACACATTATCCGAACAAATTGAGCAGGAAGAAATCAATACAGGTCAAGGGTTTAACTATAGCATGACAATCAAAGGTGAAGGGAATATATCGGCGATCAATAAGCCGGCAGTACCCAATTATGCCGACATAGAAATTTATGATCCTAATGTTTCCATGAATATCAAAAGGGCCAATGGAAAAGTGACAGGGGAAAAGGTTTTTAAGTATTATGCCATTCCAAAGGAGCCCGATACATATACACTCGGCGATTACTTCTCGTGGATATTTTTTGACCCCAGAAAGGAACAATACGATACGCTCAAATCTGCCGTTACTTTGAATGTAACGGGGGAAAGTATGAAAAATGAGTATATTTCTGCAAATCGAGAAAGTAAGAGTTTTTATGATAGCTTCTCCTCCAAAAGCAATCGGTTGAGCAGCAGGGCAGCGATAGAAACCACAAAGATTATTGCCAACCTATTGATTGTTGCTATGATGGGCCTTACAGCCTATGTTATTTTCAAAAAGTGAGGATAGGGACAACTTTTATTATATTTTTGTATTTGTCTGCCTACAGCGGTATGTTGCTAAGCCTTTCTTCTTATTGCCTTATTGAAGACGAGCAAGAAGAAAATTTAGTGGGCTGTCTACGAGGTATATTATTTTCATAAGAGCAAAAGATTAGAAAAGGATGGGAAACTCCTTCGGAAAGGTTTTTACAGTAACGACTTTTGGCGAATCTCATGGGAAAGCCATAGGGGCTGTGGTGGATGGCTGCCCAGCAGGTATTGCTATAGATGAAGCTACAATTCAGGTCGAGTTGGATAGGCGCAAGCCAGGTCAGTCGAAGATCACTACACAGCGCAAAGAAGCAGATCAAGTAGAAATACTTTCTGGGGTATTTGATGGGAAAACCACAGGCACGCCCATAAGTCTTCTGATTTGGAATGCCGATGCCAAAAGTAAAGACTACAGCCATATTGCAGACAAATATCGCCCCTCACATGCCGATTATACCTATCAGCAGAAATATGGCCATAGAGATTACCGCGGAGGAGGAAGGAGCTCAGCCCGGGAAACAGCCGCAAGAGTAGCTGCTGGCAGTATTGCAAAACAGTTTTTGAAGCAATTGGGCATAGAATTTCGTGCCTATGTTTCCCAAGTAGGCCCTATAAAGCTAGAAAAGGACTATACGCAACTTGACTTATCGCTGATAGATAGCAACATTGTGCGTTGTCCTGATGAAAAAATAGCAGAAGAAATGATTGCCTATATCGACGATACCAGAAAAAAAAGAGACACTACGGGAGGCATTGTGACTGGTGTTATCCAAGGCCTGCCTGTAGGTTTGGGCGAGCCAGTGTTTGATCGGTTGCATGCAGATTTGGGGAAAGCAATGCTTTCTATCAACGCCGTGAAAGGCTTTGAATACGGAAGTGGCTTTGCAGGTGTTGAAATGTATGGTTCACAACATAATGATGTTTTTAAGAATTCAGAAGGAAAGATACAAACCTTGACCAATCATTCTGGTGGAATACAAGGAGGCATTTCGAATGGTGAAGACATATATTTTAGGGTAGCTTTTAAACCTGTTGCGACTATTATGCAAGATCAGGAAAGTGTGGACCAGGAGGGTAATGCAGTTACTGTATCAGGCAAAGGACGGCATGACCCCTGTGTAGTACCCAGAGCTGTACCCATTGTAGAGGCCATGGCTGCACTTGTCATCATAGATCATTACCTTTTACAGAATGCCTATAAAGCCAATTGAATAATGCCCATGAGTAGAAAGTGAACGATAATTAAAGGGAAAAAGCTGTATGAAAAAAATACCTATACACCTCCAGATTATAATAGGCCTCATACTGGGTCTGCTTTTCGGTATTGTCTCCATACAGTTCCAATGGGATCCTTTCTTTACGATAAACTATATAAAACCTTTTGGCACTTTATTCATCAATTCGTTGAAAATGATTGCGGCACCCTTGGTGCTGGCATCATTAATTGTAGGAGTGGCCAACATTGGTGATATATCCAGACTTTCTAGAATTGGAGGTAAAACTATATCCCTGTATCTTATTACCACTGTGATAGCAGTTAGTCTTGGCCTCGTCATGGTGAATATCATTCAGCCAGGAAAACAACTGCCTCAGGAAACGAGAGAAAATCTAATGTTGCTATATGGATCAGATGTAGAAAGCAGCACAAATGTTCTAGGAGAGCTTAAAAAGCAAGGCCCGTTACAGCCCTTGGTAGACATAGTGCCCGAAAACATTTTCGATGCAGCATCCGACAATGCTAACATGTTGCAAATCGTATTTTTTGCCCTTATCGTTGGGGTCGCTTTACTTCAGATTCCCAAGGAAAAGGGCACGCCAGTAATACGGTTTTTTGATGGATTCAATGATGTCGTCATTAAAATAGTGGAGTACATCATGTTATTGGCTCCATATGGTGTTTTTGCCCTTATTGCTTCTCTTATTGTCGAGTTGGCGGGTGACGATCCTAGCAAAGCTTTTGAAATATTATATGCATTGCTATGGTATTCGCTTACGATTCTTATAGGCCTAGCCATCATGATGTTGGTGGTGTATCCCTCTTTGTTCAAACTTTTTACAAAAGTCAAGTACGTTGATTTCTTTAAGGGGATACGACCTGCGCAACTTTTGGGCTTTAGCACCAGCTCGAGTTCTGCCACGCTGCCTGTTACCATGCGCCAGGTAGAGGAGGAATTGGGGGTGAGCGAAGAAATCAGTAGTTTTGTGCTGCCCTTAGGAGCAACGATAAACATGGACGGCACCAGCTTATATCAAAGTGTAGCCGCTGTATTTATAGCACAAGCATTGGGCCTTGATCTTTCTTTGGGTCAACAGCTTACAATCATTCTTACGGCAACATTGGCGTCTATAGGTTCAGCGGGTGTCCCAGGTGCTGGTGTGGTTATGCTTATTATAGTATTAGAGTCCATTGGTGTTCCGGTAGCAGGCATCGCCTTAATTATGGCACCAGATAGAATTTTGGATATGTGCAGGACTATGGTGAATATCACTGGCGACGCTGCAGTGTCAATAGTAGTGGCAAGTACAGAAGGGGAACTTCCTGAAGGATTAATCCGTAAAGGTAATCCAATAACGATGATGCCCGAAGAAGAAGAAAGTAGGCAGATGGAATAGTAGATTCCTCTTAAAAATTTTAAATAGATAGATGATTATGGAAACATACAACAATACCGACGCTCCGAAAAGAGCAGTCAATTTATATCTGGAAGCTAATCCAAATCCAAACTCATTGAAGTTTGTAGCCAATTACATGTTGGTACCAGAAGCAGAAAGCTTTGATTTCCCCGATCAAGCTG
>CAYTTV010000012.1:36335-68145 GCA_964440915.1 uncultured Roseivirgaceae bacterium
GCCAATTACATGTTGGTACCAGAAGCAGAAAGCTTTGATTTCCCCGATCAAGCTGCGGCAGAACATGCCCCATTGGCATTAGAGTTGTTCAAGCTTGATTATGTAGAACGAGTATTCTTCATGAGCAATTTTGTAACTGTCACCAAAGCCGAGGATAAGGAATGGGAGGAGATCAAAGAACCGCTAAAAGCAATCATTAAGGAATATTTGGAAGCAGATAAACCTTTGATAACAAAGTTTTCGGAAACCACTCAAGCAGCCATTGAGGAAACTGAAATTGAAAAGAGCATCAAAAACATTTTAGATGAATATGTGCGTCCGGCAGTAGAGCAAGATGGTGGCGCGATATCTTTCCACTCTTACAATGAAGGCGTGGTGAAAGTATTGTTACAAGGGTCGTGCAGTGGATGCCCATCTGCTACGGTCACACTTAAGGCTGGTATCGAAAACCTCCTGAAAAGGATGGTGCCAGAAGTGACGGCTGTGGAGGCAGAAGGCGTTTAATTGCCGATACATTCACAGGTTTCATGAAAGTATATCAGGAGGATGTCCATAAAGGTGGGCATCCTCTTTTTGGTATGCCGTGCTTCAAACTTCCATCCTTGGCAATTCAACATTTAAAATTCAATGTGCTTCCCATGTAATATTTTTTTAAGTTTTGTTGTTTGCGTGCCGTTCATTTTTAAAAATACTGTATATTTATTGTTTTCAGCACAAATAAAAAACCGCTCATTAACTGCTATAGTTGGGGCCAGCATTACTTGGGAAGTTTTGTATGAACAAACATTGTCCTTTACTCTTTTTTATTTTCTTAATAGGCGTTTTTTCTTGCAGTCCTATGAAACAGGGCATTAAGAAGTATGAGCTGGGTCAGTATGATGTGGCTATCAACCATTTTGATAGGGCCATAGCCAAAGGTGATCCCATGCCGAAGGCCAATTTCTTGGCCGCTGAAGCTTACCGACTTTCAAACAGGATAGAAATGGCGGCATCTTATTATAAGGCTGCCTTGGCGCAAGGTGCAACGGAGGAGGAAGCACACTTTTACTACGCCTTTGCACTAAAGGCAAATGGACAGTACGATGCTGCACGAGCGCAATTAGAAGATTATATTGAGGTAGGGCAAGATAAGGCACTGTTGAGATGGGCCAGAAAGGAAATCAGGAATCTGCGCTATATCTCAGATTTGTTGGCCAAGGAGAGCTATTATGAAGTAGAGGATATACCAGAAATAAATACTGATGCAGCCGAATATGGCCCTGTATATAACAATGGCGAACTGTACTTTGCTTCAAACCGAGACGCCGATAAAATCTATAAGGCCACGGGAACAGGTTTTACTGATATCTACAAAGTAAAAATGCAAGGGGCTAATATTTTGCCTGGCACGGAAGAAATGCTGAATGAGCTTATCAACACAAGTAATATCAACGAAGGGAGTGTGACATTTTCTAGCGATGGCACTTTGATGATTTTTGCAAGAGGCAACAGCGGAAGAAGGAAAGGGACGATGGAAGTAAACCTTTACATGACACGCTATAGAAACGGCGAGTGGAGCAAGCCAGAATTGCTCAGCATAAACGATCCCAACTCATGGGATTCCACTCCTGCGTTCAGTCGTGATGGGCGTACGTTGTATTTTTCTTCCAATAGGCCAGGGGGATATGGAGGGATAGACCTGTACTCCGCCGTCATGGATGCTAATGGAAGGTTTGGTCAGGTACGCAACATGGGAAAGGATCTCAATACGGAAGGAGATGAGATGTTCCCATGGGTCTCTCCTGATGGGAAACTGTACTTTTCATCCTCAGGCCACCCAAGTTTAGGAGGATTGGATATTTTCGTGGCGGTACGTAAAGAAGGCCTTATTAATGTGGAGAATTTAGGTGTGCCGATCAATTCCCCACAGGATGATTTTGCCTTGATGTATGTCTCCCGAACTAAGGGCTTTTTCTCTTCCAACCGCAATGGAGGCAAAGGAGACGATGATTTATATGCCTTTACCGATAACTCTCCTGACCAAAAGCAAGTGAATTACTACCTAACTGGGCTCACTGTAACAGTGAATGATTCTACCGGCCGAGAGATAGTATTGCCTGAGACGTTTGTAGAATTACTTGATCAAGAGGACAAACTTCTGGCGACAAGCAGTACGGCTGAAGATGGCAAATTCCTTTTTAAAGTAGAGCCAGAGAAAACATACTTCCTGACAGGTACAAAAGCAAACTATTTTACCACAAGAGAGCCATTTAATACTATAGGAAAAACTGTTTTAAAAGATACATTGACAGTACCTGAGACCGACGTAATCTTCAATATAAAGCTTACGCTAGACCAGATTGTACTGGATAAGGCGATCGTGCTGGACAACATTTATTATGACCTTGACAGGGCCAATATCCGTGAAGATGCAGCAAAGGAGTTGGACAAACTGGTGAAGATACTAGAAGACAATCCAGAAATAAAGATCGAACTAAGTTCCCATACGGATAGCAGGGCGGATGATGACTATAACCTAAACTTATCCCAAAGGAGGGCAGATTCTGCTGTAGCTTATATTATCACCAAAGGGATAGACCAAAGCCGGATCAGGGCGAGGGGTTATGGAGAAAGCCAGCTCATTATAAAAGACGCTCAAACAGAAGAGGAGCATCAGGTGAACAGAAGGACAGAATTTAAGGTATATGAATACAATCCCAACACCCAAAGAATGGAAGAAATATCTTCTTCTCAGGGAATTTTACAAGAGGAGTTGGAAGAAACACAAGATGGAGACGAGCAAGATACGCAGGGAGGAGGGTCGGATAGGAGTATCGATGATCTCATTGATTGGGATGATGGTGGATTGTAACCAAACATTTATAATTTCATTAAGCCTCTTAATTATGGGGGCTTTTTTTATTTTTGCATTATGAATGAGAGATATATGCAGCGTGGCGTTTCTGCCAGCAAAGAAGATGTACATGCGGCCATCAAGAATATTGACAAAGGACTGTATCCCAATGCTTTTTGCAAAATAGTGCCTGATTTTTTAGGAGGTGACGAAAGCTTCTGCAATATCATGCACGCCGATGGTGCGGGTACTAAGTCTTCCTTGGCTTATGCATATTGGAAAGAGACGGGGGATCTTTCTGTATGGAAGGGCATTGCACAAGATGCGGTCGTCATGAATACCGACGACCTTTTGTGCGTGGGTGCCGTCGATAATATCCTTCTTTCCTCAACGATAGGCCGCAACAAGCATTTGATACCAGGCGAAGTACTTGCTGCGCTGATCAATGGTACTGAGGAAGTGCTGGAAATGCTCAGAGGTTATGGGGTGAATATAAGAAGTACAGGGGGTGAGACTGCAGACTTGGGCGACCTCGTGAGGACGATCGTAGTGGATAGTACCGTAACGGCGCGCATGCGGCGAGCGGATGTGATAACCAATGAAAAAATAGGCGCAGGAGATATTATTGTAGGGTTGGCCTCTTTTGGGCAGGCTTCTTATGAAGATTCATACAATGGTGGCATGGGCAGCAATGGGCTTACTTCTGCAAGACATGATGTTTTCAACAAATCGGTGCGAGAAAAATATCCCGAAACATTTGATCCAGCGGTACCAGAGGACCTGCTCTATACTGGCAAGTACAACCTGACAGATGCAGTTCCTGGACTAGAGGTAGACATGGGAAAGTTGGTGCTTTCACCCACACGGACTTATGCACCTGTAATTAAAAAGGTATTAGAAGACCTGCATCCACATATCCATGGGCTCATACATTGTAGCGGTGGTGCCCAAACAAAAGTGCTTCATTTTATTAATGATCTACACGTGATCAAAGATAATCTTTTCGATTTGCCACCATTGTTCAGAATTATTCAGGAAGAAAGCCAAAGTTCTTGGCAAGAAATGTACAAGGTGTTTAACATGGGCCATAGAATGGAAATCTACCTTGGCGAGGAATATGCAAAAGAGGTTATTGCCATTGCAGAATCGTTTGGCGTGGAAGCTAAAATAATTGGAAGGGTCACAGATGCCTCACAAAAGCAAGTGACTATTAAGAGCGCATTTGGAACTTTTACTTATAATTAAAACACAGATCGATATCACAATTAGACAAGAAAAGGTAGACGACTACGAAGAGGTTTCCTCTCTTATAGGAAAAGCTTTTAAACCGATGGCTTTCAGCGACCATAAAGAACAGTTCTTAGTAGAGCGGTTAAGAAAGTCGAAAGCTTTTGTTCCCGAACTGTCTATTGTAGCCGAATCCGAAAACAAAATAATAGGCCATATCTTGCTGACAAAGGTGAAGATAAAGGATGGTAAAAACGAGTTTGTTTCGCTAGCACTTGCCCCTGTTTCAGTGCTTCCAGAGATGCAAGGCAAAGGAGTGGGAACAATGTTAATTAAACAAGCTCATCAAAAAGCATGCGAATTAGGATACAAATCAATAATGCTTCTCGGACACGAAAAATACTATCCAAAATTCGGGTACCAACGAGCTGACAGATATGGGATTATGTTGCCATTTGATGCGCCCAAAGAAAATTGTATGGCAATTGAATTGACAAAAGGAGGACTTGATGGAGTAGGAGGTACGGTAGAGTATCCTAAAGAATTTTATAGTTGATAAACTATTTTATATTTACCCTTCGATTTTGTAAGCATACCTCTTAACCAACATTCTTGAAGGCTCATCATATGGAAGTTTTCCCTTCCCACTTGTTCTGGTGATTCCTGAACGTCCAAGGCGCCATAGGATTTTCCTCTTTCCAGAGACCTTTCTTTCTTTCCCTCGCTTTTTGCTCAAGCTCAAGATATAGTTCTGTATCTGAACTGGCATTTAGTCCTTTCATATAATGCCATGCCAATCCTTGTGCGAGTAGTTGAGCACCTACATCTTTTCCATTGCTTAGAGTAACAGTGCCCAGGGCATTTAAATCACGGTCAGTTTCAGTATAAGTTATGCTTACTGTTTTTTTTAGGGCAATTTTTTGAGTATACGCCTTGGCCTCTTTTCCAAAATTTTGGCCAATTTCAGGACATTCAATATTGTTGAATTTAACGAAAAGGGTATCTCCTTGATGGGAAAGTACCTTTACAATATCACCTTCAGGCACGTCGATCACTACGCCGGTTACCACCGTTTGGGATTGTATAGTCGAGGTTACCAGTAGTGAGAGCATTAAAATAATCAACTTTTTCATGGTAAGTCCTTTTAAAATCCGATAAACAAAGTTCACTATTCTTCATTCGGGAAGTGGTTTGTACTTAGCTTCTACATTGCGCATGTAATAATTGGAGGGGAAATAGGCGAGGCAAAAAATATTTTTGAATAAGGAAGGAAAAAGAAGGAAGATTTTAAGGGATGTAATGGATTGCTAACTTCACTAAGCAGGTTTGTTTGCGATAAATAAATCAATATCCGACCATTAAATTACATATTGTTCGGTTTCTTTCAGAAATCTATCCCAGTCTTCTAAAGGATAAGGGTTTCGCTGAATATAATCAATTATTTTATGCACGATTTCATGGGTAAGGCCGAATTGGCTTGCAATGTTGTCGCAGAATTCAAGCTCTCTTGATTCCACAATTCCATCCGCCAACATCATGCCTACCATGTCAAATAACAAATTGATCTTTCCTTCGTGTGAAGCAGGTATAATGGGCGCAGGCATTTTTTGTTCCTGTAGAATTGCGGCTATCTGCTTTTCTTTTAAGCCATACCGCTTGCCAGCTTTATAGATAAAGTCCAGTTCGGCTTCATGAATATCGTCATCAATCTTAGCCAGGGCTACCAAGTTCCTCAAGTGGCCTTTCTTAAAGCTTAAATATTGATGTTCGAAAAAACCTTTCATTCTGTCATGTAAATTAAATCAAATTATAGAAAATGTGGCCCAAATGCAAATGATTGATATAGTAGATGTAAGCAAGGCCATGCGTTGGTCTTTTTCCCATAAATCATATAATGGTCACAATTTTTTATCTTTAAAACGTTTATGTTTTGTATCTTTTTTGATAAAGATAACTTGTTACACAAAACCCTTAAGCCCATGCTTCGATGTATGCTTATCTTCGCTGCTCTTTTTCTCAGTTCCTCGGCATTGCATGCCCAAGTGGGCGATACTTTTCCTTATTTGGATGGGACTACTTTATCAGATGTTGATTTGAAATTGCCGGCCGATACGAAAGGGAAGTTTACCCTTATAGGCATGGCCTATTCAAAAAAGTCAGAAGATGACCTGCAAACTTGGTTCAATCCTGTGTACAATACTTTCATTCACAAGTCTAGCAGTAGTTTGTTTGGCGATGTTGGTTATGATGTGCATGTGTATTTTATCCCCATGTTTACTGGCGTCAAGAGAGCGGCGGCCAATACTGCTGAGAGAAGAATGAAGGAGAAAACAGACCCTAAACTCCTCCCGCATATACTTTTCTACCGTGGTGATTTAAAGACCTACAAGGACACCTTAGATTTTGAGAAAAAAGATGTTCCGTATTTTTTTGTATTGGACAAAGAGGGGGTCATTATATATGCAACCTCAGGCCCTTATTCGCCTAGCAAAATGAAGGAAGTGGAAGAATTAGTAGAGGAATGGTAGGGATGAATATTATTCTGGTCGGCGCTTAAGTGTTGTCTGAACAGTGTTTTGCCTTCCAGCTATAAATATTCCTGCAATAATAATGGCCATGCCGATAAAGTGATTGGTCCGAACAACCTCATTATCTAAAATGCCCCATGCCACTGCTATTATGGGAATAAGGTAAGTGACAAAACTCGTGAAAATAGGTGAGGTAATCTTGACCAAGCGGTTGAAGAACAAAAGCGCAATAGCTGTTCCTACTACGCCTAAAATAATAACATAGAAGAGTGCCTTCCAGGCGCCTTCATGCATGACCAACTTGGTGGTAAAGTCAGTGGCTGAAAAAAGGTAAACTATAGCAATTGGTCCTACCAGCATGAGCGATATACTTGTGATTTCCTTGGCAGAAAGGTCATGGAGGAAGTATTTTAGGATATTCAGGTTGATACCGTAGCAAAGGGTAGCCAACAACACATACACGACATAAAAATTGGCGTTACCAATAGTGCCTGATGAACCTACAAATACTAAATATAATGTCCCTGCCAAGCCAATTGCCAGACCCATAGCGGTTCTAATACCCAACCGTTGCCTGAAAAATAGCAGACCTACTAACAGCACGAACAAAGGCGTTAAAGCATTGAGAATACCGGTGAGCGCACTGGTAAGTTGAGTTTCTGCGATAGCAAAAAGGAAAGCAGGGAAAAAATTCCCTAGAAGTCCGCACAGAAACAATAGTTTCCATTGCCGCTTGGTGATTCGGCTGAGTTTAGGAAGAGCTATAGGCAATAGGAAAAGGCAAGCAGCCATAACGCGTATAGCGCCTACTTCTCCAGCAGAGAATACGACCAGGCCTTTTTTAATCAAAATAAAAGAACTGCCCCAAACCAATGACAGCCCTATCAAAAGCACCCATGGCAGCCAAGTCCTCTCTTTATCTTTTGATGCCATTTTATGCGACCAAGATGGGGGAGTGTTCAAAGTTGTCTACTATCTCATCCAAAATGGATTTTGTCTCCTCATAAGATTGGGCCTCGACCAGTCTCACTCTAAAAGGCTTAAAGTTGGTCATGCCTCTAAAGTAGTTGGCATAGTGCCGCCGCATTTCAAATATTCCTTTTTTCTCCCCTTTCCATTCTACAGAAAAACCAAGGTGTTTTTTAACAACCCTAACCCTCTCGGCCAGATCCGGTTGATCTAGTTTTTCACCCGTAGCGAGAAAATGTTTTATTTCATTGAAAATCCACGGGTAGCCTATTGCCGCTCGGCCGATCATGATACCATCAACCCCATACTTGTTCCTATATTCAAAAGCTTTTTCAGGAGAGTCAATATCGCCATTGCCAAAAATGGGAATATGTATGTCGGGATGGTTTTTTACCTCAGCTATATAATCCCAATTGGCCTCACCTTTATACATTTGCTTTCTGGTTCGTCCATGAATGGAGAGCGCTTGAATGCCCACGTCTTGTAACCTTTTAGCTACTTCTATTATTTTAATGGTACTGTCATCCCACCCTAGACGGGTTTTTACTGTTACAGGCAAGGAGACCCTCTTGACGATCTCGGCAGTCATGGATTGCATCTTGGGCAGATCCAGCAGAATCCCCGCCCCAGCCCCTTTACAGGTTACCTTTTTTACAGGACACCCATAATTGATGTCTACCATTTCAGGCTGGGCAGCTTCTGCAATCGCCGCTGCTTCAATCATGGCATCAATCTTATCTCCGAAAATCTGGATGCCAATGGGCCGCTCGTAATCATAGATATCGAGCTTCTCTACACTCTTCACCGCATCGCGGATGAGCCCGTCTGCAGAAATAAATTCCGTAAACATGAGGTCGGCACCATTTTCTTTACAGACCGCTCTGAAAGGCGGGTCGCTCACGTCTTCCATTGGCGCCAGAAGTAATGGGAAATCGCCTAATGTTAAGTTTCCGATTTTAACCAATTTAATTTTCTATTTTTGCCTAAATTTACATCAATTATGGCCAATAATAACAAACTTGCCTCGCTATATGGCGGTCACAGACCTTGGACAGCCTTTCTTGTGCTATTGCTTTTTGTATTTATAGGCATGTTCGTCGGTCAGTTCATAGGGCTTTTGGCCATGTTACCTTTCGCAGGTGTAGGCCTAGAAGCACTTTCCAGCCCTAATTTCCTTTCCGATATGATGACAAACCCTGCTTACAAAAGGGCCATCATGATCATGAATGCCAGTGTGGCTATATGCGCCTTTATTGTTGCGCCACTTGTTTACCTCTATGCTTATGCAAAGAAACCTCTTTCGATTTTTTTTAACAATAATAATATCATAACCATTCCTTTGTTGCTGACAATTTTTATTGTTGTTGCCTTTATGACTGTCAATTCCATTTTTATAGAATGGAATGCCAAAATGGAACTCCCTGAATTTCTAGGGGGCTTTGAAGCTTGGGCAAAACGCTTGGAAGAGCAGGCGCAAGTGTTGACGCAGATGATGACACGCTTCGATAACAAGGTAGATTTTGCGTTAGCACTTATTGTAATCGGTTTGGTACCCGCCGTGGGCGAAGAACTTCTGTTCCGAGGACTTATTCAAAACCAATTGTTAGGCATTGCTAAAAATGCACATGTAGCCATATGGTTGGCAGCCATTATTTTCAGTGCTTTTCATTTCCAGTTTTACGGGTTTGTGCCAAGAGTGCTACTCGGGGCTTTATTTGGGTATCTATATTATTGGTCTGGAAACCTACTCGTGCCCATAGTGGCTCATCTCATCAACAATGGTCTCACGCTGCTCTTGTTGTATATGTACCAACATGGGGCGATTGTTTTTGATATCGAAAGTGAGACATCAGTGCCCTTAGGCAATATTATTTTTTCATTAGTTTTAGGAGTAGCTTTAATGGTTTATTTTAGGCGGTACTTCGCTGTTAGAGTGAGAAATCATGGGTAAATGGCAAAAAGTATTTACGACAGAAATTGCCTATCGCGCAGAAATTGTCAAGGCGGTGCTGGAAGATAATGGCCTAATCCCGGTTGTAATCAATAAAAAGGACAATGCCTATCAGATAGGGCACTACGAAATTCATGTAGGACCAGAAGAAGTGTTAAAGGCTATAAAAATAATTAAGGATGACATATGTTTTGAGTAAATACAGCAACCTTACGCAACGGATCATTACGGGGCTTATAGGGGCGAGCATCATTATAACGGCTATTAGTTGGAGTGCATGGGGCTTTTTTGCTGTGTTTTTTATTATATGTCTTTTCTCTTTATTGGAGTTCTACAAAAATGTAGGACTTGATGGGATGCTTCCACTAAAGACTTACGGAAGCTTTAGTGCGTTAGTCATTTATTGCCTTACCTTCTTCATTGAGAAGGCCCTATTGCCTTCCTATCTTTTATACCTGGCTTTTCCGGTTATGGCTGGGGCATTTTTTATAAAACTTTACAAAAGAGACGTAAAAAAGCCCTTTACCAACATAGCCTTCACATTTTTGGGTGTACTTTACGTGGCCATTCCTTTTGCTTTGCTGGTTATCATAGCTTTTGCTAAAGGGTATTATAGTTATCAATTGGTTATAGGATGCTTATTGCTGCATTGGGCCAGCGACACAGGGGCCTATTTCGCAGGCGTCCGGTTCGGTAAAACCAAGCTGTTTGAAAGGGTTTCACCAAAAAAGTCTTGGGAAGGTAGTATTGGCGGTACCTTAACAGCCCTGGCCATGGCCTACATAGTTTCCCTTTATTTCTCAGACCTGCTTTTATGGCAGTGGATGACACTCGCCGGAATCATCATCATTGCAGGCACCTATGGCGATCTGGTTGAGTCGATGTTCAAAAGAAGTATAGAGGTGAAAGACTCCGGAACCTTTATCGTTGGACATGGCGGTTTCTTAGATCGTTTCGATGGTCTCTTGCTTTCAACACCGTTCATTGTAGCCTTCCTAAAAATCTTCTTATACCCCTCTTGACGAGGATAACTAAAAAAGTGCTAATATTGTGAAAATTTTTGGCTTATTGTTTTGGGCCACCGAAGCGATAAACAAACATATACGGGGCATATGCCCTGATGGCAGGACAAGTGAAAATGGTCAAACACCTCTACAGCTTTTAAAGATTGGCAAATAAAGTTTGCATATTTTTGAAGTTTACAAACGAAAAGTACCTATAATTGACTATTAACAAATAATATCCGAGTTTGCGGTGCTAATGCATCCTATGTACTATTAATAAATATTGTAAGAAAATTATGGCCAATATTGAAACGGCTCCAGCAGAAAAAGAAAGTCCTTTTGAATCCATGATGTCAAGACTTGAAGTAGCAGCAAAAGCACTTGGTCTTGACGAAGAGGTGTATAATGTTTTGAAGTCATCTTCCAAGCAAGTGGTAGTCTCCCTGCCCGTTACCATGGATGATGGTACTATTAAAGTTTTTGATGGATACAGAGTGATCCATTCTACCATAATGGGTCCTTCCAAAGGCGGCATTCGCTACGATATGGAAGTAGACTTAGATGAGGTAAGGGCACTAGCTGCATGGATGACATGGAAGTGCGCTGTCGTAGATATTCCTTACGGAGGAGCAAAAGGAGCGGTAAAATGTAATCCACGGACGATGTCTGCTGGAGAAGTCGAGCGGCTCACAAGAGCCTACACTTTGTCCATGGCCGAGGTTTTTGGCCCGGATAAGGACATTCCTGCCCCCGATATGGGCACAAGCGGTAGAGAAATGGCATGGCTCATGGATGAGTACTCCAGAGCTAAAGGCACTACAGTAAATGCAGTCGTTACAGGAAAGCCATTGGTATTAGGCGGTTCTTTGGGCAGAATCGAAGCCACAGGCCGCGGCGTCATGGTGACAACATTGGCCGCCATGGAGAAACTAAAGCTGAATCCTTCTCAAGCAACGTGTGCTATTCAGGGATTCGGCAATGTAGGCTCTTTTGCTTCCCTTTTGCTTCAGGAAAGAGGGGTAAAAGTGGTCTGTATCAGTGATATAACTGGTGCATATTATAATCCTACAGGAATCGATATTGCTAAAGCCATCGAATATAGAGACAATAATAATGGCCTGCTAGAAGGTTTTGTCGGAGCTGAGCACATCGACGGCGACGAATTGTTTGGCCTCGATGTGGACGTACTCGTACCTGCTGCAAAGGGCGATGTCATTACCATGAAAAATGTGCAGAACATTAAGGCCAAATTGATCGTAGAAGGTGCAAATGGCCCTACATCTGCCAAGGCAGATGCCATTATCAATGAAAAAGGCATCATGGTGGCCCCAGACATTCTATCCAATGCGGGAGGCGTAACCGTTTCTTACTTCGAATGGGTACAAAACCGTTCCGGATACAAATGGACTGCCGAAGAAGTAAACAGAAGATCCGATAGGATTATGAAAGAAGCTTTCGACAATGTTTATAATACTTCGATCCAATATAAGGTGCCCATGAGAATAGCCGCATACATTGTGGCTATAGACAGGGTAGCAAAAACCTATAAGTTTAGAGGAAGATTTTAAGTTTAAACTAAAAGGGAAGGAGCTCGAACAAAGTTCCTTCCTTTGTTTTTATTTATATATGACAATTCACAAAGAAGGCAGACGTATTTTATTCTTATTGCTCATCGGCTTATTGGCCGTAAACTTTATAATCAGCTGGTTATATCCCGAATACGTTTTATTGCGCAATATCATCATAGGGGCAAGCATAGTGCTGTACATTGTTATCCTACAGTTTTTTAGAAGCCCCAGAATCATAACCGCCTACAATGAAAAGCATGTCCTGGCTCCAGCAGACGGCAAGGTGGTAGTCATCGAAGAAACTTTAGAAACAGAATATTTCAACGAAATGCGCAAGCAGGTTTCAATTTTTATGTCACCCGTAAATGTGCACGTAAATAGAAACCCCGTTTCAGGCGTAATCAAATACTTCAAGTATCACGCAGGCAAATACCTCGTAGCCTGGCACCCCAAGTCAAGCACAGAAAACGAGCGTACCACCTTTGTCATTGGCTTGCAGAATGGTGTTGATATCCTCGTCCGACAAATTGCAGGAGCATTGGCGCGAAGGATAAAATGGTATATCAAGGAGAAAGACTCCGTCGAGCAAGGAGAAGAGTTCGGCTTTATCAAGTTCGGGTCGCGCGTAGACCTGTACCTTCCCCTCGACGCCATCGTTACAGTCAACATCGGAGACAAAACCAAGGCAGGCCGGACCGTAATTGCCCATCTCGATACACCTGGAGAAGAAGCTTAAAAATCTAAAAAATATTGATGGCGGTGGCCGGGCTTTCACTTCAAGTCCGGCCACCCACCACCCTTCGCACTGCGGGCTTTCCGTTCTATCCCTACCGCTCCTACCTCAATCTTCGCATTTCACTATTGTCCAATGATGGCCAGGAGAAGGTATAGGCCTTATCACACGGAACAATCCCGCCCAACTCAATAGTCTAGTCTTGAGATGATTGCAGCTATTTGACAGAGGTATTTTTCGTCGGTTTTATCAAAGCTGTCGAGCGTGTCGCTATCCACATCCAAAACGAAAGTCACTTCACCGTTTTTGAGTATAGGAACCACAATTTCGGACCTGGATTCGGAGCTACAGGCAATATGGCCTGGAAATTTGTCTACATCTGGCACTATTATGGGCTGGGCCTTTTCCCAAGCAGATCCGCATACACCTTTTCCCTTGGCAATCCGCGTACACGCGATCGGGCCCTGGAATGGACCAAGTACCAACTCATGGCCTTTCACAATATAAAAACCCACCCAAAAGAAATCAAAAGTTTGTTTTAGGGCTGCTGCTATATTGGCCAGGTTAGCAATGATATCGCGCTCTCCTTTTACGAGTGCTTCCAATTGAGGCACTAAGGTGCTATACTTTCCTTTTTTATCAGAGTGAGTTGAAATAATAAGGTTCTCGGACATGATGCTTAAGCATTAAACGTTTTAGTTAGAAGATCAAACGACGCTTAAAGGTTCATAAAATGATAAGATGTCCCCCTCAGGGAGGATCTCGTGATTTACTAAAGCCCCTTTCATGGGCGGAGCTTCTATACCATTACCAAAAGTGGCACCAGAACGAAAAACCCTTGCCTCATCCCAAAGGCCCTGTCCTATGAACAGATTTAGAACTGAAGTCCCGCCTTCTATCATAACTGAAGAAATCTTCCGTTTGTACAAATCCTGAAGCAAGTCTTGTAAAAAATGTTCTTCTTCTAGTTTTACTAATTCTAAGTTTTCGTCTCGCGCATTTCTGACCAGGTTATAGCAGAGCGTAGGCACGGTACGATCGAAGAGATGCAACGAAGCATTCAGCCTTAGATGTCTGTCTATCACCACCCGAATGGGGTTTTTCCCCGACCAATCCCTCACTGTCAACAATGGGTTGTCATAATGGGCAGTGTTTGTGCCAACAAGTATGGCCGCTTCTTCTGCGCGCCACTTGTGCACTAGTAGCCTAGAATATTGGCTGCTGATCCACTTTGAGTCAAAGTTGCCCCTGGCAATAAAGCCATCAGCAGTTTCTGCCCATTTAAGCATAATGTAGGGCCTTTGCTTTTCCATATAAGTGAAAAAGCGCTTGTTCAGCTTCTTGCTTTCGCTTTCCAACAGGCCTGTTTTCACAGTGATCCCAGCATCTTTCAAGCGATCGATTCCCCTTCCACCTACTAGGGGGTTCGCATCCGTGGCAGCGATAATGACAGATTTTACTTGATGGTGGACCAAGAGGTCTGCACAAGGAGGTGTGTTGCCAAAATGAGCGCAAGGTTCCAGCGTAACGAACACCTCACTTTCTTTGAGGACGGCCTTGTCTACTACACTTTCGATAGCATTTACTTCTGCATGTGGGCCTCCGTATGCTTTATGCCAGCCTTCCCCTATAATTCTATCCTTATGTACAATCACACAACCTACCATAGGGTTGGGGCTTACATGGCCACTGCCCAAGGCAGCCAGTTCTAGGGCACGATGCATATAAACAGATTCCATCAAAAAGCTTTATGTAAATTCAAGGCCTCGGCCATAAACAACCCATCACTTAGCTAGGTTTACTCCTATACCTTTATTTTGGGAGTCGCGGCATGAGGTATTAACCCATTCTGTGAAACGATTGTACATAAATATGCTAATGCAATAATTTAGTCAAAAGTAAGAATTAAATGGTTGAGATGACCTTTGAAAAGAATTATTCTTATACTTTTGAAACAACCATTTTTTTTGTTGACATGAACGACCGGATAACAGATGCCCGTTTACTTTTAAATTATCTTAAACAGGAAGTTTCCAAATATTAC
Source organism: uncultured Roseivirgaceae bacterium (assembly GCA_964440915.1). GTDB lineage: Bacteria > Bacteroidota > Bacteroidia > Cytophagales > Cyclobacteriaceae > CAMPJM01. The sequence goes on from CAYTTV010000012.1 coordinate 51,193, forward strand.
GATGATGCTGAGGCCAGCAGCATTACCTACCTGCTCCTTGAGTACTTTTTTAATATCCATAAACAAGATGTAATCATTAAAAAACCTGTTGATCTGAATAAGGACGACATGGGAAAATTGGCAGCCACCTTAAAGCGCATCAAAAGCATGGAGCCCATTCAGTATATTATAGGCACCGCAGATTTTTATGGCAGAAAGTATGTTGTGAACCCCGCTGTGCTTATTCCCCGACCGGAAACGGAAGAATTGGTAGATTTGGTGCTTCGGGAAAATCCAGAAACTGAGCTCAAAGTTTTGGATATTGGTACAGGAAGTGGTTGTATTGCCATTAGCCTACAATCACATTTGAAAGGTGCAGTAGTTTATGGCCTTGATATCAGCGCACAAGCCTTAAAGGTCGCAGAAGAAAATGCTTTGCTGAACAATGTGTCGATTCGTTGGCTGGAGAAGGATATTCTCAAAGATGCCTTAGACTTGCAAGAACTGGACCTGATCGTAAGCAACCCTCCCTATGTCCGCAAGAAGGAAAGCAAACTGATGAGTAAAAATGTGCTTAAATACGAGCCACAAATAGCCTTGTTTGTACCCGACAAAGACCCCTTAGTGTTTTATAAGAAAATCATTCATCAGGCCCAAAAATTGTTGAGGAGCAAAGGCAAACTTTACTTCGAGATCAATGAAGCTTACGGACAAGAGCTAAAACTGTACATGGAAGAAAATGGATTTCTTGGAGTCGATATTTTCGAAGATTTTCAAGGGAAGGAAAGGATGGTAAGAGGGCATTTAGGAAATGCTTAAAAAGCTTGTCTATTGAGAAGAAGCTAATGGAATAAAATTCAAAGCGGATTTTAGGGCATTGTGCAAATCGAAGTCTGTCCACCCTAATATCTTTATCCCGTTATACATAAATAAGCACTAAATTTGCCAACTTAGGTTTTCAGTATTTTCATTTATTTTACAAACCGATTGGCAGGAATATACATCCATATCCCTTTTTGCAAACAAGCATGTTATTATTGCGACTTTCATTTTAGCACGAACCTCAGTCGTAAAAGTGAGATGGTAGATGCTTTGTGTAAAGAGCTCATTCTGCAACAAGACTATCTTGGGCAAGTACCTATCTCTTCCATTTATTTAGGTGGAGGTACGCCCTCCTTGTTGAGTGAAACAGAGCTAAATAAACTTCTCAATTCAATTAAAGGACAATATCACGTGCTTCCCTCTGCAGAAATAACGCTGGAAGCCAATCCCGACGATCTGGATGAAAAGGTATTAATGCAGTTATATAAAAATGGTGTCAACCGGTTAAGCATTGGTATACAAACCTTCGATGAGCAACAGTTGCAATTCCTAAACCGAGCGCACAATGCCCAGCAAGCCAAACAATGTGTGATATTAGCGCAGAGCGTAGGATTCAATAATATCAGTATTGACCTTATTTACGGAATTCCTTCACCTGACCACACCATATGGCATCAAGATCTAGCCATAGCGCTGACGCTGGCCCCTCAGCATATTTCATCTTATTGCCTCACTATAGAGCCCGCTACTGTTTTCGGGAGGTGGACCAGCAAGGGCAAAATGGCGCCTATAGAAGAAGAGTATGCTGCTTCTCAATTCGAAATTCTTGTGGAGACGCTATCAGGGGCAGGTTATGAACAGTACGAAATCTCAAACTTTTGCATGCCTGGACGATACTCAAAGCATAACAGCAGCTATTGGAAACAAGAGAAATATTTAGGAATAGGACCTGGGGCGCATTCGTATAATCATGCTTCACGGCAGTATAACATTGCCAACAACGGTCAGTATCTAAATGCTTTGTCTCATAACAAAGTGCCTTTTATGTTAGATAATCTGGATCAGAAAGCGAAAGCAAATGAATATATGATGACTAGTTTGAGGACAAAATGGGGCTGCGACCTCAACCGTCTCATGGAACAATATGGCCTTGACCTTTACCAACAAAAGCAGCCATATCTTCAAACATTGATCAATCAAGAATTGATTATGCTATCTGGAAATGTAATAACGCTAACCAATAGCGGCAAGCTGCTAGCAGATAAAATAACAGAAGATCTATTTGTGGCATAGAAAGAATTTATCTAAAATAATTCTGCTAATATTTAATTATAATTATTGTATATTTAGCTCATAAACAGCGACATATTTACTTTTGATCTAACACATAGAAAGAAGTTTTATAAATCTAAGCAAAACAAAACATGCTTGATATGAAACACCGGAGCAAATAAGAGGTTAAAAGCATTGATTCTTTTATTTAGGGATGAAAAGAGATTATTAATTTACCAAAACTGGATTAACACAATTTTTTAGTCAGAGAGTGAAGTTTTATTTCATTCTATGTTTAAATTAGTGTATAATTGTAATTATAAAATTGTTCCAATGTCAAGCGAAGAAAAAAAAGCCTTCCTTTTACTCAAGTCTGTTATTTTTCATTACCACGGATTAGACGAGGACGAACAAAAGATTCTCGATGAAACCGCTAGAGAACTAGACGCAGTAAATGAACTGCAATGGGCTAATGAATTCATCTCCAAAGATTATCTTACAGCATTTGAAAGGGCACGAGACTTCTTAAATGAAGTGATCAAGCCTTTGGACAAAGAAAGGCGATTGTCCATTTTGGACATGGTTTGGAAGGCCAATAACCAAAAGGGTTATATAACTGAGATGGAAGCTACTGCGATGCTTAAGTTGGCTAAAGATTGGAAAATAGAGAACGAGCTAATCACCATGGTACGGGGATAGAAATTGCTACTTTACTAAATCAAGGCTTTGTTGGCAACATTCAAATGTTGCCATTTTTTTTTTAATAGGTCGATATCAATTTGTGGTGATATTGAAAGTTTAAAAGGCGCTCAATAGTCTAACTTTTAATACCTCCATTTTATTTAAATAAAGGAGTACTATTATGTAGGGCATTTTTTGCCAGGACAAACAGTACACCTTTATAATCCTCCATATGTCTACATGCTTGCCTCATATTCCTCTACAGGAATACAGCTACACATTAAATTTCTGTCGCCATAGGCACTGTCCACTCTTCTGACAGAAGGCCAAAATTTACTGCCTTTTACATAAGGCAATGGATAGACTGCCTGCTGCCTGCTATAAGGCATTGTCCAGTCGTCTGAAAGTACAAATGCTGCCGTATGCGGTGCATTTTTTAGCATATTGATTTCTCGGTCCGCAGTGCCTTCCTCTATTGCCCGAATTTCTTCCCTGATGCTGATCAATGCATCGCAGAACTTATCTAGTTCTTCCTGGGCTTCGCTTTCTGTAGGCTCGATCATCATTGTGCCAGGAACGGGGAACGATACTGTAGGGGCATGAAAGCCATAATCCATCAACCTTTTGGCGATATCTTCTACTTCTATTCCCGCAGTATTTTTAAATTCCCGACAGTCTATGATCATTTCATGAGCACAGCGGCCGTTTTTACCTGTATAAAGGACTTTATAATGTTCCTGTAGCCGGTGCATGATATAATTGGCATTCAAAATAGCGAGTTGGGAAGCTCGTTTTAAGCCATCACTGCCCATCATGGCAATATAGGCATATGAAATGCTGCATATGCTGGCACTTCCCCAAGGAGCGGCCGACACGGCACCGATGGCTTGATCGCTACCGATTTTTACAACAGGATTCCCTGGAAGGAATGGCACTAAATGTGTTGCTACACAAATAGGGCCTACGCCAGGGCCTCCGCCTCCATGAGGAATACAAAATGTCTTATGAAGGTTAAGGTGGCAAACATCAGCACCAATATTGCCAGGGCTGGTCAGGCCTGCCTGAGCATTCATATTAGCACCGTCCATATATACTTGGCCTCCATTTTCATGGATAATCTGGCACATTTCAACAATCCCCTCCTCATAAACACCGTGAGTTGACGGGTATGTAATCATGACAGCGGCAAGATCGTCTTTATGCGCAACGGCCTTTGCGCGTAGATCATCGATATCTATATTGCCATTCTCGTCACATTTTACAATTACTACTTTCATGCCGGCCATTACTGCGCTTGCAGGGTTTGTACCATGGGCTGACGATGGTATGAGGACAATGTTTCGATGGCTGTTTCCCCGGCTTTGGTGATAAGCTCTGATAACTAATAACCCGGCATATTCGCCCTGTGCCCCAGAGTTGGGCTGTAGGGATGTTGCTGCAAGGCCGGTTATTTCTGCTAACCATGCGCAGAGTTGGTCAAACATCTGCTGATATCCCTTCGACTGCTCCAAGGGAGAAAAAGGATGCATGTTACCTAGTTCTGGCCAAGTCAATGGCATCATTTCAGTTGTAGCATTCAGCTTCATGGTACACGAGCCCAAAGCAATCATGGAGTGGGTCAGCGAAAGGTCTTTATTCTCCAACTGCTTTATATACCGGAGCATTTCATGCTCTGAGTGGTGGGTATTAAAAACTGGATGCGTCAAGTAATCTGATGTTCGGATAAGTTCTTCGGGCCAACTTAAGGACAATTCTTCTGAATACTTATTCAGGTCAAAATTTTGGAGGGAACCTTCTGAGATAGATTCGAAAATGTTCAATAAGGTCTGTACATCAGAAAGCTTTGTAGTTTCATCAAGGGATATGCCTATTGCAGCGGTATCAAAATAACGAATGTTAATCTTTTTTTCTAAAGCTAGTTGACGGAGCTCTTCTTTAGCTTCTTCTGAAGGAAGGGCTATTCTGAGTGTGTCAAAATAATACTTGTTCTCTTGATCATACCCAAGGTGCTTTAGTCCGCCTTCCAATACTTGAGTAAGCCCGTGTACCCTAAGCGCAATGTTTTTTAAGCCTTTGGGCCCATGATATACAGTATACATGGCAGACATTACAGCTAGGAGGACTTGGGCGGTGCAAATATTGGAAGTAGCCTTTTCTCTCCTTATGTGCTGCTCTCGGGTCTGTAGCGCCATTCTATACGCATTGTTGCCATCCTTGTCTTTTGATACCCCAATAATCCTCCCGGGAATATGGCGCTTATATATATCCTTTGTTGCAAAATAGCCGGCATGTGGTCCACCATACCCCATTGGCACTCCGAGTCGTTGTGTTGTGCCTACTACTACATCAGCTCCGAGTTCACCAGGAGGGGTGAGTAAGGTTAAACTTAAGAGATCTGCAGCAACTGCTACAGATACATCATGGTGATGGGCCTTTTCGATCAAGGCTTTGTGGTTCTTGATGGCACCATTACCATCGGGATATTGCAACAAAATTCCGTACAATTCTTCGTCCTCAAAATTGATAGCCTCTGGCTCGTCGATTATTAAAGTAATACCCAAAGGTGTCGCTCGTGTCTTGAGGACATCTAAAGTTTGAGGAAAGGTGTTTTTATCAACAAAAAACCGGTAAGCATTTTTTTTACCCGATTTCTTTAGATCGATAAGCATGGACATCGCTTCGGCTGCGGCAGTCCCTTCATCAAGCAAGGAAGCGTTGGCTATTTCCATGCCAGTAAGGTCTATTACAGTAGTTTGGAAGTTGATCAAAGCCTCTAAGCGCCCTTGAGCTATTTCAGCTTGGTAGGGGGTATAGGCGGTGTACCAGCCTGGGTTTTCCAAGACATTTCGCAGAATGACACTAGGGACATGACAACCGTAATATCCCATGCCTATATAATTGTTGAAAAGCGTGTTCTGTTGGATAAGTTGCTTGAATTCTCTCAAAAATTCTGGTTCACTTTTAGCCTCTGGCAGATTCAGCGGCTTTTTCAGGCGGATGTCCTTTGGAATAGTTTGACCGATGAGGGTGTCTAGAGAGTCAGCTCCCACGGCTTCGAGCATATTTTGGATCTGTTGGGAATCCGGTCCTATATGGCGGCTTTCAAATTTTTCAGCATTTTTCAGGTCAATATTCATGAAATCGTCTCTTAAGATAAAACAGCAGTGCGAATTATCGCAAATAAAACAGCTGTAAAGGTATGATTTATTCAGGAGATAAAGCTGCATGAGATTATGAAAATGAGCCAGATAAGCGCTCATTGTTCTAATAGCAGGCGTTAAAAATCATGACATTTTTTTATAGGCTCAATTGAGTGCTGCCCTTCACGACATCAATCATTTTCAACGGGGATTGAGAAAAGCGGTATTTTGCTGCTTGATGCCATAATGCGGGTTTTACTACGGTGGATAAGGGAGTCCCAGAATCCATAACGTAGCGGAACCATGATCAAGATATCAGGATTGAAATCCTCTATTTCTTTTTTTATTTCTTCTATGACAGTTCCAGATTCTACATTCTTATAAAAAAATGACACGCCTTCAAGCCCTTCGTCAATACTTACTTTGGAGGCCAGATGTTGGGTGTCTGTTTCCAACATCTTTACCTTATTCTGTACGTGAAAGACTTGGACTTCTGCCTCTAAAGCAGATGCAAAGCTCTTAATCCGCTCTAGGATGGTCTTTTGTACTCCTCTTAATACATCACACGCAAATAATATCCTTTTTATCTTGTTATATTTTGCTCCTAAAGGCACGGCAAGGACCGGATATTTCAGCTTCATAATAGCCGCTGTGGTCGTATTTCCAAAGAGATCTTGCGTAAGTGAATTTGCTGCCATGCCCATGACAATCACTTCTGCTTGATGCTTCTCATATAAATGAGCCAACTCTTCGCTCACCTGTAGCATCAAGCCAGATTCGTAGGCTACTTCAATCCCATAAGCCAAAGCCACCTCTTCTGCTCTTTGCTTAAGTTTAGCATTGTTTTGCTCTATCAAGCGCTCGATGGCCGTTGCAGGTAGTCTTGTATTGGCGGCATGTACAGAAATGCTGAATGAAGAGAATAAAATGATTTTCGCTTGAAGGTCTTTGGCAGCAGCACTGGCGTACTCCAAAGCATTCTCAGCCTCTGGGGAAAAATCAGTTGCAACAATTATGGTTCTCATCCAAAATAGAATTTAGTTATAATTTTTTAAAGAAGCCGCTTAGTCCATCTTGAGCCTCTTACATTTAAGCATGGCATGTGCCCAGTATGTAATGAGCGACTTTTAGTTTAAGCTTACAGCACAGAGAGCAGTCTTACATCTCTATGCTAATCCATCAAATGGCTATTGGGCCAAGTAGCCCCCGTCCACAGGATAATAAGCACCGGTGACAAAGGAAGCTTTTGAAGAAGCCAGCCACAGAATCAGTTCTGCAATTTCTTCGGATTCTCCCAATCTTCCTATAGGGTGTAGCCCTACCAGGTTCTTCAAGCTTTCTTCATCAAGCGAATTCAGCACTAATGGGGTATTGATATAGCCCGGACCAATGGAATTCACCCGGATATTCTTATCAGCATATTCTAATGCTGCCGCCTTGGTAAGGCCAATTACACCGTGCTTTGAAGCTACATAAGCTGGAGAATACTTCGTTCCGGCCTGACCAAGAATAGAGGCAACGTTAATAATTGAACCTCCATTTTCCATGGCAGGCAATTGGTATCGAAGTCCGTAAAAAACTCCGGAGAGATTAATATCAATAACCTTTTGCCATGCTTCTATCGGGTAGTCGCCGGTTAAGGCCAATGCACCTCCGATTCCAGCATTATTTACCGCAATGTCCAATGTTCCGTATTTTTCGATAGTTTTTTCTATTATCATTTTATGGTCATCTGGATTAGCCGTATCCATTTTGAGAAAAGTGGCTTCCCCTCCAGCTGCTTTAATGGCAGCCACAGTTTCGTCCCCACTTTTTTCATTGATATCAGAAACAATTACCCTTGCTCCTTCTTTTGCCATTAGTATTGCAGTAGCTTTACCAATGCCGGATCCAGCACCTGAAATCATGGCCACTTTGTTTTCTAAAATTTTCATAGTAATTGCGTTTAAAGTTTGAACTATAGTCTTATAAAGTTAGCCTCCCCACATGCCAAACCCAATGATTAATCTAATGAGAAAGCCTGATTAATATCATGTTCTACAGCTAGAATGTCTTTAGTCTGAGAAATGTTTGTTGATCTTCTTCAGTTGAAGAGACAGATAAATATGGAAAATCCCGATGACTGCAAAGGCAAACCCTGTATAAAAAACGATTGTTAGTCCACCAAATAAGGGATTCCATAGCATGATGAAGGCGAGTATCGATCCTAATATTCCAATGGCTAATAAGGACCCCCAATTAAAACCATCTAGCCTTCTCATTTCGAATGACCATCCTATGGCAATGATTGACCGAAATAGGATACCAAAGCCTACGAATAAGGGCAGTGCTACCATAGAAATGTCAGGTTTGGCAATGAGCAACACTCCTATGAAGAAATCCACCACACCTCCAAATAGTGACCAGCCCCATCGATCGATAATGTCTTTGTTGGTGAAGGCATAAGCCATATCGATGAGTCCTGTAAGCAAAAAGAACAAGGCAAATAACATAGCAAGAACGATATAGGAAGCCAGAGGAGTAAGAAATACTCCTATGCCTAATCCTAAAAATAGAAGGCCTAATATCATTGGTAAATACCAATATTTGATTGGCTTATTGATTGGAAGTATATTTATCATAGTCATTTAAAAGGTTTAGGAAGTTTTTATTTCGGTTAATGGCGGTGCTGCTGGCAGCCCTGTCACATCTAATATCTCCTGTTCGTCCAATGTTTCCTTTTCGAGTAAGGCCAGCACCAATTTATCGAGAGCTGAACGGTGAATTTCTAACAATCGAATAGCTTCTTCATAGCTTTTATTGATAATTGCCAACACTTCTTTGTCTATCATTTCAGCAGTTTGTTCACTGAAGGGCTTTCCCCCCGTGTAGCCACTGCTGCCGGCCTGCAAATAAGGATTCTCCTTTGGCGCCAATTGGATCATTCCCAGCTTTTCGCTCATTCCCCATCGGGTCACCATGTTGCGTGCTATGTTCGTAGCCTGTTCTATGTCATTTTCTGCCCCCGTTGTTTTAGTGCCATATACCAGTTCTTCAGCTGCCCGACCTCCCATTATGCCGACCACTCTAGCCCGTAAATAAGCTTCAGGGTAGTTATACCTGTCAGTGTCGGGACGTTGGTAGGTGACGCCTAGTGCTTGTCCTCTTGGCACTATAGTAACGCGGTTCACAGGATCAGCCCCCGGAACTACGAGTCCCAATATAGCATGCCCCCCTTCATGATAAGCAATGCGTTCCTTATCTTGCTGGCTCAATAGAAGCGGTCGCTCTGGTCCTAGTACAATCTTTTCTAAGGCATCAAGAAAGTTCTTATGGGTTACATCGTCCTGACCTAAACGTGCGGCCATCAGAGCGGCTTCATTTACTAGATTTCTTAAGTCTGCCCCTGATAGACCAGGCGTGGTGGACGCAATTTCTTCTAGGCTGACATCCTCGTTTAAGGGCACCTTCCGGGTATGCACTTCAAGAATAGCAGCTCTGCCAATTCTGTCGGGTAGGTTCACTACTACACGTCGGTCGAACCGACCAGGGCGGAGAAGTGCCTTATCCAGCACATCGGGCTGATTGGTGGCCGCCAGTACGATCACGCCTTCTTGGCTGGTAAACCCATCCATTTCGGTCAGAATCTGATTGAGCGTTTGCTCCTGCTCGCTAGAGCCTCCAAAGGCTGTCTGGCCTCTAGCACGGCCAATAGAGTCGAGTTCGTCTATGAATATGATAGAAGGGGCATGTTCCCTGGCTTGTTTGAAAAGATCGCGCACTCTTGCTGCGCCTACGCCCACTACCATCTCAATAAATTCAGAAGCACTCATCGAGAAGAAGGGTACGCCTGCTTCGCCAGCAACTGCTCTTGCCAACAAAGTTTTACCAGTACCCGGGGCTCCGACGAGCAAAACGCCTTTCGGCGCTGCACCGCCCAAGCGTGTATATTTGCTAGGGTTCTTAAGGAAATCTACAATCTCTACTAGTTCATTTTCTGCTTCATCTATCCCTGCTACATCATCAAAAGTTACCTCTCCAGCAAGGGATTTATCAAACGGCTTAACATTGCTGCGACCAAGGCCCATAAAGCCTCCGCCCATCTTGCTCTGTCGCTTCATGCGCTGATAAAACCAAATGTATAGGCCTATGATAAGCAATGCAGGCCCAAACCGAATCAAGAAAGTCATAAGGGGACTGGTTTCTTCATAAATAGGCTCGGCTCGGATCTCTACACCATGCTCTATAAGGAATGTTTCCAGTCCAGCATCTACAAACGATGGTAAGATGGTTGTGAAGTTCTCTACGTCTGTGGGCCTCTCCTGAGGTTGGTTGTCCATGGGCTGGGGTATGTACCTGACAGCGGATTCGAATTTTCCCGATATCACTTCGCCCCGTGTATAAATTGCTTCAACATTGTTTTTTGCTACTTCACTTTTGAAAAGTGTGTAGGGGATAGATTGAGGAGCTGCTGGATCTGGGAAAAGCGATCTCATCAGGAAAAAATTGAAAAATAAAATGATGCCGAATAGCAGCCAAGTTCTGGTTGGCGGCATTGCAGGGAAAAAGGGTTTTTTTTGATTGTTACGTTTTTCAGAGGGTCGTTCTGTGGAAGGGGTGGGTGAGTCTGGACGATTATTAGGTGCGGTCATAGATAATAACGATGATTATTAAATAAGGACAATTCGTCCTCTTAATAATGTTATACGATAAAGCCCTAGATAAGTTAAAATAGAGGAAAATCCAGATATTATTATAATCGCCAAGCACCTAAAAGCATACGGCTAAGGTTATATTCATACCTTACCTTTCAAAAACGACACGATCACTGCCAAGCCTTTGTCGAAATTTTGGTTGTTATTGATTATAATATCTGCTTCTTTTTTACAAGGCTTTATGTATTTCTCATATGTGGGGGACACATGCTTCTCGTAACGGTATAATACATCATCTAAATCATAACCACGTTCTCTATTGTCTCGCACTATTCGCCGTTTCAGCTTTACCTCCTCGTCGGCATCAATAAAAATTTTAAGGTCTATAAGCGGCAAAAGCGCTTTGTCATAAAATGCAAAGATCCCTTCCAAAATGATAATGGGGGTAGGCAGGAAAGTAAGCATCCGGGGAGTCGTTTTCGGATTGTTAAAAGTGTATTCTGTTTTTTGAACAGCCTGGCCAGATCTTAAGGTAAGGATATCCTTCAGGTAAGCTTCAAAATCTATGGAAGAGGGGGTATCGAAATTAGTAACGCCATTTTCATCTTGAGGTTGGAGTGCCAATGGCTTATAGTAGTTGTCTTGGGAGGCGAGGCAAATTTGATCATCACCAAAAGTATTCATAAGCCGCTCAATGAAATAGGTTTTGCCAGAACCGCTACCCCCGGTGACGCCCACAATATAAGGGACCGGTTGAGATGACAAGTTATGGCTGTCCAAATTATCATCAGGATTCATTCCTTTCACGCCCCTAATCCCTCCCTCAAATATTTCACAAGCTTCTGGATAGCCAAACCCCTATGGCTTATCTTATTTTTTTCATCTTGGGTCATTTCGGCAAAGGTTTTAGTATTGCCTTCAGGAATAAAAATTGGGTCGTATCCAAACCCTTCATTCCCATGATGATGGTCTGCGATCTTGCCTTTTACGATACCTTCAAACTGTACCTGTTTTCCCTTTAAGATAAGAGTAATTACTGTTCGGAACTGGGCAGATCTGTCAGGTTTTCCGGCTAAGTTATTAAGCAGCAAGGCCATATTATCTTTCGTATCTTTTCCTGGCCCAGCATATCTTGCGGAATATACCCCTGGTGCCCCGTTCAAGGCAGCCACCTCCAAACCCGTGTCATCGGCAAAGCAATCGACCATAAAATGATCGTATACATAACGGGCCTTTTGCAAGGAGTTGCCTTCTAACGTATCCTGATCTTCCGGCAGTTCAATAGTACAGCCGATATCTTCAAGGCTCAGCAGTTGATAAGCATTGCCAAGCAGTGCTTCTATTTCCTTGATTTTGTGCTTATTGTTGGTGGCAAAGCAAAGTCGCATTATCGAATAAGGTTTGATAAGGCTATAAAGATAGGATTTGAGCTTTATCTCACAAACTACAATTTGGGATAAAGCTCAAATAAAGAAAAGAGGTGCAATGAATTTTACTTTGCTAAAGGATTTCTGTTACTCCAGAATGACTTATAGAATATCCACAACTTCCACTTCAAAAACCAATGTTGAAAATGGAGGAATTGCAAAATCGGACATAAATGACGGCAAGGTGAGGACAGTTTGAGCATAAGCAAGGTCAGAAGGGACAATTAAGACCCCCTTTTCACCTTTCCTCATCAGTGCCATGCCTTCATCCCATCCTTTGATGACCTCTCCCGTGCCTAGTGTAAACTGGAATGGCGCCTTCGAAGGATCGGAAGCGTCAAATTTTTTACCGTTAAGCAATTTGCCCGTATAATGTACTTTTAGGACGTCCCCTTTTGCAGCTCTATCTCCTTCCCCTTCTTGGGTCTGTATGTAGCGAACACCCGACGCAAGTGATTTCACATCTTCAAATTCATTTCCTTCAATGAATGCTTCGATGACTTCATTCTCTATAGCTTTCTGCTCTGTTGCGGTAAGAATGTCCACTACTTCTACTTCGGCTATCAAATTGGCGTAAGCAGGCAACGTATCCTTGATGGAGAGGTTATAGTAAGCCAGATAAGAAGGGATAATAAATTGATATTTTTCACCTTCCTTCATATATCCTAGCCCAAGATCAATTCCTACCGGGCTAATGGCATTGCTGTACATTGTCCTCACGCTCGGTTGGGCGTAATGCATGGCCAACTTTGCTTGCTGTGTTTCTTCCAATACGTGGCCGTCCAGCCGGCTTACCTTGTATTTCAAAGCGACAATGTCTTTGGCAGCAAGGTCCTTCCCTGAAGGATTTGTTTGTAAAGACTTATAATAGAATCCATTAGCATCTCTTTCTAGGTCTAGTTGATGGTTGGTAATGTATTTCTTTACCAGCTCGTCGTCTGTTTTAATTTGTTTGTCAAGTTGTGACTCTACCTCCTTCATACATCCCAGCATGAAAACTGCTGCAAGCAGGAGCAGTACATTATGTAATTTCATTTAATTAAGTTTTTAAAGTTGCTTATTCTAAAGGAGACACGCCATTTGGTCAAATGGTTGTATGCCTGTCTCGCCTTTTCAAAGAAAAAAAAATCCGATGCTGAGAACATCGGATTTTTTTGAAGCAGGTCAAGTTATTTATTTTTTAAGTCTAAAAGCTCTACCTCGAAAGTGATCACTTGATTGGGCTTAATATCAGCACCTGCACCTCTTTCGCCATAGGCCAATGGAGATGGCACAAATAATTTTGCTTTGGCTCCTTCTTTCAACAATGCTACGCCTTCATCTACACCGGGTATCATCTGACCTGCGCCTAAAGTAAATTCAAGAGGTTCATAAGGATTACCTTCTTGCAAGGCACCATGAGTTTCAGCCTGCTGCCTATTGCTGGTATAGAACATCGTTCCGTCTAACGTGCTTCCAGTAAAGTCTACCACTGCTAAGTCGCCATTGGCTGCTTGAGGTCCTGTGCCTTCCTCTAAGATAATGTAGCGCAATCCAGACTCAGTCTTTTGGGCAGTAAGATTGTTCTCTTGTAGAAAGTTGTCGATCAGTTCTTCGTCCTTTTTCAACTGCTCTTCAGCTTTCACAGCCGACTCTTGCTGTTTCTTTTCAAACTGTTGCATCTGATATGCCCTAAAATCCTCCATAGACATCACGTCTTCCAGACCGATGTTAAAGGTCATAATGCTTTTTCCATCTAGCGTGTCAGGCTTGGGTTGCATTACTGTTTTTACAAAAAAGTCTTGAGCAGTGATCAAAATCTCGACGCTGTCGCCTTTTTTCATTTTATTTAAAATCTCATAGAGGCTGCCATCGTCAGACCACAACGAGTCTACAGGCATAGGCATCGGCTCACCATGTTCTATAGAGTTGAACAAAACCGTATCCCTACCGTCTTTATACGCCATGTTCAAGAGCATCACTTGGCCAGGAGTAGGTTTTTCCCCCGTACCTTCTTTTATAAATCTATATTTCAGCCCTGATTCTGTAGTTGTATAGTCATTGCTGTTACAGGCAGACAAAAGGCCGACGGCCAAGATGCCTACCAAAAAAAATTGTTTTATTTTATACATGCTTCTTGATGTGTTTTGATTGTTATGTTTAATTGGTCCTTGTATTGTGGTAATATAGATATTAATTTCTTTACGGTGTCATCCAAAGAGAGATTAGATTTGCCTCCTGCGGCATTTCTGTGGCCACCTCCTTCAAAAAAGTCTTTGGCAATTTCATTTACAGGAAACTCCCCGATAGAGCGGAAAGAAAGCTTTACTTCTCCATCTCGTTCTATTATGAGGGCAGCCATGACAATACCTTTTATAGACAGTGCATAATTCACGAGGCCTTCCGTATCGCCGGTCCTTGACTTAAACTTGTTCAGGTCTTCCTCACCTATAGCAAAATAGGCAGTTTTATATTTGCTTAAGATCACCAGTTTTTCACTCAAGGCATATCCGATGAACTTGAGCCTTTCTACAGAGTTCGTATCATAGATCAGCTTAGCTACCTTCGCATTGTCTGCCCCTTTTTCAATTAATTTTGCCGTGATCTTATGGACGTTCACAGTCGTGTTGGAGTGTTTAAAGGAACCCGTGTCAGTCATGATGCCGGCGTATAGGCATTCAGCAATGTCTTTATCGATAAGATGGCTTTCGCCAAGATCCTCGATCAGCTCATATACCAGTTCTGCTGTAGCAGCGGCATCAGTACTCCAAAACTTATAATCGGCAAAGTCTTCGGGATCGAGGTGATGGTCTATCAATACCTTTATGGCCTTTGATTTCCTCACAAGCTCGCCCAGTTCGTTTATCCTGTTCAGGCTAGAGAAATCCAAGCAGAAAATGACATCGGCCTCAGCGACAAGCTTAGCAGCTATCGCCTCATTGCCGCCTTCATTAAATATCATCACCTCCTCATTGCATTTCATCCACGACAAAAAGTCCGGATAATCCGTAGGCGTGATTACATTCACATGATGTCCCCATTTCTTTAGGAATCCCGCCAATCCAAGCGAAGAGCCCAGCGCATCTGCATCAGGCTTGTGATGCGTGGTGATGACGATGTCTTTAGGCGAACTTAGCAGCGTTTTGAAAGCCTTTAATTGTGGCATCTTATATATTCTAGACTGTCTTTAAAGACAAGTTTCTTTCAAATTAATTAGCAAAAGTGACAATAAATAAATTAAAATCAAAAAGAGCGCGCCAACTATCCCTAGCTTGGCCTTGCCTCTTCTTGCCTCGGCCGCATCTTTATTCAGCCCACTTCTTGCATTTACAATTAACCTCAACAGCAACTTCTGCTAAAAAATTCAAAAGCCCCTTTCATCCAATTTTTATTTTGGGCGCCATTTCCCGCTATCCGCTCCTACTCCTCGGCCACTCGTACCTCGTGTCCTGTGGGGTATCCGCTACTATCGGGGGCGCAGTACCCTCAAGCCTTGTGCGTAGGATAAGCTTTTCTTTATTTTCTCAAGCAAACTTATCTCTTATTTCATGGCTCGTTAACGTCTGTTTATATAAATTTAGGCTTAATAAAAACAACTAGGCATATGAAAGCTATTGTCATCAACGCTTATGGCTCTACTGACCAATTAACTGAAGCAGAGCTGTCTATTCCATTGTTACGCCCAAATGAGGTGCTTGTAGAAACTCATGCAGCTTCTATCAATGCTGTGGATTGGAAGATCCGTGCAGGATATATGAAGGACAAGCTCGCCTATAGCTTTCCATTGATCCTTGGATTGGATATAGCGGGAACAGTTAAAAAAGTTGGCCCTGAAGTCACACGTTTCAAAGTTGGTGATGCAGTGCTTGGCAAAACAAACTTGGTAGACAATGGCTGTTACGCCGAATTTGTGGCGATACATGAGCAACTGCTGAAGCTTAAGCCGGAAAATATAAGTTTTGAAGAGGCTGCCGCGCTCCCCTTATCGGGCATGACGGCTTGGCAGGCATTGACAGATTTTGCCGAATTAAAAGCGGACGAAACAGTACTCATTCAGGGTGGTTCAGGTGGCGTTGGCAGCTTGGCTATCCAGTTTGCCAAGTCCATTGGAGCCCATGTGATTGCTACAGCCAGTTCAAAAAACGAAGCGTTGGTGCGTAAGATTGGCGCCGACCGCATGATTGCCTACGACAAGGAAGATTTTGTTACAGCGATAGACCAAAAGGTCGATGTCGTGTTCGACATGATTGGTGGCGATGTTTTGGAACGAAGTTATGAGGTGCTGGCAAGAGGAGGAAGACTGGTGACTATCTGGGGGCAGCCGATCAAGGCACTAGAAGAGAAACATGGTGTTACATCCAGTTCATTCGTCACATTGGAAGGTGGAGATCATTTGGCTCAAATTGTTACACTGGCCAAAGAAGGTAAAGTTCGCCCTATTGTTGGTTCTACCATTCCAATGACTGCCAAGGATATACAAGGTGCCCATAGGCAAAGTGAAAAGGGGCATGCCCGAGGTAAAATAATTATAGCAGTGAAATAAAGCATAGGCCATGGGTTTCCTCAACATGGTTCGTGCCACTGCCTACTGCCTATTGCCCCACCTGTTGGTCAAAAAGCCTATTCAAAGCTTCATCAGGATCTGCTGCAAGACCTAAATGTACGGGGGAGGTTTGTATGATGGTGCTCCGGGTGGCGGTAAGCCAATGAAACCGCTCACTTATGGTCATCTGGCCGATGGTACCTCCCTCAGGACCTCCTTTGCATACTAGCCCAAAAACTTGGAGGTACCTGTCTAGCGCTTCAAGGTCCAGCTCAGCGTCTAGCATTCGAAGCTTTGCCTCATCTAAGGCATATCGTGAGCGCAAAAAACGCTTGGATTGACAGTATACGATAACCCCAACATTGAGAAATTCCCCACGTTCTACTCGAGGTACCACCCTGACGACGGCATATTCAAATAAGTGCTTCTCTTGCATGTTGGGCTTCTTTGACAAATTTTTCAGATGAAGCAACTCT
>CAYTTV010000012.1:68245-79153 GCA_964440915.1 uncultured Roseivirgaceae bacterium
AGATAATGCAGGGCAAGGTTAAGACCTCCGCTAAACTTGAGGAGGTCCTGGATCTCTTCGTCACCTTCTGTTCTGGCCAAGATAGGATCCAGTTCAGCAAACACAATTTCTGGTACCTTCAGTCCTAGCAGCCTTGCGATCTCCCCAGCGAGCAGTTCGGCAATAAGGGCTTTTACCCCCTGTCCGGCACCTCTAAACTTGAGAACATACATAAAGTCATCGTCCGCTTCGATCAGGGCAGGCATAGAGCCACCTTCTCGCAGTGGCATGACGTACCGATGTACATTGACAGTGCGTATTTCAGGGGATGAATGAGTCATATAGTTATTTTAAGCTGGTATTATCGGCTAAGGTCAGTTTATTTTCCAGGCAAAAACTTCAATGAAATAGAGTTGACACAATGTCTAACATTCTTTTCGGTCAGGTATTCCCCTTCAAATACGTGTCCTAAATGGCCTTTGCAGTTGGCGCACACAATCTCAATTCTCCTTCCATCGGCATCCAATACGCGATCTACTGCGCCTGGTATCTCGTCATCGAAACTTGGCCATCCACAGCTTGAATCAAACTTGTCGTGAGACTTGTATAAAGGAGCATCACATCTTTTACAAATATAGGTGCCCGTTTCGAAATGGCTATTGTATTGGCCGGTATGAGGGAATTCAGTGCCTTTATGAACAATTATGCGCGCTTCTTCCGGTGTTAAAGGATTATATTGAGTTTCTGTTTTTTTATCTTTCATGATTGCAATTATACGGAATTATTGAGATACATATTTACACTTGACAGCTCCATCAAAGAACACATAAAAAATGCCATAAGTTTAATAGGATGGGATTTGTTTTTCTTACGTTATAGCTGGATATTTCCTATAAATAATTTAATTTTGTTGTATGCTGCGCTTGAAGATACTTTTTTCCTGCTTTTTTATAGCGATATTGTTCTTGATGGCAATGGGTGAAACAATTTTGAATGGACGTGAAACGTTTGGTATCGAAGCATTGGTATTGCCTATGGAACTTGAAAACAAAGAAGAGGAATACAGTAAACCGAATGCACAGACGACCTGTCCCAAAGAAAAGCGCTTTACGGAGAATCAAACTGAACCAGAGAATACTAAACTTCTAAAAAAGGAGCCTACCGCTGAAAATCTCTCTTTCAATTTTATCTATTATGTTCTTTACAAGTTTAAATACATTGATATATTCGAACTGGTAAGGCCTTCTAAATAAATGATAAAGCTTTGATATTATGCTTAATTTTCCATCAAGGAAAAGTAAGGCTGGCCAAAGGATAAAAACACAGATCCCCCCAACAAATTCAATATTTTCCTAAACATACGCACATAAGCCTGATTCTGAATTTTTTGGATCCTTCTCTTAGAAATCTTGTTTGATCCATGATCCCTTTGGAAGGTCCATTAAACAGTATCGTTATATAATAAAACATCAAAAATTACATCTAATAAAGCTGACGTTATAAAAGATTGCTTTATATTACAGTAAAGCGTTTTTTTGTACATGATTAGGGTTCTTCTGTTTATATCTATCATTTTTATTTCGACAGCGGCCGCTCATGGCCAATCCTGGACGGATTACTATGATAGTACTGCGCTGTATTGGGAGAAGGACTGGGAAAAAACAAGGTCTTTGCTGCAAGGAGCGTTAAGTTTAGCGGAAAAGGAAATTGGAGTAGAGCATCCTAACTATGCTGTTTTGCTTAATGATCTTGGGTTGAGTTATTGGCATCAAGGTAACTACAGGCTGGCCGAATCCGCCTTTGAAAGAAGCTTGAGCATAAAAAGAGTAACCTTGGGCACTCAAGATATTGAGTATACGGCCTCTTTACTCAATATGGCAGGAATGCTGCACGATACAAACCAAAAGGGACGAGCCGAAAGCCTTTATCTTCAGGTGCTTGAACAATATACCGACGACCATCCTAAAGACGTATACTATACTGCGGCCCTCCACAGCCTTGGAAATCTCTATGAAGAGGAAGCCAACTACGGCCTGGCAGAAAAGCAATACCTTCGGGCACTCGAACATAAGAATATCACTGTTGGAAAAGAACACCCTACATATGCTAAGGTCCTAGGGCATCTGGGCAGGCTATATCAAAAGATGGGTAGTACAAATGAGGCGGAGGCGTACTATGCGGCAGCGCTGGCTGTGTTTGAACAAAGCCCCGGCCATACTGGTGATTTTGCTGCTGTGCTGAACGATTATGGTATGTTCCAAACTGAGAGAGGGGCTTATGGAAATGCCGAGAAGTCCTTGGATAGAGCTAAAACGTTGGTAGCCCAAGCAGAGGGTGCAGCCAGCTTGGCTTATGCGGCTACCTTAAATAATATAGGTGGTTTGCAATGGCAAATGGGCAATAAAGAGTCTGCCGAAGCCCATTATCAGGAAGCACTAAGGCTATATAAGAAAATAGTACCTGACAATAGCCCCCTTATGGCTGCGGCTCTCAATAACCTGGCTGGTTATTATGCGGGTACACAAGATTTCGAAAGGGCTCTGCCGCTATACATTGAAGCGAGAGAAATTTATGCGACCGCATACGGATTTCAGCACCCTTTGTATGCTCGGGCATTGAATAATCTTGCAAGCCTTTATCGTAAATTTCATGATTATGAGAAAGCTGAAAAGCTGTATCTAGAGGCAATTGCTATCGAAAAAAGTGTGCTAGGTGAGGAGCATACCCAATATGCTGCGTCTTTACAGAATCTAGGGTTATTGAATATTGCTAAGGGAAGTTATGGACAAGCTGAGCAATACTTTTTAGAAGCAATCGGGATCATGAAGAAGGTTTTACCTAGTCATCATCCTTCTTGGGCAAGGGCCTATAACAATCTGGCTTTGCTTTATTTTATACAAACAAATTTATCTAAGGCAGCACCCTTTTTTGAGCAGGCTTTGGACAATCAATTTCACCAGATAAAGAATATTTTTCCAAGTTTGAGTGCGAAGGAGAAGGAAGGCTTTTATAGTACTCTTAAAAATGACATAGAGCGGTTCAATACTTTTGCATTGGCCAGGTACCAGCAGGACCCAACTGTTGCGGGAAAGATGTACAATAATCAACTTGTTACCAAAGGCCTGCTTTTTGAATCTGTGACAAAGACAAGGGAAAGCATATTTAATAGTGGAGACACCAGCTTAATTGCCCTTTATAACACATGGAGGGAGAAACGCGACCAACTAGCACGGGCTTATCATCTTAGCCAGCAAGTGCTGCAAAGTAGGGGACTTGACATCAAGAATTTAGAGGGAGATGTAAATGATTTAGAAAAGCAATTGTCCGAAAGAGCATTTGCTCTTAATGCCCAAAGCGATTGGCAAAACCTGTCATGGCAGGAAATAAGAGACAAGCTGGCCCCTGGTGAAGCTGCGGTAGAGCTGGTCCGTTTTAGGGAGTTTAAAATTGCTCCCAAGTACGATAGGGAACATGCCGCTACAGAAGCCGAACTGTTGTATGGTTGGACAGAAAAGATCAACTACGTGGCCCTCATTATAACCTCCGACTCAAAGGAACATCCGAAACTGGTGCTCCTTGATCACGGTGCCGAGTTGGAAAATAAGTATTTTTCGTATTACAAGAATGCTATGCGCTATCAAATCGAAGATAGCTTGTCATTTGGGCATTATTGGCAAACGATACAAAATGAACTCCCCGAGGTAAATACTGTATATTTTGCTCCTGATGGGGCCTATTATAAAATCAATCTCAATTCTTTGCTAGATCCCAAAACGGGAGAATATTTGCTAGATGCGGTGCAGGTGAGGCAGCTTACCAGTACCCGGGATTTGCTTATGCCTGAACCAATTTTGAGAAAACAGCGCAACGATGCCGTACTTATAGGGGCACCCGATTTTAGCATGACTTTGAAAGTATCCGATAAGTCTTTGGATGGTTTATGGGGTAAGCCTCTTGTCAGGGATATGAACCCTTCGATAGTAGGGCTTCCAGGAACAGAAAAGGAGGTTGATCAAATCGAGCAGTTGTTGACAGCAAATCAATGGGCAATTCAAAAATATCTGCAACAAGATGCTCTTGAAGAAAATCTAAAAAATGTGGAAAGTCCCAGAGTTCTGCATATAGCAACTCATGGCTATTTTAAAGAAACACTGGAAAAGGAAGGGCAGGCTCAAGACAGGCTCTTATCTTCCGGGTTGCTTTTTGCTGGCGCACAAAATACCTTTAAACACGGCATTGGAGGTTTTGACGTTCAATCAAATGGAGAAGACGGAGTGCTCACAGCTTTTGAGGCCATGAACCTCAAATTGGACTACACCAATTTGGTAGTGCTTTCTGCTTGTGAGACTGGTGTAGGTTCTATTCAAAATGGAGAGGGGGTATATGGCCTTCAACGCGCCTTTCAGGTTGCTGGTACGCAAAGCATTATTTTTAGCTTATGGAAAGTAAATGATGCGGCAACACAAGCGCTCATGTCTTATTTTTACGAAGAATGGATGAAGACACAGGATAAACGTAAAGCCTTCACCGATGCTCAAAAAAAATTAAGGAGTACCTATCCACATCCCTACTATTGGGGCGCCTTTATTTTGATAGAGAGCTAAGCTTCTAGCAATTTCCCCTATTCCATAAAGGCATTTTTAAAGCGTAGAAGAATCGAAAAGTATATCGTCCATAGTGCTTTCTGTTTTTATTTGCAGTCTTACAGGTACATGCGCTGGCAAGGAATTCCCTTCTATCCCATTAAGGTGCTTTAGCACTTCTACCGTATTGCCTGAGGCTTCTGCCAACTGCTTTAAGGTAAGCCGTTTTCTTGTAATGTAGGTTTTTACTGGGCTGATATATTGTTGTGTTGCGCCCACAATGTTGAAGTCTACACGGCGCTTTAGCTGCATGTTGACTGCATCAATTTCCGATAAAGGGGAGTTGTCTTTTCCCTGTGCCTCCACGATTAATGCAGTACGATCAACACCCTTTTCAATCAGATAATCCAAAACGGTTTTTCCTCTGTCGGCACTTAATTGAAGATTGAAGATATCAGTTCCTATAGTATCAGTATAGGCGAATAAGGCAATTTGAATCTGAGGGTTGGAATTATAGAATTCAACAAGGTCATTTAAAATCAATTTTGCTTCTGGCCTTAATTGCTTTTGGCCAAGATCAAAATAAATGCTCTCAAAGTATACCGAGATAGGTTTTCTTACCCTTTCTTCCAATTGAACATTTTTGACATAGAACTTGGGCGACTCAGTCAGTTTTTTAGGCCCGTCTCCCGACAGTATTCTATATTTTCTATTGGTGGGGAGGTTTAT
This sequence comes from uncultured Roseivirgaceae bacterium, assembly GCA_964440915.1. Taxonomy (GTDB): domain Bacteria; phylum Bacteroidota; class Bacteroidia; order Cytophagales; family Cyclobacteriaceae; genus CAMPJM01. Next base: position 73,537 of record CAYTTV010000012.1, read on the forward strand.
ATATTTAAAGGTGCCATCTTCATTCGTTGTGGTGGTCTTTACTTTTGCTCCCTCTTCGTCTACCAACGGGATCTCTATTTGGGAGACAGGCATGCCCGTTTCTACAGCAAATAGCTTTCCTGTGATGGTGAGATAGCTAAACCAAGGCTCCCTTTCAGGAATAGTCTGGATATACTGTTCCAAGTCTTCTTTGCCTTCTTCATACAAGGCCAGCATTATCTTGTCGATACGAATTTTATCTATGGGTGCTAACTGATCATAGAACGCTTGATCGGCCTGCGACAATTGGAATGCTTTAGCCTTGGAAAATACCTGCAACTTTGCCGCTACTATCCTGGCTACTGCCATTTGTTCTTCCTTTACTAAGTTGTCATAAAAGAACTGGTCATCTTCTCGAATCATATATACCTCTGTGCCATTTCGACTCATTACCCTGGATTGCAATACTTTCTCTTTTTCTTGTAGCGCTGCTGTCTTATTAATATCAGCTATGATCGACTGTTGGGTGATGATGTTAAATCGATAAATGTCAAAATTCCCAACACCGCCTTGCCTGTTGGAGGCCAGAAAACCTTTGCTGTCCCCTAAAACCATGTAACCATCATCTTGATTGGAATTAAAAGGATAACCGACATTTTCTATCTGTGTGAATTTTCCTATGCCCCCTTTGGCCATGAAGATGTCTAAGCCGCCCAAACCTTCATGCCCGTCAGAAGCAAAAAACAATATATCGTCAGGGCTATAATAGAATGGAGAGACTTCATTGTATGGAGTGTTTACTTCGGCTCCGAGATTGATGGGCTTCTGCCACTTTCCTTCCTTCCCTTTTGTGCTCATCCAAATGTCGTTTCCGCCAAATCCAGAGGGCCTATTGGAAACAAAAAAGAGGGTGTCGCCATTTGGACTGATAGCAGGTTGTTTATTGTCTGTCCCTTTTAGGTTGATAGGAGAAGGTAGCTCTTTAGGAGCTTGCCATAAACCGTTGAGTTTTTCTGATCTATATATTTTACAGTAGGAATCGTCTTCATAACAACCCGTAAAATAGAACGCTTCTTCTAGAGGAGCATAGCTTCCTGATCCTTCACCAAGTTCTGTATTGTTGATGTCAAATCCATCATCATTTTCTACTATTGTCCAACCGGAAGTATCTTTATAAAAGCGGAAGTTATCAGAAAAATATTCGCCATATCTGTTGTCCAATACTTTTCCTTTAACGGTGCTTCTTCCGGAAGTCACAACTACCAATGAGTCATGATCCAAGATAAAAGGGGCATAGTCGTTATATTGGGAATTGATTGGTAAGCCCACATTTTCAAAGTTGTATTCTCCAATTGGGTTTTCCAAGTGACTGATGGCCAAAAAACATCCTTTCTTTTCGATCTCGGCTTTTGCTAAAAATGCAGCCTTTTCACCAAAGCCTCTGCCGCTTGCATAAGCCATGAAACTGTCAAAATTCTCAATGGCTTCATGAAATTTACCATTAAGCTTTTGCATGAGGGGATAATAGAATTTCGACAGAGGAAAATCGGTTTTTGGATCAGCAGCTACCAACCCATAATAGTGTTCGGCTTCCAGGAAGTTGAAGATTTTGCGGTGGCATTCAGCGAGATGATATTGGGCATAGGCGTTTGTGCTATCTATTGCAAGCGCTCTATAATAGAATTCTATGGCTTTTGAATATTGCTCCGTGAAGAAATATTCATTCCCGCTCATAATTATATCCCGAACCTCTTTTCTCTTTTGAGCCTGAGCAGTCTGCATGCCGAGCCCAAGCAAGATCAAAATGACGGTACATAAAATGCTTTTTATCTTCATAGTTCTAAAGTATCCTTATCCTAAAGCAACTTACTTACATTAATGGAGTGGAGAATTTTCTAATATCTTTACCTTTGTCAATTTTATATTTCAGGGAAATCTCGTAAGCACTTTTCCCTAGGTTATGAAAGCGCATTGATGAGGTATTCATATCGTAGCTAAGCCCAATGGCCATATTACGTCCACTGCCTCCTAACATAAGGGTGTAGGAGTCTTTTATTCTTCTCCATATCCCCGCTTGAATATTGAATGTTTTAGGCTGTCGTGAAAATGGATCGGAGATAAGGGTATAGGTAAAATAAGTGCCAATATTGTATTGCTGTTGCTCATTTTGCATCATCAACAAAAAGCTAGGGGAAAGTTTAAATGAGCGGGAGGTGCGATATTCCAACCCTCCATGCAATTTCATAAGAATTGGCAACGGCCGTGTGCCATCCTTTAGCAGCGATTCATCAGGCTGATTCAGATTGGAGGCAGAAAGCCCGGAAAACACTGCCCAACGTGATCCTGAAGAATAAATTGGTGCCTGGCGCGTATAATGCCACACTATACCAGCTTCAAACAAAGGGAAACCTGTTTGCTCATTGATATGACCTATTGAAGGGGTGATTCTGTCGTCAAAACCAATGAAAGCGTCGTACTGCGAACCCCATTGTAGATGAGCAAGGTCCACTTTCTTTTGAGCAAAGCCAGCTTGTAGCCCTGTCAATATAGTATGGGCGTGGTTTAAGGCAATTCTATAGCTGCCCGTCAATCCAATACCATAAGTTTTGAAGATGCCACCTTCTCCAGCGGCATCTTTGTAAGCAGTAAAACCGATCCCCCCCAAATGTTTGGTTTGCGCACCCCTTTCCGTAATGATGGGATAGATAAATGAGAACTGACTTAGTTCATATGGCGCCTCATTGCTATTCCATTGCGATCGGTAATTGACACCAAAACTGATCTCTCTTTCAGCCCCTGCCAAAGCTGGGTTCAGATAGAGTGGAGCAGCGTAATATTGTGAAAAATAGGGATTTTGGGCCAATAAGCTTATGGGCAAACAAAAGCCTATTAACAGCAATAAGTGATTATATAACTTGTTTATGGACATGTACTGGCTCTCAAAACCTCAATTCGTTTCTAAACATTTTTATCGGATTAGATGGATGGTGCCTGTCTTTTCTATAAGCTTTCCGTTAACAAACTTGCCTTTCAGGCTGTACTTGTAGCTGCCCATTGCTTCCGATTTGCCCGTGTTCCTGTTTATACCGTCCCATCCGACTGTTTTTGCTTCCTCATAGGAATATGTTTCATATACCATTGCTCCCCATCGATTGTAGATTCTGAACAAAAACCCTTCATCTGAAATCGATTTTCCATATACCTTTATCCTACTATCTTCTTCATCGGCCCTGGAGGAGAATGGAGCAAAGGCATTCGGTATAAATAAAGCTCTTTCTTCAGGACTTTCTGCAAGCAAGCCGATGGCAAATAAATTATAGGTTGGATTCAAGAAACTGGTGATCCACCCACCATTGACCATTCCGGTATATTCAACGGTTTCTAAGAGCTTGTAAGTGCCTTCTGTCAATGTAGCACCAACAATGGCTATTTCTTCGGCTGTCACCTGATCATCTTCTGTATTCATAGGCAATGTAATAGTAGACCCAGCTCCTATATGACCGGCAACCAAATCCTGTTGCCAATACTGAAGATTAGAAACCTTCCTTAGCTCTATAGCAAAATAATCTGCCTTATTGGGTTTAAAAAATTCATAGCCCACTACAGGGTCACCATAAAATTGTAAAGAAATAGGGCTATAATGGTCATCTTTGCCAATTGGGTAGAACTTGTCTCCTGGTCCTTGATGGTAAAACGCTCCATTTATATAGGATTTATTACTGCCCCCTCGAATGACTAAAGAAGGGCCCGCGAATAGCTTATAGTCTGATGAGGGCGTGATAATGCCATGGGTTAGATAGAGGTTGCCTGTAACGGTCGTGCCGGACATAAAATATTTTTCTCCTCCACCTTCAATAACCAGTTCATAAATTTCTTGCTGTTGATGATCAAATTGTTGGTTGGGGCCAGACAATACAATGGCGCCTTGGTGGGCGATATAATCTCCGTTGTTTAGCCAATTGCCTGTTAGTATTATTTCCCCATGGTTCACAATTGTTCCCATGTTGTGAATATCTCCCTTAATCGTAAACTGTGCTTTATCACCAATATAAATTTGTTGACCTTTATTCGTAAGGAATTGTGCTTTGCTGTAATGTGCATTGAGCAACCACATTCCTAAAAGGAATGCTTTCATCATAGTTCTTATGCAGCCACAAACCTTCATATATTTCCTCTAATTAATCATTTTGGATAGTCTCGCTATATTTGATCACTACCGAATATATTCTGTGCTTACTTGTACCATGTGAGTTTGTGCCTCTTAGCCTGACTATTACCCTGTAGGAGAATAGGCTGTTGTCAACCGAGCCGTTGGTTATGGTGGTAATAATGGCTTCTTGTTCAATTGCAGCAGCACCTGAAGACGTAAAGGACGCAATCTCTTCATTCGTGCCATTTCTTCTAGCTTTTCTTGTGAGCTGAAAGCTAATATCTTTATCTACCGCTACTCCGCTTTCATCGTCCATATAATACAAGGAGACTTCTTGAATTGTAGCGCCGTGAGGGAGGTGAACTGGGGCGGCAATGTTAGCACCGTTATTGAAATTTTCTACTGCTACATAAGTAGCTTCTTCGGGGTTGGTGGGATACGAAGTGTGATTAGCACCCGCTTCACCCAGGACGACAAAATCCAAGGGATCGACCGAATAATAAGCAGTTCTGGTAATGGATGAAGAAAAAACGCTTGTTGGATTTTCTGCTACCCATTTTCCGGACTTGAACGTCATTACTTGTCCTTCGATAGCGGACATGGCATCTAACTTTTCGCTGGTTACAGCACCATCTGCAATTTTATTCGTGGTGATTGCATCGTCAGCAATATGATTATTCTGGACAGCACTCGAATTTAACGAGGTGCTTCCCGATGGAGATAAAGTAATGGCTCCGGAAACAGTAGCGGTATTGATATTGGTGCCATTCCCTATCAATATTTCGCCCTCGCCCGTATTCTCAAGAGAAAGGATAACATCTCCAGACTCTTTTCCTCCTGTGAGACCGCTTTTGTTAGGGGTAGTCACTGCAGTAATGTCTCCATTGGCCAAGCCATGAATAGAGGTAGCATTTCCAGGCGTCCACTTATTTAGCGCATTACTCCATACCATTACTTGACCATTTGCGGCTTCTGAATTGGCCATTTTGCTGAAGTCGATAGTTCCATTCGCTATTTTGTCATTGCTAACGGCATTGGACATTAGTTCCAATTCATTGCTGGCATTGAGCCCAATAGTAACGCCGTCATATTGAACAGCAATATTATTTCCAGTAACTTCAATAGCGTCTCCTGCAGTGTAGGTATCTTTTAAGTAACTTAAGTCTACTATTGTCTCATTCCCTGATTCCGTTATCCTTAAGTCGGTTCCATCCAATACTGCTGCCGTAAGACTTTCATTCGTAGGGTCGTTATCTCCATCGCTGATATCAAAAGTGGTAGCGGTACCATTATCTATGGTCACGGTAATTTGATTGCCAGTTTTACTGCTTCCAAGATTTTGGCTATCCGTATTGTCTAGGTAAGGGCTTAGGTCTACCGTGCTTCCGCTCAAGCTCAAGGATAGAATATGGGAAGATAGGCTTAAGTCCTGGATTTCATTTTCATCGTCCTGATCTCCATCGATCGCAAATAACGCATCCACATAAT
>CAYTTV010000013.1:0-30897 GCA_964440915.1 uncultured Roseivirgaceae bacterium
ATATTGAATTAAATAAAATATATAAAGATGAGTCTTGATATCAATGCAACTTTAGGAATTTTAGGGGGCGGACAACTGGGCAGAATGCTGATTCAATCGGCCATTGACTTCAATATAGATGTGCGGATACTCGATCCTGACATCAACGCCCCATGCAAAGACATCGCCACCCATTTCACGCATGGTTCCCTCACCGACTTCGAAACGGTATATGCTTTCGGGCAGCACTGTGACATCATCACCATAGAAATCGAAAATGTCAACACTGAGGCATTGAAAAAGCTCCAGTCGGAGGGCAAAAAGGTTTTCCCACAACCCGAAGCAATTGCCCTGATTCAGGACAAGCGAAAACAAAAGCAATTCTACAAGGAAAAAGGTATCCCAACAGCCGACTTTATACTTACTGAAAACCGGGCCGATGTGACCCGTCTGGCAGAGAAACTTCCCGCCGTGCACAAACTCGGTACGGAAGGATATGACGGTCGTGGTGTAAAAGTCCTTAGATCAGAAAAAGATATTGAGCATGCATTTGACAAACCTGGAATATTGGAATCCTTGATCGATTTCGAGAAGGAGCTTGCAGTCATCGTTGCGAGAAACGCCTCTGGGCAAATCCAGGCTTTCCCTACCGTAGAACTGGCATTCCACCCCGAGCACAATCTGGTTGAGTACCTGTTCTCTCCTGCTTCCATAAGCGACACCCACGAAAAAAAGGCTCAGGCAATAGCACAGGAAGTAATCGAAGCGCTGGATATGGTAGGCCTCCTCGCGGTAGAAATGTTCCTCACCAAAGACGGCAAAATATTGGTCAACGAGATCGCGCCCCGACCCCACAACAGCGGGCACCAAAGCATCGAAGGCAATATCACCTCCCAGTTCGAGCAGCACTTGCGCGCCATTTACAACATGCCCTTGGGCGCTACAGACATCGTCATCCCTTCCGCCATGATCAACCTATTGGGAGAGGATGGCTACTCTGGACCTGCTCGTTATGAGGGGCTGTCAGAAACCCTTAAGATCAAGGGGGCACACATACACCTCTATGGAAAGAAGCTCACCAAGCCATTTAGAAAGATGGGCCATATCACCCTCGTCGATCACGATGAACAAGCCTTAAGGGAAAAAGCAAAATCAGTAAAAGCAATATTAAAAGTAAAAGCATGAGTACATCAAGCACAAAACAACCCATCGTTGGTATCATCATGGGCAGCCAGTCAGACCTTAATGTCATGTCAGAAGCTGCCCAAATCTTGGAAGAGCTCCAAGTTCCCTTCGAAGTCACGATCGTATCTGCGCACAGAACACCGCTCAGGATGGTAGAATACGCCGAAAAAGCTAGAAGCAGGGGCATTAAGGCGATCATTGCAGGTGCTGGCGGTGCCGCTCACCTCCCGGGCATGGTAGCATCCCTTACAAGCCTGCCCGTCATTGGCGTTCCCGTAAAATCCTCCAACTCCATCGATGGCTGGGATTCTGTGCTTTCGATTTTACAAATGCCTGGAGGAGTACCGGTAGCCACTGTAGCCCTAAACGGTGCCAAAAATGCTGGAATACTCGCGGCCCAGATCATAGGCAGCCATGACGTTCAAATTGCCAAAAACCTCGATGATTATAAATTGTCTTTAAAAGAAAAAGTAGAGGAAACTGCTCTGCAGCTAGAAGAAAAGGGGTATAAGAATTTTAAATAAAAGCCAAGCCTAAAAGCAACCTTGTTACCCCATTTTTAAATAAAAACTTGGGCGGCTTTTCTGGCTATCACTACAAGTCCGGCCACGCACAAGGCTTTCGCACTGCGGGCTTTCCGCTCTATCCAGGCCGCTGCTACCATTATCTATCGGCAGCAGTAGTCTGGCATCTCTAAACTAGGCCGGCCCTATTCCACGCCTTCTTTGTGAAGGTCTTCTTTTTTGTCTTCCTTTTCAGCAACTCCCCCTACTTCCAACCCTGACGTATCCAAGGCAACTTCCTCCGGCTTTTTTGGCCAAATAAGAGAAGCCATAATCGAAGAAAAAATCGCTAGGATAATAATACTGAAAGAGGCATAAATAGGAAGATCAACATGCACAATCTCCAACAACATCTTGGCTCCGATAAAGATTAGCACAAAGGACAGGCCCTTTTGCAAATAGTGAAATTTGCCCAAAACCCCTGCCAAGAGAAAAAACATAGCACGAAGACCCATGACAGCAAAGATATTGGAGGTGTAAACAATAAACTCATCTTGCGTAATGGCAAAAGCTGCTGGTATGGAATCTACGGCAAAAATCAAATCTGTAGTCTCAATAAGCACCAGCACCAAAAACAATGGGGTAAAATACAGCTTGTTATGCTTAGTAAAAGTAAATTTCCCACCATGATCGCTGCTGGTGATCCGGAAGAACCTACGCACAAACTTGATAACAGGGTTGTTTTCAGGATCAAACTCGTTGTCACCCTCATCTTTAAACATTTTTACCCCCGAGTAGACTAAGAATGCTCCAAAGATGTAGAGTATCCAATGGAACTGACTGATGAGCATAGCACCCAGGAATATAAATATAGCCCTGAATACAATAGCCCCTAAGATGCCCCAAAATAAGATTCTATGATAATGCTCCTCTTTTACATTAAAGTATTTTAGGATTAATATAATAACAAAGATGTTATCAATAGATAATGCCTTTTCAGTAAAATATGCGGAGAAATATTCAAGTGCCTTGTCGGCGCCTCCATCATAAAAATAAATACCTACACCAAAAGCAACAGAAATGGCCACCCAAAAAATAGATTGGTAAAGAGCCGATTTGTTGCTGATCTTACCTGGGTTCTTGTGCAATATGCCCAGGTCAATTATCAGAAACCCTATTACCACTATGCCAAAGACCAAAAAAAGCCACTGTTCTTGATCATTGAATGAAAAAATTTGCATATTTTTTTGCTTATATTATTGATGAATATAAAACAGCAACCCAGCAAAGATAGGATAATTGTATTGAATAAATATAATTTTTTAGCATATTTATCATAACCAACAATGTTCTTTAATCTGCATAAAAGTCATAAAAACTATGAAGACCATTTCGTTGTTGTTAAAAAAACATTCATCATGGGAATTCCATTTCTAGACATGATCTTTAGCGGTATAGCTTATGTGATGCTTGTATACATTATGATTAGGCTACTACAGCGCAGAATCCCTCCTCCTAAAGAAGATAACAACGGGGACGGAGGTATCAGCATTGATACCGTTCCTCCTCTGGATCTACCCCCAGGGGTTGTGCCTCCTGGCGCACCTGTCTCCTACAAAAAGGAAAGTGCACCGGAGGAGGTATTGTACTAATGGCATCATTTCAAGTATTTGTCGAGCCATTTAAAGAACACACTGTGCCATAAAAGACCATTGTGCACGCCTAACACCCAATGTCCTTCGTCGGGATAATATAAAAACCTACTTGGAATACCTCTGAGCTGAGCAGCATTAAAGGCTTCCATGCCTTGACTTACAGGTACTCTATAATCCTTTTGGCCGTGAATAACCAGAATAGGCGTATCCCAGTTTTGGACAAACTTATGTGGGGAGAATGTTTCATATGTCTCCTTATGGGCTTTGTCCCAATAAGGCCCTCCTACATCCCAATTGGCGAAGAACATTTCTTCTGTTGTGCCATACCAACTCGTCAGGTTAAACAGCCCTGCATGAGAGACAAAGGCCTTAAAACGACCTTCGTGAATACCCGCCAAATAATATACCGAATAACCTCCATAACTTGCCCCAACCGCACCGAGCCTTTCCTTATCCACATAAGGTTCTTGGGCAATATCATCTATGGCTGAGAGGTAATCTTTCATGGCCTGTCCACCCCAATCTTTACTAATAGCATCATTCCACTCTTGTCCAAAAGTAGGCAAGCCCCTTCTGTTGGGCGCTATAATGATATAATCATTGGCCGCCATCAACTGGAAGTTCCATCGGTAAGAGAAAAACTGGCTCACAGGACTTTGAGGGCCTCCTTGGCAATATAAAAGGGTAGGATATTTTTTATTGGGGTCGAAGTTGGGTGGATAAATCACCCAAGCTAGCATATCCTTACCATCTGTAGTTTTGACCATGCGCTTCTTTACTTCGCCCATTTGGATGTCGTCCAATAATGCTTTATTCGTAAAGGTCAACTGCTGCTCTTCAGCCTTCCTTATATTGATCCTAAACAGTTCTGCCGGCATAGAAATGCTATTCTTATGTCCAACAATAAACTTATTCCCTGCCACGGCAAAACTGTTATAATTGTGCTCGCCTGATGTCAAGGCCCTTAGGTCGGTCAGCTTTTTAGGCTTCTTACGCGACAGTGCCTCCACTATATCGAGTTCGTAAAGCTGATAAGTAGCATTGATACCGACGATAAGATAGATTTTCTTACCATCATTGCTCCAATGAAATCCAGACACAGTGACATCTACCTCCTCGGTAACCTTGTGCACTCTACCTGTTGGAAGATCATAAATGTGAAGCACATTTTTATCCGACTCAAAACCTGCCCTTTCCATACTCAACCAAGCTAGCCTGTTGCCTCCTGGAGAGAAAACAGGATGGGTGTCGTAACCTTGCATTCCATCCGTTAGGTTTTTGGTGGTGCCGCTTTCAAGGTCGTATAGGTATATATCAGAATTGGTGCTTTCAGCATATTCCTTTCCTCCTACTTTTTTTGATACATAAGCAATCGCATTTCCATCAGCACTCCAAGCAATATCTTCAGTTCCACCAAATGGCCTTTGCGGACTGTCAAACTTCTCCCCTTCCATGATATCTACTGGATCGCCCTTTACGCCTGTCTCGGTATCATATGCTGCATAAAAAACATGTGAGTACACATCATCAGTCCATTCATCCCAATGGCGGTACATAAGATCATCGAAAATCATGGCATTGGCTTGGTCCAGATGAGGATATTTGTCATGCACAGTACTGTCCAACTTTACTTCCATAGAAAAGGAAATATGCTCCATTGTGGGTGAGTAGGCAAAATTGCTTATGCTCTTCTCGAAGCTGGTGACCTGGCGATTTCCCGTACCGTCTGGATTTATTTCCCACAACTGCATTGTGCCTGACGCTACGGAAAGGTAACCGATCTTATTTCCATCTGGCCGCCATCTCGCATTATACGCACTTCCCTTCAGGTTAGTGATCTTTATGCTTTCGCCTCCTTCTACTGGAATCGTATAGAGTTGTCTATTGCCTTTATTAGCCTCCAAGTCATAATAAGTTATCCCATACAGCACTGTATTGCCGTCAGGAGATACCTGTTCATCGCTCACGCGTCCAAATTCCCATAAACGTTCGGGGGTCATCCGATCCTGAGCAATGCCAATTGCGCCTACAAAAAATAAGAGCAAGAAAAAAGTAGCAAATTTTTTCATTGTATATCAGTATTGAGTTAATATATAGAATCAGCATTAAAGATAGCAATATCCGATTTTGAGTACTACTCCCATAAGCCTTATTTAGTTTGGCAATAGCGATTAAATAGCATTATATAATTTACAGTTACCAACACTTAGGGACTCGCTATAAAAGAATTACGGACTTTCCATAGAAAAAAAGAGTTTAATACCTTAATTTTGTCATTTGTTGTGGTTATAGGGCAATGAGTAAAACACCTGTAGTTTACGCAAATCGTTCAAATCAAACAGATTGCTACCAAGGCAATTCTGTAAAACAAATTTCAAAAACCTAAAAAAATGAAAGTAGCCGTTGTAGGAGCGACAGGACTAGTAGGAAGCGAAATCCTGCGCGTGATGGAGGAGAGAAACTTCTCTTTCGATGAATTATTGTTAGTAGCTTCAGAAAGCTCTGTGGGTAAGGAAATAAAATATAAAGATAAAGGGTACAAGATCATTGGTATCCAAGAAGCTGTTGACAAGAAACCCGACATCGCTATTTTTTCTGCTGGTGGCAGCCTTTCTTTAGAATGGGCTCCAAAATTTGAAGCTGCAGGTACGATCGTTATCGACAACTCTTCGGCATGGCGCATGAGTCCAAATCACAAATTGATTGTTCCCGAGATCAATGCCAATACTTTAAGGATTGACGACAGGATCATCGCTAATCCCAATTGTTCTACGATACAAATGGTGGTAGCACTGGCTCCCTTACATAAAAAATATAAAATCAAACGCATCGTGGTATCTACCTACCAGTCCGTAACAGGTACAGGTAAAAAAGCAGTAGACCAGATGATGAACGAGCGCGCCGGAAAAGATGGCGAAATGGTCTATCCTTACCAAATCGACATGAACGTGCTGCCGCATATCGACATGTTCTTGGACAATGGCTATACCAAAGAAGAGATGAAAATGGTGAATGAAACCAAAAAGATCTTTGGTGACGACAGCATTCGAGTGACGGCCACTACTGTTCGTATCCCTGCAATCGGAGGGCATTCAGAAGCTGTCAATGTCGAGTTCGAAGAAGATTTTGATGTAGATGAGGTACGTACATTATTGAGCAATGCTCCAGGGGTAGTGGTAGAAGATGACGTTAAGAACTTGAAATACCCTATGCCGATAACAGCACATCAAAAAAACGAAGTGTTTGTAGGAAGGATAAGAAGAGACGAGTCGCAACCCAAAACCTTGAACATGTGGGTGGTGGCTGACAACTTGAGGAAAGGTGCTGCTACCAATACGGTTCAGATTGCTGAATACTTGGTAGAGCATGATTTGGTTCTAATTCCCGAGCGCAAAGGAGCTTGATTGAGCAGTTAACAACCCTCGAGGTTCAAGAATTCATTAAAAGGCACGAGCATGATGACCCCAGTTCGTTGATGCTTCAGGCCCGAAAATATCCAGACTTGCCTTTCAAGGAGATTGTACAACAGATTCAGTCCCGAAAAAAGGCAAGTCAAAAACTCCCAGAATGGCATGGAAAGCAAGGGGTCATCTTTCCACCGCCATTATCTATGGAACAGTGTAGCTCAGAGCTGACGGCACGTTTCAAATCAAAGCTTGTTGCTGGAAAAACCATGGCAGATATTACGGGTGGTGCTGGCATCGACACTTATTATTTAAGTCAAACCTTCCTGGAGTGCCATTATGTAGAGCAGGACCCGCTACTTTGTGCCATTGCCCACCACAACTTCGGTCTGTTCTCACGATCTGTTACTGTCCACAACCTTACCGCCGAAGCCTATTTAGCATCTCTCGAAACACCGCTTGATTTTTTGTATATCGATCCTGCTCGAAGGGGAGAAGGAAACAGCAAGGTTTTTCTGCTTGAAGATTGTACTCCAGACGTTGCCAGCCTTCAACATATCCTGCTAGAGAAGGCAGAAACTGTTATGATCAAAACTGCCCCGCTATTAGATATACATCAAGCAGAAACTAAACTCTCGCACATTCAGTCCATTTATATTGTTGCCGTAGCCAACGAGGTAAAGGAAGTACTTTACATGCTTCAAAACCAGCCAACCGCTGCGCCCCTGATTCATGCGGTTAACCTATCGGCCACGGAATCTACATTCACCTTTACTCGGGATGAGGAAAATGCAGCTACCGCAACCTACTCTATGCCCCTGAAGTACATTTACGAACCCAACAAAGCAATCCTCAAAGGAGGCGCGTTCAAGTTGCTCTGTAATAGGTATGGGGTTGAAAAGCTGCACCCCAACAGCCATCTCTACACTAGCGAAGTATTGCATGAATTCCCTGGAAGGACCTTTGAATGTCTTGCGGCAGTTCCTTATAAAAAGCAGGCCATCCTACCTTATTTGGCGGATAAAAAGGCCAACATTACCACAAGAAACTTCCCAGATTCCGTGCAAACAATCAGGAAGAAAATGGGCCTTCAAGATGGCGGAGAGATGTATCTATTGGCTACCACCAATATAGAAGACAGGCCAATAGTGCTGGTTTGTAAAAAGGTGGGTAATCAATCTTCTGAGGGCATCGATTAATAAAATGATAGAAAATTACAAGAATAGAACCCTTGGAAGAATTTTTAACACTACCCGTCATTTCGGAATTTACGGAGCGTAGCGGAGTAAATATCCGAAATCCTCTCGTTCCTGCTACCCGAATTAACTGACAAACAAATAAGATAGATAGATAAAGATAAAATGAGAACCCTGGGGTTTCTTATCACTTATCAGCCCTTCAGGAAATGAAAACCTCTACCTTATTAGATGAAAAAGTAAACCTCCAAATGGATACTTATGCTGAATTTTAAGCATTGTATAAAGTCTCCATTGCACATTGTAGCAGATGGAGCAAAGCCTTAAAATTTATCTATATGAAATCATTCTACAAATTAATGATCTTAGCATTTTTCATGCTGTTTGCCCAGAGTTGTGAAGAAGACGAAGGAAGCGATGCCCTTCCGGAATTTGACCCACCCACCATCACGATCCTTTCTCCTGACATCACAAATGGGGAACTTGCTCCCACAGTAGGGGAAACTGTCACTTTTGACCTGTCCTATACAGCGCCTGCCGGACTGAGCCAGGTATTTGTCAACGAAACATCCATAAAAAAATATGACGGCTCTGACCAGGAAGCAACAATATCATATGAATATCTGGTCCAAAATGAAAACCCAAAGGAATTTATCTTTACCATCGAAGATGCTTATGGCACCAAAACTTCTACAAGTACTGTTAAGATAGTGCCGGTTCCCGGTGAAGACCTTGGCTTTATTTTATTGGATTTTGCAGGACAATCCACCGCAAGTGAGGATAAGGAAATAGTAGATTGGGACATAAGAAAGGTGACTACTTTTAGAGCTTCTGGAAGCTTGGTCAACACCGCTTCAGTCGAAGTCGTCCACTCCCAAGCACAGATTTTCTTTGCTCAAGCCAACCCCGAAGAGAACGGGGCACGAGTGCAAAAAATCATCAAGCAACCGGCATCAGGTTTCGACAACTGGGGCGGATGGGCGCATATTATATATAACCTAAAAGACATTGTTCCTTTGGACCTTATTGAGGCACTTCCACAGTGGGATGCTACGGAGAGCAAACTTGTTAAGGGCACAAAAGTCATTAAGGTAGATGCCTATTATGATGCTACGGTGAACCCTGATTTTTCTTGGACAGACCTTTTGGCGCTTACAGAAGTCTATAATGCTAATCCTTCCTTGGGTTATAAGATCGATCTTTCTTTGGCTAATTACACAAAACACGCCACGGTAGAAGGGGGACATGATGCCTCCGGATTTTATATTGGCTATTCCGCCTATATTCCCGAGCCCAACAAATGGGTGACCCTGACTTTTGAAATGATCGATGAGGGAAGAGTAGGCAACTTTTTTGCTTCTGGAAATGCCGCTGCTGCCCTGCCTACTGAAATTGATTGTATCGATATAAAACCATCTCCAGGATATAGGGCAGTAGATACCAATCCTTTATACTTTAAAAACCTAAGGATAGTAGATGCGGAAGAATAGTCTAATAATATAATAGAAGCACTGATCTGATATCCTCACAGCGAAGAAACATCAGATCAGTGCTTCGTTTTTGTTTACCCATAGAGCCAAATTGATTTTATACCTATTATATTTACTGAAGGGTTAAATATTCCATATAGCCTGTTTCCAAAAGATATGCCTCAATCAACAAACGATATGGCTTTAGTTCTCAAACATACCGCAATCGTTTTCGCTCTTGTGACAATGCTCTCGGGAGCAGTACTCGCTCAAGCCCAGCCTGCCTTTATTAAAATGAACAAGTCCAAGGACTTATCCAGCGGGTCTGTCACCAGTATTGCACAAGACAAAGACGGCTTTATGTGGATCGGAACCAAAAGTGGGCTAAGCAGGTATGATGGGTCGTCCTTTAGGTTGTTCAACCAGCAGCATGGTGGGCTAAGTGCCAATGACGTATCAACAATTTATGTGGACTCGAAAGGAAGAATGTGGGTAGCTACTATAAATGGCCTGAACCTCTTCAATAATAATACGGAGCAATTTTCTTTTTTTAAATACCAATCCGATAGTGACTATTCTATTTCGTCTAATGAAATCAATACGGTTTATGAAGATAGCAACGGAAAGATCTGGATCGGTACTGAAAACGGACTCAATCAGTTTGTTGAAAAAGACAGCACCTTTGTACGCTATTTCCACAAAAACGATAAGGAGGAAGGCGTAAGTCATAATAGTGTTAAGGCGATTTTTGAGGATGATCAGCACAATCTATGGATAGGTACGTTTGGGGGAGGCCTAAACAAACTCAATAAGCAAGACGGAAATTTTGTGTCGTTAGACCAACAAAAAGAGACATTTTTTCCTAGATACATCAATGTGATCAAGGGGTTAAGTGATGAAGCATTATTGATAGGCACATCAGGAGAAGGACTGCTTGTTTTCGATCGCCAAACAGGTTTATTCACGCCCTATTTTAAAGATGGCCAACATTTGGAAGCTATTTCCATTGTAAGGGCTATTTACAAAGACAGCCATCAAAACATCTGGATAGGCACAGATGGGGACGGCCTGATTAGAATAACACCGCATTCAGAAACAAGAACTCAGGAGATCCAGCAGTTCGTAAAAAACAACCAGGTACAAAGCTCTTTGTCAAGCAATGCAATTTATTCCATATATGAAGACCACGAATTGAACTTATGGATAGGAACGGCATGGAATGGTATCAACATTCTAGCGCACCAAGAAGCTGCGGTACAGAACTTTTATAGTGATTTTCAAGGATCGAACCCCTCTCCCGTATTGTCCATATTCAAAAAAGACAATACGCTTTGGTTCGGCACGGACGGGTATGGATTGAATATATATGACCTTGCATTATCCCAACTCCTACAGTTTGACAAATCGGTTGTAGGAGGAGATTATATCCAGCTTATTCAAGAGAGAAAGAAAGGCGGGTATTTCATCGGAACTTTTACCAATGGCCTTATGATCTTTGATCCAAAACAAGGCATTAAAAAACATTTTAAACATCATTTAAACAATGTCAATTCACTCAGTTATCATGACGTCAGGGCGGTAATAGAAGAAAAAAACGGCAATTTTTGGGTAGGCACCTGGGGCGGTGGACTTTGCTATTATGATGAGCATCAAGGGAAGTTCTATGCCTATAAGCGAGATGAAAACTTTCCTAAATCTATCAGCAACGACAACGTCACCGCTTTGACCGAAGCAAATGATGGCAAGATTTGGGTAGGCACATTTGGGGGTGGGCTTAATTTATTTGATCCTTCAAGGGGAGAATTCACGCATTTCATGTCAAGGCCAGAAGACGCCAGCACCATCAGCAGCAACAATATTGTTTCCTTGCTCAAAGACACTAAAGGTAATCTATGGATTGGCACTTGGGACAACGGACTGTGCAAGATAACACTCGATACCTATCAGGTAACCCGTTTCGGCAGTCATGACGGCATCAGAGAAAATACCATAACGGCAATGTTGGAAGACGAAGCCGGAAATATCTGGATAAGCACAAAGAACGGTATCACCAAGTTTGACCATACAACACAATCTTTTGAAAGATTTCCACAGCTCAATGGCGAATACCATATCAATGCCAGCTTTAAGGACGGCAAGATGCTATACTTCGGAAATAATGAAGGCGCTGTTGCTTTTGATTCAGAGAAAATCAGCAATATGGCCCAGGAGCCCGATATCAAACTTACCGGATTCAAACTTTTCAACAAAAACGTGCAGATAGGGGACGGTACAAATGTGTTGGATAAAAACATCCTTTACGAAGATTTTATTGAACTGAAACATAATCATTCTGTCATCACTTTTGAATTCACTACCCTAAAATTCCCTATTGCCAACTATGAGTATGCCATAAAACTAGAAAACTTTGACCATGAATGGAGAGAGATCGGCACGCAACAATCTGCCACTTTTACTAACCTTGCCCCTGGCAATTATACTTTTAAAGTGAAGGCAAAAACGCCGGGCAGTAACTGGGAATCCAACTACAAAGCGATTGACTTGTTGGTGCACAAGCCTTTATGGAAAATGTGGTGGGCCTATGTAGGCTATACCATTACTTTCGTATTCCTACTATATCTTTTCTATCGCTACACTATTCAGTGGGAAAAGTTGAAGAGCAAGCTACAATTAGAGAAAGTGACAAGGGAGAAAGAAAGAGAGCTCAATAAACTCAAGCTCAAGTTTTTCACCAATGTATCCCACGAAATCAGGACACCGGTAACCTTAATCTTAGGTGCGGTTAACAGAATTGCCGAGGACATTCCCGACAGGAAATTTGATGCGATACAGGAAGTCCGAAGGAATAGCAAACACTTGCTACAACTAGTGAATGAACTTTTGGATTTCAGAAAGTTAGAATCTGAAGGGGTCAAACTCAAAGCCACGCAAGGAAATTTTGTAGAGTTTGTAAAGGAGATATACCTTTCGTTCACAAGCCATGCTGCCAGCCTCAATATCGATTATCGGTTTCTGACTGAGAAGGAACACATTGATTTGTGGTTCGATAGAAATCAGATGGAGAAAGTTGTGTATAATCTCCTATCCAATGCTTTCAAATATACTGAGGCGGGCGGAGCAGTCACTGTTGATATAAGAGAAAAGGAGCAGCAGGTCCATCTTGTAGTGGCCGATACGGGCAGGGGCATTCCTGAAACCAAACTAGACAAAATCTTTAAACGATTTTATCAAAGCGACAATAACTTCTTGCTCAAGAAAGAAGGATTTGGCATAGGCTTATCCATCACCAGAAATATAGTGAAACTCCATTCAGGGGAAATATCGGTAAAAAGCGAAGTAAATAAAGGCACTGAATTTCTGGTAAAACTTAAATGCGGCGATAAACACTTGCGTTCCAATCAAAAAATAGCTGAGTTTAATGATAATGAAACCATAGAGCATTACATCGCAATGGTGCCGGAAGAAAAAGAAAATCCTGTTTTTGCCAAAGGACTGAAAGCAACCACCATTCTAATAGTAGAAGACAACGAAGGGATAAGAAATTACCTACAGGAGCTCTTAGGGCCTCATTTTGACAACATTCTCCAAGCAGGCGACGGCAAAGAGGCCCTAGAGATAGCCTTTTCCCATATCCCAGACTTAATTATCAGCGATATCATGATGCCCAAAATGGACGGCATCGCACTTACCAAAGCCCTCAAAACAGACGTGCGCACAAGCCACATCCCCATCATTTTGCTAACAGCGCGCACCTCACTGATCTATAAAAAAGAAGGTTTTGAAACCGGAGCCGATGACTATGTCACCAAGCCTTTCAGCGAATCTCTCTTAAAAACCCGGATAATCAACCTTCTGAAAACAAGGCAAGCTTTAAGAGAAAAATTTCAGTTGGAAAGCCTTTCCGAACCACGCAACCTTCCCATCAACACTCCAGATCAAGCATTCTTGACCGAACTCACCAAAATCTTGGAAGACAACCTCGATAATGACGCCCTAAAAGCAGAGTTTATCGCCAAGGAAATAGGCATTAGCCATTCCGTTGTTTATAAGAAAATAAAGTCGCTGACTGGCATGTCTTTGGTAGAATTTATCAGGGATTTCAGGTTAAAAAGAGCCGCCCAACTGTTGGAGCAATATGACTTGCCCGTCACCGATGTATGCTATAAAGTAGGCTTTTCCGACCGCAGGTATTTCAGCCAGATGTTCAAAAAAAGGTTCGGCAAAACACCCTCCGAATTTGCTCATAAAGTCCTTAAGTAGCGTTTTTTTAAAAATATTTTGGGCGCCTTATCCTGCTGTACGCTCCAAGTCCTCGCCCTACCTCGCTGTGGGCTTTCCGCTGCCATCAGGGGCGCTGCAAACCCCTCAGCCGTGGCGGATGGGTAACCTTTCTCTTGGTTCGTGTCCATACTTTGCTGAGTTCGTATCCTCATGAACCTCTCACTACTCGTCATTTCGGAATTTACGAAGCACAGCGGAGTAAATATCCGAAATCCCCTCGTTTCTTTGCAATAAGGTAATTCACTTTCCGTGGTCGTGTGGCACACCGACCACTTACTGAGTAAATTAGATTATAAATCCAAAGCTAAGCAGCCCGGATTGCAAATCCGGACTAGCGGAAATCCGGACTCCTGAGCAAGAAAACATGAGCCAATAGAAGAAAATCAAAAAGACTGAAAGCTCAACCCTGGGTACAATCAACAAAAGTCGAAATTTATTTGTAGACAATAAAATTCTCCTTATGTTTGCACCCGTACATTAAAAAAAATGTACCAATCAATTCTCTTCATGAGTCTTGATTTATAAAGAAGTGGCGAGAGACTGGCTCAATGACCCACTGGCAACCATCTAAAAAGAAAAGGTGCCAATTCCTGTCCCAATTTTAGGGAAAATATAAATAGAAAGACATGCAATCAACAAACAACATCTTATCTCAAACCTCTAAAAGCAACGTGCTTTCAAATAGGCTATGCCCTTCAAATGCTGCTGGCATTGCTCCTAAAATGCATGGTTTCGGCAGGAGAGGTTGTTGTTGTTGTTAAGGCAGCTCTATCCCAAATATTTTAGGTATTCCCTCACTGAACGTTTTGTTCGGTGAAAACAATGGGCACATACCCATCGGCCAACTTTACCTATTCTCATTAATAATCCATTTCATTAATTATTTTATAACTTAATAAGCATAACATGTCAACAATTGTAAAAACGGCACTAGAGCAGACTATTCAAGGATTAAAGAACAATCCAGCAGATTCTAAGGCAATCTTTGAAGCAAAAGCGGTACTCGGCGAAAATGTAAATGTAAATGTAGGGGTGAGGCAGTTTGAGTTCAAGTTTGATGAACCACAGGCCTTAGGTGGAGCCGACCAAGACCCTAATCCAGTAGAATATGTATTGGCATCATTGGGAGCTTGTCAAGCAATTGTTTATCGTGCTTTGGCTTCTCTAAAAGGAATTAAACTGGATGATGTTATTGTCAATACAAAAGGTCATTTAGATCTTAATGGGTTTTTAGGGTTAGATAAGAATGCCCGACCTGGCTTCTCAAAAGTAGAGTTTGAAACAACGATAGTGTCTGAAGAGTCTACTGAAACCATAGAAAGACTTGCTGCTCAGGTAGAAGCCTTATGCCCTGTGTTGGATATTATTGCCAATCCAGTAGAAGTAGTTGGCAAGGTCATCGTCCAGAAGAGTGATCCCGCCTTGGCAAATTAATAATTCAGATTTATACCGTAAAGCAGTAAGCAGATCTTGGGATTTGTTTGCTGCTTTATTTATGACAATTTACTAAACCCAGTATATCTTTCGATAGCTGGATTTACAATCCGAACTCATTGAACGCTTTGATAATTATGGTCATAGCCACCGCCATGAACAGATAGGGTAAATATCCTTCGTCGTAGTTTCGTACCCGTACGAACTTCTAGCAGGCAGCTAGCAATAACTAACCGCCTTATAAGTTTCTGAAGCAGTAACGTACTAGCAGTGTAAATAGCTTTATAGCAGGAAAACTTATAGGCCTAATGCACTTTTAATTTTTTAGCCTGGGAATGCGTTTGAAGTAGGCTTACACTATACCGCCAAAAAACCCTAAAGGTGGGTGCATAAAAAAACTAGAATTTAAAAAACAAGAACAATTGAATGATGGAAAAAAGTATCAGCAATAACGCTAAAGAAGTCTTAAAATCAAGGTTTTCGGAAAACCTGTACAGGCACAAAATGATGAAAGATGCAGGAATTAAAAAGCCAAATACCTGATAGAGTCCATAGACTTGTGCCAATGTTACTTTTTTATCCTTTACGACAAACACGGCGTACAAAGGCGTTTTGAAAAGAAAGGTGTGAACAATCAGCCCTTCCCGCACATTTTGAATTTCCCCAGCTTCGTTCCGGTCAAATCTCATATTGAAGTTTTCAAAACGAATATCATGATACCTTTGAAACCGATCTTCATGATAATAGCGGTCATTTATTTCGGGACGATGCGCCGAAACAACCTGGTCAACAAATTCTTTTGGGGGCAGAAAATAATCGAGTGTGATTAAAAAATTAAACAGCAATAAAAAACCCGCATAATAGTTGAAATAGCCCAATATAAGCCTGAGTTGTAGCTCCTGCTGTCTTTTTGCCTCCCTAGCTCTCTTCCATGCATACTGCTGCGCTCTTTTTCGCCATTCCGCATAAGCGGCCTTTTTAGGATCGTAATCATAAGAAACCCGTTCGTTGTTGGGACTTGGTCCTACACTGGTCAAAAACTTATAAGCTTCATGAATGGCAATGAACCGTTCTTGTGCATCGGCATTCTTATTTAGATCCGGATGATATTGCTTTGAAAGACTCCGAAAAGCCCGCTTGATTTCAGTTTTTGATGCCCCGGGTGCCAAGCCCAGAACTTCTAAATATTCATTTTGCATACTATTGGCTTTGCCATCATTTCTTTATCCAAAAAGTATTCAGATCGTTTCACAGTGGTCTGTGTCCTCAAGACATACAAAAACTCATCTGTCGAATCCCTTAAAAATAGGAATTCTTTCTCATCTGCTCGCAATATCTGGCTGATGAGTATTTTCTCGGCGTGATCGTGTATATGTTGCGTTTTCAGGTTGTTATGTTGTGTGTCTTGTATTGAAATTCACTCAGACGCCAAAACCTGTTTTTTGCCCGTCTGCCCTAAATGCAGTATATTTGCAGAATTGAAGCTTTTTGGAATGATTTATAACCGTGGAACTTAGCATTGGTTTCACTACTCCAAAGTTTTAGAATATAAAAAAAGGCTTGTTTTTATTGAAGCCACCTTCGTTCAATTTTATTGGACACCTACCACATAATTGCCGTGCTCAGGCACCCTTCAAATGTATCAATTGCACATTGGGTTAAGTAGGTTTTAGGATTCTATTGGATAGGGCCATTGTGCTATCCTTGGTCATTCTGAAGTTTCTAGCAATGTATTTAACAACAAACACAAAAGATATAAATGAAGAAACGTATTGGAATTATTGGTGCAGGTCCTAGTGGTTTGGCCCAGTTAAGGGCATTTGACTCATTAGAAAAAGAAGGGAAAGAGATTCCTGAAATAGTTTGTATAGAAAAACAAGGCGACTGGGGAGGTTTATGGAATTACACTTGGCGAACAGGAGTTGGAAAGTATGGAGAACCTATTCATGGAAGCATGTACAAATACCTTTGGTCCAATGGCCCAAAAGAATGCTTGGAGTTTTCCGATTATACTTTTGATGAACATTTTGGAAAGCCCATTTCTTCCTACCCGCCGCGCCCGGTTTTATTTGATTACATCCAAGGAAGGGTGAAAAAAAGTGGCGTCCGTAAATTTATCCGTTTCAATACTACTGCCCGCTGGGTAGCGTTTGATGAAAAAAGCAAAAAGTTTTCTGTTGTGCTTGATGATTTGGTCAACAACAGGACATACACGGAAATATTTGATTATCTCATAGTAGCTTCTGGACATTTCTCGACCCCTCATATGCCCTACTTTGAAGGGGTTGAAGGTTTTCCTGGTGCTGTGATGCACGCTCATGATTTCAGGGGAGCAGACCAGTTTAAAGATCAAAATATTCTGCTTATTGGCAGCAGTTATTCTGCAGAAGACATAGGTGTGCAGTGTTACAAACATGGCGCAAAATCAGTTACCCTTAGCTATAGAAGAAACCCAATGGGCTTAGATTGGCCAGAAGGCATCAAGGAAGTACCGCTCTTGACCAATTTTGAAGGAGAAATAGCCCACTTTAGCGATGGTAGTCAAGAAAAATTTGATGGCGTAATATTCTGTACTGGATATCAGCACAAATTTCCTTTTTTGCCTGATGAGATGCGTCTTGTAACCCCCAACTGTATGTATCCCAATAATTTGTACAAAGGAATCATTTACAATGATTTGCCGCAACTGATCTATCTGGGAATGCAAGACCAGTATTATACTTTTAATATGTTTGATGCCCAAGCTTGGGTAGCAAGAGATATAATTTTGGAAGAAATAAAGCTCCCGCAAAAAGAAGAGCGTTTGAAAGACATTGAGCAGTGGTATAATAGATCTTTGTCCAGTAAAACGCCCGAAGAGGATATTGATTTTCAAACAGACTATGTGCGAGACCTCATTGGTATGACAAATTATCCAGAATTTAATTTAAACGCAGTGGCCAAACTGTTCAAGCAATGGCTCAAAGATAAGGAGGAGGATATTTTGCGCTACAGAGATAAGACTTATACTTCTGTCATGACAGGAACTCACGCAGAAAACCACCATACCGATTGGTTGGATGAAATGGACGATAGCTACGAGCGTTATTTTGCAGAAGTAGCGGAAACAGAACATGCCTGATCAAGACTTTTTCCTACTGATCTTAGCTTGACGCTAAGATCAGTTTTTCATTAAGCTCCTCTAAGTTTTGTCTAACCTCCCTTTGTTGGTGTTTCCACCGGCAAATCGCTAGCATTCGCACAAATCCGCTAAATTTCAAAGGATAAATCACACTGATTTAATACAATAGATACGAGCCAAGGAATGGGACGAAGAGGTTTTTGTAGCGCGAAGTTTTCAACCAGGGGATTTCAAATATTTATTCCGCTAAAGCTCCATAAATTTTGAAATGACGATGAGATTGATGGGCTGCGCCTTTCACGGCTAGTCCCAATTTTCCCTTCGCCGTGATTCGTGTCCTCTCGAACCTCTCACTTCCCGCATTAATTCCCTTTCCGTGGTCGTGTGGCACACCGACCACTTATTGGTAAATTGTATTATAAATCCAAAGCTAAGCGGTCTGGATTGCAAATCCGGGATAGCGGGATGGGCTGAGCAAATTTATGGTTCGTGTCTTCACGAACCATGACGGAAGTTGGCAATATTGTTAGAGAGCGTTCTTTTGTTTTTCTTTAGATGCTTCTGTTTGCTGCTGAAGATATTTCTTATGATTAATTATACCAATTACCAGAAGGACAATAGAAAAGAATATCAAAATGTACCAAATTACCTGAATAACTTTTTCTAGATTGTTATTCATTAATCCTGATACACCACTTAATATTATTAGGAGAGGTACTATCCATTGATACCTTTTAGGTTGTATTATATTCATTTCTTTGTTGTGGTTTAATTCTAGCTTTAATTAAGTAGGCTAGGTGGATTAAAGATAAGAATTATTAATAATTGTCAGAACGCAAATTTTAAATTTTCGCCGTGGTTCGTGTCCTCACGAACCACCATCTTGGCAACCACTCCTGTAGCTAGTCCGGATTTGCAATCCGGACTCCTGAGTAAGGGATTTGCAATCCCAATTACTCCAATATTAAAACCTCTTTGCCTTGGTTCATATCCTCACGAACTACCAGCTAGCGAAAGATAACATACCTATAAAACTTCACCAGCATTAACTTACAAGCTCACAGAGGAGTTTTCATAATACTCCGGGCAGTTCACTTACGCTATACAAAGGTAAGTTTGTTAACCATTCCTCCTGCCTGTGATCCGACATAGAAATACGTATGGCCATTCTTGGCTTATATTTATCACGAAATACCCTTAAGCTTTTAGCTTGAAGGTTTTCTTCCGCTTTAACCTCTATCGGTAGAAAATTTGAACATCTCACTGAATTCTTCCCAAGTCAGCGATTGATCGTAGGCACTTTCAATCAGAAATACCGCTTTTGTAAAATCAATTTCCTGTTTTCCCATCAACATGGCGTGTAGTTGAGAGTAAGCTTCAATAAAGCCATCTACAGGTTTACCATTATGTGTGCCGAGATTGTATTTGATTTCGGGGGTGTAGCTTGCGATAACAGCCTCATCCATGAGTTGTTGCGCTCTTTGTTTTTACGTCTCATAAGCAACCATATCAGTATCAATCATGGCCTGATTTTTTTGCTGAATAGAAAGGTCAGGATTGTAAACACTTGTCGGTATGTCTGAGTTTGGAATGCTCGCAGGCTTATTGAATTGCATTTGTTTCGAGTAGTCCGTAAAGGCATTTGCAGGGTCAGCACTCGTTCCTTTCAATGGGTCGAGATGATCGGTTTTCTTGTATTTGTAGAGTTCCGGATATAATTCTTCGCTTGTTCTTAGGTATCCCTTTTTGAAATTAGGTTTGAGTTCGCCTTGCTTTTGATCTTCGGTTAAATAAGGACGATAGTTATCTGTCGAAATTATATCTGGTATAAACTGAGCTTGTGTCAGATAAGAAAAAAATAATATCACAAGAACAGTGGTTCCTATTTTACCATTTCGCTGATCTTATTTTGGTTCCCAATGAACTATTAATGATTATATCAAAACAACAATCATTCTGATCTATAAACATAACTTTTATTTTTATAAATAAAAACTTTTACTAATCCTAAAGCACTCTTTCACATCACAGTTGTTATAAATCTTTTCCTATGAATTGCCAAAATTTTTCCTTTTCAAATTCGAAGTTTTCAACCAGAGGATTTCAAATATTTATTCCGCTAAAGCTCCATAAATTTTGAAATGACGATGAGATTGATGGGGCTAGGCAAACTTTTCCACTAGCCCTAATTTGCAACCCCAACTCATGTGCTAAGGATCTCCAATCCCCTTCAAACGATTTCTACCCACTGAACTAACGGATTTCTCCCCCTGATTTTTGCAGCATGCCGCTATATTTGGCTCTGAACATTACCCCTATTTTATGAAGACATTGATTTTTAAAAGGTGCCTTGTCGGTATTTTACTTATTTCAATGATGTTACTTTTTATTTACCTCTTATAATAAAAACGTATGAAGCATAATTTACTAATTGCATTATTCTTTTTGAACCTGATGGCTTTCCAATCATGGGCACAGGTGCAAATAAGCGGAACGGTGACCGCAGCCAACACAGGCGAGCTGCTTCCTGGTGTTACTATTTTGGTGGTGGGAACAACTAACGGTACCACTACAGATATCGATGGTCGCTATACCTTGGCGGCACACCCTGGAGATGTTTTAAGGTTTAGCTATATCGGCTACCTCTCCGAAGAACTCACTGTCGAGCAAAATGCTGCTACGCTGAACATCTCTTTGATAGAGGATATCATGTCGATGGACGAGATTGTAGTCGTAGGGTATGGTACACAAAACAAAAGCGACATAACCGGTGCCATCACTTCTATCCGACCTGAAGATTACAATCCTGGCCCAGTGGTTTCTGTCAGCAACTATTTGCAGAATACCGCCCCCGGAGTGGTCATGACGCAGACCAGTGCACAGCCAGGTGGAAATTTTAATGTACAGGTAAGGGGACAAACTTCTGTCTTGGGAAGTAATGCTCCGCTGTATGTAGTTGATGGGATGCCCATTACTGGTGATGTTTCAGAGCCTGGCACGGGCACGAGGTTCAGAAGCTCTCCGGCCAAAAACCCTTTGAACGGCATCAACCCAGAGGACATCGTGTCGATTGAAGTGTTGAAGGATGCCTCCGCTGCGGCCATTTATGGTGCCCGTGGTGCAAATGGCGTTATATTAATCACTACCAAAAGAGGTGAAAAAGGCAAGTCCAGGATAAGCTATGACGGTTCTTATAGCATTCAGGAGATTGCCAATGAGTATGACCTGCTTTCTGGAACCGAATACGCCAAGGTAGCCAATGAATGGTCCACTTTCTTAGGCAATGAGCTGGTTTATGCCGCCGCTGAAGTGAATGCTTTCGGCACAGGCACCAATTGGATGGATCAGATCACCAGGGTGGGTAAGATCGACCGCCACCAAATTGCCGCAAGCGGTGGGAATGACCGTACGACCTATTATGTGTCCGGAAACTATTTCAAACATGACGGTGTGGTAAAAAGCTCTTCTTTGACAAGGTACTCCGCCAGGATCAATCTGGAGACAGCAGCCAGTGATCGACTGAAAGTAGGTGTAAATGCTTCTTTGAGCAGAACAGAAGACAGCCAGATCCATTTTGGATCACAAGGTGGACCAGAATTTTCTGGCTTGATTACCAACGCCAGAAATTGGGTGCCTATCCTTCCTGTTAGGCAAGCGGATGGCAGCTTTACGCCTCATCCAGTATTTGCCACGCAGATCCCTAACCCTGTTTCGCTACTCGACATAGACGACAATATCAAAACCAACAGGGTTTTAGGAAATATGTATGCGGAATACACTTTGCTGGAAGGGCTAAAGGCCAGGCTGAACGTAGGCGTGGACAACAGTGATGCCAAAAGAACAGGTTATATTCCTACTACGGTGCTTCGTGGGGCGCAAGTGAATGGAGAAGGCGTAATTGGTGCCAACCAACGCTTAAATTTGCTGTCGGAGCTGACTTTGAACTACAATAAAGCCATTACGCCTGATCATAATATAGATGCCTTGTTGGGCTATACTTATCAAACATTCAATACGGAAGGATTTAGCACGGCCGCCACGAATTTCACTTCTCAGATTACCGGTATCAATGATCTTGATGGGGCACAGCAAGTATTGCCAAGCTCCTCCTACAAAGAGCAGTCTAAACTTATATCGTATATAGCCAGGGCCAATTACGCCTTTAAAGACAAGTACTTGGTTACTTTGACTGTTAGGGCTGACGGCTCCACAAAATTTGGCGCCAACAACAAATGGGGATACTTTCCTTCCGGTGCCATAGGTTGGAAAGTCGATAGGGAAGATTTTTTCGATTCCAACTTAATTGATGAATTGAAAGTACGGTTGAGCTATGGCAAAACGGGTAACCAAGAAATTGGCAATAAGCTTTCCCAATCCCTATACGGGGTTACCCGGCAGTTTGTGTTGGGCGAAAGGCCGGTAATAGGCTTAAGCCCTACACGGCCTGAAAACCGCGATTTGAAATGGGAAACAACCTCCCAGTTGGATTTAGGGTTTGACCTATCTTTCTTGAATGGTAGGATACAAACTTCACTGGATTTATATAGAAAAATAACTACGGATGTGCTTTTGTGGGTGGCACTTCCTAGCACTACAGGTCAGGAAGGGATATTTACCAATGCTGGTTCTATCCAAAACCACGGAATAGAGCTTGCCTTAAAATCTACCAATATCAGTGGTGCCAATGGGGCGCTGTCATGGACCACTTCTTATAACGTCGCCTATAACGACAATAAATGGAAAGACAGAGGGAATGTGCCTTTCTCGGCTGTTCAAGAAGAGTTTGGCCCAGTATCTGGCTTGTATGCTTACATTATCGATGGCGTGTGGCAAACTGGCGATGATATCGCAGGTAGCGCAGACCCCACTGCCCAGCCGGGTTACTATAAATTCAGGGATGTCAATGACGATGGAATGATCACTCAGGAAGGCGATGTAGTGCTAGTAGGTTCTACCCAACCAGATCTGACCATGGGGCTTAACAATACCTTTACCTATAAAAACTTTGATCTCAATTTCTTCTTTCAAGGTGTTTTTGGCGTAGACCGGTACAATGGCACCTTGGCTGGGTTGGAAGATGTAAACAACATCTTGCTTGGCAACAACAAGTCAAAAGCGGTACTCAACCGATGGACTCCTGACAACCCTAGCAACACCATTGCTTCAGGTGCGAATAATTTCAATAGGGTTGCTGATGGAGATGGTGTATATATCACCAGCTTTATTGAAGATGCCTCATTTATAAAACTCAGGAATATAACATTGGGCTATAATGTCCCCCTTCCTGCCAAGACTTTCCAAAGCTTACGCATTTATGTCGATGCACAAAATGCACTGACGTTTACCAAATGGAAAGGAATTGATCCTGAAACTGGAGATGATTATCCCAATGCCAGGACTTACACTATAGGATTGAATGTTACTTTTTAAAGCAAAACGACTATGATAAAGATAAATAAATTATTACCCCTTCTTTTCAGCATGCTTATGGTCATCGGTGCTTGCGACCAAAGCTTGGAAGAGGAATATTTTGATGAAGTTTCTACTGGAAATTTCTTTAAAAGCGATACCGATGCCATTTCGGCTATTGATGCCTTTTATGCGAAATTACGGGCCGATGGCCCCGTAGCAGTAAATCCACAGCGGGAAAGTTGGGGTTTCTTTGCCTACGGTGAAGGCTCTATCTTTAATTTTACTGAGGTGCCTACCGATGAAGTATTGGTGACGTGGGGCATAAGTTCTCCTGGGAGCTTTTTGGGTCATCTACTGCACTTTACCTGGACGCCTGATTTCGGTGGGCATTTCGATGCGATGTTTTCAGATTTGTATGAAGGGATTGCAATTGCCAACAACGTAATTGCCAATGTGGAGGACAATGCAAATTTAAGCGAGGCCATTCGGAACCGGGTGAAAGGGGAAGCACTATTTGGAAGGGCACTGATGTACTACTATGCTTATAGTTTTTATGGTAATATCCCTTTAATCACTACTGTCAATACGGATCCTTATTTCCTTCCCGAGCAGGCGCCACAGCAAGATGTAGTGGCTGCGATTATTGATGATCTTGAGGAAGCAGCCAAGCTATTGCCACCATCTTACCCTGCGGGCGAGTTCGGCAGGTTTACCAGTGGTGCCGCCAACACACTTCTAGCCAGGTTTTTCCTTAACGAAAAGCGATGGGAAGAAGCCGAAGAAACCGCCCGGAAAGTGATAGGGGCTTATGTCTTATCCGATAACTATGGGAGTGTTTTTGCTCCTGACAATAGTGGCAATAAGGAAATCATATTGGCCATTCCTTCGCTACCGCAGGCCGGCATAGGCAATACCCTTGTGGCCCACACGGCAGAGCCTGATTATGTATCGGGCTCTTGGGGAGGACACAGGATAAGGGATGAATTCTATAACACTTTTGATTCGGAAGACATCAGAAGGAGCTATATTGTAAAATCTTATACCAACTCAAGTGGGGAAGCAAAAACGGTTTCCAATGGTGCCATGATCATGAAATACAGTCCGGATCCGGCACGGGTAGCGATTTGGGCTGGCAACGATATTGTTATACTCAGGTATGCAGAAGTATTACTAACCCTGGCCGAAGCTTTGAATGAAATTAATGGTCCTAATCAGGAGTCGGTCGATCTGATCAACGAACTTCGGAAAAGGGCTTTTAATGGAGATCCTTCCAAGCTTATTGCTTTATCTGATTTTGGGTCAAAAGAGGATTTAAGAGATTATATCTTGATGGAGCGCGGCTGGGAATTATACGCTGAGGGTTATAGAAGAGACGACCTCATCAGGCATGGAAAGTTTGTTTCAAAAGCAACTGATAGGGGAGTTCAGGCGGCAAAGCCTACACACAGGTATTATCCTATTCCTCAAACAGAAAGGAATATCAATCAAAAACTTGTTCAAAATGATGGTTATAATTAATCGCCTCTCTTTTTGGAAACGCAGCATCTACCAATTCCACATAGTGCTATTTTGCCTTCTGACCGCTACTACGTCGGTCAGTGGGCAAACCTTTTATACCGGTGTCGATTTGTCTTATGTCAATGAAATGGAAGATTGTGGCGCAGTTTACTATGAGGACAATGTGGCCAAAGATCCCTATGCTATATTCTCGGATCAGGGTGCCAATCTGGTAAGGCTGCGCTTGTGGCATACCCCCGACTGGACCGAATACAGTACATTAACAGATGTGAAAAAAGCCATCGCCAAGACAAAGGATGCTGGCATGCAGGCCATGTTGGATTTTCATTATTCCGATACATGGACGGATCCTGGCGCTCAACAGATTCCCGCTGCCTGGAATGCAGTAGAAACTTTAGAAACATTGGCAGATTCTGTTTATGCATATACCTATGCTGTGCTGAAGCAATTGGGCGATGAAAACCTGCTACCGGAGCTCGTACAATTGGGCAATGAAATCAATGGCAACATCCTATTGAAGGAGGGGGAAGATTTATATCCTATTAATTGGAGCAGGAATAAGCTTTTGCTGGATAGGGCAGCCGATGCGGTGGATGCCATCAATAATGAATACAGCACTGCCATAAAAACGATTTTACATGTGGCCAAACCTGAAGACGCTATCCATTGGTTTAGCAATGCCGCTCAAAACGGCATAAACCGTTATGACATCATAGGGCTATCTTATTATCCAGGGTGGTCTTCACTTTCGCTAAGGGAAGCCGCACACCATGTAAAAACACTGAAAGAGACCCATGGCAAAGACGTATTGATTGTAGAAACAGGCTACCCATGGACATTAGGCAGTAACGACAATGCCAACAATGTGCTGGGCAGCGATAACCTGTTGGCCGTTTATGATGGTGCCAGCCCAGAGAATCAAAGGGATTTCTTGATAGAACTGGCTTTTCTAGTAAAAGAAAACGGAGGATTGGGAGTTGTATATTGGGAACCGGCTTGGGTAAGCACTCCTTGCAGCACGCTTTGGGGAGAAGGATCGCATTATGAGAATGCCACTTTCTTTGATTTTGACAATAACTTAAATGCCGCAGCTGAATTTTTAGGATATGATTATACCATAAAACCGGAAGGGCTTCATGATGTAGAAGTGAAGTTTCTGGTAGAAATGGTAGGCGTTGATACGGCAAATGGGGCTTTTGTCACAGGCGACTTTACCGGTGAGCCTTGGCAACATGAACAAATGACCCATGTCAAGAAGAGGATATATGAATTCACTACATCTATCCCAGGAAGATCAGAGGGGGCCTATATCTTTTACAACCGCAATAGCTGGCTTAATGCTTATCGTGAAAACGTACCGTCAAACTGTGCCCTCTATTGGGACGATCATAGAAAATATATTGTGAAAGATGAACCGATAAGCTTCGAACAACAATGGAGCAGTTGTGCGGAAATTGATTGGGAGGACGATGAAGATCCGGTATTGGGCATCGAACACAGCTCCCACATAAAAAAACATCCCTATCCTAATCCGAGTACGGGAATAATCTATATCCCTTCATTAAGCAGCACAGACCAAGTTGTTTTATATGACATCACTGGAAAGCAGATGGATACAAACCAACTGTGGCATCAATCCGATACTGTATTGGATTTGAGCAGTTTGTCAAAAGGGATATACACTATAAAGATTATTGGAAAGGAAAATACCTACGCTTCCAAAATCATGCTACATTAAATTTATTACTGGAAAATAAGAACATACATGAAAGTACTACTTACAGCATTGCTAGGACTCACAGTCCTACCCTTCTGCCATGCGCAAAAGCTTTACTTGGGGGCAGACCTATCTTATGTGAACGAGGTAGAAGACTGTGGTGCCCAATTTTATCAGGATGGAAAAGCGGTCGATCCCTATGCTTTATTTGCAAAAGAAGGTGCCAACCTCATACGTGTCCGGCTTTGGCATAATCCCGACTGGACCAACTACTCTAATCTAGAAGATGTTGTTCGCACTATAAAAAGAAGTAAGGCAGCAGGCATGGAAGTGTTGCTGGACTTTCATTATTCCGATACCTGGGCAGATCCGGGCAAACAATATATTCCCGCTGCTTGGGCCAATATCGAAGATGTGGAAACACTTGGAGATTCTTTATACCAGTACACCTACAAGACCTTAGCATATTTGGACAAACTAGGTTTGCTACCAGAAATGGTGCAGGTAGGCAATGAAACCAATAGTGAAATTTTGCAGCCAGAAGCAGAAATGAACACGGATACGATCCATTGGGAACGCAATGTGAAACTCCTGAACAGAGGGATCGAAGCCGTGAATACGATTGCCAAAGAAAAAGGAAAGAAAATTGAGACCATGCTGCATATTGCTCAGCCAGAAAATGCCTTTTCATGGTTCAAAGAGGCATTTAAGCAAGGCATCCATGATTTTGATTGGATCGGATTGTCCTACTATCCCACTTGGTCTACTTATAGTATCAACCAACTAAGCGAAGCAGTAGACTCGTTAAAAACATTGTACAACAAGCAAATCATGGTCGTAGAAACGGCATACCCATACATGTTAGAAGATGTCGACAATGCCAACAACATATTGGTAGAAGGCGCACTAATACCAGGCTACCCAGCAACTCCCAAAGGGCAATTGGAGTATATGTTGGAGCTTACCAGGCAAACCTTGAAAGGTGGAGGAGCCGGTGTCATTTATTGGGAACCAGCCTGGGTTTCATCCTCGTGCTCTACTTTGTGGGGACAAGGCTCTCATTGGGAGAACGCCACTTTTTTTGATGCATTAAACAACAACGAGGCTTTGCCAGCTTTTCAATTTTTCAACCACGATAATTATAAATAATGAAAAAGAATTCTTTAAGCGTATTTCTTATCACTATAATAAGCCTATTATTTGCAGGATGTGGCAGCGAAATGAGGTCACAAGAAGGCGTACCTGAAACAAGAACCGTTACTTTATTCAATGAAGGCTGGGAATTCACCCGAGATGCCGAAGGAGCCAATGGTTGGAAAGAAGTCAGGTTGCCCCATACACCCAAGATTGAGCCGCTCATCGTGAACGACCAATGGCAAGGCATCTGTTGGTATAAAAAAACGATCACAGTAGAGCAGGCTGAAAACCAAAGGACATTCCTCAGATTTGAGGGCGTCATGCATGAGGCAGATGTGTGGATAGACACAGTACATATAGCACACCATTTAGGGGGCTACCTTCCCTTTATCATCGACATCACCCCTTATATTAAAAATGGATCTGCTGAAATAAAAGTAAAAGTAAACAATGAAGACAATCCAATTATCCCTCCTGGCAAGCCCCTGAATGATCTTGACTTCAATTATTATGGTGGCCTCTATCGGGACGTTTTCTTGATCACCACAAATGAAATCCACATTACAGATGCGGTAGAAGATGAGGAAAAAGGGGGAGGCGTATTGATTTATTTCGATGACGTTACGGCTGAAAGAGGCAAAGGAATGCTTCAAGTTCAGTTTAAGAACAACAAAGATGAGAACGTTAAAGTCCACCTTGCGGCCACCCTAAAGCACGGCAATGATGCCATAGAGTGGGCTTCTGAGCCAATAGAAGTTACAGCAAACAGCGATGGAAAAATCCTACAGGCTGTTGAGGTTGAGCAGCCCAGGCTATGGTCGCCACAGCACCCCAATCTATATCAACTAGAAGTTGTATTATATGCAGACGACAAAGTGGTGGATCGCTATACTGAAACGACCGGCATTAGAAGCATCGCTTTGCAAGAGGACGGCTTTTATCTCAATGGCGAGAAGCTTTTTATTCGAGGCACCAACAGGCATCAGGAATATCCTTATGTAGGCTATGCCTTATCGCCGGAAGCCAACTTCCGGGATGCCGTCAAAATAAAGAATGCAGGCTTTGACCTTGTCCGTCTTGCGCATTACCCTCAATCCACAGCTTTTTTAGATGCCTGTGATGAGTTGGGCTTGATTGTAATGAACTGCTTGCCAGGATGGCAATTTATTGGCGATGATGCATTTCGCGAAGTTGCCTTTCAGAACATTCGGGATATGGTACGAAGGGATAGAAACCATCCCAGTATATTTTTCTGGGAAGTGTCACTCAACGAGTCGGACATGGATGATGCATTCATGACAAAAGCCAATGAAATCTTGGACGAAGAATTGCCATTCAATCATGTTTATAGTGCTGGATGGATAGACCATGAAACCTATGACCTGTTTATTCCTGCGAGGCAACATGCCAAGCCTCCTCATTATTGGAATCACTACAAAGAGGGCAAGCGCAGTATTTTCATTGCCGAGTATGGCGATTGGGAGTATTATGCGCACAACGCCGGCTTCAATCAAAAGGCATTCAGCGACCTGAGAGAAGAAGAAAGGACAAGCCGGCAGCTAAGGGGCGTCGGAGAAAAAGGATTGCTACAACAGGCGCTTAACTTCCAAGAAGCTGCCAACTCTAACCGAAAAGGAAGTAATGGTACTATTGGAGACGCCAACTGGCTTATGTTTGACTATAACCGAGGCTATGCGGATGATATCGAATCTTCCGGCATAAGTGACATATTCCGTATCCCTAAGTTTACCTACTATTTTTACAAAAGTCAGCGTTCACCCGAAGGAAACCTGGAACATCCTGCCCTGGAGTCTGGGCCTATGGTATATATTGCTTCTTATTGGGAGCCTACGTCTTCTACAGAAATCAAGGTTTTCAGTAACTGCGAAGAGGTTGCGCTGTACTTAAACGATCAATTGATTGCTCGGAATACACCAAATATTTCTGAAATATCGGATCATCTTAATCATCCTCCCTTCATATTTAACCTGTCGGGTTTTGAAGAAGGGACACTAAAAGCGGTAGGCTATATTGATGGCAAGGAAGTAGTCGAACATCAGGTAAGCACGTCAGGGAAGCCTGCTAAAATACAATTGATGGCAGACCAATCTGGCAAAACGTTTTCGGCAAATGATGTGATTTTTGTTTATGCCCAAATTTTAGACGAGAACAATGAACCTGTATATGAAAATAATATTCCTGTTAAGTTCTCTATTCTAAAAGGAGATGGGAATATTATTGGAGGAGAAGTAATCAACAGTGAGGCAGGGATCAGTACCATTTTGTTAAAAACTCAAGCAGCGGATAGTATTACCATTCAGGCATCTGCAGTTGGTCTGGAAGGAGATGAAATAAATATTGAAATTCAACATTAATAGACTATTTCTTGAAGACTCTCTCATCTGATATAAGATATTTGTCGTCCGATACGGCTGGTTAGTTTTAACAAAGAGATTTTTTAAATAGCGATAGAATCGCTGTTCTCGCCAGCCCTCGTTTGCAACGAGGGCTGGCGAGGTTTATGAACCACCAGCAAAATAGGGGGAAATAATAAACCTATAAGGTTCGACGGGGGTACCATAAGAGCATTATGGTAAATGTCTTTGTAGATATTTATAAACAATGGCAGAAAAACCTAATAGGTCTAAGGGTGCCCGCCATAAGCTATCTGCCATGTTGTGGATCGCCTGTTTTAGGCTAATTTCACAAAGTTGTCTTCAAGCTTTACGTTGAAGTTTATCTCAGCTTTAAGAGCCTTAAACACCTTTAAAATAGTGTCAACTGTGGCACTATTTGCGCTACTCTCAAGTTTGGAAATCTGAGATTTCTGAACGCCTACCAATTTTCCTAATTGTTCCTGCGTCAGGTTACGCTCTTGTCTGGCTG
>CAYTTV010000013.1:30997-41663 GCA_964440915.1 uncultured Roseivirgaceae bacterium
TACGTTGTGGATTACTAATCTAATAAATTTCCAACCTAATTGAAGCAGTTGTTAAAATGTACATTTAAACTTCTACATTACACATTTAATCATCAGCATAAAACCCTCCAAGCGTTGATTTAGAAAAGATCCGTTGGAGGCTTTTTTAGCACTACTCGTCGATGAGATTTCAAATATTTATTCCGCGAAAGCTCCATAAATTTTGAAATGACGCTGAGAATAATTGGGTCTAGTTTTCGACCTGGGTTAAAACTAAAACCCCAATTTAAAACTCAAATATAAACCCTAACGAAGGTACTATAGTGGCATTTCTATCTTCAAGGATTATCGGTATGGCATTGCTGCCATCGATCTGTATAGGCTGGCCATCTGTGGTCTTGAATCCTGAGTTTTCTTCGTTGCGCTCAAAGGTAAACTTGGGCAAGGATGGCGTTTTGTAAAAGAGCACGTTTTGGAAATCTACAAACAAGCTCAGACTTACTTTTTCGAAATTGAACTTCTTGTCCACCCGCAAATCCAATTGCTGAAAGGCGTCCAATCTCCTGCCGTTCAATTGGCTGTAGTCGTAGATGCCTCTACCTGTTGTGAGATAGTTGGCAGTAGACATTGGAACATCATAAGGCGTATAGGGTTGTCCACCTGCGATTCGGTATTTGAGCCCAACATCCCAATTGTTCTTGAACTTGTAACCTAAAGTGGATGAAATGACGAAACCGTAATCCCATGTAGAAGGGTTGAACTTATTGTCAACGCCAGAAAAGGCTGATTTGTAAACAGTAGCGCTGGCGACATAAAACAGGTTCTTGATCAGCTTCTGCTGTACATAGGTTTCTAAGCCATAAACACGGCCCTTGCCAGTGGAAACATAGTGTTCACCGCCGACGGCCGAATAGTCCGTGCCGATGTTGGCAAAAGATATCCCACTTTCGAGAGAAACAGGATAGTTGTTATAATCCTTATAAAATGCTTCAACGGTAAAGCGGAAATCGTTACGGGGAATAAATTGCGTGCCCAGCGTATAATGAATCGAATTGATATACTTCAGATTTTTATTTACCAAAGTATTATCGGCATCTCTAAAACCGAGCATGGTATAAACCGGAAGCTTGTAATAACTGCCCACCGAGGCGGAGATATTCCATTTGTCATTGGTCGCATAGGAAACTGATACTCTTGGAGAAAAGGTCTTCAAGGGATTCAACCCATCCCCTGTGAAGGTATTGATATCTGACCTAAAGCCTCCCGAGATCAAGAAACTATCATCAAAAAAGTATTTGGAAAAGTGAGCATAGGCACCCATCCTGAAAAAATCAATGGCGGTTTCACTAAATATGCTCATGGCTGGAACTGTTGTACCTCCACCAGGAGCTGTCACTTCTTGTCGGATGGTGTTAAAAATAGAGGCGTCATATTTCACATACTGTCCATTGATCCCATAGCTGTACTTCCACCCATTGATATACTTATTTACATCCAACCGCAACTTGTTTTCTATTTCGTGGCTTCCTAGCGAAAACAGTTTGTCTCCCGACCTCAGCGCATTGTTTTCATACCGGTCAGCACTGTTAAAAAACATATTCCTACTCAAAGCGACAGTAAAATAGCCATTGCTGACCAATCGCTTCAAACTTGCCCCTACGGTGTAATTCCACTGCTTGATCAATGGATTGGCGCGGATGATGTATTCGTTGTTGGCGTCTGCATCCTTAGAAGCTTCCAAGCTAAAATTATCAATGGCGCCCACACCTATAAAATTAAGTTCTGTCTTATTGTCAATTTTATGATTGATTTTGTACTGAAAATCCCAATAGTCTGGCCGGATGGGCAAATCCAATAGTTTGAACAGATATTGCAGGTATGACCTTCTTGCGGAAGCCAAAAATGTTGTCTTCTTTCCTAAAGGTCCTTCCAAAGTTGTGGCGAACTCACTCCCAGAAAGTCGGATGTTACCGCTCAACTTATCCGGGTTGCCATCTCGCTGTTTGATCACAATCGTAGAAGCCAAAGCATTGTCATACCGGCTATCAAAAGCAGAGGATGTCAGTTGTACATCTTGAATAAAGGAAACATTTAAAATACCAGTTGCTCCGCCACTCGCTCCCTGCGTTTGAAAATGGTTGAGCACAGGGATTTCAATGCCATCCAAATAATATACATTTTCACTAGGCCCGCCACCTCGCACAATGATGTCGTTTCTGTTGGGCGCAGTACCACCTGCCACGCCAGGCAGCACTTGAATCACTTTAGAAACGTCAAAATTTCCACCTGGATTTACCTTTATCTCCTCAGCACTTAGCCTTTGTGTTGCCAATGGTGTAACCATATCGGTCGCTCTAACCGTTCTGCCCACGCTAACCACTACTTCATCAAGCTGTTCGGCACTTTCTACCAATTCAATCTGTAGCACTTGTGCATTGCCAGAAGTGAGATTGATATTGTAGGAAATGAAAGTTTGATAACCTACATATGATGCCTCTAGGCTGTACCTTCCGACTCTAGTCTGCAATTTGAAAGAACCATTTACATCGGTAATGGCATATATTGTATCACTCCCTATCAACGCTATTGTGACGCCGGGCAACAGCTCCTGCGTATTTCTGTCCTTAACTGTTCCATTGACAATTCCCATTGTTTGAGATTTTACCGAAACAAGGGATAAAAAGAACAAAGTAAGGGCGATGAAATATTTCATAAATTTAAATTTAGTGCAAATATATACTAAAAGTAATTACCTTAGTGGATGTTAAGCATTATATAGAAATAAATAGTATAATAATACACCAGTATAGTGAAAATGGCATGAATTACAGGCTAGTAAAAGATATCATTGATATAGCAGAAGCATTTGAAAAAGAGAATGCTCAGCGAAACCAATACACAAATGACATTAACGGGTTTAAGAAATGGATGTTAGAGCGTCATTCTAAAGACTGTCCCATTGATGAGCCTCAATGGGAAGGAAAAGAAAAAGGAAGAAGTGCGGAAAGTGTGATCAGTACTTTTATAGTTCACATGAACCGATATGCCAAAAATTATGCTAAATCTGCCATTCATGGTTCTGACTTTTCCACACAAGAAGATTTCATTTATCTTATTAACCTGAAAGCTTTTGGAGAAATGACCAAGATGGCGCTGATCCGGAAAAACATCCATGACAAGCCCGCTGGAATACAGATTATCAATCGCCTTATCAGACAGGGATGGGTCGAGCAGCGATATTCGATCACAGACAGGCGCAGCAGGGTTATCAGCATTTCTCCTTCCGGAATGAAGGCACTTAAAAACCAAATGGCTAAAATAAGGAAAGCTACTACTATCGTAACAGGTGACCTGACCTATACCGAAAAGATGCAATTGATTTATTTATTAGATAAGCTAAATGATTTTCATTATCCGCTATACAAGCAAAACCTTGATGGAGGAAAGCTACTAGAAGAAGCCTCTAGAATGCAAAAATTTGATAAATAAACCTTTAAGTTAACAATTGGCTGTCTTGCTGTAGCGAGTCCATCACTGTGAAAATCACAAATTATAGTGGACAATGAGATCATCCCCACCAGCAATAAAACACAAAAAACATAAGGGTAAGGCTGCCGTATATTTTCAACACCTTTAGCCGATTGGCAAAATCTGACCACCAAAGCACCATCCATGGCTTATATAGCCCTACTAGGGTAGTAAAAGCAGTAAATGCACTAAGCAACAACCATACATTAGCCATAGAGCAAACGCACTAGTATTCAACAAAAAAAGCCGGCGCTTGCAAGCCGGCTTTCCATAAATGTTTAATAGGCAATTATAACTTTCTCTTTACTTCTTTTTCAGTAAAGCCTTCTATATTATCTCCGACTTTGATATCATTGAAACCTTTGATGCTTATACCGCACTCATACCCTGACTTCACTTCCGTAACATCATCTTTAAACCGCTTAAGTTGATCGATTTCCCCTGTGTGGACAACGATACCGTCACGGATCAGCCTAACTTGATTGTTCCGTTTGATAAAACCTTCGGTCACGTAGCAACCCGCTACAGTACCTATTTTAGAAATTTTAAAGACTTCTCTCACTTCCACATTTCCGGTGATCACTTCCTCTACTTTAGGCGCAAGCATACCTTCCATGGCATCTCTTACCTCATCTATCGCATCATAAATGATAGAATATAAGCGGATTTCAATTTCTTCCTGCTCGGCTATTCTTCTGGCACCGGTCGACGGTCTTACTTGGAAACCTACGATAATCGCGTCAGAAGCCGAAGCCAACAACACATCCGATTCGGAGATCTGGCCTACAGCCTTGTGAATAATGTTGACCTGTATTTCATTGGTAGAAAGGTTGAGTAAAGAATCGGCAAGTGCCTCGATAGAGCCATCCACGTCTCCTTTCACAATCACGTTCAACTCCTTGAAAGTACCGATTGCCAAACGACGGCCGATTTCATCAAGGGTAATGTGTTTCTTAGTCCTGACTTTCTGCTCACGTTGAATCTGCTCACGCTTGGTGGCAATTTCCCGCGCTTCACGTTCAGTCTCCATGCCGTTAAACTTATCGCCGGCTTGCGGCGCACCATCAAGCCCCAGTATCGCTACGGGTGTAGATGGTCCTGCCTCTTGCAGCCTTTGACCTAAATGGTCGTACATGGCCTTTACTTTACCATAATGGGATCCTGCCAGCATGACGTCACCGATTCTTAATGTACCCGCTTGTACGAGAACAGTCGTCACATAACCACGACCCTTGTCGAGCGTAGCTTCTATTACAGTTCCAGTAGATAATTTATTAGGGTTCGCCTTCAACTCAAGCAATTCCGATTCTAGGAGAACCTTTTCCAGCAGTTCGTTTATGCCTTGCCCAGTTTTAGCAGAAATCTCCTGACATTGGTATTTTCCACCCCAATCCTCTACAAGGATATTGATATTGGCTAATTCCTCGCGAATTTTCTCGGGATTAGCGGTTGGTTTATCTACTTTGTTGATTGCTATCACTATAGGCACATTGGCCACCTGCGCATGATTGATCGCCTCTTTTGTCTGCGGCATCACGTTGTCGTCAGCAGCCACCACAATAATGACCACGTCAGTTACCTGGGCACCACGTGCACGCATGGCTGTAAAGGCCTCGTGACCGGGTGTATCTAGAAATGCTACTCGCTTGCCTCCTTCTGTTGTCACGTCATACGCTCCGATGTGCTGGGTTATACCCCCTGCCTCTCCAGAGGTAACTTTGGATCGTCTAATATAATCCAATAAAGAAGTCTTTCCGTGGTCAACGTGCCCCATGATCGTGACGATAGGTGCTCTTTCGACCAAATCATCCGGAGCATCAGTTTCTTCCTCAACCTCAAGCTCATCTTCAGAGCTCGCAAACTCTACGTTATAGCCAAATTCATCCGCAATCACGGTGATTGATTCTGCATCAAGTCTTTGGTTGATCGATACGAACATACCCAAGCTCATACAAGTAGAGATCACTTCATTCACAGATACGTCCATAAGCGACGCCAAATCATTAGCAGAAACGAACTCTGTCACTTTTAGCGTTTTTGACTCTGCTTGCTCTTGCAGCATTCTCTCTTCGTTTGCTTCGGCTAGTGCGGAGCGCTTCTCCCTTCTATACCTGGAGCGACTCAAGTTGCCGCCACCTCTTCTGTTGCCACTCAGCTTGGCTAAGGTCGCCTTGATTTTATCTTGGATTTCCTTATCGGTAAGCTCTTCTTTTTCTGTTTTGCGTTTGACCCCAGGTCTAGGCTTAAATTTCCCTGCGCTTGCTGTAGCATCCGCAGTGCCTACTTTTCCTACTACCTTTGGCTTGTTCTTATCATCTTCAGCCACCATCCTCTTTCGGGGTCGCTTTTTCTTCTTCTTATCACGTTCATCATCAGATGACGCCACTGGTTTTACTTTTTTCTTCTTCTCTTTAGGAAGTTCTATTTTTCCTAATACGGTTAGGCCTTTTAGTGTGTCGGCTTTGGCTTCTATGGTAGCGTTCTCTTCAACGACTTCCTCTGCTTTTTCCGCTACTGGGGCATCTTCTGTTACTTGTTCTTTTGGGGTCACTTCTTTGGCTTCAGTAGCTGTAGGGGCCTCTTCTTTGATTTTGGGTGCCTCTTCCTGAACAGTTTCTTTAGGCTTCTCGGCCTGTGTAGGCTGTGCAGGAGTTTGTTCCTCAACCTTTGGGGTTTCGACTTCTTGTTTTATTTCTTCTTTAGGCGTCGGCTCGGCCTTTGGTTCTTCCTTTTCAATTGTTCTTTCTTCCTCGACCGGCTTAGGCTCCTCAGCGATAGGCGCTTTTGTCCTTTTCGCTTCTAAATCAATTTTGCCTACTACTTTTATTCCTTGTAGTTTATGCGCTCTTGTCAGGCTTTCTTCTTCCGGTTTGTCTTCTTCTATCTCCTTGGGCTTCTCAACAGCAGGCTTTTCTGGTTCTTTGGCAACTTCAGCTTCCTTCTTGGCAGGAGTGGATTTGATAAATACTTCATCCTCTTCTTCTTCTTTTGCTTTTGGTTCTGTATCCTCGTCAGAATCTATGACAAAATTTTCTCCATGCTTTTTACCTATAGTCAGGCCAGAAGCTTCTTCCTTGTCCAAAGCAGAAGATTCAAATTCCTTGGCGAGCATTACATATTGCTCACGGGTAATCTTGGAATTTGGACTACTATCTACCTCAAAGCCCTTATTCGCCAGAAAATCCGTAATTGTATTGCTACCTACGTTCAACTTTCTCGCAACTTGGCTAAGCCTCATCATTTTTTCTTCTGCCATACTCAAATATCCCCTTTTTTTCTTATTATTTAAAATTATGCATTATTAAATTATGCTTTGCCAAAGTTTATCTCCGGGTTTAAAATAAACTTTCTCTGCCCACCCTATCTCATCAAAGTCATAATCGTATCTTCTTTTTATTAAAATCTATTTTAATCATTGCCGTCCGAAAAAAACGGACCTGTGTGTAATAAACCATATTACTCAAACTCTTGGTTCAATACTCTCATCACATTATCAATGGTTTCTTCTTCAAGATCGGTCCTTCTCAGCAATTCCTC
The DNA here is from genome assembly GCA_964440915.1 of uncultured Roseivirgaceae bacterium. GTDB lineage: Bacteria > Bacteroidota > Bacteroidia > Cytophagales > Cyclobacteriaceae > CAMPJM01. The sequence goes on from CAYTTV010000013.1 coordinate 38,042, forward strand.
CTTTGACAGTGTCAATACACTTTTAGCAGTATCCAAGCCTACCCGTCGTAGTTCATCGATAATCCAGTCTTCGATCTCGTCGCTGAACTCCACTAACGCTACGTCCTCTTCCTCAAATTCCGAAAGCTCCCTAAACACATCGATTTCCAGCCCTACCAGCCGGCTTGCCAACTTAATGTTTTGACCACCCCGGCCTATGGCCAATGATACTTGGTCAGGCTTTAGGTATACTGATGCCCTTCCCTCCTCTTGGTCCAGTTTAATACTATTGATTTTTGCTGGGCTAAGGGCCCTTGTTATGTACAAATCCATGTTATCAGTATAGTTGATCACATCGATGTTCTCATTTTGTAACTCTCGAACGATACTGTGTATCCTAGACCCTTTCATTCCCACACAAGCTCCTACTGGATCGATCCGGTCGTCGTACGATTCTACGGCCACCTTCGCTCTTTCTCCTGGCTCTCTTACAACTCTTTTGATCGTAATCAACCCATCATATACTTCTGGCACCTCATTCTCAAACAGGCGCTCCATAAAAATAGGCGAAGTTCGAGAAAGGATAATGCGCGGATTTCCGTTGATCATTTCCACTCTATGAACGATAGCCCTCACGCTTTCTCCCTTTCTAAATCGGTCTTTTGGTATTTGTTCGGATTTGGGCAGGATCACTTCATTGCCCTCACCGTCTATCAACAACAACTCCCTTCCTAAAATCTGATATACTTCCGCTACAATTATCTCTCCTACAAGTTCTTTGTATTTTTGGAAAAGGATATCTTTTTCCAAGTCTTTGATCTTTTGAATAAGCGTTTGACGCGCCGTCATTACAGCCCTTCTGCCAAAATCGAGCAGCTTAACCTCCTCGGCCACTTCTTCTCCTATTTCAAAGTCAGGCTCAATCTTCCTTGCTTCTGAAAGGCTTATCTTATCATGGTCCCAAATATCTTCTGAGTCGTCATCTACGATTTCTCGAAACCGCCATATTTCCAGGTCCCCCTTGTCTGCATTGATGATGATATCGAAATTGTCATCTGTTTCAAACCTTTTACGGATCATGGTACGGAAAACATCCTCCAAAATCCGAATCATCGTGGGCCTGTCTATATTCTTATTTTTTGCAAACTCAGCAAACGTTTCGATTAATATTCCACTATCCATCGCAATTATTTAAATGAGACTAATACATTCGTTTTCTTTATATTTTCATAAGGCACATGCGTGTCTTGCTCCTTCATCTTTTTGCTCCCTTTCTCTTTAATTTTTTCCCTGACCACTATATGCTCCTCTGCTACCTCTAGAAGCTCGCCTTTCATTTGCTCTTCGTTGAGCAAGGTGACTTTTACAGATCTTCCAATATTCTTCTTGTACTGCCTAAGGCTCGACAATGGATGATCAAGGCCAGGAGAGGACACTTCAAGTATATATGCGTTGTCAATAGTATCTTCTTCCTCTAGTACGTGGGCTACTTTTCGGCTTACCTCTGCGCATCGGTCAATAGAAATGCCTGTGTCCGCATCCAAAAGGATGAGCACCTTGCGGGTCGCTCGCTCGCCAGACACCGCCACTTCGACGATGAACTCTTCTGGAGCCAACTGTGCTTCGACTAACCCCTCTATGTGCTGCTTTAAATCCACTATTGATAACAATAACTTGATAATTGTAATGAAAAGAGGGGACTATGTGTCCCCTCTTTTCAGAATTAATCCATATTTTCTGTTGCAAAAGTAAATTAAATTTAAATCTTATGCAAATGAAGATCATATATTTAGGGATATTCAAACCAAATAATTCCTTATAAAATATTGATGTGTAATGGCTTCTCTTTAATATTGGGAATCTTGTCTAAGATTTAATCGTACATTAATTGCCCATTTACTATTTTTGCCCAATGCAACAAAAATTAAAGGTTTACAACACGCTGACAAAATCAAAGGAGGTTTTCCAACCTATCAACCCCCCTTTTGTCGGTATGTACGTATGTGGTCCCACTGTTTATAGTGATGTTCATCTTGGCAATGTGCGGACATTCATAAGCTTCGACATTGTCTTCCGCTATTTGCAGCACCTAGGCTACTCGGTGCGATATGTCAGAAACATTACCGATGTAGGCCACTTGGAAAACGATGCAGACCAAGGCGAAGATAAAATTGCCAAGAAAGCAAAGCTCGAAAACCTGGAACCTATGGAAATAGCCCAACGGTATACCAACGGCTTTCATGACGTGATGGATTTGTTCAATGTCCTACCGCCTAGCATTGAACCCACCGCCACCGGCCACATCCAAGAACAAATAGAAATGGTGAGCGATCTTATAGAAAAAGGACTGGCCTATGAGGTGAATGGTTCTGTTTATTTTGACGTGAACAAATACGACAAGGACCATAACTACGGCAAGCTTTCGGGAAGGGTTCTGGAAGAACTACTGGCCAGTGAGCGGGAACTCGAGGCCCAAGATGAGAAAAGGAACAAGGTAGATTTTGCTTTATGGAAGAAAGCTGCGCCAGAACATATCATGCGTTGGAACTCTCCTTGGGGAGCAGGTTTCCCAGGCTGGCACTTGGAGTGCTCTGTTATGAGTACCAAATATTTGGGAGAGACATTTGACATTCACGGCGGTGGCATGGACCTGAAATTCCCCCATCACGAATGTGAAATTGCTCAATGTGTGGCAGCACATGGATCCGATCCTGCCAAATACTGGCTCCACACCAACATGTTGACGGTAAATGGGCAGAAAATGAGCAAATCCTTAGGAAACTCCTTTCTCCCAGAACAGCTCGTTACAGGCGACCACCCTCTACTCGATCAGTCTTACAGCCCCATGACGGTCAAGTTCTTCATGTTGCAGTCCCATTATTCCAGCACGCTCGATTTCTCAAACGATGCATTGCGGGCTGCACAAAAAGGCTACAGAAAGATCATTAATGGATTGAATACCATCAAAACACTTCAATATACCCCTCAGGAAGGGATTGAATTGGATGAAAAGGTCATTCAGCAAATTGATCAGCTTTGCGAAAACTGCTACAGGGCCATGAATGATGACTTCAATACTGCTCTGACCATAGGCCATCTGTTCAACTTGCTCAAAAGGATCAATTCAATTCATACAGGCAACCTCAGCACAGCGGCGCTGGGAGAAGAGACATTCGGCAAACTGAAAAACACTTATATAGCCTTTGTAGAAGAAGTACTAGGGCTGAAAGAGGAAACGCCCGACAATGCCCCACAACTGATAGAGGTGCTATTGACAATATACAAAAAGGCAAAGGAAGAGAAAGATTATGACACAGTCGATTTGATCAGAGCCGAACTAAAGTCAATTGGGGTTTTAGTAAAGGATATGAAGACTGGCATCGAATGGGCTTATGAAGAATAGAGATCTTTTGCAGGTTTCAAGCATTAGGAATTCAGGTCATTGCATGAGTGTATTCACTAAGGCAGAGGTCCTGATTTAAAGAAGACTCCTAAACTTCCGAACGTTGCGAAATTCTAGCAGCAACCTATTTTAATCGTCATTGGGTAAGGAAGCTTATTATAGAGCTGAATTGCCCTAGATTAAGTACTTACACCCGCTAAAAAAACGTAATCCACCTTAGATGGGTGGATTACAAAATAT
>CAYTTV010000013.1:41763-75922 GCA_964440915.1 uncultured Roseivirgaceae bacterium
ACTTACACCCGCTAAAAAAACGTAATCCACCTTAGATGGGTGGATTACAAAATATCAGAATGATTGGATTATACTTTGGTTACCCATCCGAAATTATTGGGGATCGCCTCCGTCTTAATATCTTCTAAAGTTTTCAGAACCTTGTTGGAGAAAGTCCTTCCTTCCACGGGAGGCAAGGTGTAGTCTTTGCCTTCATGGCCAATAACTGCAATATGGGCGATGGTAGCAGCAGTACCTGTACCAAATGCTTCTTTTAAAGTCCCTTGTTGAATCGCCTCCACCACTTCTGTCACCGCCACTTTTCGCTCCTCAACTTTAACACCCCAATTTTTGGCCAAGGTCAACACGCTATCTCTTGTGATACCGTTGAGGATTGTCTCTCCAGCAGGGGCAGTGATCAATGTATCGTTGATAATGAACATCACATTCATGGTGCCGGACTCCTCAATATACTGGTGAGTAAGGCCGTCAGTCCATATCAGTTGTTGGTATCCTCCTGCTGATGCTTTCTTGGCTGGATATAAGGAAGCTGCATAATTGCCCGCAGCTTTGGCATAACCAATCCCTCCAGGAAATGCCCTGCTGTAATGTGTCTCAATCTTCACCTTCACAGGTTCGGCATAATAAGCACCAACGGGACAGCAGAAGATGATAAATTTATAAGTATCGGATGGCCTGATTCCTATATATTCGTCAGTGGCAAATATATAAGGTCGCACATACAAAGCGGTATTCGGTTTGTTGGGTATCCACTGCTCGTCTAGCTTAACAAGTGCTTTCAAGCCACCCATAAACACCTCTTCTGGGATTTGAGGAATGCACAAGCGATCGGCTGAAAGATTTATTCTCTTAAAATTAGCATCCGCACGGAACAGCACAGGTGCTCCATGAATATTCCTATAGGCCTTCATGCCTTCAAAAACGGACTGACCATAATGAAGGGCCGAGTTGGCCGGGCTCAAGCTCAGGTTTTCATAGGGGGTTATTTGAAAGTTCCCCCATTTGCCTTCTTGATAATCTGCCACAAACATGTGGTCGGCATATACTTTGCCAAACTGAATATTGTCGAAATCTACCTTACCAAGTTTTGATTGCTCGATTTTGCGAATTTTAATATCTATTGTATTGGCCATTCCATCCGTATTTATAATCATTTTTCCACAAATTCAGCATACAGCTGAACTTGGGCACTAAGTTAATCTAAAATAATTATTTCCCCTTGAGAATTCAAATGAGTTTCAATTGTTCGGGGGCAACCAAGAAACTGGAGGAGTAAAATCAGGATAAAGTTGAGAAAAATCTTTTATTCCTGAATTTGCAGAGTAAATATAAAAAATCCTCTTGATGTCGGACTGAATTGGATTTCTTGATAATCCGTCTGCCGTCGGACTTCAGGAAATTCGATTTAAATTAGCTTTTGAACTTCCTTTGGTCATGGCTGTGTCATGTCTGACATCCGAAATTCTATTGCGATTTTTTCTTATCCTTTTCTACCTTTCCAGATAATTTCTTCTGCGCCAAGCTCTTGTGTCATCATCCTTGACAAGACAAATAAGTAATCCGATAACCGGTTGAGGTAAACAATAATACCACTCGCTACTTCTTCTTGCTCTGCCAAACCCACTACTTTCCGCTCGGCACGACGGCATACACATCTGGCAATGTGGCAAAACGACACAGCCTGATGACCTCCAGGTAAGATAAAGTTCTTCATTTCTGGAAGAACTACATTCATTTCATCAATCGCTGATTCGAGAACGGATGCGTCGCTTTGATTTATTTCGGGCAAATAGTCCAATTTCTTTCCAGGCTGTGCAGCCAATAGCGACCCTATAGAAAATAGTTTATTTTGGATATCATGTAGAAAGTTTACCCTTTTTTCGTTCACTGCCTGATCTCCAAGCAGCCCCATATAGGCATTCAATTCGTCTATCGTACCATATGCTTCTATCCGCAAAGCAGACTTTGGCACCCTTGCCCCGCCTAGCAGTGCGGTTGTTCCTTTATCGCCTGTTTTAGTATAGATCTTCATGTGTAGAAAATTTAATGCAAGGTAACCATGGCTCTTTAAGCCTGATGAACGCTGGTAGTTGTGATTTCTTCATTAGCCAGATCACTTTCAACTAGGCCGTCCCTCAGACGCACTATTCTATGGGCGTAGCGTGCAATATCATCTTCATGCGTCACCATGATGATGGTATTCCCTTTGCTATGCAATTCGTTAAACAAATTCATAATATCATAGGAAGTCTTGGAGTCAAGATTTCCCGTTGGCTCATCCGCCAAGATAATGCTTGGGCCATTGACCAAAGCACGTGCGATGGCAACCCTTTGCCGCTGCCCTCCTGAAAGCTCATTGGGCTTGTGTTTAGCCCTACTGCCTAATCCTACACTGTCCAATGCTTCCATGGCCATTTCCTCCCTAATGCTTCGCTTATAGCCAGCATATACGAGAGGAAGGCAAACATTGTCGAGGGAGCTAGCCCTTGGCAGTAGGTTAAAGGTTTGAAACACAAAACCGATTTCTTTATTTCTGATATCCGCTAGCTCATTTTCAGTCATATCACTTACATCCTTGCCATTGAGGATATACGTACCAGATGTAGGAGAGTCCAAACAGCCCACAATATTCATCAAGGTGGATTTTCCAGACCCCGAAGGCCCCATAAAAGCTACATACTCTCCCCTGCTGATCTGAATGCTGATGGATTTGAGGGCATGAATGGTTTCACTTCCCATCCTATATATTTTACTGATGTCTGTAGTATGAATGAGTGTCTGCATAGAATAGGTGTCTAAGGCCCTGCAATGCAAGGAGGTTCGAAGTTAAACAAATTATCTATAAAATAGATTTTGAAAAAGCTAATTCTAATTAGGCATGCACCTTGGGAAAGTGAATATGCAGCACTCTTTACGAATATGCAAGATGAAATTATACGGACGGAAATTTGTAATGATTGTAGGCAGGTTGACAATCTCCCAGAGGCAAGCGTCTTCCTTCAGGCTACCCTATAGGCTGTTTGTCTCTTCAAACCCTTAGTTCAGGTTCATTTTATATAAATGCTTCACAAATGGGCTGATGGTCCAATCTCTAAGTGGCTCTATGTTCCTGATGGTACCTGTACCTGTATTATACCATATTTCTACAAATTCATCATTAATCCGGTATAGGGATATACTGAGTTGAAAAAAGGAAATCTTTGAGATAAAGCTCCCTTTTTGGAAGATCATCCTTGCTTGCTCCTCTAATGCTAAGCCTTGATACGCCGTTGGATTCATTCTTAAAAAATTAAAGCTCATTATTTGATCAGCAAAGTAAGCGCAAACAAGAGACCTAAACTTTTCAGAATAAGCCAAAACAAAATTCAAGTAAGAAAAATGGGCATTGGCATTATTAAAAGGTTAACCCATCGCAATGATTAATAGGTCAATCAATGTGCTTGAGGATTAAAGGGCCTGACTACTCCCATCGGTCAAGTGCCTGTTCAACACTGTCTTTCTTGGCGTTATATTCTTTCAGGAACGCTTCATATTCCATTGAAGGCACGATTTGCTTCAATAAAGTCAGACTATTTTCAGCATAGGTAGTCAGGTGCATAGACAGGCATTGAAGGATGTAAGCTTTTTGTAGGGTTGCTGAATATGGATTGGTTTTAACGCCGTTCAAGAGCGTACTGTATGCCTGTTGTACATCTTTGATTTCATCGCGGAAAAAGTGGGCAGCAGCAACGATCCCTTGGGCATAAAATGGATTGAGGTCTGCTAAGGAGGCGTACGCTTGCGCTGCGGCCGCACTCCCTTTCTGAAGCAAAGTCATTTGCGCTTGAGCATGGTGCCATTCTGCCGATCCCCGTAAAGTGGCATTCTCTAATGAATCACTTAGTAAACCTGAAACCTTTTCATGATCATCAATGGCCAACCAATAGCGTAATTTCAGTATTTTCAGTCGATGTTCCAGATCGCCATTCAATGGCTTGTTTTCAAGTTTTGCAAAAAGGTCGGGCAACCTTTCATAATGTTGCCTGAACAATTTCTTCTGGATGACGTCAAGGGTAACTTGCCATTTGAAATCACTTGCTTCAAGGCTGTTGATCATATCGATAAGTTCAGCGGAATTATCGATTTTGGTCAAGTAGGATTTTAAGAAGGTCAGGCTATCCAATGCACTTCCTTTATCAAGATCAACGGGCCTGTTCTTCTTCAAATACATTCCAGCAAGCCTTTGTTGTTCTGGTGACCCTTCTTTCTCAAAAAGTCTCCAATATGCTGCTGCTTGGGCAGTATCGCCAGCCGCCTCTAGGGCCAAAGCCAATGGCAAACTTGAATGCGCATACCGTTCCTCTTGAGATTTTTCAAAATACTGTCTGGCGACCTGATAAGCACCTTGCTCCAAGGACCAAAGACCCAATAAATAATTATAGTAGCCGGCCCTTGAAGTATGTTGAAAAGCTAGGGCCTCAAGATTCTGGAAGGCTTTGCCTACTTGATGATGGTAGTATAGGTAAAGGGCTTGTGCCAACAAAAGCTCCGTCTGGAATTGCGCGTTCAAGCTATCGTTGGCCAGATCGGTGAGTTGAGTAGCCAACCCATTGTCTTCGTGTGCCAAGGCTTGATTTATGGTATATTCGTACCAAAAGGTGAACTCCTCGGCCTGCGTATTTCGTTGAACAGTATTTATTTCGATCAGGGGCGAAGGCTCCAAAGGCAATTGTTGCAAATTCAAATTCACCAGTGTATTATTTTTTTGCGGCAAATATGAAAGTTGGTTGAAATTTGTTCTCAATGAATCGAAATCTGTCGTCAGTCGATGCATGGCGAGAGCGTATAAAAGGTTGGTTTCTGAAGATTCACTGTAGCGGCTCTTCTGATCTAGATAGAACAGCGATGAATCGACAACGGCAGTTTTGCTAAACAACACGCCTATATTGTTTTTGATGACGGCGCTATTTGGAAAGACATCCAATCCCTGGTTCAGGGTAAATAAAGCATCAAAGAAGCGGCCCCTGCGGTCATAGATATCCGCTATGTTAACATAGGTAGCCTCCAAAGGGTATCTTAGCTTAGCATCGTCAAAGTATTTCAGAGCAAAGGCATCGTCTCCTGCTTCCCGTGCCATAGCTCCCAATGCATTGTTGGACTTCGCATTTCTATAGTCATAGGTCTTGGCCAGCTTATAATATTGCTCGCTTACCGTATTTTGCTTGGTGAGAAGATACAGATCACCCAAACCATTGTAATATCCAGAAAAGCTCTGAAAGTAGGGTAAGAGTTGAGACCTGGCTACCAATACCCCTATCAAAACAACACCCCCTACGATTGTGGTAAAATAAGGCAAGTTTTTGGGCTTGTACTGTATTTTATCAACATTGAGATTTTTGCTTAAGAGCGGGGCAAAGTTTCCAATAATGTAAATAAAGAACATAAAGCCTATGCCCAAGTGGCTAAAAATAACGGCATCTTCTATCACCTCCAGCATGGGGGCATTGACCACAAGGTGCATGGCCCCTATTGTAAAAAAAGTAATTATCCCTAAAATGAGATAAAAGAAAGCGCCCATTGGGGCAAATGGCATAAAGGAAAGGATACTTTCACTTCTTTTTCGAAAGCCCCAAATCCCCAATAATGCAGAAATAGACAGAAGAACCGTAGCATCAAGGTAAATCAAGTCCAATTCAAAATGACCAACATTATTTAAATAGGTAAGCAGCACCCATCCTAAATATACAATCGATATTACTACAAAATGGAAAAGACTCTTTTTTGCATAGCCAGTGTTGCCACTCGTAATGACATAGACAAAGCCGCTCAAAATGTCATGAGAGACCAGAAGGATAAAAAGAAAACCAAAAAATAAAGGGAGAACAATACCATAACTTCCAATAAAGGAAAAAGGCATGCTTGCTTGGGCAAAGCTGCCCAATATAATGAGTAGCAAAACAGAAGCAATAAAAAAGCCCCCTATCCTTATGTACAAATGAACGTGCCGTTTGATGGCATGATAATAATAGCTTAAAGCAAAGTAGGTGACAATAACCAGCAAAATCGCTGCATTCTCGTTCCATATCATCAACTGCTCCAACCGCAATGCTGCCAGCATAAAAGCCGTCAAGGTCATTCCGAAATAATACCAAAACCGAGGAAGTGTAGAAACGATGGCCAGGAAAAAGCTCAGGAAGAAGAAGTACAAAAATCCAAGGGAAGGGTAAATCCATGTAGGTAGCTGGGAAGGACTTCCCCGAAAAACCTCTTTTGTAAGATAGTGCTCTACGGGAACCGCTATCTCGGACAGCAAGAAGTGCACAGTAGCTATGGGAGATTCTATGGGTTCATAAGAGCGCACAACATCCCAAGACACGGCCCATTCATTCCCCCAAACACTGGCTGCAAGGGCAAACCCAATAGTCAAAAGGAACAATACGAGCAAAATCTGGAACAATGCCTTGTAAGGTCTGCTCCAGCTGCTCCAAAAAGAGAATGACGCCACTTATGAGAGTTTTGAGATTTGTTCTACACTTTAACTGAATTGGACCTTGTTTGACAAGCCACATCCATGAGGCTTATTCCAGCACCTTAGGCACTCTAATATAATCAGAATCTTTCTTAGGAGCATTCTTCAGTGCGTCTTCATGGCTCAGGTGTGGTTTCACCACATCTTCCCTTAGCACGTTCACTTCGCTTGCCATATTGGTGAGCGGTTCCACACTGTCGGTATCGATCTCATTCAGCTTTTCTACCCACGTGAGGATGTCTGTAATATCCTTTAGCAAAGCATCGTCACTTTTATCATCAAAATTGAGCCGTGCGAGGTGTGCTATTTTTTTTAAGGTTTCCTTATCTACATCCATTGCATTTTGATTGCTATATTAAATAATGATATTCTTTACTTTGAAGGAAATGCTCTTTTCAATTCTTCGTCAATAATATGGTAAACCTTTTCTTTGAGATGACCGATGTCCTGTACCGACATCCCCACAGTCTCAATGGGCTCATGGTAAATCAACTTCGACTGCCTTCGGGTTACCAACATTTTCCCATCATCGGGCAAAATTATCCAATTATAGGGAATAGTTACAGGAATAATTGGAATTTGTTTCTCTATGGCAATCCTAAAAGGCCCGTCCTTAAATCGGCCCATAGTGGGAGGTGATGTGGTCACAATACCCCCTTCAGGAAAAATCACCAAGCTCTTGCCTTCTTCAATGGCTTCCTTTGAGCGCTCCACGGCCTCGTACTTGCTTCTAAGTTTATTGCGGTTCACGGTTATGTGCAACTTCCTGTACATGTATCCGAACAGCGGTACTTTGGCAATAGAGCTTTTGCCTACAAACACAAAGTATATGGGCGTAAAACCCATAATGGGGATATCCAAAAACGAGGTATGGTTAGGGCAGAAAACATACTGCCTTTCTCTATCCAAAGGAACTCTGTACTCAACCTTGATAGAAAAGAAGCATAGAACGTAGAATACTTTTGCCCAGACACGATTAAGGAGATAAGCGTAGTAGTGCCATTGCCTTCTTTGCACGGTGATGAGAAAAAGAGGCAGCAGCAACAAGAACAACAGCATAAATTGGAAAAAGCAATAACGAGAATAGAGAAGTCGCAAAATTTTCATCAAATACCAAATGGTTAACTTATGCCCTATAAAACAAGACTATTAATGTGTGCCTCAGCATTCTGACATGTTCACGATACACCGTTCTGATTTTAATAGGTTAATTTCCTTTAGTGTAAATGCCGATTTTGCAGAGGCCATCTCTTGCCTGCTTTTTTGTTTTATGGACTTTCTGGCCATGGCTTCCATAAACCTCCTGACCTGGACTTCCGACTCCAAGATAAGCTTAGGAACCTGCGTGGGTTTATCGTCTTCGCCTTTGGCTACCATAGTAAAATAACTGGTATTAGTGTGTTTTACCTTGCCTGTTTTCACGTTTTCGGCTTCTGCCCTGATGCCGACCACGACAGATGTGTTGCCTACATAATTTACAGAAGCTTTCAAAGAAACCAGCTCACCCACCTCCACAGGCTGGAGAAAGTCTACAGTGTCTATGGAAACGGTAACGCAATATGCCCCCGCATGCCTACTGGCACAAGCATAAGCCACTTTATCCATGAGGGAAAGTATAATACCCCCATGTATTTTCCCGCCAAAATTGGCATAGGAAGGTATCATCAATTCGGTGAGAACAGTTAGGGAATAACTCACAGGTTTAGCCACTAGCTCCATCAATATGTTGTTTTACTGCCTGATAAAATAAGTCGAAATATAAACATGAATCAACACCAAAAACAAAATACTCTAGCTTGACTCAAAATATAGACCTGATCTTTTACATAGGTTTTGCTCTATGGTTTACCAACAGTCTATTGGTCAAGATATTGAACCGTAATAAAAGTGCGATGGCCGTCAAGACCAATCCTGTCAAAAGTCCATACCATATTCCCTTTACTCCTAACCCAAGCTCAAACCCCATTACATAACCCAATGGAAGCCCTATAATCCAATAGGCTACTATAGCCACTACAGTGGGCATTTTCACATCTTCTAACCCCCTCAAAGCACCTAATGCGACTACTTGTATGCCATCGAATAATTGAAAAATAGCCGCTATCACCAACAAGGTGGAAGCAATCTGGATGACTTCCAGTTCGTCTACATAGAGGCTTGGAAGGAAATTTCTTCCCAAAGCAAATCCAATGCAAGCAACAGACATAAAGGCAAGGGCCATAATAAAGGAGGTGAACCCCGCTATGCGCAGCTTGGGAATATCATTGAGGCCTAGCTGATTGCCTACACGAACAGTAGCGGCAGCAGAGATGCCAGAGGCCATCATATAGCTCACCGACGTTAGGCTAATGGCAATCTGATGTGCTGCCAACTGGACCGCTCCTAACCATCCTGCCATAATCGCTGCGGCACTGAAAGCCCCCACTTCAAAGACAAACTGAAGGCCCGTGGGCAACCCTAACTTAAGCATCCGCTTGCACAGTTTTTTCGAAAAACCTTTCCATCTTAGCTTTTCAATATAGGGCTGGAAAACACCAGCCTTGAAAATATAAACCCCCATTAGGATCGCCATTACCACCCTGGAGATAAGTGTAGCAAGGCCCGCTCCGAATAACCCCATTGCAGGAAAACCAAATTTTCCGTAAATCAAGATATAGTTGAGCCCTACATTCAGCAGGTTGGACCCAACGGTAATGTACATGGCAGTCTTGGTGAGTGATAGACCTTCTGCGAATTGCCTGAAGGACTGAAAAATCATAAAAGGTATCAGGGATAGCCCAATTACATTCAGGTAAGGCCCTGCCAAGATCGCTACTTCTTCTGGTTGGTCCAAAAAAGGTAAGACATACGTAATCCCGAAAGACAGGAAATAGAGGAGGATACCGGCCACTAGGTTGATGTACAATCCATGCTTAAATATCTTTCCGCTCCTTTGATAATGCTTCTTTCCATCGGCTGCTGCAATGAGCGGAGTGATGGCATAAGAAATGCCTATCCCAAATGTGAGGATAATGGCAAAAATACTATTTCCTAGCGATACTGCTGCCAAAGGAATCGTACCCAACTGCCCTACCATGGCACTGTCGGCCACGCCAACCATGACGTGCCCCAATTGGCTTAGCATCATCGGCACTGCCAATGTGATATTTCTCTTGAAATGATCTTTATAAACAGAAAGGGCCATGAAAGAACAAGAAAGGGTTCAAATAAAAATAACTAAAGGCCACGCAACCGTGCTACTTTCAACAAGCCTGCAATACTCAGACTATCGGTGATCTGCCCCTCCATCACCATAGCAATGGCTTCTGACAAAGGCAGCTTCTTGATGCTAAGTTCTTCACTTTGCTCAAAGGCCGTTTCGCCTTGTGTAAGTTCCCCAGCCAAAAAAATAAAGCCTTCTTCATCTGTAACGGAATTGGAGGTGTGGATGCGCATTATATTTTCCCATTTTTCTGCCGTCAACCCCGTTTCCTCTTTCAGTTCTCTTTTGGCAGACTCTAAAGGGCTTATACCAAGCGGACCACCGCCCATTGGGATTTCCCACGAGTATTCCTTTAGGGTATACCGGTACTGCCCCACAAGCCAAGTGTTGCCTTCATGATCTATAGGAATGATGCCAATGGCCTTGTTCTTAAAAAGCACCTTACCATAAATGCCTTTCCCTCCACCAGGGTTTATGACCTCGTCTTCATGAATTGCGATCCAAGGATTATCGTAGACCTCCCGGGTGCTGAGTGTCTTCCAATTGCCGTTTTCTTCCATGGCCACAAAAATAGCGAAGCTTGAGGAAAGAATATGCTTTTGAATAAAGACAATTTTTGGGAGAGGAGTGGTGTCAGTGCCGAATTTTGTAGTCCCCCTTTTATTCATTAGTATAATTTCAATGCACTTTCTTGTCGCAAAACATTTTATTTACTTTGAAAAATGTAATTTAGTAACCAATAAAATGGTTTTACTTACTGTGTGCAAAACTCCGTTTGTATGCTTTCTTATTCGCCACTACCTCCAAGCCGTTTCCTGTTAGCGGCAATATTTACGAACTTCAAAATAGATTTAGAAACAGTAAGAAATGTCTGTCTTTGCCGGAAACAAGTGAAGTTGACCATTATGTCAAACCTTCGTATAGAATTTGCAAAAGGTTTTTGGATCTTCTATGGGTGGACGACAAAAGATGGTGGTAAAATTATTACCTCATTTGCGCAGAAAGTTCATTACAATGAATGCTCAAGGTTATATTCCAAGTAAAGGATTGAATACAAGTTTTAATTCCAGAGTGAAATGCAAAAGTAAAACAGAAAACTTACCTAAATTAGCTTAGGCTGCCATAGCGCATAAAAAGCTTCTTAAACAAACAACATCAAAAAACCTGAAATAGAAATGCCATAAACTGCCATGAGAAGAGTTTCTATTCCATGATGTTTAACTGAATTTTTGCAAGCAGTTTTCCAGCCATATCATCGGATGGGTAAAGGGAAAATGACATAGAACTTTTGCCCATGTGCCATGTGTGAAATTTAAGTTGTAATCCTTCCATTAGTTCATTATCCGCCGTTTCAGCAGCTCCTTCAATATCCAATACAAGGTCAGGATCGCCATTATATTTTATCATATCCTTGAACATTTTTTCTCCATTTTCACCATCGTCTATGATCAAAACCGCTGATTTAACCTTTTCTAAACTATCTATCCCCAGGGCAAAATAAGCAATAGCATATTGTAGAAAAGTAAACTTATGAGGATCGGGCACTACGTGGGTTTCATATACTAAAGAATACCTTTTCTTGTCCTCGTTTTTCAATTCGATTAAGCTCTCGAAAATAATTTCATCAAATGGCTCAATGTCTTCAAAATACGCAGGAATGTCATAAGTCATAATGGAAAAGTTAACGAACAGAACATAAATTGATAGCATCATAAGTTTTAGCACTACTCCATTGAACATTCCTACCCTGCATGAGGTAAGCAGGGTAAGGATATCCATGAAAGCAATTTATTTTTTCTTGTTTTGCTTGGCCGTAGTGATTAATTGTTTTTCAAGATCATTTCTTTCCCTTCCTCCATTTGGCACTTTAACTTCATGAATACTGCCAGAAGGTATAGGGCTATACCCATGTTTTTCCCTTTGGTACTCACTTGCCAGTATACAACCTTTGATGTCATAATATTCGTCATTGGCAGATTTGCCTACCAACTTCACATAATAAAACTCGTTGTCGGTTTCGCTAGCAGGAAATTTTATGCAATTATTGGATACGTCTGCTGCTTTTACCGTTATGTATTTCACGGAATTAAAATTGTTCTTTGCAAGGTTTTCTACGAACTCAGGTAGGAAAACACCTTCCGGATGGTCTTTTTGAATGATAGCGTATGGCCACCCCTGCCATCCTATAAAAACAAGGTATTCGTCCAAAGTAACATTCTGTGTTTCCCAGCTTAAATAAATATCGTCCAGTCTAGGGGTTGTTTTGGTTTGCCTATCCCAGTTTCTCAATGGCTTCCCCGTTCCTTTATCCTCCATCATGGCATCTTCGCTCCATTTCCAGTTTAACTGACAAAGGCCTTTTGCAACTTTAGACATTGAGGCAAAACTTGCTGTCTTTTGAACCTTTGATGTGAGCTCTCCTGCATCAATCCCGGTATTATCTTTAATCGTTTTGAAAAGTTTGTTTAAAAAAGACATAATAATTGTTTATATGTGACATTGATTTATGCTTGTTTTGGCCTAAGGTGTAAAGCTTATATTGCAATCGAATTCTTATCCTCAGACACCTTAATCTTCGGATATTTTCCATCTACAGACGGCTTCATCCTTGCTTTTCTCCTATATAATTTAGGATACATTATGTTATGAGGAGGTAATTTATATATATGACGGTTTACAGTTACAATAAAACGCACCAACCTCTTACACACGTGATTCAATAAATTATATAGTAAAAAAATATAAAGTCATGAGAATCAATGTCATGCATAACCACGCTGCGATTTTTTTATAAGGATAAATGCTATGCTTAAATTTTATAAACATTCGTTACTGTTTTTTCCAGCGCATGTCCTGTTGTGCGGAATTCAGTAGGACACTAACGAGTTGACACTCCAGAATACGGTTTTAAAGGATGTTATTGGAAAAACTCTAGAGCCTGACGAGAATCGCGCGTTATTTTTTATCTTGCGTGTGAAGAATACTTGTTCTCAAAGTTTCATTATAAAACTTCACCCACTTCAAAACCACTAAAAACATGATTGCGGTTAAAGTAACCTACTCCGTTAATGACGCATATATAAACACTAATAAGGAATTGATACAAAAGTTTCTGACAGATTTTAGAAAGCTAGACAGTTCCCAATTTCTGTATACTGTGTTTCAAACTAAGGACAGCAAAAATTTTATTCATATTTCGCAATATAAAAATGAAGCGATACAGCAAGTATTACTCAACACGCCGAGTTTTGTATACTTCCAGCAGCAACGGGACAATAATCTTGCTTCTGAGCCCACAATTGAAATGCTGAACCATATAGGTGCGTCAAAAGAAGTTTTCTAAATCACCTAATACTGATGTTCAAAAGCAGGCCGAAGTATGGGCATATTAAAACTTAGCGAGCATCAGCCCTGCCGCTGCCGCTGCAAGAGATAAAGCAAAGCTGGAAAGGCTGTACCAGACAAACATCATTACCTCGCCTTGTTGCAAAAGCTTGATGTTTTCGTAAGCAAAAGTGGAAAAAGTAGTGTACCCTCCGCATATTCCTGTGGCCATAAAAAGACGCCAATCTGGGTTGAACCAAGCAAATTTTTCAGAAAAGCCATATATGAGGCCGATTGCAAAACAGCCGATGATGTTGACGGCAAAAGTTCCATAAGGAAAAATCCCTGGCATTGCCCGCAAAAGAAAAAAGGTGGTGAGGTAACGGGCTACACTCCCTATAAAGCCTCCCGTCCCAACAAGCATGATTATTTTGGCTGTCATTGCATTAGCACTTTTGTTTTTGTCTTAAATGCATTAATCTTTCGAATTCAAGATAGTTATTTTGGTTGGATTTGAAGAAGAATGGCTCAACCCTTGTTTAGGCTGCCAGTGAGATGGGTCTGGTCTGTTCCGTCTACATAATCCTGCAAATATTGAAATGGAAGTGTCAACGCACCATTTTCAGCAATAGTCGCCCTTTGGATTACTTGATCTTTGTCTTCCTTCAGAAGAAATGGCAATACCTTCTGCATGATGTCATAACCAAAATCCTTAGAGGCATTCCGGGGCAGCTCACAAGGCAAGTTATCTACGGCCATTACGGATACAAATTTTCTATCCGAGAACGGTAAGGCCACCTTATCTTCCCATGGATTGTAGTCGTAAACTGGGTCATCTATGGTTGAAGGCCTTTTGGTAGATGGGATGGAACCTCCAATATCGCATGTGATATCGGCAATTATCCGTATTTTAAAATGCTTATGCTGCATGTCTTCTTTGGTGAAAAGAACCGGAGCACTAGGGTCCCAGAAAGCAGCTGCGATGAGTATATCGGCTTTTTGAGCATAATCTAGAAAACTGCTCTCGTATAAATGTGGTGCAGTATAAAATTCACTTGATTCAAAGCCGCCATCGGACTTCCTTCTGTGGTAGTCACGGCTCCTAAGTTGTGCATAAACCGGTTGGTCGAACTCCTCTTCCAAAAGCGCTTTAGGCGCTACTCTTTTGATGCGCATACCATCGAGTACTTCTATGGCGCCCTGGGAAGCCTTGCCTCCACCGGTTACTACAATTTTTATTCTTGGGAGCCTAACTTTAGAGAACTCTGTCTTTAAGTCTGCCATGTCATAACAATCCCTTGCACGCCGCAGATCAAATAGGTTGTACTTCAAACCATAAGCCAAGATCCCATTGTAGGCGCCTACAATACCTGCGTATCTTCCAAAGGCAATCAGCCTGTTGCCCTGTAGGTCTGTGAGGCATTCATAATCTACTAACCTGATATCCTTCTGAAGAATGGCGCGCAGCAACTTTCTATTGTAAGGCTGTTGCTTTATGGTATGGGAGAAAAAAAAGTAAGTCTTATGATCGATCAGTTCTTTGACAGGGACTTCTTTTATCCCAAATAGGACATCGCAATCGTCTAACTCTTCTACCACTGGAATACCCGCTTCCAGATACTCTTCATCGGTAAAGCACCTGACAGGGCTCTCTTGGCAAACTACTTGTACGTTTTCGTATTGAAATGATACTTGTTGCGCCTGCAAAGGGGACAAAGGTGCGCGCCGGTCCACCGGAATCTTCCCCTCCCTCAATATACCGATGGTTACCTTTTTCATGATTGTGTCTAAATATATATTCCTATTCGAGAAAATTGCCAAGTATGGAGCTGCCCTCCTTTTTCTTGTTTTCCCCGTATGGGGCCAAGGCCAGAATAAGCTTTCTTATAGGCATGGACTGAAGCCAAACCTTTCCGCTACCACGAAGGGTGGCCAGGAATATACCTTCGCCACCAAAAAGCATCGAGCGCAGGCCTCCACTTTTTTGCACGTCAAAGTCTAAGGATGATTCATAGGCTACCACACAGCCAGTATCGATACGAAGGGTCTCATTGTTCAACTCCTTTTGTATCAGTGTTCCCCCAGCATGAATGAACGCCATGCCATCGCCTTTTAATTTTTGAAGGATAAAGCCTTCACCTCCGACCAATCCCGATCCAATCCGCTTGTTAAAGGTAATCGATATTTTGGTGCCTAACGCCGCACAGAGAAATCCGTCCTTTTGGACAATCAGCTCACGGTTTTTCATCTGGGCCAAGTCTATTGGGATAACCGTGCCCGGATAAGGTGCCGAAAATCCTACTTTGGCCTTTCCTGTGCCTGTATGGGTAAAATGGGTCAGGAACAAGGACTCTCCGGTGAGCATTCGGGTGCCCGCCGATACGAGCTTGCCCAAAATACTTTGGCTCGGTTCAGCGCCATCGCCCATTTTGGTGGCAAAAGTGATGCCCTCCTCCATATAAAGCATGGCACCAGCTTCGGCAATAACGGTCTCGTTAGGATCCAGTTCCACTTCTACCACTTGAATACTTTCCCCGATAATCCTGTAATCGATCTGGTGAGATTGCATTGTTAGATTTAATTTAAGGGTTATTAAAAGCAAGCATGATGGCAGCGGTAGAGCCTTCTTTGAACTTTATTCATCTTCGGCATTCTCCTTCTGAATATCATCCAAATCGTCTCTGTCCCTGAGTTTTTTGTCATCCACTTTTTTATTGAGGAAGGCATTGATCTTGTCGATGTCATAGGTGGACTTAATCTCTCCAAAGGAGTCGATCTTAATGTCAAAACCTTCCAATTCTGGATCAACTTTTGGTTTTGCCTTCTTCTTTTTTGATGCGTCTTTCTTATTTGGTTTATGCTTGTCCATGGTCTAGGCTTTTATTTGGTCATTCAACCTTACTATGGCCTTTTCTATCCTGTCGATAGTCTCGTCTTTGCCTATGATGGCGATAATGTGCATGAGGTCTGGTCCTGCACCCGCCCCAGTAATAGAGACCCTTAGTGCCTGCATAACTTTCCCCATTTTGATATTGTTTTTTTCCAACACCTCAGCCAATATGTTTTTTGCTGTGTCGGCATCTACTTCTGCTGAAAGGAGCTTAAGGGCATCCTTGTAGGCAGACAAAGCCGTTACAGCTTCTTGGGTCCATTTGTTTTCAGTTACTTTTTGGTCATACTGGTCAGGAGCTATAAAGAAGAATTTTGCCTCATTCCATAAGTCATGGTGAAATACTACTCTTTCTTTTAGTTCTTTGCATATTTGGGTAGCCTTCTCCTCTGTACAAGAAAACCCATGTTTTGCCAGTTCCTCAGCCAAGTAGCCGGCAAGTTCTGCGTCAGGCTTTTGTTTCAGGTATTGCTGGTTAAACCATTTGGCTTTATTGATATCAAACTTGGTCCCTGATTTCCCTATTCTTTCTATAGAAAAGGCGTCTATCAGCCCATTCATATCGAATAGTTCTTGAGAGGTGCCTGGATTCCAGCCTAAGAATGCCAAGAAGTTAATAAAAGCTTCGGGCAAGTAACCCTCTTCCCTAAAGCCTAGTAGCTGCTCTCCGCTTTCGGGGTCTGTCCATTCCAATGGAAACACAGGGAAGCCCATTTTTTGTGCATCTCTCTTGCTGAGTTTGCCATTGCCGTCAGGTTTAAGCAGCAAGGGCAAATGCGCAAACTGTGGCATGGTATCTTCCCATCCCAGATATTTGTAAAGCAATACGTGCAAAGGGGCTGAAGGCAACCACTCTTCGCCTCTAATCACATGGGTTATTTTCATCAGGTGATCGTCCACAATATTGGCCAGGTGATAGGTGGGCATACCATCAGATTTCATCAATACTTTATCGTCTAGTGCAGAAGAATGGACCATTACCCATCCCCTGATCAGATCATGTAGGCGAATTTCTTCTTTTCGAGGCACTTTTAAGCGGATCACGTAAGGGTCTCCGGACGCTAATCGGGCCTTTACCTCATCTTCGGGCAAGGTCAGCGAGTTTTTCATCGTGGCCCTGGTAATCACATTGTACTGAGGAGAGGCTACCTTTGCTGCCTTTAAGCGTGTTCGCATGGCTTCAAGCTCTTCGGATGTGTCGAAAGCATAGTAGGCTTTGTCATCGTCTACCAACTGTTGCGCATATTGCATGTACATATCCTTTCTTTCCGACTGCTTGTAAGGCCCGTACTCACCTCCGTATGCTGGCCCTTCGTCAGGCCGAATGCCACACCATTCCAATGCTTGAGTAATATAGTCCTCCGCTCCCGGCACAAAGCGGCTTTGATCCGTATCCTCGATCCGCAGTATCATTGTTCCACCATGCTTCTTCGCAAACAGGTAATTGTACAAAGCTGTCCTAACACCTCCTATATGAAGCGCCCCTGTAGGGCTGGGCGCAAACCTCACTCTTACTTCTTTTTCCATTTTATACTTTTTGCTTTCGCTATAATTTTCCCAAGCTTAAACCGCTGTTTAGTCCGCAAAAATACAAAAAAAATGCGATCTCAATAGGGAATTAACTTTTATGGAAAGGTATCTAATTGATAACTTGGGCCGTTTGTCGGCTATCTACAAACCCAGGTCTTCCTTTATATGTCTATAACACGCTTTTGAAGGTTCTCTGCCACCTGTTCAAATCCGATTGAGAATTGCATGCAGCAATTGGCTGCTTTTTTTTACCTGGATATTGAAATTGGCTACGGCGATAACATAGTTGCTCACGCCTACACCAAAAGCAATGATGCCATAAAGTACCATATTATAAAAAGCGACAAAAAATACAGCCAGGAGCAAAGTTACCACCGACCAGAAAATAAGGAAAAAATTTGAACTAAAGAACAGGCTATATTGAACAAATACAAGACTGCCCAATGAAGTTTCTTCTATTCGCCCTTTCATGATGGGGAGAAAGTTTTCAGGGCTTCTTACCTTACGTGACAGCTTGAACTTTTGATGTTTCACCCAACCGTTGAACAAGAAATCGATTTCTGGCTTATCTGGCATGATAGCTCCTGCTTCTACAGGATAGGTGTGTAACCAAAGCACCTCCTCAACTTCTTCGGCATCGAGGGAGAGCACAATAATTTCATTTTTCAGGGGCAATCCCACCATTAGGCCACTGCTATACAAGAAATTTCTACGTTTACATCTTTGGGCAATCGGCTCACTTCCACTGTTTCTCTTGCGGGTGGATTAGTAGCAAAATACTTCCCATATACGTTATTGATTTTAGCAAAATCGTTGAGGTCCCTGACAAAGATTGTGCATTTCACTACATTGGCCAGAGAAAGCTTCCCTGCCACCAAAACGGCTTCTAGGTTTCGCATCACCTGATCTGTTTCTCTCTCAATGGTATCTGTCGCTAATTCATTTGTTTCTGGATTGATGGCTATCTGCCCCGAAACATAGAGCACATTGTTACGATAGATTGCCTGGCTATAAGGACCAATAGGTTTGGGAGCACTTTCAGAATAAACAACAGTATTAGCCATATTAATATGTTTTAGTTAAAAAATGATTGTAGGATTGTCTGGCTATAACCCCTCTGCCATAAAATAGGTTACGACAAAAGTAATGAATTTTATGGCACGGCATGCTTTGGACATCAGAAAAGCAAGTACAAAACCTTATGAATGATCGCCAGTTATCCATATCGTAGGTTTGTAAATATAGGAACGATGGAGGGAATTATCCATAACAGCATCAGAGTAGAAGGCAACGTGCAAGGTGTGGCGTTTAGACTTTCTACGCTCGAAATAGCCAGTTCACTGGGCATTGGCGGCTGGGTGAGAAATGAGGCGGATGGTTCGGTTAGGATAGAAGCTGAAGGCACTGAGGAGCAGATCGCCAAGTTGCTGAGCTGGTGCAACCAAGGGCCGGATCGAGCAGAAGTGACCTTGGTGACGTATGAGCCAGGGATAGTAGTAGGCTTCGATCGATTTGAAGTGCGGTAGGCAAGAAGGTCATTTAAGCATCTCAGCTTCTCTATTTAGACGCCCCATTCAATTGGACGATTCCTTTGTGCTTATAAATCTTCAGATAGAATTGCTGACCGATAAAAGCTTTGAGCCTGTTGCCTGCCAACAATGCTTTACGGTTCTTTGGATAAAAAACCGTTACTTCAAGAATGGCCTTTAGAAAATTAACTTCTTGGCAAAATCCGACTGTCCATTCTTGAAAGGTTGCTGCCCAATCTTCTTGGTATTTTTCGTAATGCGTTTTGCCATCAAACATAAACTCCAACTGATTAGAGCCATATTTGTATCGGTATATCCCTGCCAAATGCTCATAAAACTCCTCTAGCAAATGCATCTCAAAATGGTTGGCAGCTTTTATTTTCCTAATGGGATCGTCTTCCAAGCCTAATGGATTACATAATTCCAAATATCCCTTCTTGGCATTTTCAACCAATGCGCACAGAAGCGCTTCTTTACGGACAAGTTGCGCTTCTCTAAGGATGTGATTTTTGTCGAAAGGGAAAAGTTTTCGTTGCATAAGAAGATTTGGCCTGCACAAAGATATTTAGTTTTTTTTATTTTTAAACAGCAATAAACGAAATCCTTTTAAAGTGCCACTATTCTGAACGCAGAATCTTTTTGTCCTCCTTGCTCATAAAAATCTCATCAAATGATTTTATATAGGTGAGCGATGTGCCTTGCCGCTCCCTGATCTCTTGGGTAAAAATATCCCTAGTGTTGGATTGGAAAATCCTTAAGTTCAATGTGCCAGATTCATTGATCCTATAAAGAATCTCAAAGTCCCCCATCAAAGGGGTACTGCTAGCGTTAGGCGCGTTTTGGTCTTGTCCTAAGCTGGAGGTGCCGCCTACCGATACCGTGAGTCTATCGTTCAGAAATTGCTTCGTTAACTGCACCTGCACATCCTTGTTTTCAAAAGAAGTCTCATTCTCATTTCTGGACTCAAGGTCTACGGATAGCTCTACGCCCCCCAAATAATCTTGTGTCAATCGGCTGAGCTGGGCTGTCAAAATACCGCTCACACTTGCATCTACTCTTTGATTGATCACTGCCGCAGCACCGCCGCCCCCACCGCTACCTAAGCCGCCATCAGTCGGAATAAATCGGTTCAAGACGATCAACCCAAACACTTGCTGATAGAGTTGGCTTTGATCGTTTTCAATCATTTTTATTCTCTGGGCGATTTCGTTATTCGGGTCAGTAATCGCAGGTAGCTCAATGGCAAAAGCCACATCTGGTTCTTCAAGCGTGCCATTTAGTTTCAACACTACATTTACGGGTTGCTTTGTGCTGATCTGGCTGGCCGTGGCCCCAGCTGTGCCTACTTGTGCTGGGTACAGGTTGCTGGCGGAGGCTTCTGTACTATAAACGGCTGTTATGCCGAACTGCGCCCCAAGAGGATCCCCAGCCATCTGTATGGTGCTACCCTCCCTTATTTGAAATTCTTTTTTCAGGATATTCATAAAAGAAAGTGAGTAGCTGCCCTCATCAAGCGTATAGGTCCCTTGAATGTTCATATCACCGGTCGGCGACATTTGTACCATAAAGTCTCCTTGCCCAACTGCCAAAAGTTTGTCACCACTTATAGGGTCGATTAGAATTTCTGTTAGTGCATCCGAAGTGATGTGCAGTACGAGCTGAACGGACATGCCCGTTACTTGCATCGTGTTGCTGCGGACTTGCACCGTGTCGGGGATGCTGTCTGCTGCCAGATAGGCATTGGTATTTACAAAATTGATAAAACTGGCATGAGTGGCAATGTCTGGATCGTCTACCAAGGCAATTACTGGATGAGTTCCTTTTTTAGTAGTAACGTTCCCCCTGATAACTAAGTCTTCTATGGGCCCTTGAATGGTTATATCGGTAGCTGCATTGATAGTGCCATAAAAAGTTGGGCTGTGCCGTTGTCGAGCATTAAAGAATTTAAACTCGTCCGTCTTTACTGTTAAGTCCAGATCAAAATTTTGAAAATATTGATGCGTGACTTTTCCATTAATATTGAGTGAGTGATCGGCCGAATCCTTTATCACGAAATTGTTGAGGTCTAAAGAAGACTGGCTAATTTCTATTCTTTGGTCGTCAAAGCGGTAAAGAGAGCCTATGGCATTAGCGCGGAGTTGACTTTCAGGATCAAAAGCAAGGTAGCCCTCTATGATGGGTCGGCTGGGGGTTCCTTCTATAGAAATGTCTGCAGTCAAATTCCCTTTAAGGTCGGTCACGTAATCTTCTGCAAACACACCCCATTGGTCCAACTTGAATTTGTTTACAAGGAGTTGAAGAGCAAGGTTGTTTACGCTGTCTTCAGGCGCAAAGGTGCCCTCGAGTGTAAACTGATTGTGTGTGCCGTCCATACTCAAGGAAGCTTGTAATGGGACATCTCCCATCGATTTCTCGGCCTGAAGTTTTAAAATGCCCACTTCCTGATTGTCTATCACAAGATTCTCAATGTCAAGATCTGCTTTTACTTGTTCTAAAGTAAAGACATTTATCACTTTAGCGGTACCGTCAAGCGTGCCATTTATCCCATAATCTTCCATGTCCAAAACAGTGAAGATATTACCTATTTCTAGACTTCTTATTTCCAAATCCAGAAGGGGATTCTCCGTAAACTCGTCACTTGTTTGAATGCTGAGCTTCTGGTTGCCCTGCTCGAAAATAAAATCATTGACCATGAGAAAGTTTTCGGCGTATTTGATCACAGCATTGTCTGAAATCTGCCATTCGTTTTTCTCAATTGAAAGATAGGAGTGCAGTATTTCCAGTATGATCGTATCGTTTCGATTGGTTATAAAACCATTGAAGTCCAAATGGGAAGGTGCTTCTGAATTGGCCATGGATAAGTTAAATTGGATCATGTCCTGTATAAAGCTGCCTTCGAGGACAAAATTAGGAATCGTCATATTTTCCCCTATAATAATATGATCCGTGTTGAGTCCGAATTTTAAATTGTCCTGCTTGGTATCCGCCCCTATATGCAGCGATTGGACCTGATAGTCTTTGTATATGATTAGAGGGACATCCACATTCAGGTTGAGCATGTGATCACTAGCATAATATGAGCCTGCTATAGTGGAGGCTTCGGGAAGGGATATGTCTGGCATAAAAGCCCTCATGATGATGGGTTCTTCCCGTATGTCTACCTGTAGTTCCATATAGTGATCATCGCTAGTAGCGGCGGTGTCTGCCACTCCAGTGAAATAATGGGCAATGAAGCTATTGACCATGGCCGGCAGTTGGTCAAATGAGAACTTTCCTTTTAGAGAGGCGTCCATAAAATCGGACGCAATAGAAAATGCTTTGAGGGTATCACTGGTAGTGGCTTGAATTTGAAAGGTGTCGAGCAGATACTTATGGGCGCCATCTATTAATGTGGTATTAGCAAGTCTGAAAAACCCATTGATATTGTCTGGGTCCAAGTTCTGCAAATCAGCCTCCATACTGGTTTGTATAATTATGCTGTCAGGGCTCAAGCGCAACCTTAACAAATCCACTTTTGGAATGTCTCCTGTTAAGGTTAACCAAGAACGATCCTTTTCTAAGTTAGCCTTAGCCAGTATGTCCACCTTTAAGTTGTTGTCATCGTACCAGATTTTGGAAATAAGCGTACTGTCGATAAAGGAAGCGTTCAGCGTTAGGTTCTGATAATGATAGTGATTGAAATGGAAATCTTTTAGAGTAAGGGCTAAAGTATCTGCTGATAAACTGCCATTTTGCATATTGGCGACAAAGTGTGTATTGAGGTTGGCAATTCCCAAGCTATCATTTCCCGTCAAGGTCTTCAAGTCCAACCTAAAAGCATTAGCCTCTCCCATTATGCTAAAATTCTGCTCGTTTTCAGCTTTGAAATTAATGTTGGCCGATACCCGTCCAATATCGCTGGTAAGATTGGCGATAAGATCTGCATCGTTCAAATAACCTTCCCCCCGAGCCATGAAAGTTACACTCCCTGCTTGTTGAAGAGTAGGAGGCAGCGTTTGTGGTGGCAAGAGCTTAGCTAAAAATTCGAAGTTGGCTATAAAGGCCTTGAGGTCAATGTCCATGTAGGCATTTCCGAAATCATTCAAACCTTGAACTACTGCATTGGCCTCAATGGCTGCCTCTTCTCCAGAGCTTAATTTAAGGTCCTGAATGGTGGCGTTGCTGTTTTCTATGTCTATTTGACCAGAAAGTGCCAAGGTCATGGTTTTCAGCATTGGCATAGAATCTAGTGCATCGGTGAAAAAAGATGCGTCGGCTAGCCCAATATTCATTTGAGCCAAATTGGCTTCTAGAATCAACAAGTTCAGCAGGCTGTCTGGACTATTGATATCCGAAAGCGTTACATCTATCTGCCCATCGAGGGAAGAGTTATTGGTGGCTAATTGCGTCAGTTGTGCTTTCACTGAAGGCATCTCTAATGCTACATTTAATGCCAAATCTTTAAGCGTAAACTGGCTGTTTTGTTCTTCAAAAGCTATTTTTTGGATGTTGGCTAAAATATTATTCTCGCCAATTTCAATATCAGCCATATCGATATGCAATTGTGCAAGATCCAAATTGCCAAAGTTTATCTGAGTATCTGAATTTGTAGTGTCTGTAGTAAATGCCACATGGCTATTTTCAACCAATAATCGATTGACGCTGAATTTAAATCCTGATGGGTTTAAGGGGCTTGAAGAACCTGGCTCTTCTAAGGATAAAGTATCTTGAGGAGCTGCTGCAAGTTGTAAAAAGCGAAAATCGAGCTCATCGATGCTGATTTCATTTGCTTGAATATGACTTTCCTCCAGACCCAAAGTTTTCAAATTTACTTCAAATGTTTGCACGCCTAGCCCCATTTCCATTTGGGTAGTATGGTCATTATAATCCATTCTGAAGCCAGAGAGAATAATGTCCTTCAAGTCGAATTCCCAACCCGCTTTTGTGGTATCCGTTTGGGCCGTGTCTGCAAAGGCTTCCGGGATAAAGGCAAAGTTGAGCGTAGCAGAGTCGTCCACCGTATACAGATTCGCATAGGCGTTTTCCAGAAGGATCTCGTCCAGTACAATCTTCTTTCCTAACAAGGCAAATAAGCCGATGTCAACGCGCAGTTTTTCGGCATATAGTAGCGTGTCTTGCTGCTGGTCTTCCAAATAAATGCCCTCCAACACTACTTTTTTAACAAAGTCGATGTCTACACCCTTTATTTGTACAGTTGTGCCTAATTGTTCTGAGAGCTGGACGGTAATTTTTTGCGTGATAAAAGTCTGCACCTGAGGCATTCTCAACAATAAGTACAGTATCATCAAAAAAGCGATCAATCCTCCAAAGATATAAAGGATCACTCTTAAAAATTTAGGTAAGTGTATTGTGGCCAATCTCTTTAAATTTGTAGCTAAATTAAAAACAAATAACTCAAATAAGTGATTAATGTTGGAAGCACCGTATGTTTAAGAAAAGTACTTTCATAGGCTACTGGTGTTGTCATCTCTCATCCTTAAGACTTTGTGGGTTAACCGTAACATTATAGAGATTTTTAAATGGAGCGCTTACAAGGAGTAATTACAATTTTTATATTTTTGGATTAAATCAAGCATGATAACCGATCAATCTCCTATGCTGAAGCTCCCTGCTTACCTTAAATACAGTATCACTCTGTTTGGTATTGTGCTTTCGTTTTATATACTCATTGTAGGCAAAGCTCTATTCATTCCTTTTTTCATAGCCGTTCTATTGGCCTTTCTATTGCACCCGCTTTGCGTGCGAATATCCAGATGGGGCGTGCATAGGGGCATTGCCAGTCTCTTGTCTATTATTTTGGTGGTGATAGTACTTGGCTTTATCGTTTTTTTTCTATCTTCTCAGATCAATAAGATAGTCCGTGACCTTCCGGCCATAAGCGGCAAACTCGACATGCTCATTGGCAAAATCAATGTCTTTTTTGAAGAAAAATTTGGCGTGGCCGAACAGGAGCAGACACAATACTTCCGGGATTCGCTAAATAATTTAGTTCAGAACAGTTCCAAGTTCTTGTCCAATACAGTAGCCGCTACTGCCGACTTCTTTACTTCATTTTTATTGGTGGTATTGTCATTGTTTTTTCTATTGTATTACAGCAACTTTTTTAAGGAGTTTATGTACAAGCTTATCCAAAAAGAAGGGCATCAAAAGCTAGAACATATATTTGCAAAGGGCGAAAGTGTTGTGCGCAGCTATATTTTAGGGCTATTTATGGTTATCATAATTGTAGGCACCTTGAATACAGTCGGGTTGGCTATATTAGGCGTTGAGTATGCCTTGTTCTTTGGGGTTTTGGCTGCGCTGCTCACGATTATTCCTTATTTAGGTATTTTTATAGGATCGCTGCTGCCGATAGTATTCGTACTGCTCACCAAAGATTCCCTATGGTACCCGGTAGGGGTCGCATTGGTCTTTTGGTTTGTTCAGTTTTTAGAGGGAAATTTCATTACCCCCAATATAGTAGGCAATAAGGTAAGCCTCAATCCATTTGCTGCGATTGTAGCTTTATTTATTGGAGGAGCCGTTTGGGGCCCTGCTGGCATGATTCTTTTTATTCCCTACCTGGCCTTGTTGAAAGTCGTCTTCGATGTAATAGAGCCGCTAGAGCCATATGGTTTTTTACTAGGCAATCCTGATGAAAAAACGAAATCGAATAAATTTGTTACTAAAATCAAAAATAAGTGGCATCGAAACAAAAGCTAATGAGACGATAGGCATATTGGTCTGATTTTTGACGAATTCGGTCGATTGTTGGGTTTATTTGGTAGTTTGTCATAAACTTTTCCGCTCGATATGAACACTTATCCCTATTTTTGATAGGATGAGTGAGGTAATAATATAAAAATGCATTCTATCTCAGTATACCTTTCATTATTTTCCTGCGTTGATTAGATGGTCTCAATCTTTTTAAATATTCAATTTTAATGAATAAGCATGTTAAAACTGTACTCACAGTTATTATCGTTTTGGTTTTATTGTTCCTTATCGCTTTGCCCAAGCTATCTTTTGAAAAGGACGATGCGCCGGCAACATCCAGTCGCGATCAAGTTGAAAGTGGAATTCCCGTTGAAATCATAAAGGTTGCACCTACGAGCTTGGACAACAGTATTAATGTGACAGGTTCTATCCTTGCCAACGAATCGGTTGAACTGACAAGCGAACTGACAGGTAAAATATCCAGGATATATTTCAGAGAAGGGGAAAAAGTTCAAAAGGGAGACGTGCTGGTGAGAATAGATGATGAAGAGCTGAGAGCTCAGCTGGAGAAACTGAAACATACAAAAAGACTTTATGAAGAAGTAGAAAGTCGTATGTCGCAACTATTGGAAAGGGATGCCATCAGCCAGGAAGAATATGACATAGCTTTAACAGAATCTAGGACATCAGCAGCCGATATCAAGGTACTGGAAGCGCAGATTGCCAAGGCCACGATTCGAGCACCTTTTACGGGTATAATAGGACTGCGGTATGTGAGTGAAGGGAGTTACATTTCTCCTTCCGTGAGAATCGCTAATTTATACAGTATAGAACCTGCAAAAATAGAGTTTTCAGTACCAGGCCGCTACAGCCAAGTCGTAAGCAATGGTGACCAAATCCGTTTTTTGACAGAAGGCGATAGCGAAGTATTTACCGGGGAAGTTTATGCAATAGAACCCCAAATAGATCCTGTTACCAGAACTTTGCTTGTGCGCGCACTGAGTCCCAATAAAGACAGAAAGCTCATCCCAGGCCAGTTCGTAAGGATAACATTGACTTTGGAAAACAAGCAAAATGCAATTATGGTCCCTACCATGGCCATCATCCCAGATGCTGATGAGCACTTAGTGTTCATGGTAAAAGACGGCAAGGCAATTTCCCAAAAAGTGAATATTGGTTTTAGAGGTGCTCAAGACGTAGAGGTAGTTTCTGGCCTTACTTCAGGAGACTCTGTGATAGTGGCAGGGATACAGCTCGTAAAGGATGGGTCTGCTGTTCGTGTGATGTCCATAAAAAACCAAGGAGAATAAGACCAAAGGACATCGAATTAGTTATAAAGCTTGAAAGAACTGTAAAAAGGAAATTATATGGCGAGTTTGTCTTCAATAAGTGTACAGCGTCCTGTATTGGCCATCGTAATGTCCATTGTGATCGTGCTTTTTGGCGTTATTGGTTTCAACTTTCTAGGCGTAAGGGAATACCCAAGCGTTGATCCTCCCATTATCAATGTTACGACGATTTATACAGGAGCAAACGCCGATGTGATCGAGTCGCAGATAACTGAACCTTTGGAAGAAGAGATCAATGGTATTGCAGGTATTCGGACGCTCACTTCCACTAGTAGCGAAGGGCGTAGTTCCATTCGTGTGGAGTTTAATTTGGGAGAGAATTTGGAAGCTGCTGCCAACGATGTGCGTGACAAAGTTTCGGCTGCAAGAAGGAGTTTGCCCAGCGATGCAGAAGCCCCTATTGTCTCCAAAGCGGATGCCGATTCAGAGCCAATAGTTTTTCTTAACATTCAAGGAGATAACAGGTCGCTGTTGGAGCTATCAGCTATAGCGGAGAATATCTTTAAAGAGCGGTTACAAACAATTCCGGGCGTGAGTGAAGTGAACATCTGGGGAGAAAAGCGTTATGCTATGCGCATGTGGATGGATCCTATGCGGTTGTCGGCTTATGGTTTGACACCATTGGATGTGCGGAATGCCCTTTTGTCGCAGAATGTGGAGCTACCATCTGGGCGGGTAGAAGGCGACATGACAGAGTTGGTAGTAAAAACCAGCGGTCAGCTTACTACTCCCGATGATTTTAATAACCTAATCGTAAAAGAAAGCGGCGATAACATTGTCAAGTTTCAGGATATCGGCTATGCTGAACTGGGCCCCCAAAATGAGCGGGGCATATTAAAGCGGGATGGTATCCCCATGGTGGGCGTGGTACTTCAGCCGCAGCCAGGTTCCAATAATATTGCCATAGTAGACGAATTTTACAAACGGGTTGAAAGTATTAAAAACGATCTGCCCGAAGACATAAAGCTGGGGATTGGATTCGACCAGACAAATTATATCCGCGACTCTATCACAGAAGTTGAGCAAACTATTCTGGTGGCATTCCTACTCGTCACATTGGTGATTTTCGCTTTCTTACGAGATTGGCGTACGACGATTATTCCAGTCGTCACTATCCCCATTTCTCTCATTGGCACGTTTTTCATCATGTATCTTGCTGGTTTTTCTATCAATGTCCTTACGTTGTTGGGCATTGTATTGGCCGTAGGGTTAGTGGTAGATGACACCATTGTCGTGCTGGAAAACATTTATACCAAGATAGAAAAAGGCATGGCTCCACTCGAGGCTGCCTTCAAAGGAGCTGCGGAGATTTTCTTTGCTGTGGTGGCTACTACAGTGGTGTTGGTTGCGGTGTTTTTGCCGGTAGTGTTCCTGGAAGGGATTACGGGAAGACTTTTCCGAGAGTTTGGTATCGTGGTAGCCTCAGCAGTAACCATATCTTCTTTTGTTGCTTTATCTCTCACGCCGATGATGGGCAGCAAAATCCTCAAGAAACGAGAAAAGCAAAATTGGATATACCGAAAAACTGAGCCGCTGTTTGTGTGGATGAACGATAAGTATAATGACTCCTTAAAAGCTTTCATGAAAATGCGGTGGATGTCGTTCATTATTGTGGGCATATCCTTTGGCCTGATTGTATTGTTTGCCATGGTGCTTCAATCAGAGCTTGCTCCATTGGAAGACAGAGGGCAGATCAACGTGAACGCCACAGGGCCAGAGGGAGCTACCTTCGAGTATATGGGCGAATACATCGATAAGCTTGTAGGCTTTACTCAGGAGACACTCCCCACAAAAGCTATCATATCGGTTACTTCCCCAGGTTGGGGATCTGCCGGAGCCAATTCTGGATTTCTGAGGATAACGCTGGCTGATAGACAGGATAGGGACAAGTCCCAACAGGAGCTTTTCGATGATTTTGTGCCTGAATTGTCCAATTTTCCAGCAGCAAGGGCTTTTGCCTCTCAGCAGCAAACTATCGGCGGAAGAAGGGCGGGGCTGCCCGTTCAGTATGTGATTCAATCTACCAATCTTGACAAGCTCAAGGAGGTGTTGCCGGTTTTCTTCGATCGTGTAAATGCGGATCCTACTTTTCAAGTGGCAGACATCAATCTTAAATTTAATAAGCCACAAATCGATATCAATATCGATAGGGAAAAGGCAAGAAGTCTCGGAATTTCAGTGAGAGATATAGCAGAAACACTACAGCTCGGCATAAGTGGGCAGCGTTTTGACTACTTCATCATGAATGGCAAACAATATGAGGTAATTGGCCAAGTGCAAAGAAGCAATAGAAATGAACCTACGGACCTAAGTTCATTATATGTAAAAGGAGCAAATGGCAATCTTGTGCAATTAGACAACTTAGTTTCCCTAAATGAATCTAGCACCCCTCCTCAGTTATTTAGGTATAATCGGTATAAGTCTGCGACAATCTCGGCCGGTCTGGCTAGAGGGCAGACCATTGGCGATGGTATAGCAGCCATGGACCGTATTGCAGAAGAGGTACTGGACGAATCATTCACCACCTCGTTGGCTGGAACTTCCCTGGAGTATTCCGAAAGCTCTTCGAGTTTGTTGTTTGCTTTTGGGTTTGCGTTGATATTGATTTATCTGGTGCTGTCGGCCCAATTCGAAAGTTTTAGGGACCCCATCGTTATTTTGCTAACAGTACCACTTGCTTTAGCCGGGTCCTTCTTTTCTCTATGGTATTTCAATGAGACATTGAACATCTTTAGCCAGATTGGCATCATAATGTTGATAGGACTTGTTACAAAAAATGCCATTCTTATTATCGAATTTGCCAATCAGCGAAAAGCACAGGGAATGGAGTTTACAGAAGCCATCATGGGTGCGGCTGAAGCGAGGTTCCGACCTATACTCATGACCAGTTTGTCTACTATATTGGGCATTATGCCCATTGCGTTGGCATTAGGAGCGGGGTCAGAAAGCAGGGTGTCTATGGGAGTAGCCATTATTGGCGGATTGCTATTTTCTACAATTTTAACCCTTTATATAATTCCAGCAATGTACACGTATGTGAGTAGCAGAAAGGAAAAGCGGGCAGTAAGGGTTTAATAATGATAGGAATGAAGAAAAAAACAATATCGGTTGGTTTAGCCACCATTTTAGTGCTCTTGTCTCATATTGGTTTGAAAGGGCAAGAAATGCTCACCCTAAAAGGGGCAATTGAGATAGGCCTTGAGAACAGCTATGAAATTCGAATCGTCAAGAATGATACGGAAATATTAAACAATAATTATGGGTATGGAAAATATCGGTTCTTGCCCAACATCAATGGAGAGGCAACACAAAACTTCGATATTGAAAATATTGAGCAGCAACGCGATCCTGCCAATCCCCCGATAGTGAACCGTAATGCTCGATCCAACCAGTTCAACGCTTCCGTCAATCTTCAATGGACAATCTTTGATGGATTAGGGATGTTCATTTCTTATAAAATGTTACAAGAATTGCAAGAATCGGGCAACCTTGATCTGCGAGCTGCTATTACCTCCAAAATTGCAGAAATAAGCAGAGGCTATTACCTGATTGTGCTCCAAAAAGAGAAGATCTTGGTATTGGAAAACACGGTCGATTTGTCCGAGAAAAGATATGAAATTGCCAAAGCCACTTATGAGGTTGGCCGAAGTTCTAAGCTCGAATACTTGGCAGCACAGGTGGACCTCAATGCCGATAGAGCTGCTTTGATAGCCCAAGAAGAAGCCTTTCATAATGCAAAAATAGAATTGAACAGAATAATGGGGGTAAGAGTGAATTATGATTTTGAGGTTTCTGATGCCATCACGTTTTCTGACGACCTTGATTTGGCGGTGCTGGAAACTGGACTGCTTGAGCATAACCCCAATCTGCTGGCACTTCAGCAAAATCAGGTAATTACTGATTTGCAACTGTCTTCTATACAAGCAGAGCGATATCCAAGAATTAGTGTAAACGCTGGGTATAGATATAGAAATTCAGAAACCCAACTTGGATTCGCCACGACAGACATCAGAGATGGTTATTACTATGGCTTAAGGGGCACACTTACAATTCTCAATGGATTGGACATCAGTAGGCGAACTCAGAATGCTAGAATTGAACTTGAAACCTCCGAAATTATTTACGATCAGTTGCAAGCCGACCTATTGGCCAACTTGAACAACAGGTACCTCGCTTATAAGAATGCATTGAAACTTTTTCAATTAGAAACTGAAAACCTGGCTATTGCAAAAGAAAACGAAAGCATCGCTTATGAAAGATACAGATTAGGCAATGCTAACTTTTTAGAACTGAGGGAGGCTCAGAGAAACGCTGTAGAAGCAGAAAGCCGTTTGCTAGATGCGGCCTATAACATTAAAATAGCCGAAATAGATTTGCATAGGCTTAGTGGCCTATCATTAGAGTCGGTAGACGTTACAGAGTAACATGTCACTATCCTGTTCCTTATTAGATATAACATTTCAAATATGAAAAAGTGGCTTAAAGAAAGTCTTCTATGAGCTCGACTCACCATTTTGTGCTCATGTCAACAATAAATAGTTTTTCAGTGTTATAGAGTTTTTATCAAAAGATGAGTAAGTTTTTTTTCAAATAAAGGGGAATCCTTTCTCCTTGAAGCCTTGTTTTGCACAATTTTGTCATGATATTATATTTTATAAATAAGATTTGCGTAATTTTATCTTCATGTTTTAAAAATGTGCTTGTAAGAGCATGTAATTAATATGAAAAAAAGGAACAGAGATATTAGTTCTCAACAGCATTTTTTCAAGAAAACGCGATTGTTGAAATTACTTTTTTGCCTTATTCTATTGTCGGTTGCTTGTCGTCCTAACAATAATGAGACTAAGACACAAGATATACTAAGCGAGTACGCGCTTCCTGATCCTGTGGATTTTGACTTGGCTAAGATAAAGGAGCGAGATACATTGATTGCCATAGTGGACAACAGTTCTACAGGTTATTTTTTGTATAAGGGGCAACCAATGGGGTACGAGTACGATCTGCTTAACCTATTGGCAAAAGAGCTGAATGTAAAGCTCAAGTTGGTGGTGACTAAAAACATTGATGAGGCTTTCCGAAAGCTTAATATAGGAGAGGGCGATATTGTAGCCCACAACCTCACCATCACCAAGTCCCGAAAAGAACAGGTGAGTTTTACCACACCACATTATCAAACCAGACAAGTGTTGGTGCAAAGAAAGCCCGACCATTGGAGGAAAATGAAACTCCACGAAATTGAAGAGGTGCTTATTCGCAACCCGATTGATTTGATCGGAAAGGAAGTGTACGTGAGAAAGGGATCTTCTTATTTCACGAGACTCAAGCACTTGTCTGAAGAAGTCGGTGGTGATATTATGGCTGTTGAGAGTTTCGCTGATATAGAGACGGAGGCTTTGATCAAAATGGTAGCCGAGGGCGAAATTGATTATACGATTGCCGATGACGATGTGGCTAAGGTCAACAGGACATATTACCCCAATATCGATATAAAAACCGCTATAAGTTTTCCTCAAAGGATAGCCTGGGCCGTACGGAAGAATTCTCCTGACTTGCTGACAGGTGTCAACTCCTGGATTGAGAAGATGCAGAAAAAGACTGCTTATTATGTTATCTATAACAAATACTTTAAAAACTCCAGGGCTACCTATCTTAGGGCTACCAGCAATTATTCCTCCATTAATGGTGAGCACATTTCTCCTTACGATGACTTAATCAAAAAAGGGGCGAACCAACTAGGATGGGATTGGCGTCTCCTAGCTTCTTTGATCTTTCAAGAATCTAAGTTTGAGCCAAAGGCCGAATCTTGGGCCGGTGCTAAGGGCTTAATGCAACTGGTGCCAGAAACTGCCTCTATGTACGGTGCCAATGACATATACAATCCCGAAGAAAATGTAATGGCAGGTGTAAAATATCTGATTTGGCTCAATAGGCTATGGGAGGATAAGGTAGCAGATGAGCAAGAGCGCCTCAAATTTGTCTTGGCTTCCTATAATGTTGGCCAAGGACACGTATTGGATGCAAGGCGATTGGCACGAAAATACGGGAAAGATGCCGAAAAATGGGATGGCCATGTGGAGTATTACATGCTACAAAAGTCCAAACCAAAATATTATTCCGACCCTGTCGTTCAATCGGGCTACTGTCGAGGTGAAGAGCCTGTAAATTATGTTCGAGAGATCATCAACAGGTATAATCAATACCAGCAACTGATAAAAATAGCGCCCATCTCAACCGAACTACCTTCCTAAAAATTATTTTTTCATCTATCAGGAAACTTAATGATTGACTCAAGCTGGTTTTCTGATAGGGACATGCTTTTCTGATTTTAAAAAGTTCAAAATATATTGGAATGACATGGTGGATTACTATATTTGTTTAGAATTAATCTAAATAAATATAAAGTGGTACCAGTTTCCGTTTTATTAGCTGATTCCCAATTTTTGACACGGAAGGGCATAAGTACGCTCATCCGCGACCTGGAAGGTTATGAAACCGTTGCGCAAATAGAAGATTTAGGTGATCTGGCTGCAAATATCCAGCAGCATCAGCCGATGCTTGTCATTCTCGACACCTCCTATCAAAGAATTTTTCTCAAGAAAATATTGGATAGCATAAGCCAATATGATGCGCTCAATATCTTGGCTATCACCAATGACTGTGATCATGAATTGATAGATATGCTGATGCAATTGAATGTAAAGGGCATTCTAACCAAAGATTGTGATAGAGAAGAGTTTATGCATGCTATTATTACTGTGGCCCAAGGTGAACGTTTTTATTGCAGTAAGATTCTAGATGTCGTCTTCGAAACTGAAAGCAAACCCGATGCACCATGTCATAATTTATCCAAGCGTGAGCTGGAGGTGTTGTCCCTTGTGGCCAAAGGATACTCCACCACCGATATAGCCAATATGTTGTTTTTGAGTGTGCACACCATCAGTTCTCACCGTAAAAATATACTGAAAAAACTCAACCTGCGTTCACCGGTAGAGCTCATCCGCTATGCGTTAGAAAACAACATGGTGAACTAGCGTAATGCAGTCAGGAAAAACCGATAACCCCAGCTTGTTTGTGCCTTTTTATCAATTATTTTGGGCGCCTTTTCATGCTGTCCGCTTCTACTCCTCGGCC
>CAYTTV010000014.1:0-1203 GCA_964440915.1 uncultured Roseivirgaceae bacterium
TTTTGGTTAAAGTTACTATCAAATTTTCCCTTCATTTTCTCATTTTCAATGTCCTTCTGAATGATTTCTTTTATTTTTCTTCCTGAATTAAAAGCTCTACAATCATTACCTTAAATTCATTTTCATAACTCCTGCCATAATTTAACATAGAAATTTACGGACGCAATAAATTCGTCACAACAAAGGTAGACACTCCACAGCTTCTTTTCTCGTGTAAAACATGGGTTAAACATCAGTGTTAATTCTAATCCAATGGCCTCTCTATGAGTTATCAGTATATTTTTTTTCAAGCTGAGTCCAATGTAATATAGTTCTTATGCATGCTATCTTCGATATAGCACGTTCCTCAGGACTCCCCTTTCTGGGTGTTTTGACCGACAAATCGCAGTTTGGAATCTTTGGTTCTGTTTTTATTCTTTCTTAAAAACCTTTTACTTTCCTCTCGTTCAGCCAGATTGTTTATTTGAATTATGGAGTTTGACGACCATTATAAAACAGAGTTTTATACGGCCACTACCTTAGAATGAAAAAACCGTTGACGCTTTACAAATACAAGGACATTATCTTAAATAGCCTTCGATTTGCGGTTGAAGGAAAAGGGCGAAGGTTTATGGATTTGTCATAATGGCCAACCATCTTCATTGCTATAAAAAATCGGAGGATAATGTCTGTAAAAGACGTTCTGCGGGACTTGATGAAATTTATAAGACAAATGAACAAACTTGACCTTGTCCGTCATCACCCAAATGTTATTGATCAGCGCTATGTAAGGGAAAAAGGAGGAAAATACCAGTTGTAGTAAAAATACTCTAGACCAACTTTAGGCTCTCATGAGATAGTGAAGCTCCAGGCCACTGAAAGCTATTTTGCCCTTCCAAGTTCGGTATCGCCAACGGTATTTAGCCAGGGGTGGCTTGTAAACCCAGTAGAATATCTAAAACTAGCATATCAACTGAATAATTGCCCATACAATACCCTATACTGTGGAATTACAATACGTTATAAAAAACTGTGTTGGCGTGTTAAATTAAGATTTTGGGCGTCCTCAGGTCGATAAAAGGAAAGTAAAAAACCTACGTGATGGAGGAATAAATATTATCTTCATTCAAATATTTAAAATCTAGTACCTGGCTGTAGGCTTCTCCATCGTAGTCAACAGCTGAGATGGAGAGTTCAACCCTTCAAAGGAGGTTGCTTCAGTAG
>CAYTTV010000014.1:1303-6358 GCA_964440915.1 uncultured Roseivirgaceae bacterium
GAGACTAAAAAATCGCATAGATGGAATTGTTATGAATAGAATAGAAACCCTGAAATGATGTTGAATCGTTTTTAACGTTTATTTCTTATATACACCTACGAATCGATAGCTTAATTACAAAAGGCTCTCGATCTCACTTTTAATTCTTTCCTTTTCGGCGTTAAGGGTGCTGGTAAAAGGACTTGATAACTGAATTTTAAGGATGCCTTGCTCCAATGTGGTTTGGGCATGACCAGAAGCAACGATCTCGATACTTTGGATTTTTTCATTGGCCAGTTTTTTCCCTAGCTCATCTGCGGTGATTTGTTGTATCAGCTCAGGAAGTGCTTCGAGAACTTGTAGTACCTCCCAACGTGCCTTGTCAGGGCATTCCTTGGTGTCGAGTTGAAATATAACCCCCTCGTGGAAAAACTCCTGAACCTTCTCATGGAATTCACGAGCAGCTCTTTTTAACTCCAAGCTTCCGATGTCCTTTGAGGCAGCAGGTAGAATATACTGCTTAAGATAGGCTTGAGGTTCTAGTAATGTTATAGCTACAACTTCGCTGGCCGATAAAAAAGTAACTTCGTCAGTATTATTGTATGGATCCGGTAGATGGGCTACCATGAGCATCTGGTCATGGTTGTTCTGCTGCAGCTTTAGGATATGGCCCCGAATTACACTTCCGCTTCTAAGCAACAGCTCCAACTTGGGTAAGCTGGAGCTGTCGGTTGACTTTTCGGCGATCTCTGCCATTTCTGAAAACCATGTAGTCAGGCTTTTGACAGGGAGCGCCTTATAGTGTTCGAACATATTATAATTGTTTTTCGACGTAGTCTGCTATTTGAGAGTCGGTATAAGAGCTGAAGCTATCGCCCGCCAACTGAAACTTCAAGTCCAACACTTTGTCTTTTAATTCCATTTTCACTTCATCCCGGTTGTCGGTATTGGTAAGTTTAATGGTATTCATAGTCTCCTGTAATGCTTCCTTGCCTAAGTCATCGCTGCATATTTTCTTTAAGAAACCTTCCAGGTCACTGAATACAATATCCAAGCGGCTTAGAGGATAAGAATCATAAGCTGTAAAAGTGTCCCAGTCAATATCTACTTTTATATCGCTTCCTACAATTGCTTTAACTTTTGCTTCGAAAGCAGGTAGTTGATCAGTTTGAATCTCTTTAGCTAAGCGTTTTTCTGCTAATCCCATAATTAAAATTGATTAAGTGTAACTATTAAAAATCGTCAATGACACAAAGATAGTGGACTAGGAGAGCGTGAAAATCACCTGAATCTAGCATTTGGAAAAATCACTAGAAAGGGTGAAATCCTCCCACCATTAGTACCATATTAAAAAAATGCTTATCAATGTTTCTCCTGTTGTTGAAGATACTGTCCATACATGAAGTTGGGATCCAAGTTGTCTTGATATGCCTTTGGATAAATGTAGATTGCCTCCATGGGCGCATCCATTAAGAATACTTTAAAAATTTGTCTGCCATAATTATTGTCAGAATGCAGTGTAGAGAATCGCTCCTTCCCAGGAATTTGATTGGTAACATACAAGTATTTATTGCTGCGCTTATCGCTGGACTGCCATTCTTTTTTATATTTATAAATGCGACCGTCCAAAGGGTCATCAACGCCTGTAATCTGAATTAGGACTTCTTCGTTTTCCTTATCGCCAATCCTCAGCACCTTTACCGAAAAAGTTCTGGCACCTACCGTTCCTTCATACTGTTCGATATATTTTCCTGTCTCTTGAGCAGAGATGTTGAATCCAAAAAGTAAACAAGCCATTAGGATCAAAAATGGAAGCTTTGAAAATGTTTTCATTGTGTTGTCAGTTTGAGTTACTAGCCGGAATGCCGACTCTTTTTAAGTTTAAGTGATGGGTTCTATTCTTGTCGGATCTATTGATGAATTCGTCAACTATCTTACATGACGTTTCTTGTATCCTATAGATTTTCGTATTATTGCCTTCTTTTATATGTTTATTTTTTATTGCATCGCGTTACCCAGCTTGCTCTAGTTGCTTGAGAAATAGGATGGTCTATAGCAAAAGTACGTGTCTGCTATTAAGCAGGCATCACCATAAGAGGGTAATTGAAAAAATGACCATAATTGGTGATAGGAAAGGACAACCCAGATTCACAACCTATTGATTAAGAATTGGAGAAAACTAAATGAGCAAGAATCATGAGGAGTATTTGCCCTTATATCCTTTCACTTATCATTATCATACTGTTCACTACCAGTGGATTACATGCGCAATTTGTAAATCATAATCTAGAAACTCAGCTAAGAGTGAAGGCCTTGATCCAAGACTTCGATAGCCTATATCTTTCGGAGCCAGAGAGGGCTAGAGGATTGATTTACCAGGCACTGCATACCAGTACAAAGAACGGTTTTTTTAAAGAGCAGGCTGAGAGCTATTATAGGCTTGGTAAGCTTTATTTTAATATGGGTAAGTATGATTCGGCCAGAGCATATATTGAGTCGGCACTTCCTATTTTTAAAAATATAAATGATGCAAGAGGTATATGTCTGTCGCTTAAGGATCTTGGGAGTGTAGCAGTAGAAACAGGACAACACCAAAATGCCCTGGACTATTATACTAGGGGTCTCGATTTGGCTAAGGAAAACGGATTTCATCAGTTGGAGTCTTTGTTTATCAATAACCTTGGGTTGATCTACCTACATCTGGAACATTTTGATAAGGCTCAAGAACACTTCGAGCGGTGCGCGGCGTTGCGTAAAAAAGGGTATGACTATGCTATTGCCATCAACAATATTGGTGTGGTAAAGCAAAAGCAAGGTAAATTCTCAGAAGCCATTGCCTATTACCGCAAGAGTTTGGCGGCGTGTCAGGAAGCAGAAAATGCCAACTGCAGCCTTACGCCCATGAACGGACTTGC
Organism: uncultured Roseivirgaceae bacterium; assembly: GCA_964440915.1. GTDB lineage: Bacteria > Bacteroidota > Bacteroidia > Cytophagales > Cyclobacteriaceae > CAMPJM01. The sequence goes on from CAYTTV010000014.1 coordinate 4,198, forward strand.
CGGAATGTACCTGCATTTGGGCGAACTGGAACTAGCCCTTGAAACCACGGAAAGCATTATCGAAGTGCAGGAAAGGCTGAAATTGTACAAAGACTTGATCATAAGTTATAACCGGATGGGACTCATTTATAATGAAATGAAGGAATACCATAATGCAATCGAATATTATGATAAGAGTTTGTCCATAGCACACGAACTACAATCTGCTTTAACACCCTACATCTATGCTAATTTGTCGCATACATATGCTAACAATGAGCAGTTTGAAGAGGCACTACAATATTCGACTAGGTTCTATGAATTGAAGGACAGCATTTATTCTCTCGAATATAAGATTAAAACTGAAGAGTTATTGACTCAGTACGAAGCAGAAAAAAAGGAGAAGGAGATCGCTTTATTAAGAAAAGACCAAAGGTTAAGAGAGATAGAACTGGAAAAGAAGCAAGAGCTTTTAAAGGCTGAGCTATTGGATAGGGAATTGAAGGAACAGGAAAACAAGTATAAACTACTCCAGAGAAATCAAGAAATTGAATTTCTAAAAAAAGACAAAGCTTTGCAGGAAGCCAACATTTTAAATAAGCAGCATGAATTGGAGCATCAGACTTTTATCCGCAATATCACCATAATTAGTGCAGCGCTCATTTTTATACCGACTTTTATCTTAATGATCATGTACCAGCAAAAGGTCCGTAACAGAGAACTTCTGGCACAGAGAGCGGAAGAAATTAATAAGCAAAAAACGCTGGAAATGATCCGCAATTTTGAATTGAAAACTATCAGGGCAAGCATAGAGGGAGAGGAAAAAGAGAAACGTCGGATTGCTAGAGAGCTGCACGATGGGGTAGCAGGAACATTGGCTGGAATAAAAATGAGGTTTCAGGCTTTGGGAAATAGTTTTGACAAAAATGAACAGTTTAGAAAGCTCATTCAAAGTTTAGATGAAGCATACCAAGAAGTGCGGACTATTTCGCACCACCTTAGTCCACCAGGCATGATGCACCATTCTTTTGTCGGGTTTATAGAGAAATATTTGAGCGAAATTTCTGCCTCGGTGGATTTTGACATGGAATATTTCTTATATGGAAATGATTACCTAAACGAATTGAGCGATGATGTGAAAGTGGAGGTTTACCGAATTTTGCAAGAGTTAGTGAGTAATGTATTGAAGCATGCAAAAGCAGATTTTGCAGAAATACAATTGGTAGCAGACAGCGAGAGTGTTACCTTGATTGTAGAAGATAGAGGGCTAGGATTTGGTCCCGCCTCTCGAATAGGCGGGTTTGGCCTTCAAAGTATCAAATCTAGAGTAGATGGCTTGGGCGGAGAGCTTCATATAGATACAGTTCCAGGGCGTGGCACTATCGTTCAAATGTATATACCTGTAAATGTTAAAAAAGCGCAGGTTATTGCCTGATGGTTCTGCTTTGTGAGCCCTTCTTTTTATTAAATATGGTTTTGAAGATTGATTATGAGAACAGCAATTAGGATTATTATAGTGGATGACCACCAAATGTTTCTGGAGGGACTTCGTGCACTTCTACAAGGAGAACCTGAGATTGAGGTTGTAGATGTGGCTTTGAACGGAAAACAGTTGCTTGAAAAAATAGATGCTGTGGAAGTAGATGTAGTGGTGAGTGATATCAACATGCCTGAAATGGATGGGATTGAGCTAAGCAGGCTACTCAAAAAAGGATATCCTGGTATTAAAACACTTATCCTCAGTACTCATAATGATGCCCATATGATCGGGAAATGTATTCAAAATGATGTAGATGGGTATTTGCTTAAAAATGCTGAAAAGCAGGAACTGTTAAAGGCACTTTCGACCATTGTGGAAGGGGGAAAATATTTTGCCCAAGAAGTGAAAAACGAATACATGAAAACGGTATTCTCAGAAGGAGGAGCGACTAAGGAGAAGGAAAATTTGGCGCCACTGAGCCGTCGTGAAAAGGAGATTTTGATCCATATTGCCATGGAGTATACCACGCATGAAATAGCGGATAAGCTGTTCATCAGCCAGAATACTGTCAATACCCACAGGAAAAATCTTATGAGCAAGTTGAACGCTAAAAATACAGCAGGACTGGTAAAGTATGCAATTCAGCAGGGATTGCTGGAAGAGGAACAATAGTCGAATAGCTTTCAATTGCCTATAGATTTA
>CAYTTV010000014.1:6458-30087 GCA_964440915.1 uncultured Roseivirgaceae bacterium
TAACCTGGATTCAAATCTCCTAGCTTAACTAAGGTATAATGGACCATTAGTCAATTTTTACACGCCAATCTGTAAATTTGACTGTTTCCGTACCAGACATTATCAGAAATTCAATTTCTTGTTTAAGATGGTCTTTAACGGTAAAAGAAAATGAGACGGGCGTGTCTCCATTTCCTGCTGTTAGATCAAGCACGGCCTGGTAAAGCTTTTCAGCATCGGGATAGAACGTTATCCAAAAGCCTGAATCTTCGTCTTTTATATTAAAATAAACGGACAACTTTGCTGGAAGCGGTTTTTTACTTGTGGTATTCAGCCACTGATGGGTGGGCCTATAATCCCGATAGCGAAAATCTTCCAACCAAATGGTCGATGCTTCTCCGGGACCATTCAAAGTCATATCCCAGCTAAAGGTGCTCTCTTCCATTTCCACCCTTTTTTGAAGTCGGCCTGATGCTTTAATTTCTTCCAGATCTGCGGCAAGTGCTTCTGTTGTTCCTTGCGGCATATTGTGTGATCTGAAAGCGGCTAATTTTTCACTTTTTATTTCTTCGCTTATGGGCTTAGTAGCAACATCGATATAATAAAACAGCAACTTATGGTATGATCCAAACAGATCAACTTTTCCTCCGGGTTTGATATGGAGAACCAAGGCTTCCATCTCCTTACTGCCAGCAGGGAATTTTTTCAGTGAGAATCTATCATAAGGGAAGGGGAATTCATCGCTGTAATATTTGTCTTCCACTAAAGAGTACCACGACATTATAAACTTATCAGCTCCTTTAGGAATATCGATTTTTTCGCTCAACACTTCCCAAAGTTTTCTGCTATTGCCATCTTCTCCTTTCCATTCAAATAGATCATGCTGACGAAGCTGAATAGTGGACTCCCGTTCATTGGACGTATTGATGAATTTCAGCTCCTCAATGGTTATGGCAAGTTCGGGATAGCTATAAATAGTGAAAAATACGGGTGTAAAATACCGTTCATGCTTGGATACGGCCCACCAAGCACTCAATTCTTTTGTCCCAATATAACCTAGCGGGGCGCCGACAGCAATAAACAGCCAACTAAAGAAAGCGAGCTTATTGAGTATACCTATTTTATAGTATTGTACCAGATGATATACGCCAAAATTGGAAAGAGCAGTAAGTGCTAAGCTTATTAGGAAGGCACTTCCAAATATAAGCAGGAGCTCGCTCTTAGCAATATAAACATTACCGGTGCTTCCCATTGCTCTGCCATATTGGTAAATAAGGAGGTATAGGAATCCTCCCAACAGTGATAAGCCTATGCTAGAGAGCACACCACCTGACAATCCGAAATAGAAGTTCATGATCCACTGTATCGGCACAATCAGTACTAACAGTAGGCCCACAATAATAAAGAAGTTCAAATAGAAATCGGTATTTCCCATTATTCAAAGATGCAAAAAGGATAGCGCTTACTTATCATCATTTTTAATGATTATAAACACTACTCTTTTATGGTGATGTATTTCTTTTAAGTGAGTGGTAATTTTGCAGTGCAGGTTAAAAATTGTAGCCTAAGATTACGAGTAATTCGTCGGTTGATTTGTGCTATCTGATTTTGTTCCTGCTTAAGTTGAAAACCTTTTATGAATATACTTGGACCTCTTATCCTTCTAATGCCTGTGCTAGTAGCACTTTACTTATGTGATTGGCAGGTGGCTATCGCTTTCTTTATAGCCATATTAATTGTCCCTTTTATATTTATATTGCTGATCGATCTTTTTCAACAGAAGCCAATGGGTTTTAATGGTGTGCTTGAGACTGGCTTCATGTTTTTTATATTTGGCATTCCTCTCTATTTTATTTTAATCCTTCCGATTTATTATTTATTAAAATCTACTAGCATGCCTATAATTTATAGCTTTCCTGCTAGCGTTTCTGTTATAATGTTGATACTATATACCCTTATTACTACAAAACCTTGGGACTATAAGGCAGCCTTGGCAGTGATTGCTTGCAGTGTTGTGCATACCTATTTTATTATTTGGCTTATTTCAAAGTTCAAGGCAATCTCATTTTAAAGTCTAAACTGTGACCTGCTTTGTCATAACTATAGCCAAGCCTCATGAACAAAATTCTATTGAAAAATACGCCTTTGCTTTTGTTCCTTTTCACATTCAAATTTTCTGTAAGTCACTCACAACATCAGGATATGCAGACCACTATTGATAAAATAACCTCACAAGGAAAGGAGACCATTGTTAATATGGCAAATGCCATTATTGAAGAGAAAATGCCTTCGCTTATAATACGGCCTGAAGATTACGAGATCACCGTTTGGTCCAATGAAGTAGAAGTTGAAGTGAGATTTAAGAGGCTCATCAAGTATAAGCAGAAGGATGTTCACTACAGATACGACCTAACGGTAGAAATAGTGAGAAAGAAAATTGATCCTTTTGATGTTTGGGGTAACAATGCCAACTTTTTTATTCCTAACCAGCATCAAAAGGAGACCATTGATTACCTCACAAAGCTTATGGATTTGCCAGTTCGGAGAATGGAAAACGAAATCTATGAAGATGAAGAAAATTACCATGTCACCTTTTATAGTAAAGGGGGCCATAGCACGCACATTATTAATAAGAAAACTGGGGAGCGCCTTCAGCCTTTGGATATTACCTATACGGTTTTACCTCCAAATGATACGGTAGCATCAGATCTATTTTCTTCGAACGACCAGAATATTTGGAAGGAGATCAAGGAATAGGACTTCAAAAGCACTTATATTGAATGATAGAATTAGATATAAAATATTGGTTTCCTGAGGCCTACAGGGTTAGCATAGAGTCGGTGTGTAAGTGGGAAGATGGATTTGGCGTGCTGCTGACCATTTGGGAAACCGATGTATACATGGAAAGGTGGAACATGCTGATTCGAATAACTGACGGTGAAATCATTGAAAAATACCGATTCGATAAGGGAATAAAATGGCGTTGTGTATATGGATTTGAGAAAGGAAGGTATCTGCTAGGCAGTTATCATAGAGAGAGCAAGCCTGCTGTAGTATCCTTGTTTCAGGAAGATGAATTGCTAAAAACTCGTTATTTTGATAAGGGCTATGCTACCGAAATACGTTTCATTGAGCGATCGGTTGATGATCACATCCTCATTGAGGGAGAGTACTATACCATTGAGCCTGCTGGAGGCCATGATGAATATTATGCCCATGGGTGGATGCATAAGGTGACGGAAGAACTTGAGGAGGTAGAGGGCACAATCAACACCCAAAACCAGCTTTGCTATGAAGGAGGTTTTCACAAGGAGGAAGCTTCTGGAAACTATTTTGCTTACGACCGATACTTGATTGGTAAGTACAATTCCAGGGGTGAACTTCTCTGGAAACAAGATACTGCTATAACCGGCCAAGAGAGATCGTCCAGATTGAAAAGCCTGGCTCCTTATTATTTGATGAGGGAAGATGCTCTATCCACCGATGGTGTTTGGGCGGGTGGAAAAAGAGGGTATGCAGATCATGAAAAAGGTTCTGGGATGTATTATCCCACATTTTTTAGACTAACTTCTAATGGGACGTTGTTAAACTTTTCTCAATATTTACAAGCTATCCCCCATCTACAGTCTGTGCTTTCGATTATGCCCGGAAAGGACAGAAGCTGCCATATTATAGGAGAAACTTTGATCGTGGGGGAAGGAAATGGGCTCTGCCTGTTGCATGTTGAGCTTATGCCTCATGTTGTCATAAAATCTGTCCGGTACATCAATCTTATGGAAAGTGGATTACCTCCAACCATAGAGGAAGCCCCATCATTTTGTGGCGAGTTCATCAGTATAATAGCTGTTTATCAAGATACAAATGAAGGAAAGTTTATTGTGTTTGCCAATACTGGAAAAGGTTACCATACCTATGGCAAAGTGTGGTCGTTTTTGATAAGCGACTAAAAATTGAATTATCAATCGTGATCATAATGCTGCTCCTTTCGAGTAAAATGAAATCAATAAGCTTAGTGGGCCTTACACAAAATTAAAACATGGAAAATTATCATATAATAGGAGGAAGCAATCAACAAACGTTTTTGCAAGAAGGTTTGGGGCCTAAAGTTAGTCCTAAGCCATTGTGGACAAAGAAGAATTTTGAATGTAAATCAGCTCCCTTTGTCAAAGACAAAGTCCTGTATATATGTCAAGCGGGACTATTTTGTGCTATTGATGCTGATAACGGCAATATTTTATGGACTTTCGAAATGCCAGGGCAAGCATCTCCTCCTGTAGTTTTAGCCAATATGTTGATTATAGGTGGGCATTATATAGACAGCCATTTATATGTGCTCGACAAGGACACAGGCAAGCTGCTTTGGAAATTTCGGACAGGAACGAGCAATGCCCCTGTCCATAAGTCTCCTATAATGATAGACGATATGGTGATTTTTCCTGCTGGCAAAACCCTTTATGCCCTGAACATCCATACCCAAAAGCCGCACTGGAAGTTTAAGCCAGGTAAGAAGGTGGGCAATTTCCCCGCAACGTCTGGGGCAGGAATGGTCTTTATGATCACAAATGAGGGGTTGGATAAACAGCATATCTATTGTGTGGATGCTACGAATGGCCATGAAAGATGGAACCTGAAAGCTCCAGGGCTGAGCTCCCATCTTGTATTTGCGCATAATGCTTTGTTCTATGGTGATAGAGACAATCACTTGAACATTATCGACCCAGCATCAGGTGCAACCAACCGCTTCCAAGTATTTGAAGGCGGACCCACTAATACCAGCTACTTGGCGGCTGCAGGACCTTTGTTGCTGATTGTTTTTGGAAATAAAATGGCAGCATTGCATTTGGAAACCATGGAGTGGGCATGGACATTCTCCTCGAAGGGAGCAATAGGACAGCCTACTATAGCCGATGGCATTGTTTATTTCGCTACTTGTTTCGACGGCATTTATGGGCTGGAGCTTGTAAGCGGAAAAACTTTATTCCGTATCAACACTGCCGTAAGGTCGGTGTATCCTTGCGCTATCGAGAATGAAACTTTGTATATGGCCGGTTCTATGAACGAGCATGAGATTCTGGCCTACCGCGTCAAAGTACCAAGGCGCAAGAATCCCATTATTTCCTTCCTGCTGGATGATTGATATGCCTTTCTAACAAGATAAAAATTATAAAACACAAAGAATATGTTTGGAATAAAACACATCAAATTTGACTCAATGACCTATGTTCTTTATTTTAAGAACGGGGATATTAAGAAAGAAGGTCGTGGTCTTTCTTTTTTCTACTTTTCTCCAAACTGCTCGATCGTTGCCATTCCTATGGGCAGCAATGATTTGCCGTTTATCTTTAGCGAATCAACAAACGACTATCAAACAGTCAACATACAGGGCCAGATCAGCTATAAAATTAGCAATCCTAAAACCCTTGCCGACGTCTTGGATTTCACAGTAAATGATAACGGGCAGTACAAAAGGAACGATATTGAAAAGCTAAACCAGCGGATCATAAATGAAGCGCAAACCGCAACCTCTTCATTTATTCATGAGATAAAGTTGAAAGATGCGATTCGCTCAGCAAAAGCGATAGAAGAAAGGATCTTAGAAGGGTTGAAGACATCAGAAGCAATTGCCATGCTAGGGATTGATATTTTAGGGGCCAATATTTTGGGTGTTCAAGCAACGCCCGAAATGGCAAGAGCCTTGGAGACGGAAACAAGAGAAAAGCTTCAGCAGGAAGCTGATCAAGCCATCTATGAGCGTAGGAATTTTGCAGTCGAACAAGAAAGAAAAATCAAAGAAACAGAGCTGAATACAGAAATAGCGGTTGAAGAAAAACAAAAACAAATAGCAGAAAAGAAAATGGAGTCGGAAGTTCAAAAAGCTGAGAACAACCGGAAGCTTCGGGAAATGAGGATAGCAGCAGATATTGCGGTAGAAAATCAAAGAAAACAACTCATAGAACAAAAAACAGCGAACGACAAAAAAGAAGCTGAAACCCAAGGATATGTTATTGAAACCACTTTGAAGCCCTATAAGGACATCGATTGGAAGACCTTGACTGCCCTGAACAATAATCCAAATCCTCAATTCAATATCTCCCTTGCCTTTAGGGAGCTGGCAGAAAATGCCAATAAAATCGGCAACTTAAATATTAGTCCTGAACTATTGGACTCTTTGCTTAACGATAAGCGAGAAAATAGGAGATGAGCATAGAATATGCCATAATCGTCAAGAATAAAACACGGCTTGAATCTTTGATTGAGCGGTTCAACACCAAGGCGCAAGCGAAATTTTACATTGAAAGTCTTGGTGTAAGCTTTGAAGATTATGAGTTGGAACACGAGGTTTTTCAAACCTCCTTAAGCTCATTGCAAACACAGCTATCAAGCATAATAAAAAATAAAACAGTGGAGCGGGTATACCTCCCATCGTTCATCTTCTCTGCTAAAAACTTAATTGTTGTGATTGGTCAAGATGGGCTCGTGGCCAATACAGCCAAGTACGCACAAGGTTGTCCCATAGTCGCAGTGAACCCAGATAAGGCAAGGTATGACGGTGTGCTTCTGCCTTTTAATACTTCCGATTTTATGGTGGGCGTTGAAAGTGTTCTGGCCAACAAGTTTCGAGCAAAAGCAATGCGTTTCGCAGAGGCAAAACTAAACGACGGTCAGCGGCTGTTGGCATTTAACGACCTGTTTATTGGCGCGTCTTCACATGTTTCTGCCCGTTATAGAATTACGTTTAATCAAAAAAGAGAAGAACATTCGTCTAGTGGGCTTATTGTTTCTACTCCAGCCGGATCTACTGGTTGGCTAAGCTCGATCTTCAATATGGCTTATGGCGTGACAGGCATTTTTGAAAAGGACTTGAGAGCCAAACAGCCAAAATTAAAAGGTGACCAATTGCTTTTCGTGGTAAGAGAACCTTTTCAAAGTATTAGAACACAAACAGGGATAAGTGCCGGAATCATTCAAGAGCATCGTCAGCTGACCATCGAATCGCTGATGCCTACGGGTGGCGTGATCTTCAGTGATGGAATAGAAACAGATTTTCTTAAATTTAACAGCGGATCAGTAGCTACAATTGGCATTGCACCCGAAATCATTAGAATAGTTATGAAATAGGTAATCGGAATCGCTCTTTTGTATAACAATTAGGTCTTAGCTTTGTGCCATCACAAATCCCTTTGCAGAATCATAGAACAAGGAATCAAAACAAATAAAATAAATGGTAAGGATAGATTTTAAGGCAGCTTTTTTTTGGCTGATGGCTTTAGCTTTGGTAGGCTGCAGTACACAAACGCAAGAGTCCATGAATAACAAGGTGGAAATTATCGGCGAAATGAGGAATGTGATGTGGAAAGGACAGCTCGGAGGAAACATTGATCTGGACACCTTTGCTAACAAAACAGACCTGTATGGGCTGGGGCCTGTAGCGTATTTAAGAGGAGAAATCCTCATCATTGACGGCCAAGCTTATAAATCGACGGTGACTTCTGACTCAACCATGAAAGTCGAAGCAACTTACGAGATCAAAGCTCCATTTTTCGGTTATGCCAACATCGCTCAATGGGAAGAGCGAGATTTGCCTGACAGCATCCAGACAATCCAGCAGCTGGAACAATACCTAGATCAAGTAACCCGGTCATCGCCAAGGCCTTTTATGTTCAAGCTCTCTGGCATAGTTGAAGATGCGATCATCCATGTGGTAAACCTGCCAGAAGGCTCAAAGGTAAGTTCGCCAGAAGAAGCGCATCAGGGACAAGTAAACTATGCATTGAAAAATGAGCCCTCGGATATAGTCGGTTTCTTCTCTACAGCACATAAAGCCATCTTTACACATCACGACACCTACTTGCACATGCACCTTATTACAAAAGACCTTCAACAAATGGGACACTTAGATGAGGTCGTGTTTGAAAAAGAAACGATGAAATTGTATTTGCCAGTAGAGTAGAGCCCAATCACATGCAAGATTTCAAAGAATTCGCCTTTGCTTTGTTAGTAATCGCATTGGTGATAGCTGGTGTGCAATGGCTATTATTACGGTTCACACACTGGGTGGTCGTACTTACAGCCACGGGCTTAATGTCTATTATCATCGCATCTGTTTATGTGCAGCTAAAGAATTCATCTCCCAATGGAGGCAGTAGTGGTCCGGATTTCGGAGAATATATTGTCCCTACATTCGTAGTTTTTACCCTTTTGTTTTGTGGCTTTCTGCTCATATGTTATTTAATGCAATACCAATTGCCTATAATCGCCTACAAGCTAACCTTTGGCTCCATCGCCCTTTTTGCCATCCTCCGCTTTGGGTATCGGGAAATAAAAAATGTGACTTTTTATAATGAGTTATTTAGCAAGTGTGAGATAAAGGTAGTAGATAAAACAGGCGGCAAATCAATCTTGAAAGAGATAGTTTTCAAGAATACGTCAAACGGCCTAATAACGAATAAAGATCCTTATTCAAAAGCACCATCTGAGCCTAGGATAGCACGTTTTGCAGATAAAATAATTTTCTATAGTAATTCAGTGAAAACCAACCGCCGCACTGCGCACGAGTTTCCTTTTGATTACAGTTTGTGCATGGAAACACAGCAGAAAGGTGAAGGCCTCTTTTTTTGGATTCAAACTAAAAGCATTTCCCCAATGACAATTGTGTTTCTACCTGATGATAAAGCTGAGTTATATATAGATGGTAATTTTATAAAACAGTACCAGTTTAGTGATACAAGTGTTTCCGAAAAAGATTAAGGTGTTATAGTGAGGTTTATGGATTAAAGCATGCCCATCAACCGGAATAAGTATCCATAAACATCATCATAAGGTCGAAAGCTTATGTTTTTCGCCATCAAATGCGTTTTCTCTGTTGTTTTATTTTACATTTACTTTTTAGAAAACCGCTTCAGCTTACCTCCGTCTGAATTCATCTTATGAGTATCTCCTGTACAAGACCATTTTATTTAATAAGCCTTGTTTTTATTTATTCAGCTTGTGCCCCTCATCAGAAAGTCAGTAAAGGAAGCAATGAATCCAATGGTGTAACAAGCACCGAACTATTCCATATCCCCTATTCTAGCCCTGGGCCATTAAAAGATCCAATATTGGTGATGGTGCTGCATGGTGACGCGCCATTTAACAATCCTTCTTATCAGTATCATGTCGCCAAGAAAATAGCAGAAGAGAATAGCAATGTTGTTGCAGTGGGGATGCTCAGGCCTGGATATAAGGACAATGAAGGCAATCGTTCCGAAGGTGAGCGTGGCAAAACGACAGGTGATAATTATACAAGAGATGTGTTAGCAGCCATCAATAACCTTGCTGCTGAGTTAAAAGAACAATATAATCCTTCAAAAATAATTTTAGTGGGGCATTCTGGTGGTGCTGCTATATCAGCCAATCTGCTTGCCGAATATCCCCACTTCTATGCAGGTGCTGTACTTGTCGCATGTCCCTGCGACCTCCATGAGTGGCGAGCGCATATGAAAGCATTACGGCCGCGTGCAAGGATTTGGAATAAAGAGGTGAACAGTCTTTCTCCTATTGAGGAGGTGGAAAGGATGGACGATTCAGCACAAATAATAGTCCTTCATGGGGATAATGACGAAGTGGTGCCAATAGATATCGCTAAAAGTTATGTAGCGGAATTAGAAGCCAATAACAAACAAGTTAATCTCATTTTGCTCGAAAACCAAGGACATGAAATAGCCTTTGACCAGCAAGTATTGGAAGCAGTTAAGAGGCTTATAGAATAAGTGCAATCTATGACGCACTTAAGATATTGACGCTCACCATACAGACCTCTCTTCAAAATGATTTAATCAAGTGATTGTCGCTTGCCATACATGATCGATCGATCATAGGAAAGGAATCATCGAGTAAGTTAACCATCGAAGAGGAATAAAATTAAAATTAGTTTTATTTGTATATCACTTCAACAAGTTCATACACTATGAAATTACTAATTAACTTTATTTCTCTTTTCGTAATAACAGTGGGATTATGCTTTACAGGATGTAATACGCCCACTGGAACAGCTCAGGAAGCTGTCGTAAAAACTACCCACGGCAGTGTTTCTGGTAGTATCGAGGATGATATCTTCATTTTCAAGGGCATTCCATATGCGCAGGCCGAAAGATTTATGCCTCCACAAGAGCCAGATGCGTGGGATGAAATTCTCGAATGCACGGAGTATGGTCCCGTAGCAAAGCAAATTGTAAGCTGGATTGATGAGTCCAATATGGATGAAGGAAAGCTATTCAGTGTAAATGTTTGGACGCAAGGATTGAATGACGGCAAAAAGCGCCCTGTAATGCTATGGTTGCATGGAGGTGGTTTTCATGTAGGCAGCAGCAGCGACCCCATGACAGATGGGAAAGCGTTGGCTCAGAAAGGAGATGTGGTGATGGTGTCTGTAAACCATAGGCTCAATATCCTTGGTTTTCTAGATTTGTCTGGAGTTGATTCGAAATATGCGGAATCTGCCAACGTGGGCATGCTGGATGTGGTGAAGGCTTTGGAGTGGATTAAAGATAATATTGAGAAGTTTGGAGGCGACCCTTCCAATGTAACGATCTTCGGTGAGTCTGGCGGTGGGGGAAAAGTGGGCACGCTCATGTGTATGCCTGCTGCAAACGGTTTGTTCCACAAAGCCATCATTCAAAGTGGCACTTTGTTGAACATCATGACGCAAGAGAAGTCTCAGGCTTTGGGCCAAGCGGTGCTTGAAAATCTCGGAATTGGAGCTGATGAGGTCGAAAAACTAGATACTGTTTCTTATCATGCGCTTGTAAAAGCTGGAAACGATGCCATTGCGGCTGTTACTGGTCCAAGAAGGCCTGGTTCTTCAACAATGTTTGGTTTTGCCCCTTCTGTGGATGGAGAGGTTTTGGTTCAGCAGCCTTTCAGCCCAGGATTTGCCGATATCTCTAAGGATATCCCTCTTATGATAGGTACAACCCTGAATGAGCTAATTGCTACCGCTTACGCAGAAAAAGATTTGACGCTAGAGCAGGCCAAAGAAAGATTGACAAAAATATACAAAGACAAAACAGATGAATTTGTTTCGTTATATGAGGAAGCTTATCCTGATTTCACCCCTCAAGACTTATTGTCTATCGATACCGTCTTCAGGCCTTTAACCATTATTGCTGCTGATGCATGGTCTCAAGAATCCAATGCACCCGTGTACAGCTATTTCTTGGCATGGAAAAGCCCCGTAGATGATAACACAAAAGGATCTTTTCACGGTTTGGATATTCCTTTGGCATTTAGCAATGTTGACTTGAAGCCTGACTGGACAGGAACTACTGAGGAGTCTTATAAGTTGGCAGATATCATGAGCTCGGTCTGGTTAAACTTTGTCAAGACTGGGAATCCTAATGTGGCAGGGGTGCTTCCCGAGTGGGAGCCTTATACTGCGGAAAACGGAGCAACCATGTACTTCGATTCAGAATCTAGGATCGTCAATAATCATGACAGAGAGTTGATGGAATTCGTTAAAAATCATTGATCTGAATCCAATCCTTTGGAAGTAAAACGGCTTCCTGACAAATGGCTCTCTATAATAACCGGTAGAGAGCCATTTGCATTTTTAATATGCTTAATCTGGCCTTGCAGGCTTCAATGCCTCTATTATATATTCAAACTCATCGTGCTCATTTGCTTTTTGAATAGCCTCGTTTAGTTTATCCCCTTCTAAAACTACAGAGCTGTATACTTTTGAATTTTCAATGGCACTTCTTTTTTCCTTTCTTTTGATAGGGCCTGGATTTTCTGTAGGCGCTATTAAGGAGAACAGGCTGTCTTCGATTGCTTTTCTCATTCTTGAGTTGTTTGAGTAGTGTTTAAAAAATGGCCGCTTAACTGTGCACAAAGGTCAAAAAAAATCTATCGCCCCAATATCACCATTTCTAATGAGTTTTCGTTTTACTACATAATAGGGATTTTTTAAGGTCACATAACCTTTAGCTTTGTCCCATACTCATATGAAATATGTGCCAAGGTAAAAGGCACTACGAGCGCATGTTCATAACTAAGCATGACTTGCGGTCTTATCAAAGCAAAACATGTACACAGGATTGATTAAAAATGCCCTTTTATTTTTTTGTGTCCTCCTTCAAGCGTGCTTCTCACATTTTTTGGGGGAGGTAGACGAGCATGTTTCGGATTCCTATTATTATGTAAAGGAAACGGGAAAAATCGTCTACTTCCCTGGAGGAGACTTAACGGATACAAATTATGAAATACTTGATGCAGATAAAGCTACTTTCAGGCCAATAGCGAGAGATTTCGGAAAAGACAAAAATCATATCTTCTATAAAGCCGAGAAGTTGCCACAGGTAGATTATTTCACCCTGATAGGGGAGGAGGCTACAATCAAAAATCAGGAAGTGTATGCTATCAATCGCTTTGATATTGAAGCGTTCTCTGACACCAGGTCAGACCGATATGCACGAACAGGAAAGGCTTATTCTAAAAATCATGCAAAGGAATAGTTTGCCTAAAAAGCTGGCTTAAAATACTTCAAACGGTTATACCTAAAACATACAATGTGGCAAGTGTAATGGCTAAAAATAATGCCGCTGCCGTCATTATATAAGCATTTCTGACTTTTCGGATCAAGACCTTGTTTTGCAAAGTCATTTGCTGCAAGAGTGCCGACTGTTGAGACTGTATGGATTCAAGCTTGGCAATTCTTTCTTCGAGTGCTTGGGCGCTTCCCGTCACCGTATCCTCTTTTTTGGTTTTTTTATATAGGCTATGCGCTACGTCTGCCATGGTCACGCTTGCCGCTATGATTTGTCCCCAAGGTATCATCATTGCATTTTATCAGTTAAATCTTCATTTTTGTTGCTTATTATCCAATCCTATAATAAGGCGATTTCCTTATTAAGTGTTGTTGATGTTTCGTACTTTTATGCCCAATGAATTTTCTGTATCCACAACTACTTTTTGGTTTAGCAGCACTGGTCATTCCCGTAATCATCCACCTTTTTAATTTCCGAAGAACCAAGAAAGTTTATTTTTCCAGCAACAGATTCTTACGCAATATACAAAAATCAAGCAGCTCACGGTTGAAGCTAAAGCATTGGTTGATACTGGCCTCCAGGTTGTTGTTTATATTTTTTCTTGTTCTGGCCTTTGCCCAGCCTTTTTATTCGTCTCAGGAGGCACCTGGAGAGCTGGTGAAAGTTTATGTGGACAACTCCTATAGCATGTCCAATCCAACGGAAGATAACATTGCGGCCTTAGATGTGGCCATAGAAAGTGTACAGGCGCTGGTAGGGCAATACCCTAAGCACACGCAGTACCAACTTCTGACCAATGAGTTCTTTACCACATCTGAACGAGCCATGCGATCCGATAAGCTGTTGGATGCTTTGACAGAGATCCGATTTTCTCCTGTATCCAGAAGCATCGATAACGTTTTGAGCCGGTTGCAGATCACAAGAAACTCAGATGAAACTGCAGATATCTATATTTTTTCTGATTTTCAGAGATCAACTTCGATGTCGAATGAGCGGCCTTCAATGGATAGCAGTCAGCATTTTTATTTGGCTCCTATCAATTTTAAAGCTGTCGCGAACTTGTTTGTCGATTCGGTGTATTTATCCAACCCCTATTTGTTGGCCAATAATGCCAACGCTATTCATGTGAAACTGCGGAATAATGGCCCTGAAACAGCAGAAGAAGTTATTGTGAAACTTACGATCAATGATGTACAGGTGGCTACGGCTGGAGCAACGGTCAATCCTATGTCATCCACGACAGTCCAGTTCGATATTAATTTTAATCTATCTGATGTCAATAGCGGTAAAATTTCATTTGAAGATTTTCCAGTAACCTATGACAATGAATTTTACTTTGCGCTTAACACAACACAGAAAATCGACATATTGGAGATAAAAGGAGAAAAAGCTTCTGACGTGCTCTCCAAAGTGTATGGCAACGAGCAGTTGTTTGATTTTCTGTCCTTTAGCATCCACAACCTTGATTATAATTTGATCAAGGAGGCCGACATTGTTTTTCTAAATGAAGTAAATGCTGCTCCGGCGACGCTTATTCCTCATCTGCAGCAATATGTGGAAGACGACGGGCATGTTGTGATCGTTTTTGGGGAACAGCCTTCTTTAGACCATTTTTCTTTTTTCGGGCTTCCTGAACCTTTAAGGCCAAGTAATGCGGGCAATCTTTCTTTGCAGCGCATTGCTCAACCAGATTTGTCCAATCCTTTCTTCGACAATATTTTTGAAGCCACGGGAGAGGCCATAGCCATGCCTACAGCTGTGGGCACGGTGGCGTGGGGAAGTGCTGGAATGGATATTTTGGTGTTTAGCAATGGGACGCCATACATCTCTAGAAGTGTGTTGGACAACCTATATTACATCGGCGGTCCCTTACGAGATGAGTTTTCCAGCTTTCATAACCATGCCCTTTTTGTCCCGATCATGTATCGCTTGGCGGCCTTGAGTCAGTCTGTCAGTGAAGACCTATATCACTATATCGATCAGCCGCAGTTTGCCATTAAAAAAGGGAGTATAACATCCCATGATGTGGCAAAACTGGCGAGCGGAAGCCAAGAGATTATTCCTTCCCAGATGATTTTGGGCAATAGGGTGGTGTTTGAAGTACCGAAATATACATTAGCGCCTGGCTTTTATTCACTAGAAAACATTGAAGGGCTACAAAAAACTTTGGCTTTCAACTATAACAAAACAGAGTCCTATCTGGAGCAGATGACGATAAAGGAGCTGAACGATTATTTTGGCGGGTCGGCCACCATTTACGACAATAGCAGTGTGGACACTTTTAGAGCCGCTATAAAAGAAAGGAACGAAGGAAGAGGGCTTTGGAAGCATTGTTTGATGCTTGCTTTATCGTTTTTGTTGATTGAGATACTGCTGATTAGACTGATGAAGTAATGGATAGGGAGGTTGCTGTAATTTCCCCTGCATTATTATGGGGGAAGGATTGAAGAATTAATCTTTTGCTATATTGGAGAGAACTTCTGCATCTTTTGATATTTTTGCATGGGGTGTGAAATGAAGAGGCAGGGACGGTACGGAGGTAGGAGCGGCCAGGATAGCAGTGGAAACCCCGCCAAGGGAGGGCGCGTGCGGATGGGCGGAGTTGTAGCGGATAGCCTGAAAAGCCGCCCAAATCATTAGAATAGAAAAACTGGGTAAAGAAATGGGAACTATAAACACATTGGGTAGATGGATATATTGCTAAAGCAGGTAGAGATTGTGGATAGGCAGTCTCCTTGGCATGGGAAAAAGGTGAACATAGGCCTGAAAGATGGGCGGATCGTAGCCGTGGGAGATGAAGAGCCAGAGGCAGAGAAAATAATAGATGCTCAGGGTTTGATGCTGTCTATTGGTTGGGCCGACATGCAGGCCAATTTTGCTGATCCTGGGCACGAGCACAAGGAGGATTTAACCTCGGGTGCATCGGCTGCTGCCAAGGGAGGCTTTACGGATGTAGCCTTGGTTCCCAACACCAATCCGGCTGTCCAGTCGAAGAATGAAATAACCTATATACACTCTAGAAATGGAAGGCTGGTAACGCAACTGCATGCTATAGGGGCGGTGACGCTGGATACAAAAGGGGAGGAATTGACAGAGATGATTGATATGTACGAGGCGGGAGCGGTAGCTTTTTCGGACGGGGAAAACCCGCTTTGGCATACGGATATCTGCTTGAAAGCCCTGCTTTATCTGCAGAAGTTTGATGGTTTGTTGATCAACAAACCATATGACAGGCTGCTGACAGCTTTTGGCACAATGCACGAAGGGGTAAATAGCACGATCATGGGTATGAAAGGCATGCCATCGTTGGCGGAAGAATTGGCGATAACGCGAGATTTGGATATTCTGACCTATACGGGTGGCAAGTTGCATTTTTCAAACATATCGACTGCCGGTTCGGTGGAGCTGATCAGGAAGGCGAAGGAAAGGGGACTGGACGTGACATGTGATGTGGCGGCACATCAACTGATGTTTAATGACGGGTCATTTCCTGATTTTGATACAAATTACAAGGTAAACCCGCCCTTTAGGACCCAAACCGATGTGGATGCTTTGGTGGAAGGCTTGAAAGACGGTACGATAGATGTGATTGTGTCGGGACATTCGCCTCAAGATGAAGAAAGTAAAAAGTTGGAGTTTGATAATGCCGAGTTTGGGATAATTGGCTTGCAGACAGTGCTGCCAATATTGGTACACCTTGGTGATAAGTTGGACTTGGCTACCGCATTAGAAAAGATTACGGTGGCACCGAGAAAACGACTGGGGCTGGAAGTGCCTAAAATAGAGGTGGGTGAAGAGGCCAATCTTACGTTATTTGACCCGAAAGAAAAATGGGTTTTGGACGACCGTACGAATAAGTCTAAATCTAAGAATTCGCCTTTTTATAACAAGGAGCTTGTGGGCCGGCCATTGGCTGTGTTTAACAAAGGAAAGTATATGATAGATGAGCGTTTGCTTAGTACAGTATAAAGATTACAGATGAAAACTTTGCGTCCTATATATGCTGTTCCTTTGAAGTTCGGGTTAGTGGGTGGTGCCATGTCGGCGCTGTTGTTTGCTAGTATTTATTTCTTTGGTAAAAATCCGTTGGTTGTTTATCGGCAATTTGATTTTGGGTTTCTTTTGTTGCCATTGTTTTTGTTTTTTAGTATCAGGGAGTTTAGAGACTTTGGTAATAATCGCGAATTGCGTTTTTGGCAGGGCATGACGGTAGGGTTTCTCACTTATATTGGCATTGCCTTCATTTCTGCACTTTTTGTTTGGGTGTTTGTCAGTTTTGTAGACGACCAATTATTGGCAGGCTATATTGCTGATCGGATCAGGCTCTTAACCATCATGAAAGACGAAATGGTTGTACGGATGGGGGAAGCAGTTTATGAAAGGGCATATTCGGAAGTTGAGGGTATCAATGCCCTAGAGGTTGCTGCGGATGATTTTTTGAAAAAAATTTTTATTGGATTATTTCTAACTATTTTAATAAGTGTATTTTTAAGAAAATAATCTTTATTCGTTTCATCCTTAAACATTAAATAATATGGAAGAGAAATCTACTTTATGGCCGATCGGATTCAGGGTTGGTGTTATCCTTGCCTTGGCTTTGATTATCTATTCAATGCTGCTTCAGGTAACTGGCATGGTTACCAATCAAGCTTTGGGCATTGTAGCTTATGTGATATACATAATTGGTATTGTATGGGCGCACAAAACCTATAAAGAATCGGGCGACGGTTACATGTCCTATGGACAAGGATTGGGCCTAGGAATGATCGTTTCAGGAGTGGCTGGGCTTATATCCTCCCTTTTTAGCTATTTTTATTTGAAATTCATCGATGATTCTATGTTGAGCGAAATATTGAATCAATCGCGGATAGCTTTGGAAGAGCAAGGGATGGACGATGAGCAAATTGAGCAAGCATTGGCCATGACGCAAAAATTTACCACTCCCGAAATGCTTATGATTTGGGGCGTATTCGGCGCATTGTTGATGGGGTTGATTTTTTCTTTAGTCATAAGTGCCTTTACAAAAAAAACAAATCCTGAGTTGCAATATTAAATCGGATGAATGTGGATATGGATATTTCTGTTGTAGTGCCATTGTATAATGAGGAAGAATCTATTGCCGAACTGTGCAGTTGGATTAGGGATGTGATGGAGCAGCATGGCTTTACATATGAAATAATCTTGGTGGATGATGGCAGCACAGATAACTCTTGGGCGATTATAGAAGACTTGGGAAGGGAAAACCCTCGTGTCAAGGGGGTGAGTTTTTCTCGCAACTATGGGAAATCTGCTGCTTTGGACACGGGCTTTGACTACTGCTCGGGCAAAGTGGTCATCACGATGGACGCTGACTTGCAGGATAGTCCAGACGAAATCCCAGCGCTATACAAGATGATTGTAGAAAAGAACTATGACTTGGTATCGGGATGGAAAAAGAAGCGGTACGACCCTATAGCCAAGACCGTTCCTTCTAAGTTCTTTAATTATATCACGAGTCTTATTTCCGGTATCGATATTCATGACTTCAACTGTGGATTGAAAGCGTATAAGGCACGCGTAGTAAAAAGCATAGAGGTATATGGCGAAATGCATCGCTATATACCTGTTATCGCCAAATGGAATGGCTTTTATAGGATTACCGAAAAGGTGGTGCAGCACAGACCCAGAAAATATGGCGTGACCAAATTTGGTATGGAGCGCTTTGTCTTTGGCTTTCTGGATTTGCTTTCAATCACTTTTGTGTACAAGTTTAAAAAGCGGCCGATGCATTTCTTTGGAAGCTTAGGAACACTCTCCTTTTTCATGGGGCTGATTATTACCATAGGCATCATTTCACAGAAGCTTTACTATTTGTATCACCAACTTCCTGCCAGAGATGTGACGGACCAGCCCTTGTTCTTTTTGGCATTGGTGGCTTTGATTGTGGGGATGCAGCTCTTCCTCGCCGGTTTCTTGGCCGAATTGATTACACTGAATTCAGGAAAAAAGAGTGATTATTTGATTGATGAAAAGATGGGGCTATGATTTCTGACAGAAATATATAATCTCCTGACCAGGCAAGGCGTAGCGTTCCCGCTGTGGCTCGTCTACTTCCTGCACAAAATGGTCTATGGTTACTTTAAAGCCCGCTTTCTCCAGTCGCTCATGATAGTCCATGCCGTATAAGCGGAGGTGGTCGCTTTGCAAAAATGCCTTTTCTCTTTCGGCGGGGCTCGTAATAGCAGCATCTTCATAAGTTTCTGCCCTGCCAAAATCCATGGGAGATTGGATGATGGCCCAACCTCCAGGTTTAAGCACCCTATACAGTTCTTTCATACATTGGATATCATCTGTCACATGCTCCATCACATGGTTGCAAAAAGTTACATCGAAAGTGCCTTGATCAAATGGAATATCATGCAGATCCATTTTTACCTTGGCCAAAGGAGACTCAATGTCGGCGGTAATGTAGTCCAGGTTGGGCATGGCCTCGAACCTTTTGATGAAGCAGAGCTCTGGCGCTACGTGCAGCACCTTTAGGTCATTCGTAAAAAAGTTGGTTTTTTGCTGTAGGTAGAGCCACATGAGCCTGTG
The DNA here is from genome assembly GCA_964440915.1 of uncultured Roseivirgaceae bacterium. Lineage (GTDB taxonomy): Bacteria > Bacteroidota > Bacteroidia > Cytophagales > Cyclobacteriaceae > CAMPJM01. The sequence continues at coordinate 25,535 of CAYTTV010000014.1, forward strand.
TCGCTCCAAGGCGAGGCAAGAAGGGCACAGCGCATTGGGACGTGGATTTATCCTGCCATAAGGCAGAAATTTTCTAAAGCGGTGTTGGCATACGGGACATTCTACCTTGTTGCCCTTATAAAAAACAGCGAGTATCCGCAGAAAGAAATGACTGAATAGCTGTAGGTACTTGCGTGGAATCTTTCGGATAACAAAGCTGATAATGTATTTCATTAGATTGTAGACATTAGACCGTAGATATTAGATTATAGATTATGGATTTTTATCAAACATCTTTCAGGTTCATAGTTAGTAATGAAGGACAGCATGAGTGTGTAAAAGTTCTGAGTTCATAGTGCTGCCTGACTTTTGCCATCACAGCAATATTTAAAGCTCAAGTTCATTACTTCATTCGCACATTGGTACATCAGTCCATTGGCACACTGATTAACGCAAATTTTTCAATTCAAAATTAACATCAAAACTTAAAACTCCGCTCCATCAGCTCATTAGTACATCAAGCAATTCCCGTATAGTTGAAAGGCGTTATTTGCCTTAGCTCATTTTTTACATCTTCTGAAACATCTAATTCGTCAATGAAAGCTTTGATGGTCGTTTCGGTGATGTGGGCATTGGTTCTTGTGAGTGCTTTCAGCGCTTCATAAGGTTGTGGGTACGCTTCCCTTCTCAACACTGTCTGAATGCCTTCTGCTACCACCGCCCAGTTCTCCTCCAGATCAGCATGAATCGCATCTTTGTTCAGTTCAAGCTTTCCTAAACCTTTCTTCAGTGATTCAAGGGCAATAACCGTATGGCCCAGGGGTACCCCAATGTTGCGCAACACAGTAGAGTCTGTCAAATCGCGTTGCAGCCTGGAGATAGGCAATTTGGCCGATAAATGCTCGAATAGGGCATTAGCAATCCCCAAATTCCCTTCTGCGTTTTCGAAATCGATGGGATTTACTTTGTGAGGCATGGCGGAAGAGCCAATTTCTCCTTCCTTAATTTTCTGCTTGAAATAGCCCATCGAAATATATTGCCATATATCACGGGCCAGATCGATGTATATCGTATTGATCCTTTTTAAATTGTCAAAAAGGGCAGCCATGTTATCGTAGTGCTCGATTTGGGTAGTAGGGTGACTACGCTCCAGCCCTAAGTGGTTTTTCACGAAGTTGTTGCCAAACTCCACCCAGTCGATATGGGGATAAGCTACCTGATGCGCATTGAAGTTGCCTGTCGCACCACCGAATTTTGCGGAATAAGGAATATGGAACATCAGGCCTAATTGGCGGTTTACCCTTTCGTAAAATACCATCAACTCTTTGCCCAGCTTGGTAGGTGAGGCGGGTTGTCCATGTGTCTTGGCCAGCATAGGCTCATCCTTATAAATCGTAGACAGTTCATACATGATGTCCTGAACTTCCTCCAAAAGCAAAAAATAAACTTCAAGCAGGGCGTCTTTCAAAGAAAGGGGGATAGCAGTATTATTGATGTCTTGAGATGTGAGTCCGAAGTGGATAAATTCTTTATAATCTCCTAAGGATAGCTTGTCAAAACATTCTTTTAGGTAATATTCCACCGCTTTCACATCGTGGTTGGTGGTTTTTTCAATCGCCTTGATTTTTGCTGCTTCTGACTCATCAAAGTTTGTGATGATTTGTCTCAAAGCTTCATAGTTGGCTTGGCCTACATCTGCTAATTGGGGCAAGGGAAGCTCGCACAATGCTATGAAATATTCAATTTCTACCGTTACACGATATTTTATCAGCCCAAACTCAGAAAAATATTTGGCAAGGGAAGTGATTTGTTTCCTGTATCTTCCATCCACAGGAGATACTGCTGTAAGTTCAGTCAGGTTCATTGTTTGCACTTATGTTAGAAGAAGGCAAAAATAAGGAATTTAAATGGATTCCTTTAATGTTCCTATGTCTTGTTAGAAACGAAAAACAATCCTGTCAAGAATAAATACTTTTAGTAGATTTGCGTTCGATTTTACACCCTTTGCCATTGTGTTACTATTTAAATATAGTGCCGCAAACCTAAAGCACTATTAAAGTTGTTTATAACAAAATGAGATGTGCTGCCAGAGGGTATAGCAAGGTTTTCAGGCAGGCAAGAACCATAAGTTTATAGCATGTTTAATATATTTAAAAAGAAGAAGGAGGAAGCGGCCGATCTTAAGAGCAAGAATGCCCACTATTATGATTTAACGGTGAAAAGGGTTGTTCAGGAGACCGCCGATGCCATTACTATAGAGTTTGAACGACCGGCTTCTTCGATGATTTATGAAGCAGGGCAGTTTCTGACCTTGATAGCCCACATTGAAGGGGAAGAAGTAAGGAGATCATATTCGCTTTGCACTTCCATGTTGACAGATGACGCACCGGCTGTGACAGTGAAAAGGGTAGAAGGAGGGAAAATGTCTAACTTTTTGGCGAGTTCTATAAAAGTAGCAGACAGCCTCAAGGTGATGGAGCCTATGGGTAAATTTACCGCTCGGGCAAAAGCTGGCAATAAGAGGCATTTGGTGCTTTTTGGGGGAGGAAGTGGTATTACACCGCTCATGGCCATTACAAAGGAAGTACTCCATGGAGAGTCAGATAGCATTATTTCCTTAATATACGCCAATCGGAATATCGATAGCATTATCTTCAGGGAGCAGCTTGATGATATACAAAGGAATTATGAAGGCAGGTTCCAGGTAATTTATATATTAGATAATGCCCCTGTGAATTGGCAAGGGCCATCAGGCCTCCTCAACCCTGAGAAAGTAAAGACCCTTCTGGAAAGAGTGCCCGACTGGGGAGAAGAAAAGACTGAATATCTTATGTGTGGGCCAGAGGGAATGATGAATAATATCACCTCAGCTTTGGAAATCATGAGGGTGCCTAAAGAAAAGATATTCAAGGAAAGCTTTGTGGTGGGGATTACCAATAAAAAGGAAGTAATAGTTGAAGCGCCAACCGAGGATACGATCGTGGCAAGGGAAGTGAAGATCATTTACGATGATGAAGAACACACTTTTATGGTCGAACCAGACAAAACAATTCTAGAAACTGCGCTTGAATTAGACATAGACTTACCCTATTCTTGCCAGAGTGGTTTGTGTACTGCTTGCAGAGGAAAGTGCCTTTCTGGTAAGGTCAAAATGGACGAAGAAGAAGGCTTATCCGATTCTGAAAGGGAAGAAGGATATGTCTTAACATGCGTTGGACACCCTATGACGGATGATGTTGTGATAGAGATAGGCTAGGCTGCCTACCTCTATCTGGATATGTCAAATACTCAAGGATTATAAAAACTCAATAGGAATCGAAACTTGTGTTTGATCCCACATCATCATGAGATTAACTCCTTGCTTCTCTTGTTCAAATTCAATCGTAAAAGGCTCATATGCCGTTTCTGTATTTTTTACAGGAACATCAAAGCGCAGTACGTCATGTTCTGGATTGTACCGATATGCTCCCCATTGGCCTAATTCTTTGTTTAAAATGATTGTCCAGCTATTTTCTTTAGGAATAGAGAATAAGCTATAAGTGCCGGCTTCCAGTTCGTGGCCACCAATTTTAATGGCGTTCGTGACCGTCAATTCGGTAGCTTCATTGGCACCGGTCCTCCACACCTGATTGTATGGTGCCAGCCCGGTATCACTAAATACCTCACGCCCTCTTTTGTGCGGTCTGCTGTACGTGATCTTAATATAGGTGTCCTCATATTTAAAGGTCACCATTTCTAGTGGAGAAGGGCGTGGTTTTAACGCTTCTTGCGCATAAGCCCCTTCGCTGAGCAGCATGCCCGTTAGGAGCAAGCTTAAATTAAATAGCAATACTTTTCGAATCATAGTGATGATTTCTTTAATTTGGATGAAAATTGTAACAGAGCATTGTGCTGCCACCTGCTGTTTGGCTACTAAACTAAGAAAATATTAGAATAGTAAGGGCATGATTTCCAGGTTTTACATGACAATGATAGCATAAACTTTATATGGAACGTCCAGAGTTCGATGATATTTTTATGGAGCTTGCTGTTAATTTGGCAAAGCGGTCCCATTGCATAAAAAGACACGTAGGCGCTGTGCTTGCCAAAGATACGCGCATTATATCTATCGGCTACAATGGGCCTCCAGCAGGAACGCACAATTGCGATGAGGAATGGCCTGACACTGGGTGTGCGCTCGACGTTAAGGGTAGTTGTTCATTAGCCATACACGCCGAACAAAATGCTATTCTCTACGCTGTAAAAAATAAGGCTTCTGTAGAGGGGTCAACTTTGTACGTGACATTGGCGCCTTGCTTGGCCTGTGCCAGAATAATTTTTAGCATGGGCATTGGAAAAGTCGTTTACCTCAACTCTTATGCGGCCTACAAAGGGTTGGCGGTGGACGAAGGAGTAGAGTTTTTGAAGCGCTTTGGCGTGGAAGTGATCAAGTATGAAGGGTTACTGGACAATGTCAACCACATGATTTGAACCTCTTTTTTGCGGTCTTTGCATGAAACCTTTCTAATCCACAAAATAAGGGACAGTACCAAAAGCTAATGGCTGTCTGCTCAAGTAGTTTATTGCCAAACTGC